>CANRWO010000064.1 GCA_947643615.1 uncultured Lachnospiraceae bacterium
TAACGGTTTCCAAAGATGCCAGACCGGAAATGTACCATCCCATGCAGGAAGCGGAGCAGCTTGTCATTGATGCCATAAATGTCGGGCTTGCCGCCATGCACAAAGTACCGGAAGAAGAATTGAAGGAAGCTGTACTTGACTTTATCAAAAAATATGGTTTTCTCGGCTTTATGACCGCCCTGCCGACAACAGCGGATTTTATAACCTATGAATCGGTGTATCTTCCAAAAAACCACTTTATAAAGGAAGAATCCCTCCTAACAGAAGACTACCTCTCCTATTTTTATCCCTTCGACAAGCCGGATTTTAGAAAGAAAGGCATGGAATCGGGATGGTCTGTGACTGACCGCGAAGGCATTGCAATCACAATGGCTATGGGGAATGCGCCGCAGGCTGTGGCGATGGAATTGCAGAAGGACTATGCGGAAAGGTACGACTGGATCGTGAAAGAATTTACAGACCTCGCCTTTACTTTTGTGACGAGTTTCCTTTATTACACGGATTATGATAAGATTGACGAGCAGACGCGCAGCCTGTACCGTCAGGGCATTTCCGCTTTCGGCGGCATATCCCCGACTTACCGGATTGCGCTGGAAAAGGATGCTCCCGTTATCGTATGGGATTTCCACTCGCTGCTTGTCATGGTGCAGATGTGCTTTTCCTTCATGCTCACGGACAAGGACAGTGATATGCGCCTGTGCAAGCATTGTAATAAAGCCTTTGTCGCCACCCGGAGGGGGAATGAATTTTGCAGCCAGAAGTGCAAGAACCAGTTTAACGTCTACAAATCGAGAGAGAAGAAGAAAGGGAACAAAAGCAATGATTGAAAACAGGAATGTAAATATCATAACCGATGCGGACGGTAAAAAGCTGGTCTTGATTAACGATATCCGTTTCAAGGGCAAACGTCAGATTGACTGGAATGATGTAAAGCAGTATCTCGAAGGATATGTCGGGGACTATTACGAGATTGAGGAAAATGCAGAGCGTATTTATATTGGAAGCGAACTTCCCGAAGAATATACGGAATCAGAAAGCAGGAAAAGCCTTATGGGCGCAAATGCAAAAGCGAAGGCAAACGCCGCCACTGCGGTACCGGAGCTGATACAGATAGCATCCAATCCGGCTTTTGAAGAAAACCGCAAGGAAAAACACAACAAAAACGCCAGATACGGCTGGTACAGGTATGATGTCCGTTTTGCCCTCCCGGTTTATGATGAGAATGTGCTTGTCAGATACAATATATTCCATGCCCGTCTTTTAATTAACCATGCTGAAAATGGCAAAAAATATCTGTATGATATTTTGGCAGTAAAAAAAGAAACGAGCAAGCCGTAGCAAGATGTACGGTGAAAACCCATTTCTTATTGTCAATAATAAGCCATTTCTTTCGTCCTGTCAATCCCCCAATTTTGTTTTTTTGCAAAATCCCCATTGGCATTTTTAATGCAGTGGGGAACTTTGTTCCCCCTTAACCACCCCATAGCATGAGGCTCAGATGATGTCAAGACCGCCACTGGCGAGGCGGAGCCGGTGTCTTGACATCATCTGAGCCTCATGCTACGAAACTTAAAGCCAGAACAAAACTAAAGGGAATATATCAGATCGTGCAACACAACTTCTTCCGCCCTGCTCCTGATGCTGTTCATCTTCTGAAGCCAGCAGATCCAGTCATCGGATTTAAGTTGCTCCGTCACGCCCTCTTTCTTTGTCATCTGCCTTACAAGCCTGTCCACCATCTCATTGCATTCTTCATCGACTTCCGCAAGATGTTTCCATAAGGTTTCCGACAAAATCATATACGAATAAATGCCCCCATGATTCTCCTTCAAAAACCGTTGTCTCATTCTTCCATACTTTCCGATATGATATTCCGTTGTATCCGAAAGTTTGAGGTCAGGAATCAGATAGTCGCCTTCCCAATGATAAGTGATTTCCATATACAACCGCCTTTCTTTGTGCTAAACTGTTTACAGATACGAATAAAAAGAGTTATCACCCACTTTCTTTATCACAACATCTGCAAGTTTCCATTCACCACAAATGAGCCAGCCGCATATGTTGTATTTTAGTAGATGGAGATTCCCACTAAAATACAATCTTTTAGAGGAATCTGACATCTACAGTTCACAACATATCATATCCCTGTGGTATGGGCGCGCAATATCATCCACTTTTACAAAGTCCACTCCCCAATCGGCATACAGCCTGAAAATCGAATCGTAATACTCCTGGGCCCCTGCACGTCCCATATCAACACCGCACATATCGCCGTTCCATGGGCACACATTTCCGAAATCCGCGATTTCCGCTGCCCGGAACTCCGTGCCCATGACCGGGGTATTCAGCCGTATGGCCTGTCTGGGGATTCCCCTGAGGATATGGATACCGAATTTAAGGCCCAGGGAATGTACATAGTCCGCAAGAGGCTTAAACCCCTTTCCGCCTGCCGCAGAGGGAAAGCGGTTCACCGCAGGCATCAGGCGCCCGAACCCATCCATCACCAGCTCTGCGCCTCGGTTGTATTCATGGCTCACAGCGCCCGGTTCATACCATTGGATATCCACCACTATATATTCCCAGCCGAATTCCTTTAAATGTGCTGCCATGTACTCGGCATTCCTCCTGACCTGCTCTTCCTTGACGGCAGCGCCGTAGCAGTCCCAGCTGTTCCATCCCATAGGCGGTTTTTTCAGTAATTTCATTCTCTGTCCTCCTGTTTTAGAAAACCCATTCGCCATTTTTACTTTCTGCGCTGCAAAACATCATATATCCATTTCCGTCACTCCATATCCAGCTCCACCGGGCAATGGTCGGAACCCAGGACCTGAGCATGGATCTTCGCATCCGTCAGCCTGTCCGCCAACGCCTCCGACGCTACAAAATAGTCAATACGCCACCCCGCATTCTTGGCCCTGGCCTGAAACATATAGGACCACCAGGAATAGGCCCCTGTCACCTCCGGGTAAAAATGCCGGAACGTGTCAATGAAACCACTTTCCAACACCTGCCCGAAGCAATTCCTTTCCTCCTCCGTAAATCCCGCATTATGGCGGTTTGTCTTGGGATTCTTTAAATCAATCTCCTGATGGGCCACATTAAGGTCACCGCAGAAAATGACAGGCTTTTTCTCCTCCAACCCTTTCACATAGCGGAGAAAGTCTTCCTCCCATTTCACGCGGTATTCCAGCCTTGTCAATTCCCTCTGGGAGTTGGGCACATACACCGTGACCACATAATATTCCTCATACTCCGCCGTGATCACCCGGCCCTCATGGTCATGCTCCTCCACCCCTATGCCGTAAGCCACCTGCAGCGGCTCCCTTTTCGTAAAAAGCGCCGTCCCGGAATATCCCTTCTTCTCCGCGTAATTCCAGTACTGATAATATCCCGGCAATTCCAGTTCAAGCTGCCCCTGCTGCAGCTTTGTCTCCTGAAGGCAGAAGATATCCGCCTCCGCCTCCCGGAAAAAGTCCAGAAATCCTTTCTGCAGACAGGCCCGCAGGCCGTTGACATTCCATGATATCAGCTTCATTTGACCCTCCTGTGGGTACATTTACCCCTTTTTCTTTAATTTCACCAGCAATATGGCCGTCACTGCCACCACCGCTGCCACAAGCGCTGCGGTAATCAAAATTGTCCTTTTATTGAGATGAGGCGCAATACGCCCCCCCTGCCATTCCGGATTCCCGTCTTCCGACTGTACCCCGATTCCGGGCCCTCCTTGGGGATATAGTTCCTCATACACCGCCGTGGGTTGGTCAATGCACACCCAGGAGTTTCTAATGCCGAAATAATACCCCACGAATCCCCAGCTATGCCCCTTTTCATCCGTGTATACAAATCTGTACTCCGGCATGTCCTCCCAGTCCATGGACATTGTGAAGCATTCCTCCGAACCGGGATAGGGCCAAAAGCAGACATCCTTTCCCTTATATTCCTCTCCCAGACAGCCGCTCTGCTCTACAAACTTCTCACCATATTCCTCCTGAAAGGAAATATAGTCGTAAATCACCTGCAAATAATCCATGGGCATCCATCCCGTCCTCTTCTGGTCAGTATCACAAATTCCCCACAGAATGCCGTCACTGTCCTGATAAGTATAGGAAATCGTGATTTCTGCCCCGTTTTCCAAAGTGCCAATGACCTTCGGTGACTCCGGGCTCTTATAGACAATCGCCTGGCCGTCCGGGCCGTTTACAATGAAGCACCGGTTGACATAGGTACATTCCCCTGCATGGGTCCGGTAAAAAGAATCCTGCGGCTCGTAGATCACATCTGCCCTCACACATAATGTACTGATCATAAGGCAGGCCAATATTCCCAAAAGGCATACTCTTCTCTTCATAAATCACCTCATTTCCGCGCTGCTTGTGCGCGCCTCCACCTCAATTTGCTGCCCTGCAGTCCGTAAATCCATTCTGCGCTGTGTCACAGAAAAGAATCCGATGATTACACCGTTCAAAAGATAGGGGACACCCCCCGCCAAAGATTCAATGCCATCCCCGACAGCCATGAGCATAAGTTCAATACCACCGCCAACATAACAGGGCGCCTGATCCCCCACCACGGTTTTCGGGCAAAGCTGCGGTAAATGCCGGCCTCTACAGCTATTACCCCGGCCTCTGCCGCCAGCTGGACCGGAAATTCCGCGGCCGCAGGCAGATACAGCCTTGCCAGCCAGCACAGCAGCACGGCAGGGGGATTTGTGAGCACATTGACCAATACCACAAGCAGGATCCTTTTTCCGCTGCGTAGCCGCAGCCTGCGCAAAAAGCCGGGGCCTTCCCCGCCACCCTGGAGCCGCTCTGTTGTCCGCCCTGTAGAAGGATTCCCGATCCGCTCCGCCGGAAATGCCGCTGCCAGCTCCACCGCTATGGTAAGCGCCAGGGAAACGCCAAACATCTCAATCAGATAACTTCTCACCCCGTCCCCTTTCCCCGTTCCCGCCGCAGGCAGCAGTGACGGCCTCCTTCTGCGGCGCCCTCGTCTTCCGGATTGTCATTCCCGTTCCCGCCCAAAGAAGCAACAATGACAACACACTCCCCAGGCTTCCCAGGACACTCCCGCTCCATGGGCAGGGCGCTTCAAAATAAACGGGCAGAAACCCAAGAAACAGGGCAAAGGTCAGGAAGCCAAAGGCAAACCCGGGCATCCCGGGAAAGCCGCAGGCCATCCGGTACAAGGTCACCGGCATGGTCATCTGAAACAAAAACAGCGCCGCCAACCCCAAGGGCATCCAAGAAGACAGCAGGTAACAGGCCGCCGCCAGCAAGAGAGAAAACACCACTGTCTTCCGGGCGCCAAACCGGGCCGCCAGAATACCGCCCACCGCCTTTCCTCCCACCACGGCAAGCACCCCCAGCAAGCCGGCCGCCATACCTGACTTCCAGGGAAACGAAACAGCCATCCCCACATAAGAACGCAGAACCACCACCAACATACAGCAGAAGGCCAGACGGATCCCCTGCACGGATGTTCCCTCTTTCGGCAACACACCCACTGCAGGCAGCATGGTATCAGGCCGACGCTTCCCTTTGCCTCCTGTGAGATCCTTTCCCGCCTGCTTTGACAGATACAGTCCTCCTAAGGCCAATAACACCAACATGAAAACTACCCCACCCAGAAGCCAGCAATCCGGCCCGACTGCTGCCTGCCGGATCACCGCCATGGCATCCCCCGCTACAAAACCCTCCAGGTTCCCGGAAATACCCTTTTCACTGCCGCTTCTCTCCACAATCAGGGAACCGAGGTACAATCCCAGGGCCCCTGGGGCCACAAACACGCCCAGCCTTGCCCCGCAGCTGCCTGCGGCATGGTCCTCCCGGATGGTCCCCACACCACCGCCTACATGAAACAGGGCATTTCCCACCCCCAGCACCAGGGGATGGGTGAACGCTCCCACAATGGTACAAAGGACTCCCGCCACTGCCGTGGAAAAAGCAGGATCCGGCTTTCCCTTCCCGTTCTTCCCACCTTTCCCACAGAGGATGTCCAGCGCCGCCCCAAAGGGCATCTGCAGCGCAAAGGCACAGAAATTGTACAATAGTATGTAAAAGTACCCTTCTTTCAGGGGAATAAACTTTCCAAACATGGCCAGGGCACAAATGCCGTCCACCAGCAAATGCAGGACGGAATACAGCGCAGTCATTCGTTTCTCCCCCTTTCTCCTGCCGGAGCGCTTTTCTCAGCTTCTCCGCCGTTATGCTGCCGAATATCTGCCATGCAGGCGGACGGATGGCAGCCGGCGCTTCCGCCTACCTGCTCAGCATCAGCACAATATCCTTTTCCTTCAGCAGGGTAGAGCCTTGGGGACAGATATTCTTATTGCCCCGCTTCACCATCACAATAAAGACTCTGCGGGAAATATCCAGGTCCTTGATCCTGCTGCCGATCCAACAGTGCCCCGCTTCCAGGCAGGCTTCCTCAATGCGGCACTCCAAAGGACTTCTGCCTGAAGTGCCCAGAAGCAGGCTGTCCCCTGCCGCCAGCTGGAGGCTCTCATAAGGCGTGTACACATCCTCCCCCCTCAGCACCACCGCCGGATACAGGCCCTGGGGAAGCTCCAGGGACCGTATCTGCCGCCCTGCAAAGGGATGGCCCTGGGCGATATTCAGTGTAATGAAGTCCGCGTCATGCTGAGAATAGCTGCCCACCTTAATCTTGGTATAGTACTCCACAAACCCGGCGGAAATAATACCTGTAGGGATCGCCACCATACCCACCCCCAGGAAGGCGATGACAATAGCCATCATCCGCCCTCCTATGGTGACCGGGTAAATATCCCCATACCCCACCGTCAAAAGGGTGGACACCGACCACCAGATCCCGGAAAAGGCATTGGAGAAATTCTCCGGCTGGGCCTCATGTTCCAACCCGTACATACACAGTGAAGAAGCCAGCATCAATACCAGCACCATGAATATGGAAGACACCAGCGCATTCTTTTTGTCCTTTATGACCGCCGTAATGACGTGGAAAGCGTCATACCGGGAATTGATCTTAAACAGGCGCAGGATCCTCACCACCCTCAGCATACGGAACGCTACCGCGCCGCTGGGGACAAAAAAGGGCAGGAAATAAGGAAGGACCGTCATCAGATCCACAATACCGTAAAAGGAAAACAGAAATCCCCACACCGCCTCCGGACGGGATTTCCCGGGAGACAGATACTCCGCCGTCCAGATCCGCAGAAGGTATTCCCCGAGGAAGATCACCATGGTAATCAGCTCAATGATCCCCATTATTTCCCCATACCCCTCCATCTCATCAAATGTCTGGAGAAAAGTGACGGAAATATTCAGTAAAATGACCAGAACAATAAAGACATCAAAACACAGACTGGGAATGTCATTCTCATTCCCAATCTGTATGATCTCAAACACTCTTTTTTTCACGGCGGCGCCGTCATGCTTACCCTCCGTCTCCGAAGTCTGCCTCTCTGGTGTCTTCACGGTCCGGTTACCCTCCATGGCCCTGGGATGTATTTGAAAATATTCCAAGAATATTATACGCCTCTTCCATAAAGACCACAAGAGAAACGGAAAATCTATTGATAATACTTTGCCTGGGCCTCCCAGAGTTCCCGGTACAAGCCGTCCTGGCCCTCCAGCTCCTGATGGCTGCCCCGCTGGACCACCCGGCCCTTGTCGAAGACGATGATATCCTGGCAGAACCGGCAGGATGCCAGCCTGTGGGAGATATAGATAGCCGTCTTGTTCCCCACCATCCGGTCAAATCCGGCAAAGACCTCACACTCCGACACAGGGTCCAGGGCCGCCGTGGGTTCATCCATGATCACAAAAGGGGCATCCTTATATATGGCCCTGGCAATAGCCATCTTCTGCTTCTCCCCGCCGGAGAAGGTAACGCCTTCGTCCTCAAACTCCTTCCCCACACAGGTATCCAGCTTCTTTGGAAGGCGTTCCAGCCTCTCTCCCAGTCCCGCCCGTTTCAGGGCGTCCTCCGCCTTCTCCTGCAGCACCTCTTGCCCGTTGGCAATATTCTCCCCCAGAGGGAAAGCAAAAATCTGAAAATCCTGGAAAACGGCCCCAAAGAGACGGCAGTACTCCTGATAGTCATACTTGCGGATATCCACTCCATTGACCTTGATGCATCCCTCCGTCACATCATAAAGCCTGCACAGCAGTTTGATAAATGTAGTTTTGCCGGAACCGTTTTTACCCACGATAGCCATGCGCTCTCCGATGACAAAGTCCAGGTTCAGATCCTTGATCACATACTCTTCGGAACCGGGATACTTAAAGGAAACATGTTCAAATTTCACAGAAAATTTATTGTCCCTGCGTTTCTCCAGGGGTATGTTTCCCTCGTACTTTCTTTTCTCCAGATCCATAAATTGCACATAAGCATTGATATAGCGGCTTTGGTTCTTGAGCCTTGCCATCCTATGCATGAACAGCGCCATGGAATTTGTCATCTGGGAAATACTGGATGCATAGGTTACAACGCTGCCGATGGAGATCAGTCCCAGATGGGCACGAATGCCCGCAAATACATATACTAACAGTCCCGAGAGGGCCGCCACGGTATACTTCACAAGGGCACGTTTAAAGTTGACCCTGGCTCCCTTTTTATAAAAACACTCCAATTCATCGATTTCCCGGTCCGTATTCTCTTCTACCAGCTTCTGCTGCCGGAAGACCCGCAGATCTTTCTGCCTTTCGTAAGAAGCCAGGATTCCCATGTAATGGAAAAGCATATTGCTGTGCTTCGATGACTGTTCCCTGTATTTCCACACCGCTTCACCGTATCTCACGTCCAGGATATAATTCAGTATGGTGATAAATCCAATAACCGCAAACAACAGAAAAGAAGCCAGCCAGGAAGTCATAAAGCCGTCCCTGACCCTGGTCACATCTGCGAACAGCGGAAAAATCACCACAACAGCGGCTGCAATCGATACACCGCTTCGGATCAGAAACTCCCAGTCGGAAAGCGTATTTCCCGTCATGCCAAAACCGCTTCCTTCTCCTCTGTCCACCCGGAAGACCATATCATGTACTTCCTTATCCTCCAGATATTCATAGTCCATGGACAGGCATTTCCGGTCTACCATATAGGTCTGCGTTTCGTACATCCCCATGAGCCTGCCGTTGTACCGCTTATGCATGGCAGCCTCCACCAGAGAAGAAAGTCCCACGAAGCCGAAGGCAATAAGCGCCATCCTGACCATCTGCCCGAACTCTGCCCCCCTATGGACCATATCCAGAAGCCTTCCCATCAGCAGCAGGGAAATGTAGGGCCTGACCCCCTCCAGGATACTGGTGATTACCATACAGATTATGGTCTTGGTCTCTCCCAGCTTACAACAGTCCCTGATCAGTCGGAACTGGTTTTTCAAATCCTGTTTTTTCATCCTTCACTCCCCCCTTCCTGCTCCTTCTGTTCCCCTTCTTGCAAAGTGCCCTGGGATGCGGCGGTCCATCCGGCCGTTTCCGCCTGCTGCTCGTTAAAAGCCGCCGCCTGTCTGCGCCTGGCCTCATCCTTCTCCTGCTCCTCCTTGTAATACCTGCTCTGCATGTGGAACAACTCCGCATACCGCGTATCGCGCGCCATCAATTCCTCATGGGTTCCCTCCTCCACAAAGCGGCCGTTTTCCAAAAGAACGATACGGTCACAGAACCTGGTGCTGGACAGCCTGTGGGAAATATAGATGGAAGTGGCTCCCCTGGTGGCATCCCCATAATTCATATAAAGCTGGTTCTCCGCAATGGGATCCAATGCCGCCGTGGGTTCATCCAGGATCAACAGCGGCGCCTGTTTGTACATGGCTCTGGCAAAGAGGATCTTCTGCTTCTCCCCGCCGGAAAAGTCCATGGCGCCTTCGTTGACTTCTTTGATCAATTTCGTCTTACCCCTCTGGGGAAGCCTGTCGTACCGCTCCCGGAAGCCTGAGTACCCCAGAGACCGGTCCAGGAGCTCCCTGTCTGCCTCCTCCGGCCTGTGAGATGTGAGGTTTTCGTCCAGAGTCACAGGCAGGAAGGTATAGTCCTGAAACAGCACCGAAATGACCCTCTCATATTCCTCCCTGCTGAAGCTTTCCTGAGGGATGCCATTGATCAGGATCTGTCCCTTTGTGGGATGGTAGAAACCGCAGATCAGCTTGACCAGTGTGGTCTTTCCCGCTCCGTTCAATCCCAAAAGCGCCAGCTTCTCCCCGGGCCTTACGGTCAGGTTGATGCCGGAAAGGGTAGGCTTTTCACTGCCCGGGTAGGTAAAGGACAGGTCCTTCAGTTCCAGCTGCACAGGTTCTTTTAACAGCTTCTGCAAGGCTTCTTCCCCGATACCCTCGCCCCTCTTCCAATCATCCTCCCAACTCTGCAGCTCCCGGATATAGCTGATGGCCAGGCTGGTACTGCTGAGGCTCATGACTTGCCGCATGGTCATCTCAACGCTGTTGGCAAGGCCGTTTACCAACCCCACATAGAACACGAAATCCGCTGCCCCAATCTGCCCCTGGGTCAGCTGCCACAACAGCCAGGCATAGACAAACATATTCCGAAGGAATGCCAATACCGCCCCTATAAGCATTCTGTTAGTGTACCATACCATGATTTTACCGTGGGTCCTGTTCATGGCCTGGAGCGATTCGTCATACTTTTTCAGGAACCAGTCCAACAGCCGGTACACACGGATATCCTTCCCGGCGGCCACGCTCTGGGACTGTGTGTTGATGTAATTCATCCTCCTGGACAATATGCTCAGTTTCTCATAATACTCCCCGTGCTTTTTCCTGGCGAAAGCCAGAAGCCTCAAGTCCACGAACACTGTAGCAACCACTGCCACAGTGAGGAGGGGATTGGCTAAGCTCAGCATTACCCCGTAAACTACCATCAACCCCATATCTTCTATCACATAACTCAGTAAATTGAAGCCGTAGATATTCTTGCCCTTGCCCACGGTATCCGCCACATTGCCCAGTACCGTCTGCCTGTCCCGGCTCTCAAGCCTGTCGTAGTCGATATCCATGACCTTTCGGACATACTTTTTCTGGAAATACCCTCTTAATCCATTGATCAGGCCATCCTTGTATTCCTGGATCATGCCGTCCGCCGAGCTGCAAACCCACACCCCCAGGCTGAGCAAACCCAGATTGAGCAGCAATATCCCCAGCGGCTTTCCCGCTTCCAGGTCCGCTACCACACGGGATGGTATATAGACCCCCAGGATGGCAGATGCCATGGCAGGTATGAAACCAAACACACAACAAAAGAAAAACGCCTTGTTCCAACTCCACATTTCCCGGAAGCAATAGATGAAATTGCTTCCCATACTGTACTTTCCACGTCCGTTTTCGAAAACCTCCGCACTAAACCTCATATAAACCTCCACATCAAAGCGTAAAAATGCCCCGTCTTTGCATTCATTGAATGCACCTATAATACCACAAACCCCCCTGACATAAAAAAATCGTGCATGAATGGTATTGTGTCATGCACGAATGGTATCGTCGTATAGGGGCAGGGTCACCTCTGTGGCAAATACGCCCGGCTCGCTCTGCCGGTTGATATAACCATGGTATTTGGAAACAATGCTGTCAATCCGCAGAAGTCCGAAACCATGTAACCCCTGTTTGGAGGAAAGGTATTGGGTACCGTTTTTCTTCGCCTGCCCCTCCATGGAATTGACCACGGAGATGTAGAGCTGCTTCTTGATAATATCGATATAAATACGGATAAACCGTTCCTTCTTTTCATCGATGCGTTTACATGCCTCCATGGCATTGTCCAGCAGATTGCCCACCAACACCGACAGATCCACTCCTGATATACTCACCTCCTGGGGCACAATGGCCGTGACGTCCACATTTATCTCATGATCTTTCATCAGTGTCAGCTTGCTGTTCAAGATGGCGTCCACCATGACATTCCCCGTCTTCACTACCGTATCCACCGCCGTCAAGTCTTCTGCCAGCATGTCCAGGTATTTCTGTGCCTTCTCATATTCCTGCAGTTCCAAATGGGCTTTCAGCACCTGGATATGGTTGTGGTAGTCATGGCGCCACCCCCGCATCTTCCGGTAGACCGTCTCCACTTCACCGTAATGCTTGTTCATCAGCTCATTTTGGAATCTGCCCAGCCTGCGGTTTACAAGCCATGGCATGAAAAAGACCCACATTCCCCCATTTGCCAATATAATTGCCGCCCCTATTATAATATACTTCAACATTTCATCTCATCCCCGCCGCCTGTCATCCCCGGCCGCTCACCGCCCTTGGCATAACAGCGGATAAAAGCTTCATTCACCGACTTCCGCAGATTCCTGCTCAGCGGCACTTTCCCCTGGTCGTCCATGACCAGCTCCTCCTTCAGCACCAGCGACACATGCTGGAGATTTACCAGATAAGAGCGATGGCATTTGACCACCTGGCCATACTCTGCCAGGCGTTTCTCCACACTGCTGATGCTCTCCTTGACGGACAGCACTGTGTCCTGCGTGTGCAGTGTACACCTGTGCCCCTCCGCCTCCACATACCATATGTCCCCCAAAGGCAGGCTGCTGTTCCCCTCATCCATCTGGAATAATATCTTCTCCGCTTCCTTCTGTCCCTCCGGCAGCCTGTCCAGCACAGAAAAGAATTTTTCTTTGTTGACCGGCTTCATCAGGTAATGCAGCGCCGTTACATCATAACCGAACTGCATATATTTCTCATATCCGGTGACGAACAGGATGGGAATGTCACCGTCTGTCTCCCGGACTTTCCTTGCCAGCTCCATACCGTTCATACTGCCCATCTCAATGTCCAGTATCAGGGCCTTATAATCTTTCTCGTCCTCCCACGAAAAAAGAAAGCTTTCCGCACTGCCGAAACAGTCCAGCCGTACCTTTTGGCCCTTCCCTGCCGCCCATTCCTCCACATATTTGCAAAGAAGCAGCCTTTCGCTCTTCTCGTCGTCACAGATCGCTATCTTAAAACTCATGACCATCCCCCATGCATGTACATTGTAACAGTTCAGCCTCCGGCTAAACTGCTACGCTGATGCACACAAAATGAGTTTTTAACTCATTTTGGCGCTCGAAGCACTCGCAAAATTGCATAGGAACGCAATTTTGACTTCGCGGTGCCGTATGGCTGAACCGTTACTCTACATTCTCCAGTATAATCCGCTTTCATTGCCTGTATGCTTCACACAGGATAAAGTTTCACTCTGCAGGGCGGAGGAAAAAGGTTAATCAAATCAACTCTTTCCACCTTTCCGGCGGGATCACGGCCTTTGTCACCAGGCATTCAGGATCCGGCGCCAGGACGTGCCTGGTCACCTCAAACACACCCTTTGCGTCACACAAGATACTGTCTGCCGCCCCGAACCTCACCTTTTTCGCCACGCCGGTATCATAATAAGCCTGCTCCAGCTTCACGAAATCCTCTGATATGTGGGGCTGCATGGCATTGTAGTGCCGCCGCATATAGACCTGCTTCCTGCTGCCGTCGGGCATAACCACCCAAAACGTCACAGGCTGGGCCGTCAGGCGGTTTGGCACGTTCAGCACCTCTTCCACACTGTGGATAAATGTATTTCTCTCATGCCCCACACCCACCAGCAGGATTTTCCCCTCCGCCTGCCTCAGCCTGTCATAACAGCCTCCCGGCGTACAAGGGGTATTGCAGTTCTCTTCCCCCGCCACATAGGACGCGGCCTCCCGCCCAAAGGCTGCCACGCTGTGGGTCGGGTGCAGGGAACGCCGGACTCCCGGACGTTTCCGGAACAGATTGGTCAAAAGTCCCACACAGGATTCTTCCCCATCCGGGTCGTAAACCGGATGTGCCTCGCCCATCTGCGCCCAAGTGTGGGTAGGCAAAAGAAGAAGTCCCCGGCTGAAATATTCCATCCATACATCCAGCACTCCCTCCGCGCCGCCTTCCACTTCCCCGATGGCCTTCATGGAAGAGTGGATCAATATGGTATCCGTGCCCTGCAGGCCCGCTTCCGCAAGCTGCCCTTTCAAATCCTGTTTTGAATATTGCATACTAATCCTCCATGTCAGAGCAGTGTACTGCGATGACACGCGATGAGAAATTCGCGCAGGCGATTTCTCATCTGCGATCAGGGCATATTTGAGGCTCTGACTCAAATTGCCGATTGAAAAATAAAGTCATCAGACTTATTTTTCAATCTAATCTCCATTCCGGAGCGTTTACGCGACGGGGCGACGCAAATATCAAATTTGCGTCTGCCATCAAACAAATTTGTGGCGCTCCGACACAAATTTGCGTGTGGAAAATCAGCGCTCCATGCCGCCTTTGGGCGGCTTTTCTTTTCATACAATATACCATTTCGACAAAAAATATGCAACCATGCAAGGAGGCGTCGGCTTTTCCCATTCCTTTACCGGTCCAGCTCCGACAGTACCTTTACGTTCTCCTTCTCATATTCATTGAAAACTGCCGTGTCAAACTCCTTCGGCGCCGTGGTTGGCATATACCAGACGCACCCCATAAAGTAATTGTACAGATCCGGGTCATCGAAAATATATCCGTGCCTGGCATAAATCTCGTTCTTTGCAAGGCGGATCACATAAGAAGGCTCTCCCTCCAAATCCGCCGCCGTGTAATAGCGTGAGTCCGTTTCAAACAGGAAATCGGTGCGGTTAGCGATATCCCTGACCTCCCTGACATTTTCCCAATAATCTGTTATGTCCGCATAGTAAGCGCTGGCCATATAGTAATCCATCCGCTCCTGCAGTGCATCCTCCTGCTGCCGGTAGTCCCCCGGCTCCTCCCTCTCCGTTCCCTGTCCTCCCGAGATCCCATTGACGGCAACCACTTTCAGCTCCTGGGAAGCGCTGCCGTCCACGCCGCCCGATACCTCCGCAAACCAGACCTCCCCGTTTCCCAGCATGATTCCCTGCCAGTTACAGAACATGTTTACCGTGGGAGACTGTTCTATGGCTTCCAAAAATCCCCTGTCCGTATTTTGGATAAAATCCCCGGACAGAAAATCCTCCTTACTGGAATAGGTGGTTCCGTCAATCACAATAGGAAACGCGATTTTCTCCGCCAAACCCTGGAAATCTCCCGCAAGGATGTCTTTCCGAATGCCCCTGGCAAACCGTTCCACCACCCATGCGTTCATTCCCGTAGCCACACTGTACCAATCCCCGTACTCTGCGAGAACCTGCACTACCTCTTCCATAGTGGCAAGGCCCGGAACATTCCGGTTGATGTATTCCGTGGCGGCGCTGTCCAGATAGAAATCGGCGCCACCATCCTCCTGTGTATAAGCTCTTGCCTCCACCCATTCCTGGCCTATATCAATGCCTTGCACCCCGGCATATTTCAGGAGCAGCAGCACATCCGGCCTGCCGTCCACATTGTAATCCCGGAAAGACACCGAAACCACCTCTCCGAACTGTTGCCCTGCCATAACGTCCTCTTCAAACATCGATGGGAAAGTATAAATCACCTGTCCGTCCCTTAACAGCATAAACCTTGCATCGCCATACTCCCATATGCCGTCCTTCTGCAACAGATCCTCTTCCGGCTCAAAGGAAGCAAAAACCACTTCCCCCCACCCGTCTAAAAAAACATCAAAAGACTGTTCCAAAATCTGCCCTTGGGGAACATCCTTGCGGGAATCTTCCTGCAAAGGTTCCGTGGCCCCACCGGGGCCGGCATTTCCCCGGCTCTCCCCATTCTCATTGCCTGCCCGGACGCTTTCCAGTCCGGCCACATCCGTCCCTGACGGCAGGATATTTTCCGGTTCCCGGTTTCCACAGCCGCCGATTGCCATGGCTGCCGCAAAACCGAATAACATTAAGACTTTTCTTTTCACACTTATCTCCATTCCACCGCCTTCGTCCGGCGGTACAAATAACAATCATGGTTCCGGGAACCCTCATGCGCCGGCGAACGGCCTGGCCCCATTGTAAACACAGTATACACCCTGCCGTGGGGATTGCAAATACTTTTTGCGTGCCGCTGGCACAAAACACAAAATTCCAGGCTGCACATCCGCGCAGCCTGGAACCGATTCTTACCTGCTATATCAAATGATTTTATTTCTGTTTCTTCGGCGCAAACTTAACCCGGAAGATATACCACAGGCTGCCCGCCAGACAGATGGAAGAATACGTGCCGCATACGATGCCTACCATCAAAGGCAGCGCAAAATCGCGGATGCTGGTAACGCCCAGCACATACAGCACCGCCACCATGATAAAGGTAGTCAGGGAAGTGAAGATACTTCTGGACATGGTCTGGGTAATGCTCCTGTTCACCACATCCTTCAGGTCGTCCTTATGCGTCATGACCGCCATATTCTCACGGATACGGTCGAAGATAACAATGGTGGCATTGATGGAATAACCCACAATGGTCAGCATACATGCCACAAAAGTATTGCTCACGGATACTCTTGCCACCGCATAGAAAGCAAGCACTACAAGCACGTCATGGAGCAGCGCGATGATACTGCTGACGCCGAAACGGATATCCTTGAAACGGATCCTGATATACAACAGCATAAACACAATGGCCACCACAACGGCAATGATAGTATCGGACTTCATTTCGTTACTGATGGTAGAACTTATGGTCTCGGTAGTGATCAGGCTCTCATCCACACCGAAGTTCGTCACAAGCATTTCATTGACGGCATCCCTCTGCTCCACTGTCAGGGAAGACGTCTTAAAGATCACTTCATTGGAATCCTGTACCGTCTGGATCTGGACAGCTCCGGTAATGGCCTCCATAAGGGGGACTACCTCGGCGTTGGTCTTCTCCAAAGTCATCACTTCATTAAAAGTAACGCTGGTCTGTGTGCCGCCCTTAAACTCCAGGCTGTAATTTAAAGCGTCACCGGAAGATGTTTTATGCACACCCATGGCTACGAACCCTGCCACTACCAGGGCAGCGGATACGCCAAAGAATATCCCTTTCCTGGACAGGATGTTCAGCGCCTTGTGCTCTTTGCCCACGCCATAGAGTTTTTCGCTCTTTAACCCCAGCGCATAGAATGCGTATAGAATATATCTGGTCACCACTAAAGCGGTAAACATGGACAGCACGATGCCCAGGGCCAGCGTCTGTGCAAAGCCTTTCACAGAGCCGGGGCCCAGCACCCAGAGTACCATGGCCGCGATGAGGGTGGTGATATTGCCGTCGATGATAGCCGACAAGGCTTTGTCAAAACCAATCTTAATGGCATTCTGCACCGTCTTACCGGTAGCAAGCTCCTCCCGGATACGTGCGAAAATAATAACATTTGCGTCTACCGCCATTCCGATGGACAGGATGATACCTGCGATCCCTGATAATGTCAGCGTCATATCAAAGCCGTTGATCAGCAGGACTACCAGCGCCGCATAGGACAGCAGGCCTACCGCAGAGGCCACGCCGGAAATAAAATACACCGCCACCATAAAGAGGATCACAAGGATTATACCGATCACCGCCGCCTTCAGGCTTGTCTCAATGGCGTCCACGCCAAGCTGCGCACCCACTACTTTGGAGTGCAGTTCTTCCAGCTCCAGCTTCAGTCCGCCGATGCGGATGGTGGAGGCGAGATTTTCCGCCCTTTCAAAGGATTCCATAGGGGAAATCTGCGCATTCCCGTCAGTGATGACCGCATTTACACTGGGCGCGCTGATAATGCTCCCGTCATAATAGATTGCCAGAGACTCGCCCCTCTCTGCCGCCCGCTGGGTGGCCTGGGCAAACTTTTCCCGGCCTTCCTCCGTCATCACAAGGCTGACGGCGTATTCATACCCCAGGTCCGTCTGCCTGGAGCCTGCCGAAGCATCTTTCACGTCCGTTCCCTGGATCATAATGGAACCGTCCGCCAAAAGCTCGTCAATGGTCTTATGCAAGGTATAGGCATATCCCGTGGAACCGTCCGGATTCTGTACATATTGCCCGGAATAATTCACATTCCCCTCTGAGTCCGTCTGAGAGATAAAATACAGTGCGCCGGGCCGTCCCAGCTCCTGCAGGACCCTGGTTGCATCATTCTCTCCGGGAATCTCAATATTGATCCTGTCGGTTCCCTCCTGATAAACAATTGCCTCCGTACTGTAATTTTCCACACGCTTCTGGAGTTTCGCTATGGTATCCCCCATATCGGTGGCGCTGGGGGTTTCGTCCCCAACTACTTGATAAGTGATGCTGACACCGCCTGCCAGGTCCAATCCCAGCTTAATGTCCGATGCACTTCCGTCTCCCTCCGGATTCACGCCGAAGATGTCCACATAAGTGACACCTGCCAGAATCAGAAGGACACAAAGCAGAATAACGATTGCTTTGTTCTTTTTCATTGTTCTTTCGTCCTTTCTATTTACATACTGTCTTTTTTAAAATTTACCTTGTTTCGGCCCATACCGCTTATGCCGGCCCCGATTGTCAGACAGGAGCCTCTTCCTCCAGCTCCGCCGCTTTTAACATAATGGCACATTCTACGCGTTTCCTCTGCAGCTCGCAGCCCACATCATACGCATCATTGATATTGCCGTGGAAATTGTATGAATTTGCGGCACAGCCGCCGCTGCAGTAAAATTTGGCAAAGCATTTCTTACACTTGTCCTTCGCGTAGACATTACAGCATTTGAACTCGTCCCTGATATCCTCCCGGACAATGCCTTCATACACATTTCCCATAAGGAATTTCTCATTGCCCACAAACTGATGGCAGGGATAGAGATCCCCCCAGGGGGTGACCGCCAGATACTCCGTACCGGAGCCACAGCCGGACAACCTCTTTGCCACACAGGGGCCTCCTTCCAGGTCGATCATGAAATGGAAGAAATGGAATTCTTTCCCTTCCCTGCGGCGCCTCAGCATTTCCACCGCCAGCTTATCATATTCTGCCTTCAGTCCGGGGATATCCTCTTCCCGGATTGCATAGGAATCCGAAGGCTGCGCCACCACCGGCTCCACGGAGATCTGCTGGAACCCAAGATCCGCAAGATGCAGGACATCCTGGGAGAAATCCAGGTTGTTGTGCGTGTATGTGCCCCTTACATAATATTGCGACTGCTTCCTGCTCTCCGCCACCTTCTGGAACTTCGGCACGATCAGGTCATAACTGCCCTGGCCGCCGCGGAAGGGGCGCATCATGTCATGGATCTCTTTCCGCCCGTCAATGCTCAGGACAATATTAGCCATCTCCCTGTTGGCAAATTCCAGGATATCGTCGTCCAGCAATACGCCGTTGGTCGTCAGCGTAAAGCGGAATTTCTTATTATTGGGTTCCTCAAGGCTTCTGCCGTATTCCACTAAATCCCTGACTACCTGCCAGTTCATCAGCGGCTCCCCGCCGAAAAAGTCCACCTCCAGGTTGACACGGTTGCCGGAATTGGCCACCAGGAAATCCAATGCCTTCTTCCCTACCTCCAGGCTCATCAACGCCCTTCTGCCGTGATATTCGCCTTCCTCCGCAAAACAATATTTACAGGCAAGGTTACAATCATGGGCAATGTGGAGGCAGAGCGCCTTAACCACGGTCTGTCGGTTCTTAAAGTCAAATACATAATTCTCATAAATATCCGGCGCAAACAGCTGCCCGCACGCCTCCAACCCCAGCACTTCATCCACTGCCTCGGCAATCTCCTCCTCAGGATAGGGGATATTGGACAGGTTCAGCACGGCTGCCTTAATCGTATCGGCATCCTTGATGCCTTCGTTGACAAGGGGTTCCACCAGCGGGATCATATCATACACAATCTCGTCCACCACATGGACAGAGCCGCTGTTCACATCCATGACAATGTTGTACCCGTTGCTTTTATATTGGTGTATCACAGATTATTTTTCCTTTCTCGAAATGTCAGGACACTG
The DNA here is from genome assembly GCA_947643615.1 of uncultured Lachnospiraceae bacterium. Classification (GTDB taxonomy): domain Bacteria; phylum Bacillota; class Clostridia; order Lachnospirales; family Lachnospiraceae; genus Acetatifactor. The sequence goes on from CANRWO010000064.1 coordinate 19,796, forward strand.
CAGATTCGGCCACCCTGCATACCATTGAAACCATTCACAAATCGCGGTCTGTGTAAAGCCATGCCCTGCGCGACTTGTGAATTGCTTCACGGCTGAGCGTAACGAAAAGAAGCAGCGACCGGAATCGCTGCCACTCTGGTGTACCACAACGCTCAATT
>CANRWO010000065.1 GCA_947643615.1 uncultured Lachnospiraceae bacterium
CATTTTTGCTCCCGTCTGCGCGCTTCAGCTCGCACTCAAATCAGGGAGGTTGAAACAAATTTTTTCAACCTTATCTCTCCGTATATTTCATATCACATTTCTATTGCCTGCGCCGCCAGAATCAATCTATCTGTCAAGCTCTCGCTTGTATCTGCAAACCGCAACCTGACCGCTGTGCCGTTATCTACATAATGATAGGGATTTTCCATTTGTTCCAAATAATTTTTTATTCTTTCATCCTTTGATAAAGACTGATCAATCAATAACTGGCTGATATCGTTAATCTTCCCCGGCATCATCAATCTATGTCCGATAACGTTTTCAGCGAAGCGCAGCTCCTCCCATAGGACAGTGCTGCATCTATTCTTTGTCGTTTACCACCCGCCCCGTCTGTCAGCATCCCACAGAATAGAACACCTTACGCCGCAAGCAAAGAGCCAAAAAACACCTGATTCTTGCACCGACAGGTCTTGTATCCTACTCCTATATATAGGTTTTCCGGGCACCCACCGCATTTTCGGCGGATACCCTTCCATCCCCAAAACACCCGGTCATATTCAATCCGGGCAACAAAACCAATCATTATAAAAATTGTGCCGTATACTCAGGCGGCATGACCGCCCTGCTTCTCGCCCCTCGGCACAAGCGGAAACAAATTTCCGCTGGAAATATCCGGGCCGTCTGCAGCCAAAGGCGTGACGCTTTTTAGACAGCAAATCACCTCCACGGCCCATACATTTCGCCGTTTTTGCACGATTTCCAAAAGGGAGCCATACCCCCCTTACTTATTACCCGCCGGCCGCATGGTTTTGGTCCGCTTTTTTGAAAAAACTCAAAATTAATTCAAAAATCTCTCGGACACCTCCCCAAAAAATTCCGCAGCTTCTCCCATATCAAAAAGCGCATTGGACATTTCGGCAAGAATCCGCTTGGAACAAGGCGCAAAATGAATGCTCCGGAATCGTGCAAATGTTGCATGGTCAGGAGCAGGCGCACCTTCTAAAAGAAACATGAAATTGATGTCTCTTTTACAGTTAAACCCCATGGAATGGGAAGAACAATCCCCATTCATGTAAGAGTAAAGAATAATCTTCAGAAGTGTTCTTTGGGATACAGAATTTATTTTTTCATAAGTAGAATATAAGTCGGTCAGATCCATTGCCTCCACAAACTGACTTAGTAACCGCACAGAATCATCTTCCGGAATGATTGTTTCAAGATTTAGCGGAAGTTTTAATTGATATCCGCTCTGATTTAGACTATAATTTTTCTGTAAGTTAATGTGTTTGGTCATACATTAATTTTACACCAACTGCCGGATTCTTTCGAGGTCTGGCAGTTTTTTTGCATAGAAATAGAGCTGCGCACTGATTACTTAGTGCGACAGCCCCTTGTTTAACTACAGGCAGAAATACTCCTTCCCAACACGGTCGGGTTTTCTTTCCTGCAAAAATTCATCAGAGATTTCTTTATTCCAGCACAGGAAGCTTCTGCAAAAACAGATAAATGGTTCCATCCTATGTTATGCAAATACTTCCTTCATTTATCTATACATTCCTCATCTACACATTACCCTTGTGGGTTTCCTGCCATGCCAACACAGTGGTCAATGCTCCAGCATATTTTCAATAAAAATTCCATACCCCTTTGTGCTGTCCTGGACCAGCACATGGGTTACGGCGCCGATGAATTTCCCGTTCTGGATGATCGGACTGCCGCTCATGCCCTGGACAATGCCCCCTGTCAGCTCCAGGAGCGCGGGGTCTGTCACTTTAAGCTCTATTCCCCTGTTTACGTTGTCATGATCCAAATGCAGCGCGGTAATTTCAATGTCATAATACTTTGCACTGCCGTCCACCGTGCAGAGTATCTGGGCAGGCCCCAGCTTTATTTCCTGCTTCAACCCTATGGGAAGCGGTTCCCTTGTCCCCATGGCCAGCGCCTTTTCATTACAGTTGCCGAAAATCCCTTTGCTGCTGTTGCTGGTAATGTCGCCCAAAATATGGTCGTTGGAGTAGACGATCATCCCGGTCATTTCCCCCGGTGTGCCTGTGGTTCCCTTTTTGATGTCCACAATATTGGTCTCATACAGCGTCCCATCTTCCATCAGCATCAACATGCTGGTGTCCACATCCGCAATACCATGTCCCAGTGCCCCGAAATGGCCCTGGCTGTCAATATATGTCATCGTACCCACGCCCTGGGCATTATCCCTGACCCAGGCGCCAATCTTATATTTGCCTGTGGAATCCTTCTCAGGTGTAACTGCAAGCTCCAAAAGTTCTCCGTCCCGCTCCAATGTCAGCACGATTTCTTTCCCTCCGCTCTGCTCCACCTTCTCGATAAAATCATCCTTCTCCGTCACTGTCTCACCGTTGACTTTGCGGATATAATCGCCGGATTTCAAAACATATTTGCAGGGAGAGCATTCCGTACCGTCCTCCCTCTTAAAGTCGCCCGTCCCTACCACCAGCACCCCGTCCGTCTTTACATAAATCCCGATAGGACTTCCCACGGGGATCAGTTCCTGGTCTTCAATGACCTGTATTCCCACCTGTTTAAAAGGCAGGATCCCAAACAGTTTTACCTGCATCTCATAGGAAGTATCCTGGGCCGTTTTCAAAGTCACGGTGCGGCTCAGGTCAATGTTTACGGCTCCCGGGGGAATATTGCTCTGGCCGGACTCGCTTACACTGACAATTTCCCCCTTTGCAGGCACCCCCAAATGAAAGGATTCCTCCTCCCCCGCACGTACATGGATAACAGAAGGGATACTGCTGTCTATATAATAATAGACCATTCCCAAGAACGACAGGCAGCTGACCGCCAGAGTCGTCTTCAGGGCACATCTGTATATTTTGAAACGCAAAGCTCTCTTTTTCCAGTTTTTCAGCAAAATCACCATATCGGCGCCTGCCTGTTCCTTGATTGCATCTCCTTCATCCTTTCTCATCACACCCGACCTCTCACTTTCAAAACATTTTTAAAAGTAGTATGTGTTTTTTTACATTTTTCATGCTTACTATGGTAAAATCAAATAAAATAAGCTTCCCTTTGACCAGGCCGATAGGAAATAAATGCTTAAAGGAGGAAATATATGGGCGCATACTTATTTGTACATTTTAAAGAAAAAAGAACCCCTGACGGGGAGCAGGTATACTTTGGAGTCAGCAGGGACGGCTTCCACTGGGACGCCGTAAACGACGGGAATCCTGTTCTATGGAGTTACGAAGGGGACAAGGGTGTGCGGGATTTCACAATCACCCGCACTGGGGAGGGCAAATTTGTGATACTGGCCACCGATTTAAGCCTTGCCTATGGCATGCCTTACCAATACGGGAATTCCTGGGAAAAGGTTTCAAGGAACGGCAGCAAGTGCCTTGTCATGTGGCAGTCCGACGACCTGATCCACTGGGGGAACCAGCGGATGCTCCGGCTGGGAGACGAAAATTTCGGCTGTCTCTGGGCCCCTGATATTATTTTTGACAAAGAAGCCGGCGATTATATTGTCCACTGGTCTTCCTCCCATTCCCGCAACAATTTCGGGCCAAAAGGGATCTTCTACAGCCGCACAAAAGATTTCGAGGCCTTCTCGGAACCCCGGCTTCTCTACTCCAAGGAAGACGGCGGCCCTGTGATTGATTCCGCCATGTACGAGGAAGACGGCGTTTATTACTGCTTTTTGAAAAGTGAGGGCGATCCTGCCCATGTGATCCTGGTAAAGTCAGACCATGCCACAGGCCCTTTCACCAGGGTAAAAGATTTCGACCAATACATGGAAGAGCTGGAACCGGGAAAATATGAGGCTCCCACCGCCTTTGTCACCGCCGACGGCAGATGGTGCCTGATGCTTGATTTCTACGGATGCGGCGCAAAGGGGCAGGGGTATGTGCCCTTTCTGGCAGACAGCTTAAAAAGCGGCGCCTTTGTGCGTTCCGACGCTTCCTTCTCTTTCCCTTACGGATTTAAGCATGGAACCGTGCTCTCCATCACGGATGAAGAATATGACCGTTTGAAGGACTTTCATAAGTCCCCCGACTGGCGTTAATAAAGTGAACTCGTTCACTTGAAAACAAGTCCATACGACGATAACTTCACTTGCGGGCAATTGCATTTCCAAATAAATTCCCTGCAGAGGCCGGTCCCGGGAACCATCACTCCCCCGGGTCCGGCCGTTTTCTGTGCTGCCATACCATAATCAGTGCAAAAAGCAGGACGCTGGCCACCGTCACCGCGATTCCCACACCCCGCCCCTGGGGCACATAGTACATCTCTATGGTATATTCCCCCGGCTCCAGGTCAAATGCCGTAAGGCATCCCCCAAAGGTTACCGCCTCCGAATCCTCACCGTTTATGCGGATCCTCCAGCCTGCCTCCAGAGGAACCGACAGAACCAGCCTTTTTGCCTCTTCCAATGCAATCTCCCCATAAATCCTGTCACTGGTATATTCCACCTGTTCCAGATGCTGTTCGGATAACCGTCCCAGCGTTTCCTCCAGCACCGGTTCATTGATACGGTAGACGGCCAGGTTTATGGCCGGTGTGGTATCATTTTCGTCACCGTTTGTCAGAGTGACCTTCCTGCCCTGGCCCAGATAGCCAAGATACAGGATAGAACCCATCTTCAGGTCATTATAATCCGCCGTGTCCGTAGCAACCCCTACGGCAGTAACCTTTGCAGTCCCGGAGGCCATCACCATGGCATAGTAGATCCCAGGCTGCTGTGTGGTAAAAGCAACATCTCCGTCTGCCTTGCTGCTGTCCACTTCCTCAAAGAGCTTTCCTTCAACGCCCAGCCTGCGCACCATCTGGTTTTGCAGAGCGATCCCGTTGTTCGCATAGCCGTCAGGCAACTCAAACCCCTCCGGCACCACATAGCCGAAAGGCAGCGTCTGCACCGCCCGGTACAGGTACACATCCCCGCTCTCTTCCACTAACTCATAGAGACTGTTTTCATACTGGTCCGAATCTCCGAACATATAGTTTACATTAAGCAGCGCAGATGTAAAAGCAGTGGCGCCGTCATAATTGTAAAATACTTTGCTGTAGCCCATGCCCAGCCTTTTATACAGGTCCATGACCTGGGAATTCATAGTGGAGGAAAAAAGGCTCGCCGTGGGATACCCCGCCAGCGTCCCGTCGTTCTTCGTCCTCCGGGTAAACTTCTCCACGCGCCAGAATCCCTCTTCCTGTTCCTTTGCCCATCCGTACAGTGCTTTATAGTCCTCCTGCTGCCCCAGATAGTCGGAGCGGCTCACCGTCCCCAGGCTGGTATGAAACGTATTAATGCTGTTCTCTGCCGTCACCGCCGCAAGGGATACGGCAAGCAGGGCCACCATCCCCTTCCTCCCGTCCCTTGTCCGGTACAGATACAGGATCACCGCGTAGATGCTGACAAAGACCAGCGTCAGCAGCTTTACCCCCAGCTCGAAATCCTCATGCTCCACGAATTTCTGGCAAAACAGGAAAAAGGCGACTGCTGCCAGATACCCGTACAATATCTGCTGTTCATCCACCTCCTTCATGTGGTGGAACACATCATAGCAGACTGTCAGCACCAGAAAAATATAGAGGAAAGACTGCCGTGCGGGCAGGGAATCCGGATAATTCATCCCATGCCACATAAAGTCCAGAATATTGGTGCCAAAGCTGATCAGGAAGAATCCCATCAGTGCCAGCCGGCAAAACCTCTCCCTGATAGAAATCTTTTTATGAAAAGCATACATGGGAAGCAGCATCAGCACTGCGCTGCCGCAGTAAATATTGGGCCAGTGGTCCAGGCCCCTCTCTGTGCTCACGCACATACAATGCCTGGCCAGCATATCCAGCACGGAAAAGTAGCTCTCCACTCTTTCCGGGAAATCCATATCCCCGAAATCCGTCTGCAGGATAGCGCATACCTCAGGGATCAGGAGCATTGCTGCCATCCCCCCTGCCAACAGGGAAAACAGCGCAAAGTAGCCTATGCTGCGCCTTAAATGCCTGCACCGCTCCGTCACCAGAAGGACGGCAAAATACAACACCAGAAAAATACAGACCATAATGGATATATAATAATTGGTATAGATGGAAAATCCCAATGCCACACAATAAAGTCCGCATTTCCCTTCCTTTACCAGCCGCTCCAACCCCAATACCACCAGTGGCAGGACCACCACGCAGTCAAGCCACATGATATTATAGTTATATGCCGCCATGAATCCCGACAAGGCATAAAAACAGGCAAAAAGCGCCGTGGCCGGACTCTTGGAGCTGAAATGCTTCTGCAGGTAATAGCAACAGGACCATCCGGCAAGCGCCACCTTGCACACCGCCAGGTAACTGATAAACTCTATCAGATATTCCTCCGGCACCAGCAGGGCAAGCGCATGGAAGGGACTTGCCAGATAATACACATAAAGGGCAAGAAAATTAGAGCCGATCCCCACATTGTAGGAGAAGCTTAAAGACTCCCCTCCCCTGACCTTGCGCAGCAATTCACTGAAGAACGGCATATACTGATGGTACAGGTCGCCGGACAGAAAGCATCTGTCCCCAAAGGGATAGATTCCCTTGACCACAAACAATGTCAACATAATGATCAAAGGGAGGAAAAACGCCAGGGCCTGCACCTGCCGTTCCCCGTATCCTCCCCTGAAGCCTATACAATACCCTTTGCCGCCCTCCCGGCTGCAATCTTTCTCTTTTATTTTCGCCTTCCACATAGTCCTGACTCCCATACTTTTCCGTCCGTTTTGGCAGGTATCCGTGTAGATTCGCAGTCATACCGCTACCCTTTTGCCTGACACCATATTTTACCAGATTTCCTTCCATAGATAAAGTCCCTGCATAAAAAATTCCGCCGCAATCAGAAACCGTCACTCCCAAACCTGCTTGCCAGCCGTTATTGGACTATTATAGCAAACGGCAAATAACAGGCCCCGGAGCCGCCCCCTTTGCAGTGGGACTTTCACACCGTGAACTTTGCAGGTGGGCACTCGCACCATAATCTATACAGCAAGGCACTCAAATCATAATCTTTGCAGGGGACAATTGAACCATAAATCCCTTGCGGCAGATTTTCCGCTGTAGTATAATTTCTGCGGCAGCATATATTTACAGGAAGGCTGTTTTTAAGATAAAGGAAAGAATCTGCTATGAAAATTGCAATTATCGGCAAGGCTGCCGATGCCGGAAATTATGTGAAATATGTGGAATCCGCCTCCCTGGAGCCGGTAGTCACCTTAAGCATGGGGGAAGCCGCCCACTGCGACGGCCTCCTCCTGCCCGGCGGCGGTGACATTACCCCTGCCTTTTTCGGAGAAAAGAATGCAGGGTCCCGGAACATAGATACCGAGCTGGACATCCTGCAGCTCCAGGCGCTGGAACTGGCCATACGCAGTGCCTTGCCTGTTTTAGGGATCTGCAAAGGGATGCAGATCATCAATGTAGGCCTGGGGGGCACGCTGGTACAGGATTTGCCTCCCGCCTCATGCGCAGTGCACCGCTATGAGGACGGCGACAAATATCACGCTTCCGTCATTGAGAAAAATTCCTGCCTCCACACCTTATATGGTGAAAGCGCCATTATCAACAGCGCCCACCATCAATCCGTAAAACTGCTTGGGGAAGGACTTCGCGCCATCCAATGGTGTCCCGAAGACCGCTGCGTGGAAGCGCTGGTCCACGAAACGCTCCCTGTCATAGGCGTCCAGTGGCATCCGGAACGGATCCGGGAAACAAGGACTAAGCTCTCCGGCGGTCCCCTTCTGTCCTATTTTGTATCTTTAATTTCTGCTTCAGCTGCGCAGTGCTGTTCGTAACGCTCTGCACCATCCTTGCGCCCGCAATGTCAAACAATGATTTGATCACTTCTTTCAGGATACCGACGGTCTGCTCATCCACTTCCTTTAGCGCAGATATGATGCCATTCATGCTCTTGCGCCACTCCGCCGTGAACTGGATCAGATCGTCTACCTGGGAGGCATTGATCACCTGGAACAATGTATCCACAAAGACCCTGAGCTGTTCTTCATCCAGTGAAAGTATCCACTCATTCAACGTGTTATCCATCTGCTTCCGGCTCTCGTAGATGTCTTTTACCTCCACCAGCTTCCCTTCCTTTACCAGCCATGTATAAGGGTTATGCTGCAGCAGGCCGAAGGTTCTGCTCTCCACCACCTTAAAATGCATATCCGATTCAAACAGCATCCCTATCATGGAGGAATGGGGCAAGATTTTTTCCACCCTCCTGGCTATCATGGAATAATCGGCTTCTTTCAGCACCTCCGGCCGGAATCCCGGACCATCCATACTGTAGATCCTGATGATCCTGTCCTGAATGTCAGGCCTGCAGTTCATGGCGCTGTACACCGCCAGGTTTCCTCCCTTGGAATGCCCTCCCACATAAAAAGGCCTGTGCAGCCGTGCCCCCACGGTATCCAGGTATTTCACGCTGTAAGCCTGGCCCGGCACGGGGGACAGGAAGGCCATGTTAAAATCTTCCTTCCAACCCACTATGGTCTCATCCGTGCCCCGAAATGCCACATAGACGGTGCCGTCATCCAACAACAGGCTGATGGCCGAGAACTGAGTCTCCCACTCCTTCTCGATAATATTGACATAACAGTTCATTTTCATGTTCCGGTAACGTTTTCCTGCCAGCATGGCCGTTACCAGCTTACGGTTCACTTTCTCATAACGTTCGTCCGCATATAATTTTTCGTAATCAGGATGGTCCCCCAGGTCCTTCAGCCTCACAGACGGCAGATTCTCATCCACGCCAGGCACCATTCCGTCAAATTTCAGGTAGGCAAACTGGCACAGCACCAGGCTGTCCACCTCGTTCATGGGTTCCTCCCGGAAAGAAATGTTCCCATACTCTTTCAAATAATCGATAATCGTTCCAATCATATTTCCCGCCTTTCCGTTAACAGCAACAGTAAGAATATAATTGTATTTTTGCTCAAAATATGGTATTTATATTATGTATATTACAATAAAATTATAATTACATCAAACACAAGTGGGGGAGAATTATGTCAAAACACAAAAAAGCTGCAAAAAAGAAAATATTCAGCATACGGAAAAAGTTGCTGATTACCGTAGTTCCGCTGTTTGTTGTAGCTTTCGCCCTGACCGCTATACTGATATTTTACAATAGTATGCAGTCCCTGCTGTCGAACGCTCAACACACTCTGATCAAAGAATCCGAATCCAATGCAAAAACTGTCACCATCAGCATCATGATCGCCAGTGGCCTTGGCGACGTAAGGGAAGCGTACGTACAGGCTGTGGACATGCCCGTAGCCATGGATTATATCCGTAATTCGGTGACGGACATCTCCGTAATGAATGAGGGTTATGCATTTTTAGTGGATACCAATGACTTTTCCATCATCGCCCACAAAGACGATTCCCTGGCAGGCGCCGTTGTCACGGATTATCCCCCGGGAACCTTCCTGGGAGACGTGGGACTGCAGCTGGCAGCCGAAAATACAGAATTATTTCTTACCAACGACGGTTCTGAAAGCTATTATGTGACCGCTTCTTACATAAAAAGAACCCCCTGGGTCCTGGTATCCTGTGTCTCCCGTGACTATATCCTCTCCGACCTTGTAAAGCTGGCATGCATAATCCTTGGCGTATTTGCCGCCGTGCTGGTCCTGGTCATCGCAGTGGTTGGCGTTGTGCTCCAAAATACGCTAAAACCCATCGGCACCCTGACTACCGCCCTGACCACCATAACAGACGGTGACTTCACAGTCGTGATCCCTGAAAAAGGCAATGACGAGATAACCGTTATGAGCCGCTCCCTGAACGGCTTTGTGGAGATCATGCGGGAAATCATATTGGACATCCGGGACATTTCCAACCAGCTGGACCAGCTGAGCGGCTCCAGCAAACAGATCTCGGGCGCTCTGAGCGAGTCTGCAGAAGGGCAGGCGGAATCCATGGGCGACGTTAAAGTTACCCTGGACCAGATTGCCAACGGCATCCAGGAGCTGGCGCTTCACGCCACAACGCTCTCCGACGTAGTCAATGAGACCAATGAAAGAGGCAAAAACGCCAAGGCAAATATGCAGCTGACCGTGGATGTAGCCTCCAGGGGCCGCAGCGACATGGAAACCGTCAACCAGGCAATGGAATCCATTGTCCGGTCCATGAAACAGCTGTCCGAAATCGTGGACGAGGTGGGCAGCTCCACCAAACAGATCAATTCCATGGTGGCGATCATCAGCGACATCTCCGACCAGACCGAGCTGCTATCCCTGAATGCCGCCATTGAAGCGGCCTGCGCCGGCGAAGCCGGAAAAGGGTTTGCCGTTGTGGCCGAAGAGATCCGGAAACTGGCAGATATCAGCTCCGGCTCCGCCTCCAAGATTTCCGAGATCATCATGCAGGTAAATTCTCAGGTCTCCTATATGGTATGCCAGACTGAACAGAGCGTTTCTAATATTGAAGCCAGTTCCGGTAAAATTACCGCTTCCTGCGATATCTTTGAAAATATATACAAAAACGTCGCAGAAGCCGACCGCATGCTGAGTGAGATCGTAGCGGAGATCTCCAATGTAGATGATGTGGCCACCAATATTGCCGCACTCTCCCAGGAGCAGTCGGCAAGCACGGAAGAAATCCTCGCCTCCACAGAGCTGCTGGCTGATTCCTCCCTGCAGTTTTCCGCTGACAGCAAGGAGATGGCACAGGGCGCTGACCGTGTCTCCGATGCCGCTTTCGCCCTGGCCGAACATATGAGAAAATTCAAGATATAGAAACGGAAAATGCCAAAAGAGACGGAAATGCCAAAAAAGGCGGGATGGATAAATATGATCCATTCCGCCTCTTTCTATCTAATTTATGAACAAGAAAACACTCCACTAGTACAGCATTGCGTTAATCTTGAAGTAAATCAGTGCTTGATGTTTGCGTCAGCGTAAGGCGGAGGAAGGAGGCGATGCGGTGGCATCGTTGACTGACGACAACGCGGCGATGGCGTGAACAGCGAGTGCTGATTACTCAAGAATTAATGCAACGATGTACTAGCCTCAGCGCTCCTCCATGGGAATGTATTCCTGCTCCTCCATGACACTCTTGTAAGCAGGACGGATGATCTTATCCATGTTGATCAGCTCCTCTATCCTGTGGGCACTCCACCCCACGATCCTGGCAATGGCAAAAATGGGAGTGTACATCTCAAGGGGAATCTCCAGCATGCTGTACACAAATCCGCTGTAAAAGTCCACGTTGGCGCTGACTCCCTTGTAGATACGCGCCTTTTCGGAAATTACCTCCGGGGCAATCCTCTCGATCATGGAATACAGCGCAAAGTCCTTCTGCCTGCCTTTCGCTGTGGCAAGCTGCTCCACGAATCCCTTAAACACCTGGGCCCTGGGGTCGGAAAGAGAATAAACCGCGTGCCCCATACCATAAATAAGGCCCTTACGGTCAAACGCTTCTCTGTTCAGTATCTTCTTCAAATATGCCCTTACCGCATCTTCGTCCGCCCAGTCCGAAACATTCGCCTCCAGGTCTCGCATCATTTCCACTACTTTAATATTGGCGCCGCCATGTTTTGGCCCCTTGAGGGAAGAAAGCGCCGCCGCTATCACCGAATAGGTATCGGAACCGGAAGAAGTGACCACGCGGGTGGTAAAGGTGGAGTTATTACCGCCACCATGCTCCATATGTAATACCAGGGCAATATCCAACACCCTGGCCTCCAGCTCCGTATATTTCTTATCGGGCCGGAGCATCATCAGCAGGTTCTCCGCCGTGGAAAGCTTTTTAGAAGGACGATGGATATACATGCTCTCATCATTTTCATAATGGTTATATGCATGATAGCCATATACCGCCAGCATAGGGAATACACCGATCAGCGCAAGGCACTGCCTCAGCACATTTTCAATCCCGGTATCGCCAATGTTCTTATCGTAGGAAGCCAGCGTCAGCACGCTTCTGGTCAGCGAATTCATAATATCGCTGCTGGGCGCTTTCATGATAACATCCCTGGTGAAATTGGTGGGCAATGTCCTGTTGGCCGCCAGGATATCGCGGAACTGCTTTAATTTCTCCTCACTGGGCAGCTCCCCGAACAGAAGCAGGTAAGCGATTTCCTCAAAACCAAACCGCTTCCTCCGAAAGCCGTTGACCAACTCAATGCAATCATAACCCCTGTACCACAGCTTGCCTTCACAGGGAGTCTTCACTCCGTCCACAATCTTAAAAGAATCTATCCTGGATATGTGGGACAATCCCGTGACAACCCCGTTTCCGTTCTTGTCACGGAGTCCCCTCTGCACCTCGTATCGGTCAAACATCTCAGGCTCCAGACGGTCAGCCTCCCGGCACATCTGGGCATAATCTATCAGGCATCCATCGTTTTTCTTCATATACTTCCTCCTTTTCCGATATTGTTGTTTTTCGCTCCGCTCACTGTAATTGATGTGGGGGAATCCCGTAAATTCCCTCAGTCAAATGCAGTGATCCCGCGCAGGATTTCCTCGCCTCGATTCTTGCATCTTTGTCCCCGGGGGATTCCTCTTCCCGCCGTGGACTGCTTTTTTATAATATATTATCTATAATATCGGTAATAGAAGAAATTGTCAAATTACAAATATATGAATTTTGTTATATTTTTGTGAATATTTATTCACTTTCCGACAGCTCCAAATGCAGGATCACCTTAAATAAGTCGCCGTCGGTCACAATTTCCATCCACCCCCCCATCAATTCCGTCAAACTCTTTGCAATAGAAAGTCCCAGTCCGTTTCCCTCCATATGTCTCGATTTGTCACCTCTGGTAAACCTTTCCTGAAGCTCCTCCGGCGTAATGTTCAGCGCATACTTGGACATATTGCGAAAGATGATGTTCACACCCTGGCCTCCCTCAAACTCTCCCGAAGGTTTCTGACCCACACCGAAAAACGGCTTTGGCCCTGTCTTTTCCTCCACTTCCACGGTCAAATACACCCGGGAATCCTCTCTTGCATACTTACAGATATTGTTCAGCAGATTATCAAAGACCCTCCACAGATGCCTTCCGTCCGCCATGATATAAACTTGTTGCTCCGGCTGGTTCACAATCAGCTCCAGCTGTTTCTCCTCCATCCGCTGCTGGTACTCCCCTATGGCCTGGGACAGGATCACGCTTACCTCACAGGGCTGGAGATTCAAATCCAGATTCCCCGTTGTGGCTTTGGAGGCCTCCAGAAGATCCTCCAGCAGCTTCTTCAGGCGGCCGGACTGGCGCACCAGCACCTCGGAGTATTCTGTAATGCGTTCATTTTCCGAAGGTTCCTCCGCGATCAGGTTGGCGTAATTGATAATGGAGGTCAGCGGGGTCTTGATATCATGGGATACATTGGTAATCAGCTCTGTCTTAAGGCGCTCGCTCTTCATTCGCTCCGCCACGGCCCTGGAAATGCCCTGGCCGATATTATTCAGGTTCTCACCGCACTCTCTAAAGTCCCCAAACATATACCTGGTGTCTATTCTTTCTTCCTGTCTGCCCTGGACCAGCGCCCTGCTCCCGTTCAGCAGCTTTTTGCAAATCAGGGAAATGTATGCAACCGCGAAAAACAGGACCACCTTCTCCAACATCCAGAGCAGCAGCGCTCCCGATTGCCGCATAAATATACATACACCAAAAAACTCCAGGATACAGATCCCCAGGAAAACGATCATGATGTTCAGGACCGTCGGGACCCCTCTGAATATGCTGCACTGGCATCTCCATAAGAACCGGAGTATCCTCCCTGCCAGCCTGAGTAAACGGTAAACCACAGTGTTCCGCCACCATTTGCCCAGTTTCATGCGCACTGCCAGTTCCCGCAGATAAAACGTACACATCAGCACCAGCATGGCCACAGCTGTCGCAAGCAATATTACCTCAACAACACTATCGATGCTGACACTAAATCCCATCCAATCCAAACTGACGCACAACAGGAAAAAGATGACGATACCAAAACCTATCGTATATAGATCCAACGGTATACTGGTAAATACACTGGGCTGTATGCCCTCCACACCATTCCGGCGTCCGGCGCTGCACATCAGGAACAGGAAGCTGTTCAATCCCAGGAAAATACCGGCGCAGGTCACCCATAACACCAGATATCTGATATTATACAAAGTCAAACACCCGTTATATATTTCCCAATACCAGTCCTTCTCAGGAAAATCAGGATTAAAATATACCCGGAACACATAATCCTTTTGGGCGTATAGCTTATGATAATTGACAATGCGGTTTCCCGTAAGGGATTCCGCCGAAAACTTCATATAAATGTCCCTGGTCAGTCCGTTGGTCTCATAACTACCATCGTAAGTTGACCATATAACTGCCGGATTGTCCGTCTCAATGCCAAAGGCTCCCGCCTGCTCGCCATCCAACAACGCAATGTCAATATTTTTCCCCTCGCACACTGCTTCCGCATTGCGGATCTCCCCTGCGGCAAGGTAGTCCCTCACGGCATACACATCTGCCATATATGTCCCATAACCCTCTTCCAGGAACAATCCCGCGGCGCCGGAATGGTCATAATCCTGGTAAACTCCTTCCCTCACAAAACACAGTGTAAAAAAACCTCCTGCAACTGCCCCGAACACACTGATCACAAGCAGAAAAAACGCCGCCACTTTCGCCGCAAAGGAACCTGTAAGCTTCTTTTTACCCATAGAGGTCACCTTCCCTTCTCCATCTTATAACCCTGCCCCCAGACTACCTTCAAGTACCTGGGTTCCGCAGGGTTGATCTCCAGTTTCTCCCTGAGATGCCTGATATGTACCGCCACCGTATTCTCGCTGCCGTAGGGCAGGTCATTCCATATCTTCTGGTAAATTGTCCTGGGTGAAAAGACCTGCCCCGGATGCTGCATCAGAAGTTTTAAGATATCATACTCCGTAGGGGTCAGGGAAACCTCCTCGCCGTCCAATAACACCCGCTTTTCTTTGTCGTCCAGCTCAATCCCACCGCACTTTAAGATATCCGCATACTGGTTTCCTGCCCCCAGCTGCATATATCGCCGCAGCTGGGATTTCACCCTGGCAGATACTTCTATGGGGTTGAAGGGTTTCGTGATATAGTCGTCCGCTCCCACCGTCAGTCCCAGGACTTTGTCCGCATCCTCCGATTTTGCCGTCAAAAGGATCACCGGCACATTGCTTGTTTCCCGTATCTTCACCATTGCCTCGATCCCGTCCATCTCCGGCATCATGATATCCATGAGTACCAGATGCAGCTCCTGCTCCCCAGCCACCTGCAGCGCCTCTTTGCCGTTGTATGCTTCAAACAAAGTGTAGCTGGCATCATTCAGATAAATCTTCAGTGCATTCACAATATCTTTTTCATCATCACATATCAGTATGTTATACATTCACACCAGTCCTCCATGCCAAAGCTGTTTGCTGCGATGAAACCGCCGGAAAACTCATCTTTCCCACTGCGGTCAAGGCAATCCCCGGCTCTGACTTAAATTGCCGATTGCAAAGGCGGCATTCAAATCAGTTCTCTTCCCTTGCTGACTCTAGTTTATCAAATCAAACTTTAACAAAAAACAGGTGAATTCTTTAAGAATTCTTTAAGACAGATATTTCAAAAAAAGACCTGTCACTCTTTGGCGGCAGGTCTTCATACCAATTGTTATTTTATTTCTTGTGGGTTCTGTCAGATATATTGTCCCGCAGTTCCTCCAAAGCCTCCTTGAACCTCACGGAAGTCATACCCGGATTGGAACGAAGCAAGTCCCTCTGGAAGAAATCCTTGATCCTGCTCAGGCGTTTCCTGTTTTCCAGGCTGGCCATATACTTTGCTTTCCATTCGGTAAGTTCCTCCCTGACGCTCTCCATATACTCGGAAGGCTTGGACTGAGCCATACTTTTGATGCCGGCCAGCTTGCTCTCAATGCCGGCTTTTAAGTCCTCCATACGCACGGACCACCCTTCTGTGATGGCATCTTTCCTGGCATGGAACCCTTCATTCCATTCATCCCTGCGGTTATCCCATTCCGCCTTCCGGTTCTCCCAGTCCTCTTTCCGGTTCTCCCAGCCTGCGTTGGCCGCGGCAAACATCTCGTCCAAAGCTTCCTGTATGTGCATCAATTCCAATTTCGCCTGTTCCATCTTAATCAGGATATCACGCAGGTCGATGGCCGCCTTAAAGGATAAGGCAAAATCAACTGCTATCACCACGGTCAGGACCACCGTGACCACAGTGAGCGCCCGGCCCGGAATAGATAACACGAGTTTTTCAACAGGCACATGCACAAGCTCTGTCATCAAAATCGTTAAAAATCCCCAGGAAAGTGAGGTTCCAAGACATACATGGCCCTGGAAGTTAAACTTCTGTTTCGAATAATCCCAGTACCGCACTTTAAAGAGCGCTTCCATTGTAACGCCTGTTATATATTCCAGTACCGTGGCCCCCACACAACCCGCTAGATACGTCTTTACAATGCTATCCTGAAAAGGCATGGAAACCACCAGCATCATAATCCCCCCGCTGCCGTAAAGGGGCAGGAACGGCCCCCGCATAAAACCTCTGTTAGTCAGTTTTTTCGTGCGTACGGAAACATATGTGGATTCGATGCACCACCCTATAAAGCAATAAAAATAGAAAAAAAACAGCCACTGGACCACCGAATATTGATACATCATTTTCCTCCTGTGTATGATTTCAGAGCGTGTTCAGCCGCCCTTCCAGGCCTAAAACCCATCCTGCATTATTCCGCCGGAGAGAAGCGGTTTGGGGCCCGTCAGCGGTATAGCGCCACTTCCACCGCCCGCTTTCCTTTCCGTGTCTCCCTGGGTTCACCCAGGATCCGAAACTTGCCATAGCCTCTGGCGTTTACGGTCTCGGAAGGCTTCAGAAGTCTTGAATTGTTTTCACACAGTCTGCCGTCCACATAAACTTTCCCTGCACGGAACAAATCCAGGCTTTTCTCCCTTGACATATTATAAACCTTGGCAAGCACAGCGTCAACGCGGAGCGACTGCACCTGAATGCTGACCGGGACGGGTTCCTCCCGGGGAAACGCCCCCACGTCTTCCGTCACGGCACATTTCACATGGGTATGTTTGACCTGCTCCAGGTTCTCGCATATGAAAGGCGCCATGGAATCCACGCAAAAAAGGTAGGCTTCCTTCTCACCTACCTTGATATCCCCGATTGTACTCCTCTCAATCCCCAGGTTCATAAGCGCCCCCAGGAAATCCCTGTGGGACAGCGCATCCGCGAATTTGGCGATATGAGGCCTTATATGGATACATGCTATGGGAAAGGGCATCTCATAACCCAGTTGGGATTCCTCACCGAAACGGACCATCCTGCGGTCCGCATCTTCATAACCGCCGGACAATGTAAACCCGGCATATTTCAGTTCCCTCTCCATCCCGTGGAAAACATCCAGCTCACCTAACCCCAGAAAGCCGGTAAACGTATAAATGCTTTGGGAATAGGACTTATCCGCCAGCTCCCGGAACCTGTTCTTTATCTGTTGTATTTCTTTTTCATTCTCCTGTGCCATACAAGCCGCCTATACATATAATATAAAATGGAAGCCTAATTAAAACTGATGATCTCTTCCTTGGGCGCCGGTGCCTTTTCCACGCTGATTGCATGAAGGACAGGGCCCTCACCATTATATTCCTCTCTGTACTCCCTGGCCATAGTCGCAGTTACCCTCACCCAGTCCTTCTGTTTCAGGGAAGCCGTACCCGCATATTCACAGGCATAACCCAGAAATGCCATATCGTCGGCACAGCAGGTCATAGCCATACGGCCGGGCACAAAGTAATAGTCCGGAAAGGTTTCGGGTTTCAATACCATAGCCACAAATTGGAGCTTTTTGCCCAAATAACGCTCCGGATGGTCCATGGAATCCAAATACCAAATCCCGTAACCCGTATTATCCAGCACAATCATATCCTGGCTCAAATCATAAGGAAGGTCTTCCTCAAAAATCTCGTCTATCTCGCCGTTGGAATCCTCAAAAACCACATCCGCAGAGGGATTTACCGCCTTAATGTTCCTTTTATACGTATTCAGGTCATTTCTCACATCGTCACAACGGTTAAATATGATCATCTCCGACTTGCGAATCATTTCTGCCAGCAGGGAACGCATATTGGTGTAATACATGGAAAAGCTGGAGCCGTCGATGGTGGTAATCTGCTGTTCAATCTTCCAATACCAGGGGAGCTTGACATTTTTATAATTCCACATGCCGTTAAACTCCACAATGATCCTCTCCGGCCTATGCTTTTTCTCCAGTTCCACCAGATGGGAGGGGGTAAAATCAGCCTCCTCTTCTATCAGCTCTATTTCCGTGCGGCTTCTTTCCAAAAGCTCATCATCATATTCGTTCTCCCCCTCTTCACAGAGGATCAACAGCGTTTTTCCCTTGATTTGGAAATAAGGCTGTGCCAGAGTAAAGCTGATAAATTCCGTTTTTCCGCTCTCCAAAAATCCGTTGATCATATATACGGGTTTCATTCCATGCCGCCTTTCTCGTCTGCCGGACATACTTTCTCTTGAATTCCAGGCCCACTATGACAATGCATACCTGGCCATATATTTTGTTTGCAGGAATTTCCGTCTTCTACGTGCAATTCTTACAGGCAAAACAGCTCCTTAAGCTTCTCTTCTTTCAGTTCGGAGCCGATGACACAAATCTTACCTGTGACTTCCGGCTTACCGCTCCTAATCTCATGTTCTTCAGGGACATAGTCGTAATAGATCCATGTTCCGCCCTCCCCGGGGACCATTCCCTTTGCACGGAGCACAACACCATACTCGCCGCTGTCCAGGGCGGACAAAATACTCTCAATCTTCTCCTGCGTATATACCGTAGGGGTCTCCATGCCCCAGCTTGTAAACACCTCGTCTGCATGGTGATGATGGTGATGGTGCTCATCCCCGTCATGATGGCCACAGCAGCACTCGCCTTCGTGGTGGTGCTCGTGGTCATGGCCTTCATGGTGCTCATCACCGTCGTGGTGCCCGCCGCATACAGGGCACTCGCCTTCGTGGTCATGGTGGTGCTCATGGCCGTGGGCCTCATGCCCGTGGTCATGGCCTTCATGGTGCTCATCACCGTCGTGGTGCCCGCCGCATACAGGGCACTCGCCTTCGTGGTCATGGTGGTGCTCATGGCCGTGGGCCTCATGCCCGTGGTCATGGCCTTCATGGTGCTCATCACCGTCGTGGTGCCCGCCGCATACAGGGCACTCGCCTTCGTGGTCATGGTGGTGCTCATGGCCGTGGGCCTCATGCCCGTGGTCATGGCCTTCATGGTGCTCATCAC
>CANRWO010000066.1 GCA_947643615.1 uncultured Lachnospiraceae bacterium
CGGATTCCGGACTTGCACCGGTTAGAAACGTGCGCCGCCGGGCGCACAAGAAAAAAACAGAAGCGATTATAACGCTTCTGTTTCTCTTAATCGGC
Source organism: uncultured Lachnospiraceae bacterium (assembly GCA_947643615.1). GTDB lineage: Bacteria > Bacillota > Clostridia > Lachnospirales > Lachnospiraceae > Acetatifactor. The sequence continues at coordinate 96 of CANRWO010000066.1, forward strand.
AGCTAAGCGGAGAAAGAGGGATTTGAACCCTCGCGCCGGTTACCCGACCTACACCCTTAGCAGGGGCGCCTCTTCGGCCTCTTGAGTATTTCTCCATATCCGAATTACGTCGCTGCCAATATTTAATTGTACGTCAATAACTCATAACGCAAAATTTATTATACATAAGGATGATGTCTTTGTCAATTGCTTTTTTGATATTTCTATCACTTTGGTTTTTAATATCTCTACTGCTTTGATACACTCACGTCTCCACTGGTAGTCCGAATCGTCACCTGGTTCCCCTGCCCATTGGCGCCGTATGTTCCCTGTACCTGATCCTCCATACAGATAATACCCGGGTCGCTGTCAAAAAAAGTATTTATACTGCCGCTGACGGTGTCCGCTAAGAACCCAAATTCTGTATCAGATGAAAGTTGTACGCTGACGGACCCACTGCTACTGTTGATATCTAATACCCCTATGAGTTCTGCCAATTCCAGCCTTATATTCCCGCTGGTAGTTTCTATGCTGCCTTCCCCTTTTTGGATAGCCGCCTGGATTTCCCCGCTTTGTGTGCTAAATTGAAAATTTCCCTCAATCACCTCTAATATTATGTCCCCTGAACTTGTGGATATGGACCTGTCCCCATTCCCCTCAAGCACCCTCACATAGCCGCTGCTACTTACGGATTGCAGGCCTCCCTCAATGTGCTGGATAGATATATCCCCACTGGTTGTCCTGATCTTCGCATTTCCCGTTACGTTTCCAATGGACACATTTCCGCTGCTGCTCTCGGTTTTCACCTCACCCACAATTTCTTTGATATCCATATCTCCGCTGGTTGTCTTAATCTGTGTATCTCCCGTTATCTTTTCCGCATTCACATATCCGCTGCTGCTTTCCATTCTCGTCACGCCTGTGAGTTCCTTTATATTCACATCCCCACTGGAAGTTTCGACGCTTATTTCCCCTATAGAACCATTCACATTTGTATCTATTTTTTCCATTATGATATAACCGCTGGAGGTAGAAACAGACATGTTATCCGCTGTCACGGAGCCAAAGCTCACATCTCCGCTGGCACTGGCAACAGTAAAGGACTTCTCCAAATTCATATCACAGTCAGAAATAATATTTCCGCTGGCCGTCTCCAGCAGCAGCTCCCCGGAAAAAGATGCCGGGATATATACCTCCGTATAATGTCTGGCATAATAGTAACTATTAAAAAAGAAAAAGCGAAAACCTTCATGGATATTTCTCCCTGCGCCCTTTACCTCTATGCTGTCTTCGCTTACATTTATCGCAGAAACCTCATTGGCATTCATCTCAGAACTACTGTATTCCTTAATGATCACTGTATCCGTTCCACTTTCAAACAGATAAATATCGTTATCATTCATGTTGTATAATACGGAAATATCATTGATCCCGTCAACGGGGATCTCCCTCTCAAGCACAAGTTCAACTTCATTATATTGTTGGCGGCCGGATTCCCTGAAGAGGTTCCTTTCCATTATCCCAGACACAAGTATCCCGCACAAGCCCAGCGTCATAACAGATAATATCACTATCAATGCTATTTTTATATGTTTCATACTTACATATTGCCCGTCTGCGCGCTGCGGCGCGCGTTTAAACAACAGATCAACTTCCGTTGCAAGAAGGGAAAACCGAATACACATATTTACCCGGCCCCGCCAACATGCCGACGACAAATACACCGGCAGTCAAATTTCTTTACATGTGCTTACCGTCCCCCTTGAGGCTAAAAATCAACCTTATAATTGACTGGACGCACAATGCCATAGGAAAGATTACCCATGTGACCTCCCATTGGAAAGTTGCAAAACTGATAATAAAGTAAAGGACTACCGCAAGCGACCAGATAATGGTGTTTATGGATCTTCTTACGGCCGTTTCTTTATTGCTGCTGTATCTGTCCTCTTTATAACGCTCTACCATATTACTGCCTTCTTTTTTCGAATAATCGGGATACATATTTGCTGCATACACCAGCATAATGGTAGGTGCAATGCAGATCAATAAAGCTATGACCAATCCTAAATTACCCATATGATAACCGTGACTATACCACATCCCGCTGCTGAAGAAATAGAAGACTGCCCCTGCAAAAATATACAGTCCCACCGCCACTGCCGTCAACATGGCCTTTTTCTTCCGGTCTTTTTCCGACAAAGTAAATAAGTTTTTTTCTTCCAATTCCGTAAACAATTCGCTCACATCACCAATGGAATCAATCACATTTCTGTATGCATCTTCCTCGGAATACCCTTCCGCCACCATGTCGTCATATTTATCCATGGCATTCTGGATCATTTCCTGTTTCAGGTCGAGCGCTTTTCTTGTTTTGGGCGCTTCTGTAAATAACAGATTAAAATGTTGCCTTATTTTTTCTTTCATGGAATCCTCCTTCAAACCGCGGCTATTTTAACAACTTGTCTATCATTTCCTTTGCTTCCTGCCACTCTTTCTTATATCCGTGGTACATCCTCCTGCCATCCTCCGTTATGGCGTAATACCTGCGTCTGGCCCCCACAGTCTCATCCCCCCAGTAAGTCCTGATGTAACCTGCCTGTTCCAGTCTCCTGAACGCCGAGTAGAGAGTTGCTTCCTTCAGTTCATATGTGTTATTGGTTTTTTTCATGATATCCTTATTGATCTGATAGCCATAACTGTCCTGATCCAAAAGGTGTGAAAGAATAATCGCTTCCGTATGACCTCTGAGAATATCTGATGTAATTGACATGATGCCCCTCCTTCCCACAAATTTTGATTACAGATATCTTCTTGATATACAGCATACAGCAATATACCTCGCCTGTCAAGGTATATTATGCTATTTAGTATATAATGGGGTTATGCATATCCGCTTAACTCCCATGCCATCAGTTTTCCATTCGCTATTCTATGTTATATGTTATACAGGCAAGCGAAGGCTATGCGGCCCATTGCAGCGAGTACGGCAAGGGTAAAGCGCAACCCGCCAAATGCCGCTCTTCCCACCCCATTGACATGGATATAGTTATGGAGAATATCGGGGAGATTGCGGAGGATGAAGCATTGGAGTGTGTTTGAAAACAGACGGAGAAAATGAACACTGAAAAAATGAAGAAGCAAAAAAAATTGCTAAGGGCAGGGACACATTTCGAGACAATGAGAGTGATTACCGCCGAAGAAACGGCGTAAATATTTAAAGGAGCAATAGAAACATTTAGACACATGGCAAAAGCTAAAGCCGAAAAATCACGAGCATAGAGAAAGAAACCAGACAGCCATATTTCTCACTGCCCATATTCTGCAATAGCCGTCTCTATCCTTTGCTTTACCATATCCGCAATCATGGGAGTCTTCATAGAAGAATACTCCTCATAATAAATGGGAGGCAGGTAAATCAGTTTCACAGTCACAGGGGCAATGGTATTCCGGTCAAAGGGTTTAAATGAATCAATCAGTGCACAGGGAACGATAGGGCATTTCGCCTTGACAGCACTTTTAAATGTACCCCCTTTAAACGGAAGAAGCTGATTCCCCATTTTACTTCTGGTCCCTTCCGCAAAAATCAGAAAATTCCTGCCCTTCTTCACTTCCGCAGCCACCTGGTTGATCACTTCCAAAGACTGCCGGATATCTTCCCTGTCTATGACAATGGATCTCAACGCAGCTATTACCTGCCTCAACAAGATCACGTTACTGGCTTCTTTTTTGATCACAAATGCAAAAGGCCTGGGGCAGGATTCCAAAAAGACAAGCACGTCAAATAAACCCTGGTGGTTCGGGAAAAATATAAAACCGTTTTCCTCCGGTATATTTTCAAGGCCATAGGATTCAATCTTCACTCGACCCGCTTTGTTTGCGGCCATTGTCACTTTTTTAACAAACGCATATGACTTCTCCAGGTCGTAATTTTTCCTTTTTCCCTGCCACCATATGCCGGTTATATAATACGGTACCCTGAAGATCAGCCTCAAAACCATCAAAATAATGCGTTTCATAATCGCCAGCTCTCTCTATTTTTATTTTTTACACGCCATACTTTTTTACAGCCGTTTCATAAAGGTCGTTCCCACGCGGGTCCATCACAACGATTACTGGAAAATCGCGCACTTCCAGCTTTCGGATGGCTTCCGTTCCCAAGTCATCGTATGCTATCACTTCAGAAGATATGATAGCACGGGACAAAAGTGCCCCGGCGCCCCCCACTGCCGCAAAATATACTGCGCCATTGCGCACAACGGCATCTCGTACCTCCGGCGCCCTCTTGCCTTTCCCTATCATCCCCTTTAACCCCAAATCCAGCAGGCAAGGCGTGTATTTATCCATCCGGCTTGCAGTGGTAGGGCCTGCGGAGCCAATGGCCCTTCCGGGCCTGGCCGGAGACGGCCCCATGTAATAAATCACATTGGATTTCAGCTCCAAAGGCAGCTGTTCTCCTCTTTCCAATGCTTCATGCATTCTTTTATGCGCCGCATCCCTTGCCGTATAAATGGTTCCTGATAGATACACCAGATCACCTGCCGTCAGAGAGGCCGCGTCCTCGTCAGTTAAGGGTACGCTGATATATTTGTCCATACTGATCCCCCATATCAGAGCTGCTGCAATGACACACGTCGGAAATCTCAAATTTCCGGCTGCAATCAAGGCAATCCCCGGCTCTGATTAAAATTGCGATTAAAAAACCGGTGCATCCGCATGACTTTTTAATCTAATCTCTATTTCTGCGCTGTTTTTACTGAATGTTATTGCCAGCTATTGCCGGCACTTCATTCGGGATATTTTTCTGTCACCGCTGCAGCGCCATAAAATCTTCTAATGTTTAAACAATGCCGCCACTGGCTGCACGGAGGTTTGATTTCACAATTCCCGCACAACATGTCGGTTCACATGGCAGCAAATATTCACCGCTACCGGCAGGCCTGCAATGTGGGTGGGATATGTATCAACATTCACTGCCAGAGCTGTTGTCTTCCCGCCCAGTCCACCCGGGCCGATTCCCATGGAATTGATCTTTTGCAATAGTTCGAGCTCCATGTCACGCACGTAAGGGACGGATGACCTTACGTCTACAGGACGGGTCAGCGCCTTCTTTGCCATGAAAGCACACTTTTCAAAGGTGCCGCCGATGCCCACACCCACTACCAAAGGCGGACACGCATTGGGTCCCGCATCTCTCACCGCAGTTAAAACGGCCTCTTTTACCCCTTCGATACCGTCCGCAGGCTTCAACATAAAAATCCTGCTCATATTCTCACTGCCAAATCCCTTGGGGGCCACCGTAATCTTTACCCCGTCCCCCTGCACTATCTCGTAATGAATCACCGCCGGAGTGTTGTCTTTTGTATTTTCACGAATGATCGGATCTTTCACCACCGACTTTCTCAAAAAGCCTTCCCCGTAACCCTGGCGCACTCCCTCATGGACAGCCTCTTCCAGAGAACCTCCTTCAAAGCGGACTTCCTGGCCAATTTCCATAAAAATGACTGCCATCCCCGTGTCCTGGCAGATCGGAATCATGTCCTCGCCGGCAATCTGCATATTTTCATGAAGCTGAAGGAGTATTTGGCGTCCAAGAGGCGCCTCCTCAGCATCTGCGGCATTTTGCAAAGCCTCTTTCATATCTTTGGAAAGAAAATGATTTGCCTCGATACACATCTCCCTGATATTTCTTGTCACTTCATTCACATTCAATATTTTCATATGAAACTCCTTCAACCGGCCTGTTTGTCTCAGGTAATCTTCAACATAAGATTTCCTGTCTCACCGCCTCAAGTTCTTCCGGTGTAGGCTCCCCGGTGGCCAGGCTGATTTCCTGCCCATCATTGGAATATCTGGGAATTATGTGCATATGGAAGTGATTTTGTGTCTGGCCCGCTACTTCACCGTTGTTCTGCATCAGGTTGAATCCGTCACATTTCAATTTATCCTGGATAACCCCTGCCATTCTCTTCGCCAGGATAAAAACCTCGCCTGTACTGTCATCGGGCAGTTCGAAGACATTTGAATAATGCTGCTTTGTCAGGATCAGGGCATGTCCCCTGGTGGCAGGCCTCACGTCAAGTATCACACGGAACTTTTTATCCTCGTACAATGTTTTGGAAGGAATTTCCCCCTGGACAATTTTGCAAAAAATACATTCGCTCATATTAATCCCCCTTTCTGCGCTGGTCTTTGCGCAGTAAAATTATATGAAAAATTTTAAATACTCACTGCTATCTGCCCGCCCTGGCGAGTCCTCAAATCAGGCTTGGGAAGTAAACACAAACAGCTGGTCCAATGTCCTGAGAATCCGAAAATCCCCTTTGGTCTTCATGGCTCCTGACATAAACGCCCTCTGGAATGTCATTCTGCCGCTTACAATATCGTCCATTGCGTCATGGCTCAGCTGTACTTCCACGTCAGGCTGTTCAGGCGTGCCGTAATGGCACTCCAACTGCAATCCTTTTACCGAGACCACCAATATCTTTTTCTCTATCATTACTGCGTATTCCGCATCAAATCCCGGCTGAGGCTTAAACGCTTTTTTCAGGATTCCGATATATTCCTCATCACTGCTATTGTTTTCACTCATCATGCCTCTGAACAGGCTGGCCAACTCCTGAATATCCTCTTTCTGACGTTGCACATAAGTATCGTCCGAGACATACTGGGACAGCTGTTCCGTCTCCTGTGGGGTCAGGTCAAGCGTCTGCGGGACATTAATTTTCTGCTTTACCACTTGATTGCTTGCAGGGAAACTGGCCATACGCTGGTTGATGGTCCGGTACATGTTTTCTGCTTTCTTTTCAATAATCCTGAGATATTCCTCATTCATCTCCAACACTACCGTATTTTCAATATAGCCGCACAGGCCGCTGCAAGGGAGGCCGCCCAAAATTTCCCAGGAGGTGGAAAGGCTCAGCTTCGCCTCCTGTTCTCCGTACGTTGTTGACATTACCACCGGGCACATATATATTTTGGCAATCTTTTCTTTATCCCCGTAAAGCCAGCATGCATCCAGAAACTGCTGCATAAAGCCGCCAATCCCGTACCATTCCACCGTGGTTGCCAAAATGATGCCGTCTGCATCCTTCAAGGTCTGAGGCAGGGTAATAATGGTATTTTTATTTTCATAGAGATTATAACGAGTCACATTCACTCTGAGTTCTTCCAGTATTTCCTGCATTTTATTAATGACATATGATGTAGGATCGTCAATAATACCCCGTCCGCCATAATAAATATTAATATTCACCTGATGCCTCCTGATCTATGTTCTTTTTTCGCTGGACAATACACATAATGCTGCCGGCGGTAAAACCTGCAAGCAATCCTCCCAAATGTACCACATTATCTACATTTTCGCTTGTGTACCCGCTGTACAAGGATAAAAATATCATGAGCAAAACCCTTGTCGGAGTGACATTCTCCACTTTTTTGCCCCGAAAAAGAGCCATGGATAACAGCACTCCGTCCAGTCCGAATATGGCGCCACTGGCACCTATCGTTCCCGACATGTCATCATTCTGGACTCTCACGCACAGAGACAGAATGTTTCCTGAAACTCCCGACAAAAAATAAAAGAGAAAAAAACGGATATGCCCGATTTCTTTTTCTATCATTGAGCCAAGGAAAAAGAGAATCAACATATTGCTGAAAATGTGGCTCATGCTGACGTGCAGGAACATCGCCCAGAGAACCCTGCCGTACTGCCTTTGGCCCAACACCCCCTGCACATTCAGCACACCGGCATCAAACAGAGCATCCCTGGCAAATATGCTTGTCAAAAACACTATTATATTTATTATCACAAGCAGGCTGCTGACAAGAGGGATTTGCTTATACTTTTTCAACGCACCCCTTCCTTTCGGATACCATTCCATCTGAAACGACTTTTAAATCTCTATATCAGCTCAAAGCTTTCCACTTCATCCATAGTCGTAAATATCCTTATAATGTCGTCCCTGCCGTAATTTGCAGGCACTATGGCAAAGCACTTCATCGAAGGCCCCATATTGCCCTTTTTATCCCATTTGATCTGGTACAAGGCCATATGATAACCGTCTATTTTCTCCATAAGCTTTTCATAATCTTCCATCCCCCTGGGCAGACGAAAGCAAATCTGTACTCTGGCAGGCTGCTTCACTACCCAGAGATTTTTGTGAAGTACCCATTGGATAAACAGCATAATCGCCGTGGTGCCGATTCCCATAACGTACATTCCCGCACCCAGGGCCATACCGATCCCTATGGTTGCCCATATGCCTACCGCCGTAGTGATACCGCTGACATGGCCCTGCCTGCCTATGAAGATAATGCCGCCGCCCAAAATCCCGATACCGGTAATAATGCCTGCCGCCACACGGGATACATCCCAGGACACACCGTATACATCCATCACATCCAGGAAACCATACTTGGAGATAATCATCATCAGCGCCGCCGCCAATGCCACCACCATATGAGTTCTTGTCCCAGCCACTTTGATCCGCTGCTGGCGCTCAATGCCAATGGCTCCGCCGCACATGCAGGCCAGAATCAGTCTGAGGAAAAAAATTGCGCTGACTGGTATCTTACTCAAAATCACAGAAAACGTCCCCTCCTTCTTCTCCCGCGCAATGAAAACTGCACAAAATATAACAGATAATTCCCGGGCCGTCCCCTGCCACGAATAAAGTCAGTATATCATATCTTTTCCCCAAATGGAAGTTTTTCCTTTTGGCGCCTTCACCGGAATATCATGGTCACATTGCCGCATTTTATCTCGTCTTCCGTTTCCAGTTTCCGCTTTTCATATGGTTCCAGGCAAAGTCCGTTTTTAAAAGTGCCGTTAGTGGAATTTAAATCTTCCAGATAGATTTCCGTTCCCTGTTTTATGATTCTGGCATGCATCCTGCTGACTGACATATCATCTATAACCAGATTGACCTCCTCTTTCTTTTTTCCGATGGAAAGGACTTCCCGGTCAAGGCTTGCCAACAGTTTGCCCTCCGGGGAATAAAGCCTGTGAACCAACGCCGCAGGGTTCGTCCGTTCTTCTACATAGACAGTTTTTCCGTAATCCGTCTCCATGCTCTCACTTTCCCCCGCCGAGCACCGATATACCTCTTCTTCCGCAACGGCACAGCCTTTCATCGCTTCTTCCATGGCCAGACGGTAATGCTCGCGGATTTCTTTATTTTTTCTCTTTTTCCCCTCGAAGATACCAAAAAGTTTTTTCTGGCTGTGTCCGGCATCAGGCTGCTGAATATCCTGTCCCGGCATTGTTTCATCAGGAATGTTTTCCGGCTCGGGGGATTCCTCCGCCTTTTGCTCCAGCATTCCGGCGTCTTCAAATATCTGTCCCTGAAGATATGTTTCTCCACTCTTTTCCAGCTGGTCATAAACGCGGTATACAAATTCCACCAACGCTTCGTCTCCGTAATCTATATGCTCCACCCAGAAATCCACCAGCTTGGGGAACCCGTTCTCCTGGTTATAATAGGGAATATACATAAAGAAAAACGTCCGGTTATCCAAATCCATAAAAATCTGCTCCGGATACCATACCACATTATGCTCGTCCAACAGGAAACGATCCAGCTCCTGCTGAATCTGCCGATAACTCCACATGAAATCCCGGATCCACTCCCTGGTGATGGTTCTGCCTTCAAACAACTGCACCATACTCTGCTTTGACGAAATATCATAATACAAATATGCAAGTCCGTTAATATAGCGCAGGCTGCAGGACAACAGTCCTTTAATGCCGCCCCTGCCCAAAATGCAATATTGATACCTGGTGTCTTCCGGCTTCTGGTCCAAAAGAAGCCGTTCATAATTGCAATGAAGATTTCTCACATATTCTGTCTGTAACATATAAGTACCTCCTGTCAAAATTTATCTGGATATTATCTTGCGGCAATTTCTGATAAAGGCCACCGGGTCTGTCCGATGTGTCTTATACTCGGCCCGTGCGGTCCAGACGTTTTCTTTATTCCATAGATTCCATGCCGGTACCGGAAACCGAAACATCCCTTCGCCTATAGCTTCAACAATTCCCCTTTTTATACGGACTTCCAGCCTTATCATATCCCATGCCACATATTTATCCCTGTATAATCCAGCTGCCTGCATTTCTATTTTTTCCCCCAATTCCTCTGATGTCCCGGCTTCGGCAGATGCCGCCTTCAGCGCCTGTGCCCCCATATCCTGCTCCATAAGGCATCTGTCATATTGAAAGACAAACAGGCTCACTGCCAACAGCACGGCAAATACCGCCAACGGTATGATCATTGCCGCCTCCACGGAGAAAAATGCATTTTTATTATCCCTCCCCTGACCTTGCAATTGATTCATTCTTATTTTCTTATGCATTTCTATACCTTTCCTTTCTCGTATGAGTCTACCCATACTGAACTATACTCCAATCCACAGACTAAAGTTTCCAGTCCACACTTCAATATCCTGTAAGTTTACACAACATAACCCCCATTGCCAAAAACGGCACATAAGGAATATTGGTTCCTTTACCGACCCTTCGCAGCGCCAAAAGCACCGCCGAAAAGACCGAGATGATAGCCAGGCTAACCATTGTCCCCATGACACATTGCCGAAATCCCAGCATACTTCCTAAAAGCATCAGCACAACCCCGTCCGCCCACCCGGCTTTTTTTGTGGCTGCCGCCAAAAGCAGAAGGAGCACTCCGGGTATCATTCCCAGAAATAGTTCCGTGCCATTATTCTCTCCCCTGATACACCCATAGGCTCCGCTACCCAGGATCACCACGCCTCCCAGCAGAAGCAGCCACACCGGTATCCTTCTGTACCGAATATCAAATACACTTAAGCATAATAACCAACAAAACAATAGCATTTTCCTTACTCCAATCCGCCCGCTTTGGCGGGCACTAAAATCCGGGCCGTGAAACATTGCCGCATCTGCTACAGGGGCGGTACGCATCGGCGTCTTTCAGCAATAGAGAAAAAACGGTTCTTTTCAGTCCTGAACAGACTTTGCTGTAATGAAAGCTGTTTCCTTCCCGTGCAATATACAGGATACCTGTATTTTCCTCTTTCCGGCATTTTACACATTCCGAATATTTTCCGCCGTTTTCATTGCGGTACATTCCCTCTGTCCCTGCAATGATTTCCCGTATGGAAAGGCGTAGGTGGGAACAATCTCTATCCCTGTGGTATACACTCCCCGTCTCTGTCACATATACGGTAGCCAGCGCCTCGTCTTTGCCCTCGAATCCTGCCATAATATCATATCCGTTCCAGATATGGGCATAGTAACGGTTTGCCATCCGGAAAGGCAAAAATCCCACCAGGCTGCACCAGGGTGAAACACCGTATGTTACAGTTATCTCCATCTCGTCGTTATAACGAAGCACCTCGCTTTCCCAAAACTGCAGTCCCGCCGTACCATGGGTCAGGGGCGATGACTCCAGATAGTCTTCTCCCAGGTAGTCTACGATCCGGTTCTTAATATACGTGTAAGAGAAAGCAATACCTGCCATCTCTTTCCACCAGGGATCTCCGTCCTCTGCTTCCACCGAACCCAACGCCTCTTCCTCCCCCAGTGCATGCCCGTAGATTGCTAACATATGCCCTGTCTCCCAGAGCGCCATCTGTAAATTACCGTGAAGCCGGATCATCTCTATGGCACAACTCAGATTTAACAGAAAAAGCAATACTACCGGCAGCACTACCGCCGCTTCCACCGTCATCCCTGCACGTAGCCTACGGGAAAGGAAGGCAGACAGCAATGTCCCTTCTATGGAGATAGGTATCGACCTTTTCAGCATCGATAATCTGTTTCCTGAATTATGCAGGTTTTGGGCGAAACCTGCGCCTATGTCCTGATCAGTCGGAGAAGGATTTCCATAGTTTGTCAACGGGTTACTTTTATTTCTCCTCCATAGAAAAGGCATCGCTGTCCACCTCCCTTCTATCCATTTTCAGGTGATTGCATTTTTGTTTTACCGTTCTTCTGCGACGTTTCCTGTTATCTACTGCCCTTTCCATTTATATATGCCCTCCGCCTGGTGACCTCAAAACCAAATCCGTAACCGCTCTCTACCTCCATATATGCTTCCATCCCTGCAAAACAGCCGTCCAGGCAGAATGCGCCGTTCCCGGGCGTCAGGCGGATATCCGCCTCCACCATGTTCATGGCCCTGGCTGTCAGGAGGTCTGTATCCGTACACATCATAAATATTCTCAGATAGTCTTCATAAGAGAGGCCTTCCCCTGCATCTTCCTGTCCGTGCAATTCTCCCGACAGTGCCGCGTTCAACCCATAATGCCATGTTTGGGAATCTTTTACCAAGGGGACTTTCCCTCCTGACAAGAGAGTCTTTATATCATATATGCTCTCCGCATATGCCCACCCCAGCAAGATTGCCGCTTCCAGTACAGGCGCCAGTTCGGGAACCATTGCCAGGTCGCAGACCAGTGAAGCTGCCAATTCCGCCACGCCGCGTTTATCCGGGTCCGAATACAAGTACATGGTATTTGCCGCCTCGCGGATCACACAGATCCTCTTCAGGACAGAGCGCAGATTCTCCGCGTCGCTCTCTTCTCCTGCTGCCAGATATTCTACCTGGTAGCGCAGCGCATCCTCGTCACTTTCCTTACCGTAATGTCCCATATACCGCAGCAGATACTCCCGAAAGAGAAATCCCTCCCACAACAGTTCCCCCTCCGACAGCTGTGGTATATCCATATTCCCACGGTTGACCCTCCCCCGGCGCATCCTGTCATGTACCAGCCCTGCCGCCTGAATCGTATTCCCTGACAATGCGCCGTCTTCCCCCAAGACCAGCTTCAAAATACCCTTACGTCTCTGCGCCTCCAGGCTGGCGGTAGGATTTATGACGCGGAGGATATAGGGTTCCTCATCCCCGGTGTCAATCTCCATGCCGTCATATTCCTGTATCTCACTGTCCAAGCTGCTCTTTTCCGCTTCCAGATCCCTTTCCTCCAGTCCGTTGACCTCAATGACCCGAATCCAGTCCTGAAGTTTTGGCAAAAGATTGAATCCCACATCATCCCTGATGGCATCTGCGGCACAGCTTCGGAACACTGCGCCGCCCCCATCCGTCAAGACCGATGTCTTAACCAGGGATACATCGCCCGGTGAAAGGGCAAAAAAGTCGCGGTAAAACAGCGACCCCAGAAACACATCCCGAAAGTCCAGATTCTTTTCCAAATAATATTTTAATCGTCTTTCCGTATTGGCTTTTCCGGGCAGGTTTGTGCCATAAGAGGAGTCCACCGCAAAAATGTTATACTGGTAAAGCAATTCCCTGTGATATTCTGCAAGAACGCTTTGCAGGCTCACCTCCGCCGCAATCTCAGCCTCCAGCCGCGCGCCATTTCTGCGCGCCCCTTCAATCAACGTCAGGCACAGGGACAAAACGAGCGTAAGGCAGAGCGCCAGATAGACTGTGAGATATGCATTCTCTTTTGTTTTCAAATTTTATTGGTCTCCTTGGTAATCTTGTTAAAAATATTGTTCACCAGATCCGTTATCCGGTCTTTGAAAACTATTACCAGACCCACCAGTACCACAATGATCAAGATAATTTCCACTGTCCCCATTCCGTCTTCTTCCCGTAACAGATCTTTTAAATTTTTTAAGTTTCCCATAATTATCCTCCTACTATCAATCTTGTGTTTGTTTTACAGTTACCGTATTGAATCATTTTTACATGGCTGAAAAAGCGGGGATCATGATCATCACCATCACTACCAGAAGCATAAGCACCATAGGAACCAAAAGCTTTGTTCCCGCTTCCTCCCCCAATCTTTTACAGCTTTGCAGCCGCTCTTCCCACACCCTGCCTGTTTCCTCTCTCAGCCGCTCTGCCAAAGTGCCGTTACCCTTTTTCAGGTTCTGGGCAAGCAGCGTGCTTAACCGTATATACTCCTGCAGACCGGTTCTTTTCCCAAAATGTTCGTAAACGGATGCTTCCGAAACGCCGGAATGCAGTTCCCGGCAGGCATAGCGCATTTCCGTATAGGCAGGGTGAAGATCCTCCTTCCCCTTTTTTTGCCCGCAGTCCCCGGCTATTTTCTGAAACGCGCCCCGTATCGTCATACCGGCGCTTATATAAAGCGAAAGCTTATGGATAATTTCGGGATAGTCGCTTTGCATCCGCTTCTTTCTCTGTTCCTGCTGCCTGTGCAGATCCTGGTCGGACATTGCGTATACCGACACTGCCGCCACAACAGCCACACCCCATAGCACCACACTATAGTCCTCTGTTTCCTGCTGCCAGCTCACCGTTTTCCCATGCCATTGGCCCGGCAAGCGCCACACCTCCTCTCCACGGCTTTCATATTCCGATTGCAGCAACAGGTTTTCCAGCTCCGCATACTCCTGTTCCGCAGCGCTGAGAGGCACGGGCATTACTGTGAGCATCAGTTTTTCTTCCCTCACCAGTTCCCCGTATGTCATTCGAACTGCCATCTCCACAGGAACTGCCTCTTCTACGGGATACACCCTTCCTGTACTGCCCACAACGGCAGGATTGCGGCTGGTCCATTCCAGCAGGAAAGGGTAATCGCCGTAGCTTTCCTCCAACGCCAGATCGCAAAAAACTCTATCCGGAGACTCATTTTGGCCCAGAATATACTCCGGCAGCCGATTCCACAATTCCTCGGATAATACCAGCGCTTCCTCCTCTGTGAGCCGCCGGGGAGCCACTTCTATCTGAAAGCTGCCGCTTTCCCCCTCCCCATAATCCGTTTTCAACCCCACCTTTACGCTGCCTTCCCTGTAATTGCCTCTGGATATGGCGCCTTCCTCGTCCAAAAGAAGCTCCTTTTGGCTATTGTATCTGACAAGCATTCCAAACAAGGTTCCCAGGAATAAAACGGCAAGGGAAATACTCAGCTTATTCACATAGTATCTTGCTGTCAGGCGCTCCTTTCCTTCCTCCGGGTAAAGGCAGTGAAGATCCCTTTCCACCTGTGCGGAAGAAAAAAACTGTTTGCTGCGGATGCACAATTTTTTATAAATATATAAAGCCATTTTGCGAAAGGGGAGAAGCAGACGGTTCCCGTCCCGCTCCACGGATTCCCTGCGGGATAAGACACCAAGCGACAAACCACAAATGAAAACAATACCGCCAATTATATACATAAACGTACCTCCTACCCCATTTCCAAACGGATCGTACTCATAATACGCTCCCCCATGCCATACGCCAGAAGGTAAACCCCAAGGCATCCTGTCATCAATGCCACACCCCTCCAATTGTGGTACAGAACGTCAAAGTATCCGCGGTTGGCAATGCCGATATACAAAAGAATTCCAAACGGCATCAGTTTCATAATATTCTGCTCCATCTGCCTTCCGCTGAGCATAGTGGCAATTTCCTGCTGCAGTTCAATCTTCCGGCCTATTATAGAGGCAGATCCTCTGATGATTTCCGGCATACTGCCGCCGTTTCTCTTTGCCAGCACAAATATTTGCACAAACTCCCGGATCTCCGGACTGCCGCTGCGGTCTGCCAGATCTGTCAACAGTTCTTCCAGCACTATGTTGATATCCAGGCCTCTGCGTATGTAATCCAGCTCCCCGCAGATCAAAGATTTCTCCCCGTACAGCAATGCCATGTCCTGCCTGCATTCCCGAAAAGCATTTTCAACCGAATACCCGGCCTGCAGGGAAGCGGATACGGCCAAAATGCATTCCCGGAATTGCACCGTCAACGCCTCTTTGGCTTTTTCCACTTTCTTTCTGCGGAGGGAGGCAAAGCAGGCAATACCTATGGCAGACAGCGGCAGTGCGGCAATCGCACTTCGGTAAAAGAAGGCAGCGAAAAATAAAGTCACCGCTGCAGAAAGCAGGATCGACGCTGCCAATTCACCCTTTCCCCATACATATTTGTTATAATCCCGCTGCTTTAAGCTTGTTTTCATGAAGCAGTCCTCCTCTCTTCCCCAGTCTTCCCACAATATTTCCACGGCTGTCCTCCCCCGCCTCCTCAAAAGAGAACAGAGGGTTTAATTTAATATTGCCGTTTTCACACCCTGCCACCTCTGTGATCTCCAACACACGCCTGGACTTATCCCGCAGCCGGCCCAGGTGCACGATAATATCCACGCCGGAGGCAATCTGCTGCCGGATTGCCGCCAACGGAATATCCATCCCCATCAGCACCATATTTTCCAGACGCGACAGCATATCCTTGCCGCTGTTGGCATGCCCGGTGGACATGCTTCCGTCATGCCCCGTGTTCAGGCATTGAAGCATATCGATGGCCTCCGCCCCCCGCACTTCGCCAACAATGATTCGGTCGGGCCTCATACGGAGCGACGACCGAATCAGCTCACGTATGGAGATCTCGCGGCACCCCTCCACATTGCTGTTGCGGGTCTCCAGGCGTACCAGGTTAGGAAGCCCCTGCAGCTGTAGCTCCGCGCTGTCCTCTATGGTTATCACTCTTTCTTCAGGTGGGATATAATGAGACAAAACATTTAAGAATGTGGTCTTACCGCTTCCGGTTCCTCCACTGATAAAGATATTGTACTTTGCCCTTACCAGGCGTTCCAGAAATTCTGCCGCCTCCAATGAAATGGAGTCTGTCTGCAGCAGGCGGTCCATAGTGATGGGTTTATCCGGAAATCTCCGAATAGTCACCACCGGCCCGTTCAGGGCTATGGGATGCATCACGATATTTACCCTTGAACCGTTGGGCAGCCTTGCATCTACAATAGGAGATGCCTCATTGACTACCCTGTTGCATCCTGCCACAATCTGTTGGATCACATCCTGCAGCTTTTCTACCGACTCAAAACCGATATCCAACTCCCTCAGCCTGCCTTCTTTTTCAATAAAAATATGGTCTTTCCCATTGATCATGATCTCTGTCACCGAGCTGTCCTCCACAAATATTTGCAGAATGTCCAGCCTTCTCAGGGAGTCGAACAATTCCTTTTTTAACCGTCTACGCAGCTCCACCGGATAGACTGCCATATTTTCCTGTCCCAGCAGAATTTCGTCTATGGTCTCTTCCACTTCTTCGTCGGAATAGTCCTTGACATAATCCATTCGCTCCCGCACCTTTTGCCTCAGCAACTTTTTTAATTCCGTATATTCCAAAATTTCACCTCCCCGGGTATACTGCTTTTCTGCCGAAACATCAGTTACAGTGATTTCAGCAATTCCTTTACCATATCCGCCAAATCCCCCTTTGTATACTGTTCCAGTTCCTCCGGCAGCCTGCGGATATGGGAAAGGCTGACACGCTTTGTCTTTTCCATCAGATCCCCATATTCATACAGGGATAATACCTGTTCATACTGCAGCAGCTTGCTCCGTGCGATCCGATCCTCTCTGACCAGGGTGAAGATATGGCTGCAAAGCCGCAGGATATCAAATAGTCCCTGCATACTCTCCGACAGATCCAGGATCACATACTCATATTCCCCCATATCCTCAATCTTCTGCAGCAAACCCAGCCACTCAGCCGCTGTCACCGTCAGTAGGTTTTGCCCGGACTTCATAGGCGGGATATAATCCAGGTTCCCTTTGCTGCGGAGCATGGTCTGCATACGAAGGCGGAACTTGTCCTGCTCCGCATTCAGAAAATACAGCAGATCCGCCAGGTCAAAGGTCTGGGCATCGGGAAGCAGTTCCGCTATTCCCGCATAATGCTCGAAATTTAGATACAGCGTCCTGTGTTCCTGTGCCAGCAGCTGGCTCATTGTCAATGCGAATGAAGTCTGCATACAACGCCTGACCGGGGAGTAGTTGCCGATAAACACAAGATTGCCCTTCTTCCGAAGCCTGGGCAGCTGCACTTCCGCAATCTCCATATAAACTGCCAGCAGATACCTGAGCACCTCCTCCGCCTGCTGGTATTTGTCCACACAGGGCAGTTCCTTCCAGCGCAGTACCCCGCTTTCACTCAGCACTACCGTCCTGCCCGGCTGCAGCTTCTGCAGCGCTTCCGTGTACGCCGATTCTGCCACCACCAGCATAGCCACAGGGCAATAACGCTCCGACTCCAGCATCTCTTCCACATTGGTGTAAGTGTGCAGCTGCCATGGCAAATCCTTGTGCCGCCCCAGGAATTCCGTCATCAGCCGTGCATACTCTTCTTCCGTGTCGCATAATACCATGACTTTTCCGTCCGATTTTTTCACTTTTAATAAACACCTCCCAAATACAGTAATATACTCAGCAGGACCGGTCCCGACAGGCAGATCCCCACCGCCTGCTTTTCCCTCTCATTTTCCAAATAGAGGCGCCATCTCCCTGTTCTTGCCACATCCGCCAGATATGCAAACAGATAGTGCATGCGCTCACGTATATTACTTTCCTTCCACATTTTAAAAAGAGAAATCATTGCCGAAATCAGCAAAGAAACAAATAAGAACATCAAGATCCTGGATACCGGAAGATAACCTGCCGTCACACCAAGAAGTTTTACATCTCCGGCCCCGATAGAGCCGATCTTAAAGAACGGATACAGCAGGCACATGGCCAATACTGCCTCCCCTAAATAGAAAAGCGTCCCTCTGGCACCGCCTTCCCAAAACCGCCATCCTACGCCGAGAACCGCCATGGATACTATGAGTATGTTGGGAATCCTCTTCCGCCGGTAATCATAGCCACAGGCAGCCGCCAGCAAGATACATAAAGCTGCCAAATTTTCCTCTCCTTTTCGGTTTATTGTAAGATGCATTATAATCAATAATATATTGTTTTGCAAGTACAAAAGCGCATAAATATCATTTTTGTAAATTATCTACAAAAGTTTATAAAACCCTATTCCATAAAGTGCTACAAGTCCCGGAAATCCAAGGATTCCGGATGTCAAAACAGTAACCGGATTTATCCCGACTTCCACCGGAATCCCAAATCCCCGCAATGCATTATTGATAAAATAGATTGCAATAGTGCCCAAAATTCCTCTCATTAGGACATTCAGCATCCACTCAGTCCTTCTCTTTACCGCCCCCACTATCAGCACCAGCGCACACGCTGCAATAATGACAATTGTTCCCGTGCTCAGTTGATCCATTTTCAGCCTGCCTGTTTTCTTTGTTAATATTTATGTGTAAATTTTGGAAATTATGTTGGTATATTTTTCTAGTTTTGCTCCTATACTTGTAACAGCTTATGGAAAGCAATTTGGTAAATAGTCAAGAGTTATTTTAAAAAGATTTTCAGGGAAA
>CANRWO010000067.1 GCA_947643615.1 uncultured Lachnospiraceae bacterium
GTATGCCGTTAGAGCCAGTGTTTACAAGGGATTGCGGGGGCAGGGTACATTTTACTGACGAACCTACGGGGAATCTGGATACCCGTTCCGGAAACGAGATCATGGAGCTTCTCAAATTATCCAACCGGAGATATAAACAGACTGTCATTATGATTACCCATAACCTGGAGCTGGCAAAACAGGCGGACAGAGTGCTTACGATTGAGGACGGACGTGTGTGGGGCGGCAGAAGGGAGGCGGAGGTATGAATGTACTGGAAAAATGCTGTTACCGCTCTATGAGCCAAAACCGAAAGCGTACGGCAGTAACGATAATGGGCATCATTTTAGCTACGGCGCTTATCACTGCGGTGGCATGTATGGCGGAAAGCTTTCGGGCGAGTGTAGTAGTGTTGGAAAAGAAAGTGAACGGTGATTTCCATTATCTTTTTACCGGAGTAGCGCAGGAGAATTTGAAATATTTTGAAAACAACCGAAACGTGGAAAAGATTGGCTTGGCAGAGGAAACAGGGTATGCGCTCCTGGAAGGGTGCACCAATCCCGATAAGCCTTATCTTTATATCCGGGGGGTGGATGCCGCCGGAATTCAGGCCATGTCTCTGGAACTGACGGAGGGACGGATGCCGTATAGTGAGGAAGAAATTGTCATCAGCAGGCATATCCGCAGCAATGGGAATGTGGATTTGGCAGTGGGTGATACTCTGACGGTTCAGGTGGGTGAGCGGTTTTCGGACGGATATTCCTTGAACCAGCATAATCCCTATATCAGCGAGGAGAAATTTGTACCTTATTGTGAGAAAACATATACAATCGTAGGAATCGTCGAGCGTCCCAATTACCAGGTAGAGTTACGTTCGGCTCCGGGGTACTCCGTGTTTACCTGTCTGGGAAATGTGGAGGGTGCAGAGAGGCTGGAGGTTTATGCCAGCTACACAAAGGATGCTCTGAAACATGGCACCCGGGTGACTGCAGGGTTGTTGGGGATATCGACGGAGGAATATGAGAGCATGGAAGTCCATGGGCCGGTTTCCCAGGTTGCACGGGATGTGGTGGAGAACCATAATGTGGTACGGTGGGAGCTGATGCGCTTTTCTTCCACCACAATGAATATGTTCTATGGAATGGCAGCCATAGCGGTACTGATTATAATCGTAGCCAGTGTGTTTTGCATTCGAAACAGTTTTATGATTTCACTGACAGAGAAGATGAAACTATATGGGAGGCTGGCTTCCGTGGGAACCACTTCCGGGCAGCAACGGAAGATCGTATATTATGAAGCGAGATTCCTGGCGGCGGTTGGAATCCCTTTGGGAGTATTCAGCGGAATCCTGGCAGCGGCATTGGTAGTGCAGGTTACCGGAAAGCTGATGGAAACAGAGCTGGGTGTCAAGCTGGTTTTCAGCGTGTCTGTTCCTGCTGTCATAGTGTCGATGTTGCTTGCATTGCTCAATGTATACCTGTCAGCCTCCGGCTCCGCCCGACGTGCCGCCAGATTGACCCCTGTCTGTGCGATCAGGGCCTCCAGCACTGTGAAGGTCGGCAGGAAAGAGATGCGCTGCCCGAAGTTCCTGGAGAAAATATTTGGGATCGGGGGTAAGCTGGCATATCGGAACCTCCAGCGTGGGAAGGTAAAGTACCGCACTACCGTGATATCTATCGTGGTCAGCGTGGCGGTGTTTATTGGGGTGTACAGCTTTGTGGAATTGGTTTCCCAGTTGACGACGGTATATTATGGACAAACATCCTATCAGCTGCTGGCGTACATCTATGATAAGGACAGTTATGATAAGGCTGTGGCCATTGCGGGAATGGACGGCGTAGAACGGGCGGAAGTCCTGCGCCGGGTAATTTTAACCATAGAACAGGGACAGCAGGAGATTCCCTATGTACAGGAATATAAGGATTTTTTTGGGGTGGCCGAGGGGAGCCGGGCGACCGTAATGATGGCCGCTTTGGATGAGAGGGGTTATGAAAATTACTGCAGGGAATTGGGTGTAGATCCGGAGGAAGCGGCTGATAAGGCAATCGTGAACGCGTATTTTGAATTTGACATTGCCGAAAACGGTAAAAGATATCATTATGAAGGGAATATTGCAAAATACCAAAGCGGAGATATGATAGAATTTACAGACATAGGGGCAGGGGAAGTGTATGAGATACCTGTGCTGATCCAGACGGATATCATGCCGATGAGTTTAGAAGGCAATACGTATAATATGGTGCAGATTATCGTAAGTGACCGTTGGTGGGATGAGCATGGCTTCAATGCGGATTTAAAGGACATAGGTGTCTACATCCGCTGCCAGGATGCGGATGCGCTGGAAGAAGCCATCAAGCGCGATTTCGATTTGCGGGAATTTACCGTATATAATTTTGACGCGACTTACCGTTCCAGAAGAAGCATGTATTTAGCGGTAGCTATTTTTCTCTATGGGTTCATTGCTGTGGTATCCCTGATCGGTGTCACCAGCATTTTTAATACGGTCACCACGAATTTGGAGCTTCGTGCGCCGGAACTGGCCATGTGCAGGGCGGTGGGTATGACGAAAGGGGAATTTAGGAGGATGGTCTGGCTGGAGAGCATATTCTACGGAGGGAAAGGACTCTTATTCGGCGTTCCGCTGGGGATTGCGATCTCCCTGGGATTCCACTATACTATGGGAGCCGGTTTGGAAACGAAATATTCTCTTCCTGTAGGTGGGATTGTTATCTCTGTAGGGGCGGTATTCCTGCTGTTATTCTGCATTATGAAGTATTCCATGGACAGATTACACAACAAAAACATCATGGAGACCATACAGAATGAAAATATATAAATTTTTTTTACAAAATTATCAGATAATAGTTCCCTTTTTTCAATATGTTTGCTATAATATCTTAAAAGAGCGATGAGGCTCTTACTGGTGAAAGCAACGAGGTGGAGAAAGATGGATACAAAAATTTTACTGGAAAACGGAACAAATGAACTTGAGATTCTTGAATTTACTTTGGCAGGCAATTCCTATGGCATTAATGTAGCTAAGATTAAGGAGATTATCATATATCAGCCGGTTACGCCTGTACCCAACGCTCATCCCAGTATTGAAGGCATATTTATGCCGCGTGATGTAATGATAACTGCGATTGACCTGAAGAATTGCCTTGGACGCGGTGAGTCGAAACCCAGCGGACTGTTTATCATTACCAATTTTAATAAGCTTAATATCGCTTTCCATGTTGAGAATGTATTGGGAATCCACAGGGTATCCTGGAGGGATATCATTAAGCCGGATGTGACAATTTCCACAACGGAAGAGAGTGTATCCACCGGAATTATCAAGAAGGACGGCAAGCTGATCATTATTCTTGACTTTGAGAAGATCGTGACGGATATCAATCCCGAGACAGGGTTGAAGCTGTCCGATATTATAGAGCTGGGCGAGAGGAAGAGGAGTGATGTGCCTATTTTGATCGCAGAGGATTCTCCGTTGCTGAACAAGCTGATTGTTGATTCCCTGAAGAAAGCAGGTTATACTAACCTGATACATACGGAGAACGGTCAGCAGGCATATGACGTAATCTGCCAGTGTAAAGAGGACGGAACCCTGAAGGAACATGTGGGTGTTATTGTCACTGATATTGAGATGCCCGAGATGGACGGACACAGGCTGACTAAGCTGGTCAAGTCCGATGAAGCTACAGCTCATATTCCCATTATAATTTTCTCCTCGCTTGTAAATGACGAGATGAAGAAGAAGGGAAGTGCGTTGGGAGCGAATGCGCAGCTGTCAAAACCTGAAATCGGGAATTTGGTGAGAATAGTAGATCGGTTGGTTGAGGAGAATCATCTGAGTCAATAAATATTAAGCAAAAAGGCTGGGATTATCCCAGCCTTTTTTGTGAGTAGTTCTGTAGGCTCAGGACAATTATTGAAAGGATCAGCGCAGAGAATGGCAACAATATCAGAAGAGATCAGGGAAAAGATAGATGGGGCGGAAATGGTCCTGGTGGGATTGGGGGAGGAATTCCAATGCCCGGAATGTGCCAGAAAGCTGCCGGAATATGAAAAGGGAAAAGAAGCTTTGCAGAAAGCAGGATATCTGTGGATGGTACCGGCGTGGGACGACTATTGCGGGCGCAAAGCAAAATCGGATGTATGCATGGTTCTGGGAAAGTTTGCGGATATTTTGGCAGAAAAAAATTATTTTGTCGTTTCAGTGGCAATGAACGATTATATTGTGAAAACTCCCTGGAGGCCGGGAAGGCTGGTAATGCCCTGCGGGGGTTCCCGGAAGCTTCAGTGTAGAGGTAAATGCAATGAGGAGCCTGTCATTTTATCTGCGGATGATAGCTTATTGCTGGAGGAAATCATGGAAGACTTGTATCGGGGGGAATTTATGCCCGAAAAGGCAGGGGGATTTGGAAAATGCAAAAGTTGCAATACTTCCATGGTGTTGAATAATATTTATGCTGAGAACTATAATGAAAACGGCTATTTGGAGCAGTGGAACCTGTATATGAAGTGGCTTCAAGGAACACTGAACCGCAGGGTGACGGTGTTGGAACTCGGTGTCGGGATGAGGTTTCCCTCGGTCATAAGGTTTCCTTTTGAAAAAGTAGCTTATTTTAATAGAAAAGCACAATTTTATCGGATCAATGAAAAATTGTATCATCTGACGGAAGAATTAAAGGAGATAGGCCAAGGAATATCACAGAATGCGATTGATTGCTTGCGAAACCTGTGATAAACTATACTTACTCCTGTGTTGTCAGCAGCGCTTTATATTAAGTATATGGAATTGGCTGCTGTATGTAAACCGGGTAAGGAAGATTGGTATAGTTGCCTTAAAAAAATCATTAAGATAATTATAGAAAGCAGAGGATGAACTTATGTCTTCACAAGAGGATTATTTAGACCAGTTGTTAAAGAATGTAATGAATGGGGGACAAGGGCAGCCATCGGAAGATGGCCCGGAGTCTGTCGGTTTTAATGGATCTTTGCCAGAGGGTGATTCCCATGCTGCCATGGATACGAATCCTACTGAGGCTACTGTAGAAGAACCAGGCATGTCGGGAATGCCGGGAGCCTTGGACGGACTGCCGGAATCGGGAGACGTGTTTGGCATGGAAGAGCTGCCGGAATCGGGAGACGTGTTTGGCATGGAAGAGCTGCCGGAATCGGAAGACGTGTTTGGCATGGAAGAGCTGCCGGAATCGGAAGACGTATTTGGCATGGAAGGGTTGTCGGAAATGGAGGAAGGCTTCATGGGGACGGGAGATGCCGTACCAGGGATGCCGGGGATAACGGAGTCCGTAGACGGATATGACGGCGGGATGCCGGATTTAGCAGAAATGCCGGGAGTCTTGGATGGACTGGGAGCCGGACTGCCGGAAGCGGAAGACATATTTGGAATGGAAGAGCTGCCGGAAGCGGAGAACGTTCTTGGAATGGAAGGGTTGTCGGAAATGGAGGAAGGCTTCATGGGGACGGGAGATGCCGTACCGGGGATAACGGAAACCGCAGACGGATATGACGGCGGGATGCCGGAAACAGAGGACATGTTTGGAATGGAAGAGCTGCCGGAAGCGGAAGACGTGTTTGGCGCGGAAGGATTGCCGGAAGCGGAGGACGTGTTTGGCGCGGGAGGATTGCCGGAAGCGGAGGACGTGTTTGGCGCGGGAGGATTGCCGGAAGCGGAGGACGTGTTTGGCGCGGAAGGATTGCCGGAAGTAGAGGACGTGTTTGGAATGGAAGAGCTGCCGGAGGCGGAAGACGTTCTTGGGATGTTGGAGATGGCGGAAGGATCCGATCTTTCGGATACATCGGATGGATTTGAAAATGGCGGAGATTTCTTGGGGGAACCTGTGGAAGATACCGATTTAGCCGACCTGCTCAAAACCTTTGAAGATCCCATGGATACTTCTTCGGAAAACAGTGGCATGGCCGGGATACTTTCAGACGATTCCATGCCAGGTGTGGTAGGCGCGGAATCTGAGGAAGATGAAACGGATATTTTGACATCGACAGATGTATCGTTAATGTCCGAGGACGATATAGAGAGGCTTTTGGCGGAAAGCAGCGGGATGTCTGAGAACGATGCCCACAGTCCGGAAGAAGAGTTCCAGGGGGATGTTGTAGATCTGCTCAAAGGAACGGAGGACAATGAATTAAAAGAAATCCAGGATTTGTTAGAGAAATCCGACAACAATGAAGCTGTGGGGGATGAGATAGAAGCTCTTTTACAGGGAGCGGCGCAGGGGAGTGAAAACACCTCAGCTTCCGTTGGCGAGGATAATTTTGACGGAGCAGAGGGAGAGATGTCTCCCAAACAAAAGAAAGCTATGGAAAAGAAACGTCTAAAAGAAGAGAAAGCAGCAGCTAAAAAAGCAGCTAAAGAGGCGAAAAAGGCGGAGAAAGCAGCTAAGAAGGCAGCCAGAAAGGGAAAGGAAGCCGTTCAAAACGGGGACAGCGTGCAGGGACCGGAGTTATCCGGCGATCAGAATGCTGCAAAAGCGGAGCCGGTAGATACTGCCCTTTTGGACTCCATTCTGTCTGAGGCGGGCAAAATTGACGGAGCCGAAACGATATCCAGCGCTACCGGAAATTATGATGTCAAGATAGATGATATTTTCCAGGATGGAGAGGAGGACTCCTCCACCACAGAAAATTCTGCAGCAGAGCCATCTTCTTCGGCAGCTGCTGATTTTGGCATCGATCTGGATAATTTGTTTGGCGGCGGTATGGAGACTGGGGGTGCCGATGCTGCGGATTTGCCTGATTTTGTGGCATTAGACGGTAATGACGTGACTGGGATCATGGAACTGGCCGGAGAAGAGGAAGAGGATGCAAAGCCGAAGAAGAAGGGATTTTTCTCACGGTTTTTGGAATTTTTGACCGAAGAGGAGGAAGAGGAGGAAGAGAACGAGAATATCAAACTTTCCGAGGAAAATCAGGAAATTATAGAAGAATTGGATAAGGAAAAGAATAAGAAAGATAAAAAGGGGAAAAAGGGCAAAAAGAAAGCAAAGAAGGCAGACGCATCCGTTGAAGACGGAGAGGAAGGCGAAGAGGGCGAAGAGGATAAGAAGGGGAAGAAAAAGAAAGCAAAGAAACCTAAAAAGGAGAAGCTGCCAAAGGAAGAAGAACCTGATGATCCCAAAAAGAAGCTTAGCCTGAAGAAGGTTCTGCCTATAGTATTGACCTGTCTCTCAATTACAGGGGCAATCATCATTGTCACATTTGCGTCTGTTGACTTCAGTGATAAGAAGGCAGGGAAAGATGCGTATTATGAAGGAGACTATTTGACCTGTTACCAGAATCTGTATGGCAAGGATTTGAATGAGAGCGAACAGATCATGTACTGCAAGTCCGAGTGCATTTTGACGATTCGGCTGTGGATCCGTGAGTATGGTATGCTGGAGGCAGAGGGCGCAAGGCTGGAGGCTCTTGATAGCCTGATCCAGTCCGTTAATGATTATCCTACTCTGTATGAATATGCGTCTCAATGGAACGCTGCAGGCGAAGTTGCGCAGGAGTATGCTACAATCTTGAATTTGCTTTATGAAAATTACGGCCTCACAGAGGATCAGGCGAGAGCGATTGCAGCGGAACCGGACGACATTGATTATACAATGCAGATCAATGCCATTGTACAGGGAGGCGCGTATGGCTCATGGAATGAGCCGGAGCCTGTGGTAGATGTCCCTTTGCAGGATGAGCTTCCCGAGGAGACGGAGCTGCCGGAGGGCAACTTTATTGATACCAACACTTCCGCGCAGTAAACTTTTATCTATTGATTCCGCAGTGTTTGCGCAGGGTTGGCGGGAAGGAGCCTTATGGCGCCATCCTGCGTATACAGTGGGATATGCGGGAAACGGAAAGGCAGCGTTATGATAGCGATTATTGACTATGATGCAGGTAATATAAAAAGTGTGGAAAAGGCGCTTCATTATCTGGGACAGGAGGCAGCTATCACCAGGGATGCGGACAGGATCCTTTCTGCGGACGGTGTGATACTTCCGGGCGTAGGCGCATTTGGCGATGCCATGGAGAAGCTGCATTCCTACGGTTTGGTGGAGGTGATCCGTGAGTGTGTGGCAAAAAAGCTGCCTTTTCTGGGAATCTGTCTTGGCTTGCAGCTTTTGTTTGAGGGCAGTGAGGAAAGTCCTGGAGTGGAAGGGTTGTGTATACTGGATGGGAAAATCCTGCGGATTCCGGCACAGCCGGGACTGAAAATCCCCCATATCGGTTGGAACAATTTAAGCTTTCCTAATCAGGGGAGACTGTTTCAGGGGATTCCCGAAAACGCATATGTATATTTTGTGCACTCCTATTATTTACAGGCATCTGACCCTGGAATTGTGACGGCTGCGACGGATTATGGCACTTTTATCCATGCGTCTGTGGAGAAGGATAATGTGTTTGCCTGTCAGTTCCATCCGGAAAAGAGTTCCGATGTAGGTATGCAGATTTTAAGGAATTTTATCTCTGTAGCAGGAGGTCAGTCCAAGGAGCCTTCAACTGGTGCATTGTAGGTCTGGCAGTCACAGGCCCTGCAGCAAGCCGGCATAGTATCATCCTGCCCCACAGTTAAGCCGGATATATCCTATAGGGCACATTGATATTATGGCCCTCGGTGTATTTGCAAGACGGATGCCGGAGTGTTCGATTGCTGTATTACCTGAGGGGGATAAAGAGCGAATTTCCCCAAAGGGTATATCCATACATTTGGGGAAAAATAATGTACTTGAAATATTTTCCGGAAGCACTGATATTACGGAACGGAGGTAGCGATGCATACAAAACGCGTAATTCCCTGTCTTGACATCAAGGACGGCAGAGTGGTCAAGGGAGTTAAATTTTTGAATCTTAAGGATGCCGGTGATCCGGCGGACGTGGCTGCCGCATATGATGGGGCAGGGGCGGACGAAGTGGTATTTCTCGATATCACGGCATCTTCCGACAGCCGGGCAACTCAGCTGGAGTGGGTGCGCCAGGTGGCAGGCAGGCTGTTTATTCCGTTTACGGTAGGCGGAGGTATCCGTACCGTGGAGGATTTCAAAGCTATTTTACGGGAAGGTGCGGATAAGATTTCCATTAATTCCGCAGCTATCATGAATCCGCAGTTAATCTCGGATGCTGCGGACAAATTTGGGAGCCAATGCGTGGTGGTGGCCATCGACGCGAAGAAGCGTGAGGATGGCAGCGGCTGGAATATTTATAAAAACGGCGGGCGTGTGGATATGGGGATGGATGCCGTTGAGTGGGCAGTAAGGGCGGAAAGCCTTGGCGCCGGGGAAATCCTGCTTACCAGTATGGATGCGGATGGCACGAAAGCCGGATATGACCTGGAACTGACAAAGGCGGTCACAGAATCGGTGAGTATCCCTGTGATTGCCTCCGGAGGAGCCGGCAGGCCGGAGCATTTTTATGAAGCCTTGGCAGTGGCCGGGGCGGAGGCTGTACTTGCAGCATCCCTCTTTCATTATAAGGAGCTGGAGATCGGCCAGGTGAAAGAATATCTGCATGAGAAGGGCATCAGTGTGCGGCTTTGACTTTGCCCATGCAGGGGTTTCAGAAACAGGAATCGCAATGTGAATTGGCAATGCCTTGTTTGCTGTGCAGGAGGATTATACTGGAACCTGTGATGCTGAAAGGATGGCCGGAACCGCGGTATGGCAACCAGCATGTTGAAAGGATGGCCGGAACCGCGGTATGGCAATCAGCGCGATGAAGGAGTTGCCGTTCGGGGGTTGATTAAGCGAAAATACGTATAGGATAAAGAAAGAAGGTACGTCTATGGCAATGATAGATAACGACTGGCTGACGGAGCTGGGAGAGGAGTTTCGTAAGCCATATTACAAAGAACTTTATGAATTTGTAAAGGTCGAGTACAATACTACACAAATATTTCCTCCTGCGGATGATATTTTCAATGCTTTTCATCTGACGCCTTTGAGTAAGGTGAAGGTAGTCATCATCGGCCAGGATCCTTACCATAACGTGGGGCAGGCCCATGGCCTGTGTTTTTCCGTGAAACCGAATGTGGATATTCCGCCTTCCCTGGTGAATATCTATAAAGAGTTACATGATGATTTGGGTTGTGAGATCCCTAATAACGGTTATCTGGTGAAATGGGCAAATCAGGGAGTTCTGATGTTAAACACAGTCCTGACTGTCCGTGCCCATATGGCTAATTCCCATCGCGGCAAGGGGTGGGAGAAATTTACGGATGCCGCCATCAATGCCCTGAATAAGCAGGACAGGCCTATTGTGTTCATTCTCTGGGGCAGGCCGGCCCAGACCAAGGAGAAGATGCTGAATAACCCCAACCATTTGATTTTAAAGGCACCACATCCCAGTCCGTTATCGGCTTACAACGGTTTCTTCGGGAGCAGGCCTTTCAGCCAGACCAACAAATTTCTGGAAGGGCACGGTATTGCTCCCATTGACTGGCAGATTGATAATATCTGATTGCGGTTCCCGCAATTGTCTATGGCCGTGGGCGGTGCTAAGGCTGTATCAAAGTCTACGCTCTAAATGCATACGTGGAAGGATAGAAAAGTTTGAAAGTAAACTTTTAAATTATGATTGGTATATGCGCTGAAGCGCATACAGAGGTGTAAAAATGGAAAAGATGAAAATAGCGATTTTAGGATATGGAAACCTGGGCAGAGGAGTAGAGTTTGCTGTAGGGCAGAATGATGATATGGAGCTGACGGCGGTCTTTACAAGGAGGGCGCCGGAAACGGTGAAGCCTCAGGGCCACATACCGGTATACCATGTGGATGAGCTGTTAAAGAAAAAGGATGAAATCGACGTGCTGGTGTTATGCGGTGGCTCTGCTACGGATTTGCCGGAGCAGACTGCGGAGTATGCAAAATATTTCAATGTTGTGGACAGCTTTGACACCCATGCAAAGATCCCGGAGCATTTTGCAAGGGTGGACAGAGCGGCGGCAGAGGGCGGTAAGGTGGCCATGATTTCCGTAGGTTGGGATCCCGGTATGTTCTCCCTGAACAGACTTTATGCCAATGCAATCCTGCGGGAGGGCAGCGATTATACATTCTGGGGGAAGGGAGTCAGCCAGGGGCATTCCGATGCCATACGCAGGATCGCAGGAGTAAAAAATGCCAAGCAGTATACGGTTCCGGTGGAGTCTGCCCTGGAGGCGGTGCGTAATTGTGAAAATCCCCAACTCACAACAAGGCAGAAGCACACAAGGGAGTGCTTTGTAGTGGCGGAGGAAGGCGCTGATAAGGCCCGGATTGAGAATGAGATTAAGACCATGCCTAATTATTTTGCGGATTATGATACCACGGTGCACTTTATTACCGAGGAGGAACTGCAGAGGGACCATGGAGGGATTCCCCATGGCGGATTTGTGCTGAGAACAGGTAAGACCGGAAAGGATGGGGAACATAACCATGTTATGGAGTACAGCCTGAAACTGGATTCCAATCCGGAATTTACTGCCTGTGTACTGACCGCCTATGCCCGGGCGGCTTATCGGATGAACCGGGAGGGAATGCAGGGCTGCAAGACGGTGTTTGATGTGGCGCCGGTTTATCTCAGTCCCATGACAGCGGAGGAGATGCGCAGTAAGCTGCTCTGATGTAACACGGTGCGTCTCTGCACCAAGGAGCCCGGGGCGGCGGAAAGGTACGGATAGGATTATGGAAAAAAAGGCATTTGTGACTAAGGGGATGGTGGAGGAAATCGCAAAGGACTACCCTACCCCCTTTCATATTTATGACGAGAAAGGTATCCGTGAGAATGCGAAAGCGTTAAAAGAAGCATTTTCATGGAATAAGGGATACAAGGAATTTTTTGCGGTGAAGGCAACGCCGAATCCGTTTCTCATTGACATCTTGAGGGAATACGGCTGTGGCTGTGACTGTTCTTCCCTGACGGAGCTGATGCTCAGCCATGCCATGGGCATTCAGGGGGAGGATATTATGTTTTCTTCCAATGATACGCCTGCGGAGGAATTTGCCCTGGCTGCAGAGATCGGGGCTACCATCAATCTGGACGACATCACACACATAGATTTTCTGGAAAAGACACTTGGTTATCTGCCCAAAACCTTAAGCTGCCGTTTTAACCCCGGCGGGTATTTTTCACTGGGAACGGATATTATGGATAATCCCGGGGATGCGAAATATGGTTTTACCACGGAGCAGATGTTTGAGGGATACAGGATTTTAAAAGAAAAGGGCGTGGAGAATTTCGGTATCCATGCATTTCTGGCAAGCAATACGGTTACCAACGAGTATTACCCCACTCTGGCAAAGCAGCTGTTCGAGCTGGCAGTGCGGCTGAAGGAGGAGACGGGTGCGCACATCAAGTTCATCAACCTGTCCGGCGGCATAGGGATTCCCTATCGTCCCGGTCAGGCGCCTAACGATATCCGGGTGATCGGGGACAGTGTGCGAAAGGTATTTGAGGAGATCCTGGTTCCTGCGGGAATGGGCGATGTGGCCATTTATACGGAATTGGGTCGCTTTATGATGGGGCCTTACGGCCACCTGGTTACCAGGGTGATCCACCAGAAGCACACCCATAAGGAATATCTGGGGGTGGACGCCTGTGCGGTAAACCTGATGCGCCCTGCCATGTATGGCGCGTACCACCATATAACTGTTTTGGGTAAGGAAGAGGAACCCTGTGACCATAAATATGACGTTACTGGGTCACTCTGCGAGAATAATGATAAGTTTGCCATTGACAGGATGCTTCCGGAGGTGGAGATTGGCGATTATATTGCCATCCATGATACTGGCGCCCACGGTTTTGCCATGGGTTATAATTATAACGGGAAACTGAAGTCGGCGGAGCTTCTGCTCCATGAGGACGGTTCCGTACAGCTGATCCGCCGGGCGGAAACACCCAAGGATTATTTTGCGACTTTTGACCGGTTCGATATTTATGGAAAGATGTTTCCGGGCAGATAATAGAACTGCCGTGTATTGTCCGGAAGGAAAGGGAAGGGTGAAATGAGATATCCGAAATTTTTAGCACAGGGGGGAACCGTCGGATTTCTGGCTCCATCCTTTGGATGCGCTACGGAACCTTATCTGAGCGCATTTGACAATGCACGGAGCAAATTTCAGGCGTTGGGTTACAGAACCGTTCTGGGGCCGAACTGCTATGAGAGCGCCGGGGTAGGGATCAGTAACACTCCCGAAAAATGCGGCGCGGAAGTTATGGAGATGTTCGGCAGGGAGGATGTGGACTGCCTGATTTCCTGCGGTGGCGGGGAGATGATGTGTGAGATTCTGCCCTATGTTGACTTTGGGAAGCTGTCGGAAACGGAGCCAAAGTGGTTTATGGGGTACTCCGACAATACAAACCTGACTTATCTGCTGGCTACGCTGGCGGATACGGCCTCTGTGTATGGGCCCTGCGCCGGGGCGTTCGGTATGGAACCCTGGCATAAATCGCTGGAGGACGCCATGGGGATTCTGTCGGGAAAACAACAGACGGTGCATGGCTACGGACTATGGGAAAAAGAATCGCTGAAGGATGAGGATCATCCTCTGATGCCCTATCATGTGACGGAGCCGCTAAAGCTGAGAAGCTTTGTGGGAAGAGTGGAAATGACGGGAGAGTGTGCCGCAGAGTTTGAGGGAAATGGCAGGAGCCAGGAGCAATTGCGGTTTTCAGGGAGGCTCCTGGGAGGCTGCCTGGACTGTCTGGTAAACCTTTCCGGCACACGGTTTGACAAGACCGGGGAATTTACGGAGAGATACCAAGAGGACGGTATCATCTGGTTTCTGGAGGCTTGCGACCTGAATGTATTTGCTATCCGCCGTGCCATGTGGCAGCTGGAAGAGACCGGCTGGTTCCGGCATGTAAAAGGTTTTCTCATAGGCAGGCCTTTAAACGGCTCGGAGATGATGGGGTTGGATGCATATGATGCCGTGCTGGAGGTTGCGGGCAGAAAAGGTGTTCCCGTGGTCATGGATGCGGACCTGGGGCATCTGCCCCCTATGATGCCGCTTATTGTGGGAAGCCTGGCGGAGGTGACAGTGTCAGGGAACCAAATGGAAGTAAAGATGAATCTGGTTTAGTGTGCTGACCAGATTGCTTTCAGCTAAATAGCGCATGTGAACTGTAACGATATGAGTTGAAATAGTTAAAAGATTGTAAAAAACTGCTTGCCAAGCAGAAGATTTTATGTTAAAATTTTTTTGTTGTGGAAAATCTTCACAAATGCCGGCGTGTCGGAATGGCAGACGAGGCAGACTCAAAATCTGTTGTGGGCAACCACGTGCGGGTTCAAGTCCCGCTGCCGGCATTAAGAAATCGCTGTAAAACCCAGTCAAAGTCAGGGGTTTAAGCGATTTTTTTATTTTATATCTTTGATTACCTTATGAAAGCAACATTGTTGAAGTTTTGAAGTTGCAAAATTTTTCGAACTTGCTAAAATTCATAAATTTTTGTTTGATAAGTTATATGATTTTGCTGGAAAAATAAGAACATTAAATATTACAAAAGGAAATTTTAGATTTGCTCCCGTAATGTATCTGGAGATGTATTGAAACATATTTATGATATGTCTTGATTAACGTTTGATGAATTGATTAAAAATATGTGGAAATGAATGTAGCTCATCCTTTTAGGGATGGGAATGTAACACAGAGACACCAGCAGAAAGCGGCGTAACAGCGGCAAACTGCTTTGTACGTAAAATTGAACCATGTATATGTCAAAGGACATTTTACCATTTATTTAGGTGGATGTCTTTTTTGTGTGGGTTGCGTAAGAAGAATTGGGAGATGGTTGCAGCTGCAGATTTATATATTAAACGTATTGCTGCTCATGAAACAAACCTGTCGTTAAGCAAAACATTGTTGTAAAAAGGTAGGGTTTAAGGTAGAATTAATCTGAGGGTTTATATGAAGAGCGTTTATGTGAATTTTGAAAAAGGAAATTTCAAATATAAGAACTGTTTATTGGACAGTATATATCATAATATACTTTTAACGAAAACAAGGGAGCGATGTAATGAGCACTATCGAAACGGTTATTCAGAGATTAGGGTATAATAAGTCAGTAAAATTATTCTATTTATCCGATATTGATAAATGTACTGATTTATCATGGCACAATAGAAGAGTGTTGCTCGAATTGGCTCCTTATGCTGCTTATATTGTAGACGGTAAGGCATTTACAGTTTTTTTTAATGATTTAAACAGTCGGGAGAACATAGATATCCACGGGAAAATATGGAATGCACAAATGCCAGTTGTTATCTCTGATGAAGGTAACTATATTAAAATTTATAATGGAAAAAATATGGTTTTAGATGCGGATAAAAAAATCAGATTGCGAGATATTGTTGAATATAATTTGGATCAGTGTAATGAAAAAAACGCATTTTCGTATTGGAATGTGACTAATAGTTTGTCATTAGATCTTTATGAGAAAAGCATGGGTAAAAAGAATTTAAATGAATTTTTAGTTGAAAATCTTAGATATATTACCCAAAGGTTAAAGGACGAATATAAAATTTCCTTTGCAAATAAGCTGATGCTGCGAGTGTTGTTTATTCGCTATTTGATTGATCGTGGTGTTAATATTGGATATATGGGACTTGATGATGATATTAAACATTCGCAGGAAGTTTTTCTGAATATTATTCAAGATAAGGATAAATATGTTGAATTAATCAAATATTTGAAAGATAAATTTAATGGTAATCTATTTGAAATTAATGAGCAGAAAGAAAGGAGTGAAATAACAGAAGCGTCTCTTTCTATGTTACATGATTTCTTAACAGCAAAGGAGGAGATGAAAACAGGTCAATTATGCTTGTTCCCTTTTTATGATTTTAATATTATTCCAATTGAATTAATAAGTAATATCTACGAGATATTGTTAAGTAAAGAAAAACAAGATAAAGACAAGGCATTTTACACGCCAGAATATTTAGTAGATTACATTATAAATCGAACGGTTGGTAAGTATCTTGTCAATGAGAAAGAGTGTAAGGTATTGGACCCTTCTTGTGGGTCGGGTATTTTTTTAGTTAAATCTCTTCAAAAGATACTGGAATGTAATGCTGAAACAAACGGTTTTTTGCAAGATAAGAACAAAATTAATGAACTGGTTAAGGAAAATATATATGGTGTGGATTATAATGAAGAGGCGGTAGATGTTACAATTTTTTCTCTTTATGTTACGCTTTTTGACTATCAAGATCCTAAAAATTTAGAAGAGTTTAAATTGCCTTTATTAAAAAATGAAAATATTCTCTATGGAGATTTTTTTGATGAAAAAGAAATGAGGCCAATAGAAAATGTGATTTTCAAATTTATCTTGGGAAATCCACCATGGGGAAACGTTAAGCAGCAGAATTATAAGAAGTATTGTGCAGATAGGAAGGTTGTTGCACAGAACGGAGAAATTTGTGTTGCATTTTTATTGAAGGTTCAGGAAATTGGAAAATCAAATACAGAATGTAGTTTAGTAATTCCTTCAAAAATACTATATAAAGGAAAGAGACCTTCTGTAGATTTAAGAAAAAAATTATTAACTAATATACAACTAGAGCAAGTATTAGAAATATCTGCTGTAAGGAAACAAATTTTTAAAGGTGCAATAGCTCCAGCAGCAGTGCTTTCTTTTCTATGTAAAAAAAGTTCTTCGAATCATAAAGTGGAATATATAAGTTTAAAACCAAATAAGTACTTGCACTTATTTGGCATAATTATGATTGAACCTGATGATGTTAAGTACGTTAAACAGACATTATTCTTGGAGAATGATGATTTGTGGAAAATGTTGGTTTATGGAGGGTACTGGGATTTTGACTTGCTCAGCGATATGCGTGAGAATTTTAGAATTATTAAGGATATTGCATCCGCTCACAATTTGATAATGAAAAAAGGTCTCCAAGATAATGATGGTGATAAAAAGGATTCTTCACATTTGGTTGGAAGAAAAATTTTAAATTCTGATGATGCAATAGATCATTTTTATTGTAATGATAATTCGTATTCAATATTTGATAAAGCCAAAATACATCGTCCTAGAATCCAAGAAATATATAAAGCACCATATGTTCTTTTTAAAAAGGGCCTAGATTGTGCAGACTATTCTATAAGGGCAGTGTATGTGGAAAAAGATTTTCTATATAGAGAGACGATAAATTGCATAAAAGGATTGGAAGCTGATAAAAAAGTTTTGCTAAATTTATGCGGTTTGCTTAATTCTTCATTATTTTCGTATTTCAATTTAATGCTGGGGTCTTCGGCAGGAATAGAAAGAGAACAGGTTTTTTTGGAAGAGTTAGCTAACTATCCATATGCATATAGTGATGAACTTGTAAAATTGGTTGAAGAGATACAGAAAGCAGAGTGTAAGGAATCCAGGGACGAATTAAAAACTGCTATAAACAAATGTGTTATGAAAATGTATGATTTGCAAGATAATTGCTTTGTTGATTATGCTCTATCTATTCAAATTCCTATGCTTTGTGGAACGTATCGTGAGACAAAATGCGATGTAAAAATGATGCAAGAGTATGCATCGATATTATCTAAGATATGGGATGATCATTTTAGACAAAGTAAGGTTTACTATGCAATAAATCTTTATCCGGATATAAAAGGAAAGTATGCTGCTTTGCAAGTAAAACTTTCTTTTGAGAAGATTGTAAAGAGTGTTTGTGTTCTTGATAACGTCGATGAAAATATTGACTTACTTACTGATTTTATGATTTATCAGTTGAATGACTGTTTTTATCAAACAAAAAACATTGTGGAATTTTCAGAAAACTCATTTGTAATTGTAAAACCCATAGAGTCTAAGAATTGGCATCCTGCAATGGCTATAAAAGATAGTCATAAAGTCTTAAACGCAGTGCTTCTGAGAAAGGAGGACTGTAGATGAGCGGCGTATTAAATAAGGATATTTTAGAGGCGTTATGTCGGGCAAATTTTGAAAAAATAGCAAATTATATTCTTGACATATGTGAGTTGGTTGTAGAAGATTATGGGAAGAAACAATTAAAATTGCCAAATGACGAGAATAAAATCAGAAGTATTATGCTCGAAGAATATCTAAAAAAGCAGAAAGTTTCTTATGATATGTCAAACTATAGGTTTGATCTTGAAGTGCCAGAGAATTATGCTGGAAATGGACATCATATTGGTAGAGTTGATATTCGTATTCTGTTAAAAAGTGATTTTGAAAAAGAAGATGCATACTATATCATAGAATGTAAGAGAATTGATGGAACCTCTGACTTGAATAAAAAATATGTAAAAGAAGGTGTTGCTAGGTTTACTACGCAAAAATATTCTTCATATTATGGTAGAAATATAATGCTTGGATTTGTCGTAAAAAAGATTAATATGTCTGTTAATGCTCAGCTGATTGAGAGCATTCAAAATGCGGATTTAGATAAGCATATGCATGGGAATTTTGAACTTGTAGGAAACAGAAGTGTGACAGAAAGTTATAAATGTATTTATCAAATACAGTCGGGTGAGGTAGAGTTACGTCATATATTTTCTGATTATTCAAGTATTATGTAGAGTAAGCAATGATGTAATGTGATTAGCATACTGATGAATTGCAGAAGTGTAACTGAGCATACCGATCAGCTTAGGATTCTTTGGAAAGAATCATTATGACAATTAAATGAAAGAGTTTTACTATTTGAAAGAGGAATTGGTAAACTTTTGCAGGAAAAACGACCTGCCTGCTTCAGGCGGGAAAGTATACTTAGAAATGATAAAAACGGAGTATTAAAGAGATATAGGTAATGGTCCCTTCAGGGGCAGAGCAGGCTATCGGCTAAGCCGGTAGTCCTGACGTAAAGTTTTCGGAGGATATTATGAAGAAATCGGATAAATTGAGTGTGTTTATCAGCCTTGTATTAAGACATGAGCCAGATGCTGCAGGAATTACTTTAGATGAACACGGTTGGGCTAATGTAGAAGATTTACTTGTTGGGATTAATAATTCCGGCAGAAAAATTGATATGGAAACATTAGAAGAAATTGTAAAAACAGACAGCAAACAACGTTACAGCTTTAACCAGGACAAAACATTGATAAGAGGTAAGCGTCAAATCGCTCGCCTTGGACAATTAGCATTTTTGTGCGACACTCTAAA
>CANRWO010000068.1 GCA_947643615.1 uncultured Lachnospiraceae bacterium
CCGGGCGGATTCCGGACTTGCACCGGTTAGAAACGTGCGCCGCCGGGCGCACAAGGAAAAGGAGCCACGGAAAAATTCCATGGCTCCTGTACTTTGATCTGTAATTAGTATGCTCCCATGCCGGGGCCGCCTGCGGGCATTGCAGGGGTATCTTCCTTGATGTTTGCCACAACGCTCTCCGTGGTGAGCAGAGTGCTTGCCACGCTGGTAGCGTTCTGCAGTGCGCTTCTGGTAACCTTTGCGGGATCCAGGATGCCTGCCTTGACCATGTCCACGTACTCTTCCTTCAACGCGTCGAAGCCTACGCCTGCCTCGGACTCCTGCACCTTGTTGATGATCACATTGCCTTCCAGGCCTGCGTTAGCCGCAATATGGTACAGAGGGGACTCCAGGGCCTTCAGCACGATGTTCGCACCTGTCTTCTCATCGCCTTCCATCGTCTCAGCCAGCTTTGCCACATCCTTTGCGGCATGGATATATGCGGAACCGCCGCCGCAGATAATGCCTTCTTCCACTGCCGCCCTGGTTGCTGCAAGGGCGTCTTCCATACGCAGCTTTGCTTCCTTCATCTCTGTCTCGGTGGCAGCGCCTACACGGATCACAGCCACGCCGCCTGCCAGCTTGGCCAGTCTCTCCTGCAGCTTCTCTCTGTCGAAATCGGAAGTGGTTTCGTCGATCTGCATCTTGATCTGGGCGATTCTGGACTGGATTGCCTCCTTGTCTCCTTCGCCGTCCACGATCACGGTGTTTTCCTTCTGAACCTTCACGGACTTTGCATGGCCCAGCATATCCATAGTGGTATCCTTCAGTTCATAGCCGAGCTCGGAGCTGATCACAGTACCGCCGGTAAGGATCGCGATATCCTCCAGCATTGCCTTTCTTCTGTCGCCGTAGCCGGGAGCCTTTACTGCCACTACATTGAAGGTGCCACGCAGCTTGTTTACGATCAGGGTGGTCAGAGCCTCGCCCTCCACATCCTCAGCGATGATCAGCAGCTTCGCGCCGGACTGAACGACCTGCTCCAGCAGGGGCAGGATCTCCTGGATGTTGGAAATCTTCTTATCTGTGATCAGGATGCAGGGATTGTCGAGAACTGCCTCCATTTTATCCATATCGGTAGCCATATATGCGGAGATATAACCTCTGTCGAACTGCATACCTTCTACCAGGTCCAGCTCGGTCTGCATGGTCTTGGACTCTTCGATGGTGATAACGCCGTCCCCGCTGACCTTCTCCATTGCGTCTGCAACCAGCTGCCCTACTTCGTCATCCCCTGCGGAGATAGCGGCAACTCTTGCGATGTGCTCCTTGCCGTTTACCTTCTGGCTCATCTTAGAGATGGATTCCACTGCACAGTCAGTAGCCTTCTTCATACCCTTTCTCAAGATAATGGGGTTGGCGCCTGCTGCCAGGTTCTTCATGCCCGCATTGATCATTGCCTGTGCCAGCACGGTTGCGGTGGTGGTGCCGTCACCGGCCACATCGTTGGTCTTGGTAGCTACTTCCTTGACAAGCTGTGCACCCATATTCTCAAATGCATCCTCCAGCTCGATCTCCTTTGCAATGGTAACGCCGTCGTTGGTGATCAGGGGAGCGCCAAAGGACTTATCCAGTACTACA
This sequence comes from uncultured Lachnospiraceae bacterium, assembly GCA_947643615.1. Classification (GTDB taxonomy): domain Bacteria; phylum Bacillota; class Clostridia; order Lachnospirales; family Lachnospiraceae; genus Acetatifactor. The sequence goes on from CANRWO010000068.1 coordinate 1,621, forward strand.
TTCCTTCCTTTGGGACCAAGGGTTACCCTGACGGTATCTGCCAGCTGGTTTACGCCTGACTCTAATGCTGCACGGGCCTCAGCGCCGTATTTAATCTCTTTTGCCATAATGATTGCCTCCATATAATATTATATTTGATGGAATTAAATTTGCAGACTGCGCTTTGTGAGCACGCTCCCTTGCGCATCTGCCGTAATTCCTTTCATTTCCTGCTGTCTGCGTAGTGCCCATTCATAAATCGGCCACTTTGTGTCCGCTTTATTTCATGGCGGACTTTCGTCCTATGGAATTAAATTTGCAGACTGCGCTTTGTGAGCATGCTCCCTTGCGCATCTGCCGTAATTCCTTTCATTTCCTGCTGTCTGCGTAGTGCCCATTCATAAATCGGCCACTTTGTGTCCGCTTTATTTCATGGCGGACTTTCGTCCTATGGAATTAAATTTGCAGACTGCGCTTTGTGAGCATGCTCCCTTGCGCATCTGCAAATTTAATTCCGCACTACTCAATGATTGCCAAGATGTCGTTCTGTTTTACAACGATCAGCTCCTCGTCATTATCCAGCGTTACGTTTGTCCCTGAATATTTGGAGAAAATGACTTTGTCGCCAACCTTTACTTCCATCTTCACTTCCTTGCCGTCAACCACACCGCCGGGGCCTACCGCAACAACCTCTGCCTGCTGGGGTTTCTCCTTGTTCTGGCCGGGAAGGACGATGCCGGATTTGGTGGTCTCCTCCGCTTCCAACTGCTTTAATACTACTCTGTCACCTAAAGGCACTAACTTCATGATATTTACCTCCTGAACTTGCTTGATTTTCTAATTTATTAGCACTCACGCATATCGAGTGCTAATTACTAAGACATATATTAGTTTTATATGTAAAACTTGGCAAACTTATTCACAGTTATATATATTTATTTATTTTTCATTTTCTCTTGTTTTCTTCTGTTTTCTCTCATTTTCTTATTTGGTTCACAAAAACAAGATTTTATATTTCCTTTATAAAATGTTCTGTTTTATTTACTATAGACACGAGCCATGTGAAGTGAATTTTAAAATAACACACTGGGCATATCTGTAATGAGGCAGTGTTATGAAAAAATATAGGGAGCCGGCAAGTTAATCTTCCGGCTCCCCACAGGCTTATCTTACTATTTTATTTATTGCCAGTCTCTTACAGAACATTGCGCTGTCCGGCCGTTATATCCGCCTTTATCAGCACTTAATTTCCAGATACCCAAGAAGCTTGCTCATATCGTACTCTTCCAGCACGCCCAGGTTGGAATCGTAATACTTTCCGTCAAAGTGGATCAGATAGTGGCTGAAACGCCCCATTCTCTCCATCATGACGCAGCACTTGGGCAGCACGGCATCGCGCCCCTCGGTGTAGACAATGATATCGTTATGGTCAATACCATAATAATTCAAAGCGGAAATAATACGTCCCATGGTTGCCTGCCACTCCCGGCAGTCCATAACGCTCATAACCTCCGCTATGGTAACGCCAGCCAACATTGCCACACAGGCCTGCCCGCAGAGTCCGTCCTCTGGCTGGATGATGACCTCCACGCTGTCAATCTGGCGGATAGGCTTGTCAAAGCTGAAAGGGCTGTTCTGGTCCATACGGATCAGGGAACCGTTTACATGCAGCAGGATCTTATGCGTAACCCCAAGCTCCACATTCAACGCATCTTCATCCGTAATGTGAATCTCGTAATTGCCCTTCTCCTTGGGGTGCAGCTCACACTCAATGATCTTATTGTCCAGTACCACATCTCCCTGAATGATGTCGCGCTGCTTGCATACCTCCCACACATTAAAAGGGATCTGGATCGTATATCCCTTTTCCTGCTTTTCTACCTTGGATTCAAAAAAATACCTCATAATTTATATACCTCCATTCCGGGTTCCCCGGTCAATAATTACATAGGCTTATTGTACCAGATTTTGCCTTTCTTGAAAACAAATTTTCTCACTAAATAATAAATTATCTTATAATTAAAATTTCTCACCGGAACGGGAACCTGACTGCTTCCGGACCTGGGAGGGAGAAACCCCAAAATGTTTTTTAAAAAGCTTGCTGAAGTGGTACGCGTCATCATAGCCGACCATGGCCGCCACCTCCTGGATGCTGCCATCACAGCCCTCCTCCAGCAGCGCCTTCGCTTTCTCCAGGCGGATATTGATCAAGTGCCTGATGGGAGTATCCCCTGTCTCACTTTTGAAGATCTTCGAAATGTAAAAGGGGCTGAGGTACATATTCTCGGCAATCTGGTCCAGAGATATCTTCTCATCATAGTGATCTTCAAAATAATTCAGCATCTGCTCCACCACATACTTGCGGTTGGCGGATTCAAAAGCGTAACCCTGAGGCTTCTCCATGGGTTCACACTGTTCCCTGATGACCAGGAGCAGCAGCTGGATCATATAAGCCTTCAGCATAAAATATTTCCCCTGCCTGCAGACCGCCTTCTCCGCCTCCATGGAGGAACAGATCTTAAACAGCCTCTGCCGCAGCTCGCCCGCGGTATGAAGCATATATTCCCCCTCCGGCACGGGCATACAATTTGCGGGAAGCCCCTGCAGCTGCAGGTCGGAATAACCTATAAAGAATTCTGTGGTAGGACCGCCGCTCTCAGGGTTGACCAGCGCCTGATGCCTGACTCCCGGGTTGAAGATCAGCAGGTCTCCCTCCTGGATCGTGTAAACCTCATCTTCAATACGATATTTTCCTATCCCCGAGAGTACAAAGGCGATCTCACCGTGGTCATGACAGTGATAATTGTCCATCGTGCGGTCTCGAACGCCTTTCCAGGTAAAAAGGAAAGTGGGATTCATGTCTTCCATAATATATTGGCCATTCTTATGTCGTTCCATAATGAGATATTTCCTCCGTTTCTCACTACTCTTTCCCTGTTTTCCTCCCTCAGATTTTCTCTCATACCATTGTATTATAACTGTTTGTACAGAAATGTAAACATGTTTTGTGGCAGTTTGTCTATTGCAATTTTGACAGGAAAATTGTATTGGCAAAAAAGGCACGGGTGGAGTCGTAGAAGCAATCCGTCAAAATGAAAATAACTATGAAAACGTATACCTATTTGAGCTGTCAGCCTCGCAGTAACAATGCGAGTTTTTTTCAGGAGCCGGTATCAAACAAAATTCTACATCAAGGGCACAAGATACTCCATTTCTTTTTGTACTTAAAAAAGTACAATAACCTTGCACAGGCAAAATATTAATTTCCAATACGAGATTTGTGTCCGCGCGCTGCAGGGTCATATCTGACTTGTCACAAACTCGTAAGCCATGTAAGGCTTTGCACAACAAAGCAGCGCAGAAATGAGGTAAAATATGACGCCGTTAAAATGGTTCTACTCGTTCCTGAAAAAGTACAGGGCCCGATTATGCCTGGGCCTGTTCCTGACCACATGCATTGCCGGGCTGTCCATTGTCAACCCCTACATATCCGGCATTATTGTGGATGACGTGGTGCTGGCAGGCAATTACGACCTGCTGCCCAGGCTGGTAGCCTGTCTGTTGGGAGTGACGCTTTTCACAGGCATTCTGCGCTTCTCCTACCAGGTCACCTTCGAGACCGCTTCACAGGGATTGCTCTACGATATGCGCGGCAAGGTATACCGTAAGCTGCTGGAAGAAGACTTTGCCTTCTATAATAGAAGGAGAACCGGGGACCTGATGAGCCGGCAGACCGGGGATATGGATGCCATCCGGCATTTTGTAGCAGCCGTTATTTATACGGTATACCAGAACATACTGCTGTTTGCCTTCGCGCTTTTGATGGTATTCACCGTCAATACCAAGCTGGCTCTCTGTATGCTGGTTGTGCTGCCTTTCACCGCAGTCGCCACCTACAGGCAGTCAAAGGAAGTAAAACCGGCATTCCAGAGGAACCGGAACTGCTTTTCTTCATTAAATGCCTTTGTCCAGGAGAATATCAGCGGTAACCGGGTAGTCAAGGCATTTGCCCAGGAAGATTACGAGATAGAAAAATTTGAGAAGGAGAACGACAAATTCAAGAATTCCCAAATCATGGGTTCCAGAGTGTGGATGAAATACGTACCCATATTTGAGATACTCTCCTACTCCCTGACCATTATCCTCATGCTCTACGGCGGGTATATGGTGATCCAGGATGAGATTACCATGGGCGACCTGGTAAAGGTCAACGGCTACCTGTGGATGCTCAATACCCCCCTGCGAATGGCGGGATGGTGGGTCAACGACATCCAGAATTTCATTACCTCCGTAGAAAAGATCTACGCCACCTACAGCGAGGAACCCAGGGTCAGGACTCCCCGCACCGGGGGGATCAAAGCCAGGATCCATGGGGATGTGGAATTTAAAAATGTGTCCTACCGGGCGGACAACGAGGATATTGTGACAAACATTGATTTCAAAGTAAAGGCAGGGCAGCGTGTGGGCATTATCGGCTCCACCGGCTCCGGCAAATCCACACTGATGAACCTGCTCTGCCGCTTTTATGACACCACCTCAGGAGAAGTGCTGGTAGACGGCCAGAATGTGCGCCGCCATGACCTGTACAATCTCCGGGATAACATCGGCATGGCCATGCAGGACGTCTTCCTCTTCTCCGATACCATCGAGGGAAACATTGCCTACGGCAGACCCGACTGCAGCTTTGAAGAAGTAAAGCATGCCGCCGTCATGGCCGATGCCAACCACTTTATCAGCGCCCTGCCCGAAGGCTACGACACAATTGTAGGCGAAAGGGGCGTGGGCCTCTCCGGCGGGCAGAAGCAGAGGATATCGCTGGCACGGGCCTTGTTAAAAGACCCTTCCATCCTGATCCTGGACGACACTACCTCCGCCGTGGATATGGAGACGGAAAGCTACATCCAGACCCAGCTGGGCAAGATCCAGAAAAACTGCACTGTATTCATCATCGCCTACCGTATCTCTTCTATAAAAGATGCGGATATGATCCTGGTTATGGACGGAGGGCATATTATCGAGCAGGGGACCCATGAGGAGCTGGTTGCCCGGGGCGGTTATTACGCCAAGGCATTCCATAACCAATATGGCGAAATCCCTTACGCCCTTCTGAAGGAACAAAACGCGCGCAGAAAATCCGGCTGAGGCCGGAAGCTTTGTCCGGATGCAGGCCTGGAAACATTGCTGCAATATTTATAAGCGCACAAAACAGCCCAGAATCCATCAGCATCCATGCAAAATGAAACCGGAACAAGCCGGATCGGAGCAGAAACAAAACCGAATCAGACAACCCGGGAACCGGAGATAACAAGATATGCGCAGGAAGCGGCGCAGAAATGAGGAAAAAAATGGCACGAAACAGATATGATATGGACGAAGTGCTGGAAGACAGCTTTGATTATGGCCAGTTAAAACGTCTGGCAGGTTATATTTCCCCTTATAAGAAAAAGATGGCAGGTGTTATTATACTAATGCTCTCCTCATCTGCCCTGACCATGATGATCCCCATCTTTTTTCAGCGTATTATGGATATCTACATACCCGCAAAGGACATGGGCCGGGTCATACTGGTCAGCATACTGACCCTGCTGATCGCCTTATATTCGGCAGTCAGCCTGCGTTTTAAGATCAAGACCATGAGTGTTGTGGGGCAGAGCATCATTCATTCCATAAGAAGCGATATCTTTTCCCACCTGCAAAAGCTGCCTTTCTCTTACTATGACGACAGGCCCCACGGTAAGATCCAGGTGCGTGTGGTAAACTATGTCAACAGCCTCAGTGATTTATTAAGTAACGGTATCATCAACACCATCACGGATCTCTGCAACCTGTTTTTCATCATTATCTTTATGCTGATCTGTGATGCCAGGCTGACGCTGGTGTGCCTCTGCGGCCTGCCGCTGCTGGCGGTTGTGGTGGTCTTTATCAAGAGAAGGCAGCGCCGTGCCTGGCAGATCCAGTCCAATAAGCAGAGCAATTTAAACGCCTATATCGCCGAGAGTATCAACGGCATCCGGGTCACACAATCTTTCGTCCGTGAGCAGGAAAATAACGGAATCTTCAACCGCTTGAGCGGCAATTACCGGAAGGCATGGATGCATGCCGTTATGCTGAATTTCACCATGGGGCCCAGCGTGGACATTATTTCCGCCATCACCACCGCCTTTGTCTATGTGCTGGGGATCCGCTGGATCCTGGCCCCGGATGCCACGCTGACTGTGGGTGTGCTGATTGCCTTTACCGCCTACATCAGCCGTTTCTGGGCGCCCATCAATACCCTTGCAAGCTTTTACAATTCACTGCTCACTGCCATCTCCTACCTGGAGCGTATTTTTGAGACCATTGACGAGCCGGTGAATGTGAAAGATGCCGAAAACGCTGTTGAGATGCCCCCTATAAAAGGACAGGTGGAATTTAAAGACGTATGCTTCAGCTACGAAGAAGGCCACCCCATTCTGGACCATATTAACTTCACTGCAAAGCAGGGCGACACTTACGCGTTCGTTGGCCCCACCGGCGCAGGGAAGTCCACCATCGTCAACCTGATCAGCCGTTTCTACAATGTGGATTCCGGCCAGGTGCTAATCGACGGCACGGACATTTCCAAAGTCACCATCCACTCCCTCAGGAGCCAGATGGGCGTAATGATGCAGGACAGCTTTATCTTTTCCGGCACGATTATGGATAACATTCGTTATGGAAACAGGAGTGCCACTGACGACCAGGTCATCGCCGCCGCAAAAACGGTCTGTGCCCATGATTTTATCAGCCAGATGGAAAACGGCTATTACACGGAAGTGAACGAGCGCGGAAGCCGCCTTTCCGCAGGGCAGCGTCAGCTGATTTCCTTCGCAAGGGCGCTTCTGGCCGACCCCGCCATCCTGATCCTGGACGAAGCCACCTCCAGCATCGACACCGAAACGGAGATCCTGCTGCAGAAGGGCCTGAACGAGCTGCTGAAGGGCCGTACCTCCTTCATCATTGCCCACCGCCTCTCCACCATCCAGAGCGCGGACTGTATCATGTATATCGATAAGGGCGGAATCCTGGAGCGCGGCACCCATGAGGAGCTTCTGGCGCAGAAAGGGGCATATTACGAGCTGTATATGAGCCAGTTTGACTTCCTGGCTTAAATAGAACGAATTTCAGCCAAAGGATCGGCGGCATGATTCTTTGGCTGGATTTTTCTTTTTTAGAATGTTTCATATTCTTAAAAGTGATTACTTATTGACAAATTATTCTCTGTATACTATGATATAAACTAAAAAGGGAACTGGTGTACGATAAACACTGGAAGAGGTGAGGGTACAGACAATGGCAAAAAAAGAAGCAAAAACAGATCTTTGGGTGTATGATTTACTCAAACAGGCAAATATCAGCCTTGATGCACAAGGCAGCTCCATTGTGGAAATTGATGCCGCTTTAAAATCAGCTTCCAAAAAGGGAACGGGAAATGTCGGATTCCCCGAATATATAGGTGTCGTAAAGGATTATCTGCTTGTCATCGAAGATAAGGCAGATTTATCAAGGCATATCAAACTCGATCAGAAAGGCAACATCAGCAGTGAAATACTTGCTGTTACCGATTATGCCGTAAATGGCGCTGTTTTTTATGGTAAACATCTTGCCAATAATACCTCATACAAGAAAATAATTGCTTTTGGCATTTCCGGTGATGAAAAGAGACACAAAATTACTCCCATTTACATAGACGAAACTGAGTACTATCGCGAACTCCCCGCAGTGGAATCCTTTATCACTTTCAACGAAGACAATATTGATGAATATTATATTCGAGAAATACTCAAAGAAAATACCGATTATGAAAAGGAAACTGCCGAACTGCTTAAAGACGCAAGCACCTTACATGAGGACTTGAGAAATTATGGTAACTTGCTTGATACAGAAAAGCCACTCATTGTTTCAGGTATCCTTCTCGCACTCCGTGAAAGCGAATATAAAAATTTTTCCGTTGAAGACCTTACAGGCGACATCGTTAAAACAGACGGGCAAAAAATCTATGATGCCATTAACGCAAACCTGCAAAGGGCGAATGTTTCTCCGGATGTCAAAAAGGACAAAATATTAAATCAATTTGCCTTCATAAAAGATACGGTAAAATTAAATGAAGTCGAACCAAAATTGAATGAAACCCCTCTTAAATATTTTGCAAAATATTTAGATGCAAAAATTTACAAATCTATTCGCTACATAAACAGTGCCGAAGATTACATAGGTAGATTCTATGGCGAATTTATGAGTTACTCAGGAGGGGATGGCCAGACACTTGGAATTATCCTCACCCCAAAGCATATTACACAATTATTCTGTGATTTAGCAGATTTACAACCTGACGACATTGTTTTCGACCCGTGCTGCGGTACAGCCGGATTTCTGATTGCTGCTATGTACAATATGCTGGAAAAGGCTACAAATGATGCACAAAAAAAGAGCATTCGGCAAAAACAGCTGCATGGCATTGAGATGCGCCCAAACATGTTTGCCATAGCAACAACAAACATGATTTTGCGTGGAGACGGAAAAAGCAATTTGATTAACGATGATTTTTTTAAACAGGAAGCGAACAAGCTGCAATTGAAACAGTCTTCTGTTGGCATGATGAACCCACCTTATTCACAGGGTTCAAAACAAAACCCTGATCTATATGAATTATCCTTTGTGGAGCACCTGCTTAATTCTCTTGTCGAAGGAGCAAGATGTATTGTTATTGTTCCCCAGTCTTCTATGACTGGCAAAACAAAGGAAGAACAAATAATAAAAGAAAGTATTTTAAAACATCACACTTTGGAAGGAGTAATCACACTAAACAAAGATACTTTTTATGGTGTCGGTGTAATGCCTTGCATAGCTATATTTACTTCAGGCGAACCACATCCTGAAGATAAAGTTTGTAAATTTATAAATTTTGAAAATGACGGTTATAAGGTCGCTCCTCATATTGGGCTCATCGAAACAGAATCTGCAAAAGATAAGAAACAACATTTGTTGGATGTCTGGTTCGGAAGAATGGAAGCAGAAACGAAATTCTGTGTGCAAACTACCATTGAGGCAACGGATGAATGGTTGCACAGTTTCTATTTTTTTAATGACGAAATTCCTTCCGAAGAGGATTTTATTAAGACTATTGGGGATTATTTAACATTTGAATTTTCTATGATAATGCAGGGACGTGATTATCTATTTAAGGAGAATAATGATGCTCAACTTAAATGACAGAGAATGGAAGGAAATGTTTATCGGCAGCATATTTATCGTTAAACGGCCAAAGGCACGCTCTGAAAAGCAATATAAGTACGGGCGAATTCCGTTCATTGCTTCGGGAAATACAAATAATGGTGTGATTAAGTGCTGCACCCCACAAGAAAATGAAGATTTAGACAAAGGCAATTGCATTACTGTCAGTCCTGTTGATGGCAGTACATTTTACCAGGAATTTGATTTTCTCGGTAGAGGCGGTGCAGGTTCGTCTATCCTTTTGCTCTATAATGAGCAATTAAACAGGTACTCCGGATTATTTATTTCCAGGTTGATCAAACAGACCTGTTCTAAATATTGTTATGGAAAAATGGGCAACCAAGAGGGGATTAAACGTGAAAAAATCATGCTTCCCGTTAATAAACAAGGTTATCCCGACTATGCTTTTATGGAAAATTATATAAGAGAAAGAGAAGTGTTACTCAGGCAAAAATACTGTACCTATATCAAAAACAAACTTCAAATAGAAAACACCGTTAAATCCATTACTGCTCACGGATGGCATGAATTCTTCCTGACAGATATATTTACACAAATCAAAAGAGGAAAACGGCTTAAGAGAGATAACCACTTACCCGGAAACATGCCATATATTTCCTCTTCGGCATTGTCCAATGGTGTAGATAATTTTATAGCAAATAAGGATAAGGTACGTATTTTTTCAAATTGTTTAACTTTGGCTAACAGCGGCAGTGTCGGCTCCTGCTACTATCATCCTTACTTCTTTGTTGCCAGCGATCATGTGACAAGTTTATATAATCCTGATTTTAACCATTATCACTACTTATTTCTGGCTACCATAATTTGCCGGTTTACTGAGAAATACAATTTTAATCGTGAGATTAACGATTTACGCATATCGCGAGAAAAGATCATACTGCCTGTCAATAAATACGGCAGTCCTGACTATAAATACATGGAGCAATGTGGGAAACAGATTATGCTGCAAAAATATCTGCAGTATCTCAATTATATCGGTGTATAATCTTTTTCTTTCTGTATTCTCCTTTTAAGTCAAATCAGAAGGCGCAGTTCCTGCGCCTTCTGTCAATCATAACTGTCAGGACTTATTATTTACCTCCCGAGAATCTTCACATTGTATTTCCCCCTGCTCAACGGTTCAACCTCTTTGCCATATCGTCTACTTTCATGAAACCGATTACCTTTTTATAACACTCGTATCCTTTTTGTCAGCTCCTCCCTGTCGGCCATTGCCGTCTTCTCCAGGATATGGGTGATATGCTTTTTCACCGTAGCCTCGGAGATATAAAGCATCTGGGCAATCTCCCTGTTGGTCATATCGCAGCTCACCAGTCGCGCCACCTCGGCTTCCCTGTCCGTCAACCCCAGCGCCCTCAGCTTAAAGTAAAGTGTCTGTGCCTCATCCACCGAAATCTCCGCCTGAGGCTCCTCCATGTAGGATGCCAGCATATTTTCCAGCTTTGCGCTCAGTATGGTCAGAAATACAGCCGCCATAAATGCATATAACACACTCAAAATGGTAACGGCAAGAGACGGAAATAACGTATTCATATCAGCACAGTCTACCTGATACAGTATATCCACCAGGCAGATAAAGATCATAAAAACCGCTTCCATAAATATCAGGGTTCTGGTGTATTTTATGGCATTACATGCCCTTTGAACCTTGATCCGCGAATAATTCTTTTGCTCTGTAAAAGCCAGCTGAAGGCCGTTGAGAAAATCCTTTCCCACTCCGCTCAGCCACAACACGGCAACCGTAAATAGTATCATAAGCATCAAAGTCGATTGATCCATAAATTTATCATAGCCGCTTATCCCTCCCACAGAAACCATGTTAAACCATACAAACCCTCCAAAGGCCAGCAGCATCCCCAACAGCTTCAGGGTTTCCTTCTTCTTCAGCGTCATTATCATTCTTTTCATGCACTCTCCTCCACTTTCCATCTCTATTTCGAGATTGTTCTTTTTCGCCTTACACACTCATGCCTTCCCGAATGGACCCTCCCATGGCAGACAGGCCCAAATACATTGATACCCCTTTTACGTCCCATACAAATCTCTTTCCTAGTATAATCCACCCTAATTGCCCATATGTTTGGCACAGGATAAATTTTCAACCTGCAAGGCGGCTGAACGAGGCGATGCGGTGGCATCGTTGAGTGAAGCCAACGCAGTCAGGTGGAAATTTAAACCAGCGAAACATAGGGATAATTTAGGTGGATTATACTAGCATATACCGGTATGCCAACATAGTAATATAAACTCTCTCCCGGTTTCAATACTTTCCCAAGAAAAAGGAGGTAGTATTTTTCTACCACCTCCCGGTTTTCGGGCATTTCCGCATCCTGCCCTGCCTTTCCGCACTGTTCTTCCGCCACTCTACTGTTACATCCTGCCTTTCCCCTGCACATACACTTTTTGAAACCGCCCTGGCATAAGATACGGCCAGAGCAGATGACCGGGATGACACAGAACAAAAATTTATATATTAGGAGATTAGGATGAAGGAAATAATCGGCTGTAATCCGGCAAAAAATAATCAGGATAAATCTCATATCCCCAAAATAACAGTTGCTACCCTAAAATACACTATCAACGACAGCGCATCCACAATAGTGGTGATAAAGGGACTTGCCATGACTGCAGGGTCAAACCCCAGCTTCTTGGCCCCGATAGGAAGAAGGCATCCCACCAGCATAGCCAGCAGTACCGCGGCTACCAGCGTCAGGCACACCACAGCGGCAACCCCCATGCCCACCCTGTCAAATAACATCAGTTTGGCAAAGTTCGCCGCCGCCAGAGTCAGTCCGCACAATATGGCCACCCTGATTTCCTTCCATACCACTTTAAAAGCATCCCTGTACTGAATCTCCCCCAGGGAGAGTCCGCGGATCACCGTTACACTGGCCTGCCCCCCGGCGTTTCCGCCTGTGTCCATCAGCATGGGGATAAAGGCGATCAGGGCAGCGTATATACTTAATGCCTCCTCAAAGGAAGCAATGATCGCCCCCGTAAAAGTAGCGGAAACCATGAGAAGCAGCAGCCATGGGATCCTTTTCTTATAAGTCTCTCCCACCGTGGTTCTCATATAAGGCTTGTCGCTGGGCAGGATAGCAGCCATTTTCTCCATATCCTCCGTGGCCTCTTCTTCCATGATGTCCACAATATCGTCCACGGTGATGATCCCCACCAGCCGGTTCTCGTTATCCACAACAGGCATCGCCGTAAAGTCATATTTTTTAAACTGTTTCGCTGCTTCCTCCTGGTCCGTGAGGGTGTGGATGGAAATGACATTCTCATGCATGATATCACCGATGATCTCGTCCCCATCGCTTAACAGCAGATACCGCAGAGCCACCGTGCCTACCAGTTTCCTCTGCTCGTCCAGCACATAACAGATATTGATGGTCTCGCTGTCTACCCCTACCTTGCGGATCCTGGCAATGGCCTGGTCCACAGTCAGGGTTTCCTTCAGGTCCACATACTCCACAGTCATGATGCTGCCCGCCGAGTCCTCGGGATAACGTAACAGGTGGTTGATATCCCGCCTGGTCTCCGGACTGGCAATGGCCAGTATCCCTTTCACCACATTGGCCGGCATTTCCTCCAGCATATCCACGATATCATCCGCCATCAGATTGTCTATGATTCCCGCAGCCTCCCTGTCCGACAGAGAATTAAGCAGATACTGCTGGACATCCACATCCAGATAGGAAAAGACATCCGCAGCCATATCCTTGGGCAAGATACGGAATGTTTTCAGCGTGGGGACATCCTCCATCTCTTCCATCAATGCCGCCACATCCGCATGATTCAGCTCGGAAAGATGCTGCCGCAGCCTGGTATACTGCTTTGTGTCAAGAAGTTCCAGTAATTCTTCCAGTTCCCTCAGTTGTTCCATAGTGTGCCTCCTTCCATAGCAGTACTCTCTCATATAGCAGCACTTCCATATATCAGTTCTTCCCCATTATATCAGCTCTTACCCATTTATCAGTTCTTCCCCATTTATGCCAAAACATTACTCTACTTGTCCGTTTCTTCTTTGTCCACGAAATATAGTTCTCTTTTCCGCTCAAATCCTGCCTTTCCGTTTGTGGCTTCCGTCATTTCCCTCTCAAGCCTGTCCACAGCATCTGCCGGCACCAATACCCGCAGCCGCACCGCATCCGTGTAATTGCTCTCCAAAGGTTCGATCCCTGCATTTCCCAGCAGATACAGTATTTTCCCAATGCCGTTATAATCCGTACCGATCTCCACTTCCCAGCCGTAACGCATTGTTCCCGTGACGCAATTTTGGAGGCCGGCCTTAACCGCCTGTGTATATGCCCTGACCAGGCCCCCTGTGCCCAGGAGCACCCCTCCGAAATACCGGGTCACCACCACGGCCACATTTCGGATGCCCTCTCCCAGCAGCACCTCCAGCATGGGCCTCCCTGCCGTTCCTCCAGGCTCCCCGTCGTCGCTGCATCTGGTGATCTCCGCCCTGGCCCCAATCACGAAAGCGGAACAGTTGTGCCTTGCATCCCAGTATTTCTTTTTCATCCCGTCAATAAAGGCTGCCGCTTCCTCCTCGCTCTCACATTTGCGGACAGTGGCGATAAAGCGGGATTTCTTTTCCACGTATTCCCCCTCGCCCCCTTCCAGGAGCACACGGTATGACTCGGTATTTTTCATATTCATATCACCTGTTATCTCCCTTCCGCACAGAAACGGCTGAGCACTTCCATATATCCCTTTCATTATTCGCAGGATATTTATGCCCTTTTTCAGATTTAGGATAGCATAATTTGTCCAAAATGTGAAACAATTCTTAAGTCTGGAAAAAAAACTTTAATTACATAATAATATTTGTTATAATATATCGTATGATATTCTCATACAGAAAGGAATATTTCAATGAACTATGGAAGGAAAGGAGTCCGCGCCAAGCAAAAGGCGCTGAACTCCAAGACAATAAAATGGGAAAGGAAGCTTATACTGTCCCTGTTTGAGCTGGTCCTCATTGCCATGATCGGTGCGGGTATCTGCGGCGTCGCTGCGGGAATCGGCGCTTTTAAAGGTATTTTATCCTCAACGCCCGACGTTCGTTTAAGCGATATCGTAGCCTCCGGACAGGCCACCATCGTGTATGACCGGGTGGGCAATGAGATCGACCAATATGTGGGCACCGACTCCAACCGTATCCGTGTGGAGATGGACATGATCCCGGAGCATTTGGGACAAGCGTTCATCGCCCTTGAGGACGAGCGGTTCTACCAGCATAACGGCATTGACTTTAAAGGAATGGTCCGTGCCGGCTGGGTTTTCATCACATCCGGCTTCCAAAGGGCCGAGGGCGCCAGCACCATCACCCAGCAGCTGTTGAAGAACACTGTCTTCACGGAGTGGACCCAGGAGGGCGACAACAATATCAAAAAGATCAAGCGTAAGCTCCAGGAGCAGTTCCTTGCGCTGGAAATCAGCAAGTACTACGATAAGGATCAGATTCTGCTGGAGTATATGAATGCCATCAATCTGGGCCAGAACACATTGGGCGTGGAATCCGCTTCCCAGCGTTATTTCGGTAAATCCTGCAGCGAACTTACCCTGTCGGAATGCGCCGTCATAGCCAGCATCACCCAGAACCCCACCAGGTACAATCCCATCAGCAATGCGGACAATAACCGGCGCCGCCGCCTGAAATGCCTTAACTCCATGCTGGAGCTGGAATTTATAACCCAGGCGGAATATGACGAGGCCATTGCGGACACGGATGACGTCTATGAGCGGATAGGCCTGTATGACACGGACTACCGGCTCAGCAGCAATGCCACCGCCGGATCCTATTTCTCCGATGCGGTATATGAGCAGGTGCGGAAAGACCTTGTGAACATAGCCGGTTACAGCGAAAGCATGACGGAACACCTTATGACCGCCGGGGGCCTGCGGATCTATTCTACCATGGATCCCGCCATCCAGGCTATCGCGGATGAGGAATTTGCCAACCCGGACAACTACCCTCCCAATACGAACTGGTATCTGAGTTACGCCCTCACCATCCGGGATGCCTCGGGAACGGCGCACAACTTCAGCAAAGAGAATATGATGACCTGGTTTAAAGCCAACAGCGACAAGAAGTTCAACCTGATCTTCCCCTCCCAGGATGCGGCCAATGAGGCCATAGTCATTTACCGCACTGCCATGTTGGACGAGCTGGGAATCGCGGATGACGGGGAAAATTATGATGAGACCATCTCCATGACACCCCAGCCCCAGGCCGCATTTGTCATTGAAGACCAGGAGACCGGCTATGTGGCTGCACTGGTAGGAGGCCGCGGCACTAAGGAAGGAAGGCGTACCCTGAACAGGGCCACTTCCGCCATGCGTTCCCCCGGTTCCACTTTTAAAGTGCTGGCATCCTTTGCCCCGGCCCTGGACAGCGCAGGCAAGACCCTGGCTACCGTGTACAACGATGCCCCCTTTAATTATGATGACGGAAAGCCGGTGAGCAACTGGTACCACGGATATTACCGCGGCATCCAGTCTCTGAGGGAAGCCACCAAGCAGTCATTAAATATCATTGCCGTAAAGAACCTGACCGTGATTACCCCCCAGCTGGGTTACGATTATCTGTTGAATTTCGGTTTTACCACACTTACGGATCGCTATGTTACCAGTGACGGCCGGATTTTGTCCGATATCAACCAGTCCCTGGCCCTGGGAGGACTTACCATTGGCGTCACGCCCTACGAGCTGAATGCGGGTTACGCCACGATCGCTAACATGGGAACTTACGTAGAACCTAAGCTATACACAAAGGTCACCGATGCCGACGGCAACGTTATCCTGGACAACACCACCCCCAACACCAGGCAGGTGATCAAAGAGACCACTGCTTTCCTGCTCACCGATGCCATGGAGGATGTGGTAAAGAACGGGGGCACGGGGGCACGGTGCAATTTCAGCTCCAGTATGGCCATCGCAGGCAAAACGGGGACTTCCACCGATTACCATGATGTATGGTTCTGCGGCTATACTCCTTACTACACCGCTTCCGTCTGGGTAGGCTACGACAACAATATCGGCATGAGCACTTCCAGTAAAAATGACGAATCCGCTGTGGCAAAGACACTCTGGCGCGCCATCATGCAGCGCGTCCACGAGAACCTTCCCCCGGAATCTTTCTCCAGGCCTGCGGAAGGCATTATACAGATGGATATCTGCACACAGTCCGGCCAGTTGCCTGTTCCCGGCCTGTGCGACGGATCCGTGAAATCGGAGCTCTTTGCGGAGGGCACGGAGCCTACCACCACCTGTACCATACATTACGAGGGTGATATCTGCGCATATTACGGTATCCCCGCCAGTCCGGAATGCCCCTTTAAGAACTACGGGATAGCAAACTTCCCCCTGGCAGAGGATCCTGCGCTGGTCAACGGATCCACCACTATCATACAAAACCCGGACGGCACACAGACGGTATCCCCTCCCAACCGTACTTCCGAACGCTGCCAGCATGATGCCACATTCTTTGCAAATCCCGACTGGGAATCCGTTCTCAACGGACAGCGTTGGGAGCTGGAGCAAAGAGGCTGGTCGGATGGCGGCGGCAATGATGATGATGATGACGACTGGGAAGACGACGAATAAGATACACGAAAATGGCGGCGCATAAACTGCGCCGCCCCTTTTGTCTCTCCGTATTCTCCTTCAAAGTCATAATCCCTTAATCTCGTTAATCTTCTTCTGCAGCTGTTCTGCGCCGTTCCTGGCATTTCTGACAGCCCTGCACTGCTTTTCAAAATACTCTTCTCCCATGTCGCCGTACCGTTCATAATACAGCCTGCCAATCTCCAGATAATTCTTTTTAATAATCTCCTCACAGGTAGCAATCTGGCTTCTCAGGCTTGCTATCTCAGCTATTTCCTTCGCCTTGTCAGCCGCCTCTTTTCCCTTCGCGGAAATGGTATCCCCGATTTTTTCAAATATGTCCATAGCATCCTCGCATTCCGCCGCCCTGCAGCATTGTTCTTTTTCCCAGTATAACGCAAAAGCCACGGTAAGTAAAGAAGCGTCTTAGAGTATAATTATCATTGGCAAAAATAAAGGGAAGAAGGAAAAATCCCTCTT
>CANRWO010000069.1 GCA_947643615.1 uncultured Lachnospiraceae bacterium
TTTCCCTCAAAAATTTCTCCGCTTCCGCTTCTCGTCCTTTTTGCCTTGAGAGCAGCCGTCCTAACTCCGTGCGGCAATGAATATCAGATGGGTTAGTTTTTATCACGATGAGGAATTTCTCTTCCGCAGGGGGATTGTTTTTCATTTCGGACAACCATATTCCCCATTCTGTATAAAGTTTTATTATCAATAAATCTTTTTCTAATTCAGGAGCAAGATTGTCTAAAACAGTATTGATTGTAGAACTGCTTTCGGAGAGACCCTTTTGATACCTTGCCCACAAAAAGCCTAAACATAAATATGTTTTTCCAACATGTGAAAGATTTAGACTCCCTTCTTGCATTCGGGTATAAATACAATCCAAATAACCCCAGTAATCAATCTCGCCGATTGGGGGCTTCTGGCCCTTTCGTATTTCATTTTTATTTATGGTATTTGTTAAAAATGTTTCGATTTCATTTTCATCCATAAAATCCAACAAATCTAATATTACGGAATTAATGGTGACTTTGCTTTTATTAAATAGGAAAAACAACTCCGCAATGACATCATGTTTGGGTTGCAACGTCTCGTTTCTCTCCTGGTAAACTACCGGTTCCACATGCCACGGTACAAACCGCTCACACAAACGCGTTCTCAATTTGCGCACGTATAATCCTTCAAAGCGTTTACAGAACAGCGAAAGTGACAATGGTGTATGGAACACTTTCATAGCCGCAATTGCACCATATAGTTGGATGTCGGTATCTATTTTGCCAAACTCGCGCTCAATTAGATCACCCCATTCTTCCCAATCTAATTTGATGCTTCCTGGTTTAGACGTAATTTTTTTCAACTCAAACAAAGTGTGGTAGATCAATTCCACCAAACTGACATACGGCTTCCCATACCTGCATAATGTTTTATTTATCACAGATAATTGATCTGTCTCACTTATTGCCCCATCTTTTACCAGGTAAGAAGTGCTCTTTTTCAGTATGGATTTTCTTCTTTCCACACTCTCTGAAAAATAGCGAGGCGTATAATCTTTTAAACGGTACTTCTTGGTCTGGTTGATGCCTTGCAGGACAACAAGCTCTGCATTTTCAAACCAGTGCAGCAATAAATCCTGATCCGGATCAGCAAGCAGTGTAAGCCTGTTTTCCCGTTCTGCCATAAGCAGATGTATTTTGCGATTATGAGGCCACCTGGATTGTAAACTTGCAAAAGATTCTCTACCCTCAAAGGGGTTATCAATGCATAGCAACACACTTTGTCCTACAGGTGTAAGTTCAATCAGGCAATTAAAGAATTGATCTGCCATTTGTTCTGTTATAGTTTCTTTATTTGACAGTGACAACCAGACCGTCAGGTATCCCGAAGAAGCATTCTGCACCGCTGCACGCATCATCAGGCTGGTTTTTCCCTGGCCTCCGTTTCCTGCAATTATAACAGAGGCGCTGCTTTGAATGAGTTCCTCTATTGCCTGTGCGGCCTCTTTGTGTGGGACATCTGCATCTGCACTGATGACTTGAAGCATGGTATGAAAATTATTGTCAACGGTAAAGAAGTTTTTAATAGTCAAATCGTTGCAGGAAATCCTTGCATCTGTGACATGGCAGGGAGTAATCATCGTCGCAATATGATTGATTCCTTGGCTGTCTAGTCGCGCTTTTATCTGAGATGCCGCTTCCAATATTTGTGGCAAATCAGACAGCATCTCAGAGGCTATTTCCAGATGGTTCTGTATCAAAATATCGTGTATCCACGCTGAAAAATCTGGAATGGTCATCCACTGCTCCATTAAATAGGAAATGATGATTTCGGCCTCTTCTTTGCTTGCAATATGGGAGGTAACCATATCGCTTGCACTAGGCAACACATTGCGCTGCAAACATGTTTCCCAATATCCCAGAATATCTCCTTCAAGGGGAATGCCTAAATCCTCCTGCCGGTATTTTCTGTATTCGAAGTACCGTGCATATGCCACGCTCGATTTTTCCCGAATAGCATCCAGTGTTTCTTTAATATGGCTGCTGTTTTTGTTTTTAAAGTGGTCAAAAATTGTTATTAGCGATCCAACGAATCCTATTGGTGTATTAAGAGCAGAAAGACCCGCTGTGATTGTATCTAAAATGTTAAACATCTGTTCACTCCCAATCTCTATATAAATCTACTGATTTTTCAACACATCCCAAATTTCAAGGACAGTCGCCATTAAAAGGGTTAATCTTATTTACAGACGCAGCTTTCGGTCTTGTTATGTAAAATATTTTGTAGTATATTAAGATAAGCTGTCGCCTATACTCCATTTTACCACAATTTTACCACAATAATCTACTGCAACCTTATCAATACAGTCCACAATTTCGCTGAGCGGAATATTTTTACTGCTGCAAGAAAGAAGCTTTCGGAACCTGGCGTATTGCTTTTCATAGGTAGCTTTGCATTCTGTTGCCTGAATAAAAACTTCTTTTACTTGGTTTGCAACGTCTTGTACTGTGCGAAATTCTTCCTTGCTGATTTCTCCCTGCACATACTTCTCATAGTGCTCCATTGCGTTGATCCAAGCCGCTGCCTTGCGCTCTGTAAGATCAACAATTTGGCTCGTGTACTCTTGAACTTGCTGTTCCAACTGCCGTTGCCATTGTCAAAGTTGCCGTCCAAGCCGTGAGCCTTGGCGTATTGGATCGGAGTTGAGAACCCTCGCTCATTTAAATATCGAACAATACCTGTAACACCAGTGCCCATTGCCGCCATTTCAAAAATCTTCCGAACAATAACAGTGGCCACCGGATCGGGAACAAGTTGGTTGGGATGCTCATTGGATTTCTGATAAACGAATGTGGCTCTTGGCCCAATAAATTCTCCGTGCTGTATTTTCATGTCTAAAATGACCTCAACTTTCTTTTTGTTTCAATAGATGCCTGCTCATTGAACCGGTATACGTGTCCTGGAATGAATATATACCGATTTATCTTTGTTGGTTATGCCTTCGATGGTGTCAAACTAATCGTAGATAGATACGAATCGGACACTTTCGCGAGGAAAAACATTTCAAGGTAATAGTTCACAGTAATATAGTCCCGTCCTAAACAAGAAATATCTTTTGCAACAATGCAGTCCATATTACTCTTCTGTATGTCTTGAAGCATCTTTTGAAATGCCGGACGGTCAAACCGTTTTCCACTGAATCTATTGCCGATATCGTAACGCATAATAGGGAGATTCAGGATACTTTCTGCCTTTTCGTGCTATGATAACATCCTCCTTTATACAAAAAGGGCTATGGCGCAAACCATAGGCCCTTGAAGGGATTATATCATGTTCTGTTTTCCACTTCCACGAGGATGGCCTCATTTTCCGCTTCCACGAGCTTAGCCATACTTACACGACAAACCTGTTATCAAACGGGACACAGCCAAAAGATGTGCAGGAGCTTTTAGGACATTCCGCCGTAAGCACCACCATGAATGTCTATGCACACGCTACAAGGGAGGTAAAGCGTGATTCTGCAAAACTCTTGGATAAGGTTGTGGGAATGATTTAAACAATAAAAACTGAATAAGAAAAACTTTCCCTTTACCCCTCACACACCTCTTTCTACAGGCATATAAGCGTAACCGGAGCTATGGGCGAACGTGTCGAACATCTCCATTTCCTGCGCTCCGTTTTTAGCCATTTTAAAATTGTAGGACGGCATAAAATGATTTCTGATGTATGCAAAAAGCTCCCATACTTCACATTGTTCTTTGCAGACAATTCTTGAAGTCTCTTTATTCGTGTACGCCCGTATATATAATGACGCTGGGACTTTGTAAATATCCGTGCCTGTGGGCTGGTCTTCCGTCATAACTTCTCTTACCGCGCCGTATGCGCGGCTTTGTTCGTCAAGCCAGAAATTTACGCTTAAGTTTATGTCATATATTGGCAGGACGCATTCTTTCAGCGTGCTGAAATATGGCTTATTTTTATCTGCCGCAAGAGCGACCGCTGCGGAATTAAAGCTGCTAATATCATGGAAATCTTTTGCATAAATAATTTTCCCCGCAAGTATGGTCTCAGGTTTCTCGACTATATCAAAGCGTGCACCGCAAACATTAATTGTTTCCACAATTTTCTCCGAATTCTGCATTTGGGTATCCAATAAGGTGTCAACGGAAATGTGAAGCATTTGTGCTAACAGTTTTAAATTGTAAATGTCGGGCAGGCAGTCGCCGTTCTCCCACTTAGATACAGCCTGTTCGGACACGCCTATTCTAAGGGCAATCTCCTTTTGAGAGTAATTCTTTCTTGTGCGAAATTCTTTTACTCTTTTTCCAAAATCAGTTGAATTAATCATATTATTTCTCCGTAATTTTTTATTTGACTTTTCATATTTGAATTTCGATTGCAATCGCAATTTTATTATAGCCTACATTCAAGTGAAAAACAATTATAAGCATGTTTATGAAAAACTACAGAAACTCAACCATAGGTTGTGGGTTATGATTCTCTTATCGGTTTCATATTGAATTTACATATTTCTACAAACCCATGTATAAAAATAAGCATTGCTGCAATTTTATATCTTTTCATTGCGCCCCTGACTTTTTTCTGATTGGATTGCTCTTTTGGCTGCTCTAGTCATCATTTTCCCGATAAAAAGGGGATGTCTGTAAGAAAACTTCATTTGCGCTGTCTGGATTGCAGAGTGGCAAATCACAAATCTTTTTAACCATACACGGTTTGCCAGTCCATATCCGACTTCTTTTGCCTTTGCCATAAATTCTTTTGGAACTGAAATTCCCGATGCTGATTTTGTATCTGTCAATGGCGGATGGAACAAATGAAAGGTAATCCCGTATTCCTCATTTTCTATTTGCAGACATTTAGCCAATGATTCTATTGCTCCTTTTGAAGCGGCATACGGAGAAATGTTTGCAAATCCAGTAACACCTACACCCGAACTTGTAAATATAATACGTCCTTTTTTGGCTTTGCGCATATGTGGAAGAACTGATTTTGTTAATCTCAACGCCCCAAAATAATTTATGTCCATTACATTTTGATAGATTTCATAGTCTGTGTCACGCTCACTTTCAAAAGTACATAGACAGGCGTTGTGTATTGCAATGTCAATATCTCCAAATTTTTGGATTGCCTGTAACACACCATTTTCAATACCAGAAAGACTTTGTGCGTCTGCTATGATTGGCAAGAGTGTCTTTTGATATTTTTCTTTTAATATCTCAATCGCATGAATCTGAATATCCAATACCGTTACTGTATTTTCCAATTCCAGTAATCTTTCTACAAGATAATAACCAATCCCTCGATTAGCACCAACGACTAATACATTCGCCATATTATGTGCTCTCCATTTCCTTGAAAAAATTATTGATATGCTCATACGCATTTCCCCGAAAAAACTGTTTATGTTCATCTGTCAATGTTCCGCAAAAAAGCCACCGCT
Organism: uncultured Lachnospiraceae bacterium; assembly: GCA_947643615.1. Classification (GTDB taxonomy): domain Bacteria; phylum Bacillota; class Clostridia; order Lachnospirales; family Lachnospiraceae; genus Acetatifactor. The sequence goes on from CANRWO010000069.1 coordinate 5,435, forward strand.
GCGCAAAAAGATAAATCGGTGCATAAAATTTTACCGCTAGATATTTGCTGTCTGCTGTTTTGATAATTCTTATTGATATTAACAGAGAAAATACCTTTGTTTGAAAATTTAATGGTTTATCAAATATCCAGTAATTATATATTTTTTGTATTTCATTATTGCTTAAACGTTCAATCGAAAGTAATCTCATAATTTTGTTGCAATACTCATCCATAAGATACTTTTCAAAAAAGCAATCACAAGTTTGTTCAAATAAATTTCCCTTAATAGTTTTTTGTGTAATCGTTAATGCCTGCTCTAATTGGCTCATTAAACCAGTTGCTATTGATTCAAAATGCTGCAACAGTTCATCCAGTATCGCCTGTTTATTTTTGAAATGATAGTAAACAGAACTTTCCTTGATATCTACTACCTTACAAATGTCTCTGATTGAAACCGCAGAAAATCCATTTTGAGAAAATAAATCTAATGCCACATCTAATATTTTTTGTTTTGTTTCATTCATTTTTTACCCCATTTCTGCGCGGCTTTTTGCGCATGTCAAGTTCGTGGATGCCGCACAGTCACAAACTTGGGATTGAAAATTTTCAATTTCAATCTTCACCTCACCTAACAGTCGTTAGATAATATTGTACCTAACAACCGTTAGATTGTCAATCTATTTATTCTATGCTTTAGGCCAGTTTACAAGGAACTACACGCAGACCACGAAACGAGGCTGCTGACAACAAATAAAGGCTGAGTATCAAGCACCGGGAAAGTGCAAGATATTCAGCCTGTTTTGTTGTCTGGGGTTTCCAAAGGGACTTACCCCTTGGCACACGACTTTGCTTGCAAAGTGTAGTGTATTATACGCTCTGTCGGCGTTGCCGAGAAAATTCATTTCTTTTCTTCCTCGGCCGTTTCTTCCTCCGTTTCACCGCTTGGGACTTGGCCCTCCATTTCCTCGGGTTCACAATACCAGAAACCATCAGCCAAAGGATCGGTCTCCACCTGGGTTTCCAACCAGTCCAACCGCTCCTTGGTCCACAGATAGCCTCGCTCCCGGCCGATCAGGTCTCCCTGATCCATCACCTGCTTCCAATAACCGATTAACCCTGCTGCCATCTCCCGCTGCCGACCCGATGTCTGCTTATAAAGCCGCAGGCCCCGTTCCAGCAGAAGCTGCTCCTTTTGGGAACCCTGCGCCGCAAGCTGAATCTGCCGTATGCGCTCCATCGCTTTCTCCCTATCCTCCCCACTCAGATGCAGGCCGGAATTGAGAATCAGAGTATCCTGATAATCACCGCCGCTGCTTTTTGCACTGACATGAAGGATACCGTCAATATCATATGTAAAAGTGACCACAGCAGACTGCTCCCCCGCCAGTCCCGGTGGAACCTGAACCTCCAGTTCTCCCAGCTTCAGATTTTCCGAAGCAAAATACCCTTCTCCCTGATAGATTTCAAACCGCAGTCTGTTCTGGTTGTTGTGCATGGTACAAAAGCGCTCCTGATGGCTGGCCGGCAGCATACTGCTGCGAGGAATCAAAACTGCCATATGAGGCGTCCTGTCCCCGGCATAACTAAATGTGGCAACCCCCAAAGAAAATGGACAGACATCAGTCATCACCAAATCCTGCAATTCCTCCGCCCGCTCCTTAATGCCCGCGCACAATCCCACACCCATAGCCACAATCTCGTCAGAGCCTGCTGCCACATGGGGTCGTCTGCCAAACATTTCCTCCAGGAAATCACCAAACACAGTAAGCCGTGAAGAACCGCCCACCAGAACCACATCATGGATCAGGCTTCCCCTCTCCTGATCCTTCATAACCCGGACAATCACCTCCCGCACCCTGCAAAAAATCGGTTCACACAATTCCCTCAGAAGTTTATTCGTAAGTGTCAGACTATACTGCCTGTGATCCTTTCTAAGGGAAATCTTTACCTCCGAAGTATCAGGCAAGACATTCTCTTTCCGCTCACCGGACAGGACATCCCGCATCTTAGAAATACCGGACAGCACATTCCCCTTCCGCCCACCGGACAGGACATCCCCCGTCTTAGAAATACCGGACAGCGCAATTTTCGCAGCTTCCGCCTGACGGTAGAGAACTGCCCGCAGGGACGGTTCCAGCCGGTCTTCTGTAAGGCCGTTAACCTTGCAAAAATGATCCGCTATGGCACGGTCAATATCATTGCCACCCAGCCGATTGTCCCCGGCAATGGCCGTGATCTCGATAATGTTCTCAAAGCATTCCACAATGCTCACATCCAGAGTACCGCCGCCAAAGTCCACAATCATCATCCGGCTGTCACCGCCTTGGGTGCTGTAACGATGGTAGAGCGCCGCGGCAGATGGTTCGTTGATCAGCCTCTTCACTGTCAGTCCTGCCATCTGAGCCGCAAGCTTCGTGGCACAGCGCTGATCGTCATTGAAGTAAGCAGGAACACTGATGACCGCCTCTTCCACAGGCTCCTCCAGATACCGACGTGCGTCCTCCATCAGCTGGCGGAGCACCAGGGCAGATAATTCTTCCGGCTTAAACTGCCGCGTGCCAAGATTCAGCCTCTTTTCCGTTCCCATCCATATCTTAAAAGATGCGGCTGTAGATTCCGGATGGGAAATCAGCCTCTCCCTCGCCGCCGCACCGACCAGGACCGAACCGTCCTCCAGTACGCTCACTGCACTGCTTGTCCTGTAATCCCCCAACTCGTTGGGAATCAACTCTGGCCTTCCGTCCCGATAGACGCAGGCCAGACTGTTGGTTGTTCCCAGATCAATTCCGATAATTGCCATAGATACCTCATCCCTCCCATTTACCGTTGACACGTACCAGCGGTATAATGTCCTCCATTTTCCATTCCCTGGACGGAAGCACTACCGCCCTGCCACCGACCACTTCCCTGATAATGCGCATTTCCAGCTTCTGCCTGTGCCTGAAATGAGCAATCATATCTTCAAAGGAGCCGTACCCATGTCTCTCCCCATAGGGCGAGTGAGTCAAATACTCCAGCATCATGGGGTACCACAGCTCCTTTCCCCTGTCATCACAGCGTTCCTTTTTAATGGCCTCTATTGTTTCCTCCAGCCTGTCACTGTACAAATATAGCAGCAGAAATTCATCTTTATTGACAGCATCATATAATTCATGGTAAAAATCCACTATCTCATCATCGTCCAGCATGTGATACAGGATCAGGTCTTCCATGATATTCTGGAAAAAAGAACACTCAAACAAATAGCCGGTCTCAGAAAAGCTCCTGTATCTTGTAAGAACAAGCTCTTTCAGCTCCTGCAGCGTCTTTCTTCCATTATGTACTTCGTATTTTTCCAGTTCCTTATGGAAATTCGGAATATCGGTAAGAATCCTGGTATAAGAAATAACAAAGTGCCCCTGTTCGCTGACGGTATTTTTCATAATTTCATCCCGGATTACACCATAGCGTTTCAGGATCGTTTCATATTCCTCTTGTGTCATCCATGTGCACCATGCCAGATCCACCGGCGAATGATCGCCCTCCCTGCAGACATGAAATTCCGGTATAGCGGCAGCTAAACGATTTACCAGAGTGGATTTCCCCATTCCCTGGATTCCTTCTACAAAAACATTTTTTCTGTTGTTCTGTTTCATAATTTCACTCATTTCTGCACTTCTTTATTGCGCAAAACCATACATGGCTTACGGGTTTGCGACAAGTCATATAGGACTCTGCAATGCCTTCGCTGCAGCCGCTTTTCCCGAAGTTTTCCTGCTCATACAGGAAGAGAAGCAAGATATGCTTTTACTCTCCCATAGTAATCGGTAAAAACTTATTGGCACCGGCTGTCATATAGACATAATAAGACTTACCTTGGGCGCGTTTCTTATCCATAAACAGGGACATCCTGTAGTTTGGTTTTAATCAAAACATCCATGACTTGAAATAAAGTCTTACGGAGAGTACCGGAGCCTCTTGGCTGACCTGCGCCCCACAGAAGGAAACGGGGAAATTTACTGTGACCATGAATATCCATATCGTTTATCACCCTTGCGCTCAAATAACTACCTTCTATTTCCATATGCGCTTTTCTCCATTATTGCTCAAATACTATATCTTCTTCTGCCTTCGCATATACATCCAACTGACTCGCAATGTCCAATTGATTAACCAGCCAGCCACGCGCCATACACATTTTGATAAAATCGTCAATACGATTTACACCATTCATTTCCTTCAATGTTACAACTACTCCAAATTGAAGTGGTTCTTTTCTTCTCTGCAAACGTTCTTTCGTATTTATCTTAAGCCCCCAAAGACCGGAATCATATGCTTTCCTTGGAATTCTTCTTTCTTTAATCTCTTCACTAATATGCTTGATATTATCCCATTTCCGATACATTTTTCTTGCATCTTCTTCATAAAGTGTAATCAGCTTATCTTCCGATTGCTGGTTATTATCTATTGATTTTATTTTAGCTTGTCTGTTTTCGACAACAACTCTGCCAAAATGTATATCCATTTCGGTACTTGTATAATCAACCCCCTGATTACGATCACACTGTGGAAAATATACTAACGTTGCTCTTGCATAAAATGGATGTGCATTATCTACAATCGGTACTGGCAGGTTATATGTATATGTCTCATATTCCTCTGATGCGCCAGTCAAAACAAAACGTATCTCATCATTAGATGATTTCATAATATTATTAATGTGCTTTGGGACAACACCATAACCGATACTATGTGAAACATCATCTTTCCTATTCCATCCCGCGGCAGCATCAATCAATAACGCTTTCGCAACTTCTCTGCTCAGTCCCATAATGTGAATTAAATATGCCAGTTTTCTTGAAATCCACGGCGCTGCGAAAGATGTTCCGCTTACATATGCAGCCCCCATATCATCACGGCATACAACCATTTTGTCCTTATAGTTGGAACCGTCTCCGCCATAATAACTGATATCAGGCTTATGAAAAAAAGATAATACAGGGCCAACTCTGGAATAAGATGCTGATTGTCCTCTGAAGTCTACAGCATTGACTACCAGAGAATTCAGTGAATCTGCTGGCGATCCAATTTTCATATCCTTTTTTGTTTCACCATCCGGAATATTTGTCCCTGCAACAACAAAAATAACATCATACTCACTTTGTATACGGTCAAGTTCTGCTGCCTCTGGAGAAATAAAATTAGGCTTGATTTCGAGTTTGGAACCCAATGATAAATTCCATACTTTAATATCCCTGTTTAAGGCAACAATGTTTCGTATCATTTTTAACACAGTAAATGAACTGAAACCTCTATGTGTTGCAACACCAAAATGACGTACTCGGAATCTGCCACACCCATCATCAAGTGCCGGATTACCTTGGGGACCATCTACAATGATATAACTTACTTCTGTCCCATGCTCATAATCTTTTGCAGTCAATGGAATATTCGGATCAAGTAAATTTCTATATTCCACCCACTCATGAAAATACACCTTTTCATTAAATTGTGTATCAATAACTCCTATTACAGGTTCGTTGGTCGGATGGGGTATCAGGCTTTCTTCATTACTGATCTCCGCCTTGTCCTCCAACACCTCGTCCCTCGTAAGCTGGGAAAAATCAGTGACACTCATCGCAATCAGATACGAAGCACGATTATATAGCAGTTTTGCTTCATCTGGATTAAGTCTTAATGTAGTGCCATCAATAATACGTTCATCTACGATATGAATTCCAAACTTTGACAACAATTTCTTCGTTTCAATCCCGGTCTGATAAATTGTTATAATAGATTCCTCTGTTATCTCTTCTGCAGCTCGATCAATATCAAAGCTTTCAACGTAAAATCCATCCACCACAGCATTTAAAAAATTAGATTTAGAAAATTCACTAAATCTATCCGCCGGTGTCCCTGCGATTTTTTCCGTTTCCTCGCTAGTAATAATACCATTAAAATATTTTTCAATAATAGATATTGTTTCACTCAAAACTTCGATTGCTTTTTCAACCGCTTTAAGCGAAACATAATGGGTAAATACATGTTTTTGTATCTCTTTGCCATCCTCGTCTGGCTCCCAGATAAACTTAACTCCTCTAATAGATTCCGCAGGAGATTTACTATTCTCAGACAACAAAATCTTCAATCTATTACTCTTTGCAACAATATGTGTATAGTGTACGCTAACCAAGGCTCCGCTAATATCTGTATTTGTTTTCCAGTATTGCAAAATTCTTTTCAATTGCTCAGATAATTCAATAAGATGTAACGAAGACACACTTTTTCCCTTCGGAAGTTTCGGAGATCTCGGTTTGGAGCTATTAGATCTTTGTTCAAATCTTCCTTTTAACTGTAAAATGTTATTCATTCATTACACCTTCTTTCAAATCTCTTGCAACACTGCTTTTTGATCTTCCAACCAGAATTTCTATTTCTCTAACTGTGAATTTCTGGCTCTGAAGTTTTTTTAAATCTTCCGGTTTTTCATTACAAACTGCATAGTAAAGTCTTCTAAAATAGTCCATGCCATCGCATGGATTGCTAAATGCAACAGACGTTTTAATCATATTTTTTAATTCCCCAGGATACGGTATCTGTGGCATTAGTTTCATTATTTTACGGAACAAACGGATATCTCTATTAGCCAGTTTTAATTTATCAAGATATTGATCTAACATCTTCTCTGCAATCGAAAGAAGATCTTCCCTGGTATATCTATCAAAATCAATGACTGAATCAAATCTTCTGATTAGCGCTTTATCAAAATACTTATACAGATTAGTTGTAGCAACTAAAACTACATTTTCATTCATCCGGTCAAATCCCTTCAACATAGCAGAAGTTGCCCGTCCCATTTCCCGCAGGTCATTCTGATTCGTTCGGTCTAAAGCCAAGGCATCGATTTCATCAAACATAACTATTACCTTATTCGGTTGAACGAAACTATTTATTTCCTTGAACAACATAGATAAATTCTTTTGTGTCTGTCCCAGCTTACTATCAATCACTGCTGAAAAATCCACCATAAAAACTTCTCTATTCAATATTCGTGCAAGTTGCTTAACTGCCTCCGTTTTCCCTGTTCCTGGTGCCCCCTGAAACAAAAACTTATTAATTCCAATATGATGTTCAATTGCATTTACTACGCCCAATAGATCACTGGTAATTACATCCGGAAGTAATAGCATATCTTCCTTCCCACCAATTTTTTCAAAAAAGGGAGAAGCATTCTCCGACATCTGCGGTACAAACGTATTCACATTGGACAACAAGGACATAATATACTCTGAAAGCTGATAATCTCCAGAAGCATCAAATCCTTTAGCGATTTCATAAGCTTCATTCCGAAAGCCCGCATCATTCTTTTCCGTATAATATTTTATTAAGCTTATCACATTTTTTTTCTTCATGATACGCACTCTCCCTCTCATTTTTCTCTATGCTTTAGTTATAACACCTTGGGACATATTTGTCAATATTGGGACAATAAGTAGAATTAAAAGAGCATTTACAAAATTGTACGTAAATGCTCTTTTGGCTTTTCTCTAGTAAATTTTATGTACAAAGCGGTTTGCCGCTGTTACGCCGCTTTCTGCTGGTGTCTCTTTGTTACATTCCCATCCTGGAAGGGATGAATGCTCTCATATCTTGCATGAAATTCTGCCAATACAGAAATATCTACTTCCTGATTAATATACCAATCCATAAGAAAATTCATTTCTCGTATCACATTCTCAGGTCTTATAGTTTGATACATACCAATCATATTAGGACGATGCTTATAATCGCCAATAGCATATCCATTGGCACGATCCTCAAATACCCCAGATTTTAATTCATAATGGTAAGTATGCTTCCTTCAATCTTATTTGAATGATAGGCAAACAAACGCTGTGTATATGCATATACACCAGATCTGTCAAACTTATCTCTTTCTATTTTGAATCTCTTCACAAGAAAATTTAAAAATTCAATATTCTCAGGACTATTCATCTCAATACCCTCACATATGTTTTAATCATCTAAGTTCCTGAATCATTTTCTTAATTCTTTCAATCCTATCCTCATATTCAGAAAAATAAGAGCCAAATACTCTGATCTCATGATTGATAAATAGCAGATGCCCCATTGATAATGCCAGGGACTCATTTACCCCGGCATCTGAAAAGCAGTTCAGCCGCCTATCGGGCCTATACGCTGCGCCTGATCTGCACCAGCAAAAGCACCAGGCTGACCCCCAGCAGGATATGCCCGATTCCGGCTATCCCAGAGATTGCCGCATTCATGGCAGAAGAAAGCGCAGGCGCCAGCACCTGGGTCACTCCCCGCACAAGGAACATCACAGCAGTCAGGTTCAGGCCGATATGATAGACAGCCAGTATCCGCCCCGTTTTCGCTCCGGAGAAGGAAAAGTTCTTTTCCAACAGAAGCAGCAAGAGGAAAAGCACCATGCCCAACAGAAAATAGTGGGTATGTACTACAGACAGTGTGGTTTTCTCCGTAAACTGGTTGAATTTGGTAAATTCCCGGTAAAACACACCGCCGGCCATCGCAAATATGGCGTACAGCAGAGCCGTATTCATGTAACGTTTCATAATTTTCACAATCCTTCCTCCTTTACCTGCATTCCTGTTTCATGGCAAAATATCCCATGAGTACCGTCCACACATAGGCACATGTCTTGGGAATCATCAGCATTCCGATCATTGGAATGGCATCCGCCCAGAGCACCACCGGAATGTAGAAGCCAAAGCTCAGCACGATGGTCAGCCACATTCGTGAAAATGCCTTATCCCCCTGTTCCCTGGCGCTGCGATAGAACAGCACGATCACCACAAGTCCCAGCAGTGCAAAGGGAATATTGCGGTAAATCCCCCAGGAGAGAGGCGCTTCGGCGCTGAGCCAACGGTTCTGGGGCATCATGCACAGCGCAATCCGCACGCCGGCCAGAACAAACACGACGGCGGTAAGACCGCCCCGGCCACTGATCCGGTACCTCTGCCTCCACACATAATAGAGCAGCACATAAAATATCGTCATTGTGACCGAAGTGATCCACTTTCCAATTCCCAGTGGAACGGTATAATTCTCCAACCCTGTAGTGCACAGGGCAAGGGCCCGGGGAAACAGATGGAACGAATCACCCGCCCCCAACACTACCGCCATCCACCCGAACAGCCAGAACTGACGGTTTCCTTTGCTGCCCCGGATCATCATAATCCCGATGGTAATGACAGAAATCAGATAGACAGCATCAAATAAGGTTTCTACAATTGCCTGCATAATTTGTCCTCCTTTATGCTTTATATGAACATTGTTCAATTTTGACTAAAAAAATATGGGGACTCCAGGGCATTTAATAGAGCGTCCTGCGTACAATCTCCAATGCCGCAGTGGAATCATAATCCTGCCGCAGCAAAGCAGACAGCATCAGGGAAAACAGGACATCCGCAAAACCTTCCACCGTAAACTGCTCTGTGAAGGCATCTGCCCGAACCCTGGCATCCCGCTTTAATACGGAACACAGCTCATCCAATATATGCTGCCAGGCCTGCTGCATTCTCCGTTTCCCGTCCGCCTTATCCTCCCGCACGAAACTCAGGGAGTGCAGCGTAAAAAATCCGGGATACTGTTTGCAGCCGTATTCCATCCGGCTGTACATCCATGTAATGCATGCCTGAATGTCCTGAAACACATCCCTGTCCTGGGGACGATGAAAAATCTCGCTCCAGACACTTTCCACCGTAGCACTGGCCAGCGCGGCTTTGGAATCAAAATAATAATAGATAGAGCCTACTGATACCCCACAGGCCGACGCGACAGAACGGATATTGATTGCAGACCATCCCTGCTGCCGGATCAATTCCCGGCTGGTTTTCAAAATATCTTCTCTTGATGTCACAACTGTATTCATCACAAATCACCTCAATATGAACAATGTTCAGTATAGTGTATAAACGCTGTGCTGTCAAATACTTTTAACCTCTTTCTTCTGCTTTTTCCTTTCTACAGGAAATTTTATATTTCACTCTGACTCCCATAGTATGTTATAATATTGACACGAACATAGCTTCGAACATATTTCAAAATACATTCTGCGAGATATTAGCCGTAAACCGGCTCAGGCATCACGCAAAAAGGCGCAGCCAGACGATACAGGAGACCCCATGGAATTATTTTCGGAAATATACAGCTGCTATTATCAGGTGTTAAGGCATTTGCTTTGCAGCCAGGACGCTCTGACCATACAGGACATCCGCAGCCGGATCTGCGGCGAAGGCTTTGAAGAAAGCCTCCTCTCCATTATACCCAAGCTGGAGGAGGGCACGTGGAATTTATTTGAAAAGGATGGTAACCTGTACCGTTCCAGGCTTTTCTCCCACTTTGTCACACCGGTTTCCGGCCTGGAAAAAGCTTATCTGAAAGCGCTTCTGTCAGATCCCCGCATGGAGTTATTCCTGGACGACGGGCAGTCTGACACCCTGAATCAGATGCTGGACGGAGTCACTCCCCTCTGGAGGCCGGAACAGTTCTATTATTTTGACCGCTTCTCCGACGGCGATCCTTATGAGGATGAAAAATACCGAAGCTGCTTCCGCACCCTGCTCCGGGCACAAAAGGAAAACCGGTTCGTGGATATCGACTATACCTCGCCGGCGGGAAACCGTGTGCATCACCATTATCTTCCCGCCCGCCTGGAGTATTCGGTGAAAAATGACAAATTCCGCCTTCTCGCCCTGAAGCCTTCCTCCCGGGACAAGAAGCCGCGCTCCCGGGACAGTCTCCATGCAGGTACGGACATGTCCGCCTGCAATACATTCCGAAAGTCACAGACCGATATCAGGATGAAGCTGGAAATCCTGAACATATCCCGCATTCAAAGCGTTCAACTGACGGAAAAGGTTCTTCCCCCTTCCTCCGATACGGAACCCTCCCATTATTTGGATGCGGCAATCCGGCGTTCCTACTACAAAGAACCCCTTCGACTGCGTATCATCAACAAGCGCAATGCCCTGGAACGTGCAATGCTGCACTTTGCAAACTACGAAAAAAACACAACCAAAATAGATGAGGACACATACGAATGCCTCATCTACTATAATCAGAGCATGGAAACAGAGCTTCTAATAGAAGTTATGTCCTTCGGTCCCATGCTCACCGTTCTGGGAAATGAAAGATTCCTGAATAACCTGAAAACAAGATTGCAGAGACAGATGGAAATCACACAGCAGACCTGAAGTGGCTATTTTTATATCTCTGTTTTAAAAGTCCTGCCATTTACTGCCGTCTCAGGCCGCATTTCGCCGGCTCGTCCAACCGATTGCCATCCCTGTCATACCGCGAGCCGTGGCAGGGACAATCCCAGCTGTCCTCGTCCGGGTTCCACTCCAAACGGCAACCCAGATGAGAGCATCTTGTCCAGCTCCTCTCCTCCGTTCCCTTCCTCCTCTTCCAGGGGAAGAGCCATCCCTTGGCCAATCCTTTGGCGCTCTCCGCCATATCTGCGGCAAAATTTCCTGCCGCCGCTTTCAAATGGCATCTCTGAGGCGTGAACACCTTCTCATACTCATTTTCCCTTCCAGACGCCAGGTCCGCCAGGAGCCGTGATGCAGCCATGGCCGAGGTCATACCCCACTTTTTGTAACCGGTTGCCAGATACCACTCCCGGCCTCCTGAAACGCTTTCCCTCTGATGCCCGGAAACCTCCCCGCCCCATCCCCCATCCCCGGCACAGTCCCTGTTCTCCGCCGAATTCTGATTTCTCATCAGACAGGAATACCTTCCCACGAAGGGAATACCGTCATGGGGCATACAGTCCTGTGCCGACCAGCGGCCCACCACCCGGCAGTCCCTGAAATACCTGCGCGCTGTCTCCTCCAATCCGGCATAAGCGCCGCCCGGTACGCTTCTCCCGGTTCTATGGGAGTTTCCTCCCAGGAGAAGCAAATCTCCCACACTCCGAAAGGACAGCCCGTCTGAATCCACACCATAATACATTCCCTCTAAACTGCCGCAGCCAGACAGCGCCAACACATAGCTGCGCTCCTGATGCTGTCTGGCAAAATACAGTCCCGGAAAATTGATGATCGGAAAATGGGTGGCAAAAATCACCTTTTGCGCCGACACCTCCCCGGCGTCAAAACAGACAGTATTCCCGCGCACCTTTTTCACTGGGGTGTTTTCATAAATCTCCAGTTCTTCCGCTATGGCACGGATAAATTTCAGCGGGTGGAACTGCGCCTGGTCCTCAAAGCGGACAGCTCCTTCCACAGGAAAGGGCAGCTCCCTTACCTCTGCCATCTCCCCAGGAATCCCCAGCGCTGCTGCAGCCTCTGCCTCCTGTTTCAACAGCTCTGCATCCCTTCTGGAATAGAGATAAGAGGGCAGCCGCCGGAAGTCACACTCTATCCCATGCTCCTCCACCATGCCCTGATAAAAGTCAATGGCCTCCTGATTTGCCCTGGCATAAAGCCTGGCCTGCTCGAAACCGATATCGCCAATCAGACGGTGATAAAGGAGGCCGTGCTGGCAGGTAATCTTGGCTGTAGTCCGCCCGGTCTGCCCTCCGGCAATCCTTCCTGCCTCCAATACTGCCACCTGCTTTCCCATACGCTGCAAATGATAGGCCGTCAAGATCCCCGTCATTCCTGCACCGATCACCACAATCTCCCGCTCCATGTGCCCTTCCGCACTTTTTCTCTCCGCTATTTCCACCGTTTTCTGCCAAATTGATTCCATACCAGCCACCCCGTTCTTATCATTCCATTCTTATCATTTCTCTTTTTATAATATAATAAAATTTTATGATATAAATAATTTTGACCTATAAAAAGTATTGACAGAAGCGGCCCGGGATAAACACATTTACTGCTTGTCTTGTACAATGGCATTCACGCCATACAAATTCCGTGACTCCCGCTTCCTTCTCATATAATCTGCAACACTATGACCTGTGAGGATGGTGACATGGGTGATGTCATCTGCCGCAACCATGAGTACCCTGAACACAGGAAGCGCAGGGAATAAACGGATAGTTTTATTTTAGGCAGCCAGGATCACAGGACCATATGTTAAGGGCAGGCCTTGCAATCCACAGGATATGATAGTATACTGAAAA
>CANRWO010000070.1 GCA_947643615.1 uncultured Lachnospiraceae bacterium
CGGTACGCACGGTGGTGTGAGAGGACGGCGGTTAATCACCGCCTCCTACTCGATTCTGGAACACAATCTAAAGAAGATTACAAGATTTCTTTAGAATTTCTTTTGGTTTTTCTGACGCAGGCATTTATTTTTAAGGTCTATGATTTTATCAAACCAAACAAGAGGAGTTTCCTGAGGAGACAGATACCGTATTTCCATTGGCCCGTGCAGGCCGGAAGAAAGATATTTCAGGAATGCTCTGGAGAGATGAGGAGGAACGGATATGGACATTTCTACATTAACCCTTTACTTTACAAAATACGGAGCAGTGGCAATCTTTGTGATCGTGCTTCTGGAGTATATGAATCTGCCCGGCTTTCCGGCGGGAATCATTATGCCATTGTCGGGGATTATGGCGGCTAAAGGGAATATCAGCTTCTTCTGGGTCATGGTGATCACCGTTGCGGCAGGTCTTCTGGGAAGCATGCTGCTGTACGGGTTGGGCAGGAAAGGCGGAGAGGTTTTCCTGAAGGCTTATACAAAGCGTTTTCCCAAGCAAAAGGAGCCGTTGGAGAAAAATCTGGAATGGATCCGTTCAAAGGGCGGCATGGGTGTTTTTGTAGGGAAGCTGATTCCCATGATCCGGACGATCGTATCAATCCCGGCAGGAGTGATCCGCATGAACCCGGTAAAGTATGTGGCTGCTTCCACCTGCGGGATATTCCTGTGGAACCTGGTCTTTGTGGGCGCCGGATACCTTATGGGGGATCAGATCTTTGAGTTGCTTGGAAAAGTGTAAACAGGATGAAACAGGATGCCCCAAAGTACACCGGATGAGGCGTTATACAGCAGATAGGAGGAACGGAAAATGAAAATAGCATTGATGACAAACAATTATAAACCGTTTATGGGGGGAGTGCCCATTTCCATTGAAAGGCTGAAGAACGGCCTGGAGGGACTGGGGCATCAGGTAACAGTGTTCGCTCCCACCTATGAGGAACAGGAAGAGGAGGAAAATGTATTCCGCTATGCCACCTGTATGAAGAAATTCATCGGAGGAGTGGTGCTGCCCAATCCTTTTGACCGACGGATTGAGGAAGAATTTAAAAACCACGACTTTGATATCATCCATGTGCATCATCCCATGCTCATCGGCAGGACTGCGGTATATCTGTCAAAAAAATATCACGTGCCCCTTACCTTTACTTATCATACCAGATATGAGCAGTATGTGGAATGTTATACGAAGTCCAGGCTGATCGAAAAGCTGACGCCTCTCTACCTGCGTGCCTTTCTGAAGCATTGCAGCTTTGTCTTTGCTCCCACACAGGGAATAAAGGATTATCTGGCGGAAACTTGCAAGGTATATCCGGAGAGGATCGGTATTCTGCCCACCGGAATCGAAGAAGCGAATTTCCTGGTGCGGGAAGAAGAGGCTTTCAGGATCAGGGAAGACTACCAGGCACAGGATATGCCGCTGCTCATCACCGTGTCCCGGATGGCTCAGGAAAAGAATGTAGACTTCCTGCTGCAAAGTCTGGCATTGTTCCGGGAGCGCTGGAAAAAACCCTTCCGCATGTTGATGATCGGGGACGGTCCTGACAGGGAAAGATACGAGCAGACAGCGGCCCGCCTGGGGTTGTCGGAAGAAATCTGCTTTACCGGTAAGATCCCCAACCGGGAAATCCCACCCTATTTTGCCGCGGCGGATGCATTTCTCTTCGCCTCCAGGACGGAAACCCAGGGAATCGTGATCCTGGAAGCCTTTGCAGGAAAGACGCCGGTGATCGCGGTGGAGGCTTCCGGCGTGAAGGATATTGTGAAAAGCGGGTGGAATGGCATTCTGACGGAGGAAAATACGGAACAATTTGCCAAAGAACTGTGTTCTTTCCTGAAATCTGCGCCGGCCCGGAAGCGTATGGAGGAAAATGCAGGACAGTCGGCCCTGGCTTACAGGGAAGAAGCGGTTGCTTTACAGGCGTCCCGCTATTATAATAGTGTTATCAATGAAGCAGAAGGAAAAGAAAAGGCATGGAAGGTAAATACCGTATTTTAATTGTTGAGGATGACAAAGAAATCAGGGAAGGTGTGGAAATCTACCTGCGCAATCAGGGATATGAGGTTTTCCAGGCAGCCAACGGCGCAGAGGGCTTGAAGGTGATTCAGCAGCAGGAGCTGCATCTTGCAATTGTAGATATTATGATGCCCGTGATGGACGGAGTTACCATGTTGATGAAGCTCCGTTCTATGAACTATGAATTCCCCGTAATCATGTTGTCCGCGAAGTCGGAAGAAGTAGATAAGATCATGGGGTTGAATATGGGGGCGGACGATTATGTGACGAAACCCTTTACGCCTCTGGAGCTGTTGGCAAGGGTGAATTCCCATCTGCGCAGGTACTCCAAGTATCTCAGCGCAGTGAATGAGTCCGGGGATAAGGAGCATATATACACAATAGGCGGCCTGGAGCTGAACGAAGATACGGTGGAGGTGTCTGTGGACGGGGAACCGGTGAGGCTGACACCCATGGAATTCAAGATCGTACAGCTTCTGATCAAGAATCCGGGCAGAGTCTTTTCCGCGGAGGAGATCTATGAGCGCATCTGGAATGAGAAAGCGGTAAATACAGATACCATAATGGTGCATGTGAGGAATATCAGGGAAAAGATTGAGATCGACCCCAAGAATCCCAAATATTTAAAGGTGGTCTGGGGCGTGGGTTATAAGATTGATAAGCAGTGATGCTTTTGTGAAAGGTTATGGTTGCCGGTATGAAAAACAGGATAGATCCTAACATTGAATGTATGCCTGCCGAAGCGGGCTGGGAGAATACGGATGAAACTTCCGGAAAAGACAAGAATCAAACTGTCGGTAAGGCGAAAAAGAGCCTTGCAGAAGAGATGACCGGGGAGAAGACGGCAGAAGAGCCGACAAGGGATGCGTGGGACAAAAGGGAGGGAAGAACCGGGGGCAGAAAAAAGGGTTCCTGGATCCGGCGGGGGATTCTGGTCAGCGTCCCCCTGGCAGTACTCATGTTTTGTATGTACGGATTCTTCCGCGACAAAGCGTCAGAATACGAATATAACCCTCTGGAAAACCGGGACAATATATCATGGCTTTATCGTTCCTGCTACATGCTGTACAAGGATTTATATAATGCCCAGGCAGACCAGCCGAAAAGCTATCGGGAGCTCTTTCTGCAGCCTAAAGAGGGGTATGAATGGATGCTCGATTCTGATGCATGGGACGAGGACAGCGAGACTTTTTCAGAAAGATATGAAATGGTGGAAGAAGCTTCTGACAATGAAATGTCTTTCTATCAGCTGCGGAACAGTGTAGGGGACGTAGAAAGCTCTTTTGGGGAGCTTGAAAGTCAATTCAGCAGTTTAAACAGCACATATGATTATGTGATCCGGGATAATTTATCCGGATATTATCTGACAAATATGTCTGAGGAAGACCTGAACAGAGGAGTGGATCAGCAGTATTTTCAGGTGGCATTTACCTTTAACGAACATGGCGGCGTGAACGTGGAAGATGATGTGGCCGGGCGAAACGCGGCACAGATCAGGAAATTTGCCAACGAGGCTGTCCGCTCAAATTCCCCGGATAATAATCTGGGAATATTCGGTATCGATGCACTGCAGAATTACTGTTCATTGAGCGGTCCGGTCAATTGCACCGTGACATTCCGCATTCCGGAGAGTGACTGGAACGACGGAACGGCGAGGAGTGAACTGTACTGGTCAGCCATGCCCGGCAGTGTCCAGGAGTATCCTGTTTTCATATATAACGGAAGAACCGCCGCAGCATCTTACCGCGACGCCCATATGGGAGTTTTTCTGTTAATGCTTCTTACCCTTGCCCTGTGTGCCGGTCTTTTCCTGCCGCTGTCAGGTGAAGAGAAACCCTGGAAGGATGTAAAAATCTGCAGGCTGCCGTTGGAGTTTTTGCTGACAGCGGGAATGGTAATCTTTTTCGGCTGCGGGGAAATGATTTTTGATCTGGCGGTCTATACGGCAAGCGGCAATATGGAGAATTTTTTAAACAATTCTTTCAACGCCTATGCGTCTGAATTTATATTTGCAATGAAAACCCTGATCAATATAGTCTGCCTGACCGCATTCTTTTTCGGCGGATGGTACCTGGGCATCTGCGCCAGGGCGGCAAGGGAGCTTGGATTAAAGGAATATATAAAGCAGAAATGCATTTTTTACAGGATATTCCCTTTTATCAAGAGTAAAATCGTGGCTACCTATGATGCCGTCAGCCATTTTGACGTGACCAAAAACGCCCATAATATAATACTGAAGATCGTGCTGCTAAACGGTGTGATCCTGTTTGTGGTCAGCTGTTTCTGGGTTACCGGATTTCCCCTCACCGTGGCTTATTCCATCCTTCTGTATGTGATATTGAGAAAATATGTCAGTGACCTGCAGAAAAAATACGGGATACTGCTCCATGCCATCAATGAGATCGCGGCGGGAAATTTAAACGTGGCAATCACGGAGGACCTGGGAGTGTTTGAGCCTTTTAAGCCGCAGTTTATCCGTATCCAGAACGGCTTCAGAAATGCTGTGGAGGAGGAGACGAAGAGCCAGCGGATGAAGGCGGAACTGATCACCAATGTGTCCCATGACCTGAAGACGCCCCTGACGGCCATCATCACATATATTAATCTGCTGAAGGATGAGAATATCACAGGGGAGCAGAGAAGGGATTATCTGGATACACTGGAGAGGAAGTCCCTGCGCCTTAAGGTTTTGATTGAAGATCTGTTTGAGGTCAGCAAGGCCAATTCCCAGACGATAACGCTGAACATCATGGATGTGGATATTATGAACCTGGTAAAACAGGTGGCTTTCGAGATGACGGATAAACTGGCGGCTTCCGGCCTGGATGTGCGCATAAATCTTACGGACGAGAAGATCATCCTGCCCCTGGACAGCCAGAAGACTTACCGGATCTATGAGAACCTTCTGGGTAATGTTGCCAAATATGCGATGCCCGGCACAAGGGTCTATGTCAACGGTTTCCGCATTGACGATACGGTGATCATTACCATGAAGAACATTTCCGCCCAGGAGATCACGGTGGATACTGCGGAGCTGACGGAGCGATTTGTCAGGGGGGACGCCTCCCGGAATACCGAGGGGTCGGGCCTTGGCCTTGCCATTGTGAAAAGCTTTATGGAGCTTCAGGGCGGGGAGCTTTCCCTGGAGGTGGACGGGGATCTGTTCAAAGCCACCACCACCTGGCATTCGAATTTTTCTGTTTGACAATTTCCGGTCCAGAAGGTACAATACCTTTAGATATGGCAAAGGCAGTGACAGGAAGCAGTAGGAGTGTACTCCGGTGCAGAGAGCCGTCGGTTGGTGGGAGACGGCCCGGAAAGCTTTGAACTCATCCTTGAGCTCCGAAGGTGAAATGGTGTCTTCCGGTAAGTGGTTTCATGTGCGGTTATTTGGCTGAAAGTTATCCCGCCGGCACAATGAGACAGCAGGCCGGGAAGCAATGGCAGGTAGCCTTCGGCGGGTAATTCCCGTTACAGAATCCGAGTGCAGGAAATTTCCTGAATGAGAGTGGTACCGCGGTGGATTTAAGATCCTTTCGTCTCTTTTATATTATATATTTGAGGCGGAAGGATTTTCTTTTGCCCGGTATTATCTTTCATTCAAGGACTTGTGCAGGCGCTGCTTCACGAATCCGGCATTCGGCCCGAGTGCCTACGAAAATGCTTCGACATGGAGGAAATTATGGAAAAAGTGTACAATCCCAGAGAGATTGAAAAAAAATGGCAGGCCTATTGGGCCGAGCACGAGACCTTTAAGACTGACGTGTGGGATTTTGGCAAACCCAAGTATTATGCCCTGGACATGTTCCCCTATCCTTCCGGTGTGGGACTTCATGCCGGGCATCCGGAAGGCTATACCGCCACGGACATTATGTCGCGAATGAAACGTATGCAGGGTTACAACGTATTGCATCCCATGGGATATGATTCCTTTGGGTTGCCTGCGGAGCAGTATGCGGTGAGTACGGGCAACCATCCCAACGGCTTTACACAGGAAAATATCGAGACCTTTTCCAACCAGTTAAAAGAGCTGGGGTTTGACTATGACTGGTCGAAAATGATTGCCACCAGCGATCCGTCCTTCTATAAGTGGACCCAGTGGATCTTTAAGCAGCTCTATCTGGACGGTTATGCCAAGTATATCGATATGCCCGTAAACTGGTGCGAGGAGCTGGGAACCGTGCTGTCCAATGATGAGGTCATTGACGGCAAATCCGAGCGGGGCGGCTATCCTGTGGTACGCAAGAACATGAAGCAATGGGTCATCAACCAGCCGGCCTTTGCGGAAAAACTCCTGGAGGGACTGGAGGAGATCGACTGGCCCGAGTCCACCAAGGATATCCAGAGACACTGGATCGGCAGGTCGGAAGGTGTGGAAGTGGATTTCCAGATCGTGGGCGGCGGCAGCTTTTCCATCTATACCACCTGTATCGAAACCATTTACGGCATTACCTTCATGGTGCTTGCGCCGGACGGACAGATCGTGAAGGACATCATGCCCCGGGTGGAAAATAAGGAAGAGGTTCAGGCCTATATTGACGAGACCCTGAAGAAAAACGATATGGACCGCACGGAGCTGAATAAAACCAAGTCCGGCTGTGTGTTGAAGGGCCTTTATGGGGTGAACCCGGTGAACGGAAAGGAAGTCCCTCTCTACATCGGCGATTTCGTGCTTGCCAACTACGGAACCGGCGCGGTAATGGCGGTTCCTTCCCATGACCAGCGTGACTTTGAATACGCCGTTGCCCACAACATTCCCATGGTCCAGGTCATCGACGGCGGGGATGTGAGCGAGAAGGCTTTTGAAAAGGGAGAGTACCTTGGCAAAGGCTGTAAGCTGATGAATTCCGAAGAATTTAATGGAATGACCGTGGAAGAAGCCAAGGAAGCCATCACCGATAAGCTGGTGAAGCAGGGCGTTGCACGTAAGACTGTGAACTATCATTTCCGGGAGTGGATTTTTGCGAGGCAGCGCTACTGGGGCGAGCCGGTTCCTGTGGTCCACAAAGAAAACGGTGAGATCTATGTGCTGCCCGACGAGGAGCTGCCCCTGATCCTGCCGGAACTGGAGGACTACAAGGGCAAAAACGGCAAGGCGCCCCTGGAAAATGCCCAGGAATGGAAAGCATATGACAAAAACGGCGTAAAGGGCGCCAGGGAGACCTCCACCATGCCCGGAAGCGCCGGGTCCAGCTGGTATTATATGCGTTATATCGATCCCGACAACCAGGAGGAATTTGCCAATCAGGAGCTGCTGAAGCACTGGCTGCCCGTGGATCTGTATATCGGCGGGCCGGAGCACGCCGTGGGACACCTGATGTATTCCAGGATCTGGAACCGTTACCTCTATGATAAGGGACTGTCCCCTGTGAAGGAACCCTTCCAGAAGCTGGTGCACCAGGGGATGATCCTTGGGGCAAACGGTATTAAGATGGGGAAGAGGTATCCCGAGTATGTGGTAAATCCCAGTGACATTGTCCGGGATTTCGGCGCAGACACCCTGCGTCTTTACGAGATGTTCATGGGCCCCCTGGAGGTATCAAAACCCTGGAGCCAGCAGGGAGTGGAGGGCGCCAGGAGGTTTATCAACCGTGTGTGGGCATACTATACCAACGGGGACAACCTTACTACCGACCGGGACGAAACGCTGAAAAAGGTTTACCACCAGACCGTTAAAAAGGTCACCAATGATTTCGAACAGCTTGGTTTTAACACCGCCATCAGCCAGATGATGATCTTCATGAACGCGGCGTACAAGGCAGGGAAATGCCCTGTGGAATACGCGGAAGGCTTCGTCAAGATGTTCTCCTGTATCTGCCCTCACGCAGGGGAGGAGCTCTGGCAGATCATGGGCCATCAGGATACCATCGCCTTTGAGCCATGGCCGGTGTACGACGAGGAGGCGGTGAAGGAGGATACCGTTGTCATCGGCGTACAGGTGAACGGCAAAGTCAGGGGCAAGGTGGAACTGGCCGTGGACGAGGACAATGATTCCGCCATCGCCAAGGCAAAGGAGATTGAGACAGTCAAAGCGGCCATAGACGGCAAGACGGTTGTGAAGGAGATATATGTCAAAGGCAAGATCGTGAATATTGTGGTGAAGTAGGCGCTATTTCCTTATTCTGCGAGAGACTTTGATGTGTAACACCGCCTGGTTCCGGCTCCTTATAATGAAATGCGGCCTGCATTTTACGGGATATGGTGAGTTTCAAAAGCTGGACGGAAGCTATGGAAATGACAATAAGAATAGGAGATGAACTTTGTTGAACCGTATTATCAAAGATATCTCAAACTATATATTTGTCTCCGATGATCCCCAAAAGGCCGACGCCGTTTTTCTGCCAGGCGGGTCCCATCCGATGCCGCCGGAGTATGCCGCCGGGTTGTACCGGGAAGGCTATGCAAAATGGGTGATTCCGTCCGGCGGCGTAAGCATAAAGCGTGACAAGTGGCCGGGTGTGCGGTCAAAGGCGGATATTTATGACGGAGATTATAAATCTGACTGTGAGTTCTTTACGGATGTACTGTTAAAAAACGGTGTGCCTGCTTCGGCAATCGTCGGTGAAGACCAGTCAGGGCACACCCGTGACAATGCGTTCTATTCACGAAAACTCATTGAACAAAGAGGGATTGAGATAAAAAGCGCAATCATTGTCTGCAAGGCATTTCATGCCCGAAGATGCCTTATGCTGTATCAGATGGCGTTTCCTGATACAGAGATCAGAGTCTGCCCTGTATGCTGCTACAATATCACAAGGGATAACTGGCATCAGACCGAAGCCGGAATTGACCGCGTCCTGGGCGAACTGGCCCGTTGCGGAAACCAGTTTGCGGGAGATATAAAGGATTATCTGCGTCAGCAGCCATGACGTCCGCTTTCTTTCTCCTTTTTCCGGATTGCGTCAATGATCCGACAGATACACAGCGCCATTACAATAACACTCAGGAGTCCGGCAAAGCAAACGTCGTATACGGCGTTTGTTTCTAATTATCTTATTTCTGTCAATTAACTGTCAATTGCCCCCCTGTTTTTAAATAAACTATTTGTGCTGAAAAAGATGCAATGTATACCCAAACAGAAAAAACAGGAAGGTTTTCTGGTAAACTGTTTTTGTCTTATTAGATGTTCACTTATCAGGTGTTCAACAGAACAAGCGTCTATTTGCAAGTGAAACTTTAATGGAGGAAACAGGGATGAATTTTTTGGACGGGTTTAAAAAGATTGTGGAGGAACAGCCGGACAAGGCGGCAATTGTTGACCTGGAAGGGGCAAGGAGCACAACCTATGGGGAGCTTGCCCGCCGGAGCGGCCAGGTTGCGGCCAAGCTTTTGGAGATGGGGGATATGGCCGGGCGGTCAGTCTTAGTGTGCATGGACAGACGGATGGAGTATGTGGCGGCGGAAATCGGAATTATGATGGCAGGGGCGGTTTTTGTGCCGCTGCTCCCGGAATATCCGGCGGAGAGAATTGCTTTTATCCGGGAAGACTGCGGAGCAGTGTGCACCATCGATGCCGGATGGATGGAAGATACCATGCAGTATGAGCCGGTGGCGGACTATACGGCGACGGCCAGGGACAGAGCCATGATCATATATACATCGGGTTCCACCGGACGTCCCAAGGGCATTGTCCACAGTCATGGAAGTCTCTACGAGGGCGCCATGCGGAATGTGGAAACCCTTGGTCTTGATGGGACGGAACGGCTGGCGGCAGCGGCGCCGTTGTCCTTTGTGGTATTGGTGATAGAGTACTATGCTATTTTAAGCAGCGGCGGCTGTGTCCACATGCTATCCGAGGCGGTTCGCAGGGATGTGCGTCTGCTGGAGGCCTATTACGCGGAAAAGAACATTACCTGCGGCTTCATCAGTCCCCAGATGCTGCGTTATTTTCAGAATCGTGGGAAGGCGCTGAAAAAGGTAATGACTGGAAGCGAGCGGGTATCCATGCTGGGCGGCGACGGCTATGCGCTGTATAATTTCTACGGTAGCAGCGAGTCGGCGTCCATGGTTTCGGCCTTTCTGGTGGAGGAACCCATGGAAAACACGCCCATCGGGAAACCTGCCCGGGGGGTGGAGATGTTCCTGCTGGATGAACAGGGAAGGGAGGTTCCCGACGGTGAGGACGGGGAGATCTGTATCCTGGGAGTCCTGGGCGAATGTTATCTGAACATGGAGGAACAGAGTGCACAGGCTTTCCGGCCCCAGGGGGACGGACGTATCCTGCTGCACACGGGGGATATCGGGAGAAAGCTGCCGGATGGAAATTATGTCTATGTAAACCGCCGGGACTGGATGGTGAAAATAAACGGACAGCGCGTGGAGACGGGAGAGATCGAAATGCGCATGGCTGCGGCGCCGGGAGTGAAAAATGCCGTAGTGAAAGCCTTTGAAGATGAAAACGGCCAGAATTACCTGTGCGGATTTTATGTGGCAGAAAGGGAAACCTCCACGGAGGATATCCTGGCCTGCCTTAAGGAAACGCTGCCGGATTACATGATCCCCCGTTTCCTGAAAAGGCTGGAGGAGCTTCCGAAGAATGCAAACGGGAAGCTGGACAGGACGGCGCTGCTTCCGCCGGGGATCTCGGAGTACAAAAGGGCGTACAGGGAGCCGGAGAACGAGATACAGGGGCGGATCTGTGAAGCCTTTGAAGAGATCCTGCACTGCGGGAAGACCGGGATCGGGGATGACTTTTTCCGATTGGGAGGGGATTCCATCAATGTGTTAAAGCTGGTGGAATGTCTTGCGGATTTCTCCCTTACACCGGTGATGATATTAAAGGGCAGGACGCCGGAGAAGATCGCCGCGCTTTTACAGGAGAAAAAAGCAGAAGGGATCAAAGAGGCCGGCCCGGAAACTGATGAGAAACCGGATAACAGGGATGCGGGGAAGAGTATCGGCGGATCGGGAAAAGCTGACAACAGGGAGCATGCGGGAGAGCGGAAGGAATGGCCCCTTACGGATTCCCAGATGGGGGTTTACCTGGAGTGCATCAGTGAACCGGAATGCACCATGTATAATATTCCCATGTGCTGTGAACTGCCGGAGCACATTGACCTGGCCAGGTTCCGGGAGGCAGTAAAAAAGGCGGTTTCCATGCACCCTGCTTTCGGCGTCAGGATTGTGCAAAAGGAAGGGACACCGTTTATGGAGCTGTGTCCGTCATATATGGACGCAACGGTGAGAGAATGTACGGCCAGGGATATGAACGGAGCGGAGAAAGGCTTTGTCCGTCCCTTTGCCATGGGGGAGGAGCCTTTATACCGCATGGCCTTATACCGTATGGTAGACGGAAGCGGGAAAAACCGCATATATTTCTTTTTTGACGTACACCACTTGATATTTGACGGTACTTCGGTAAACGTATTCCTGGAAGAGATTTCTCTTTTTTACAAAGGTGAGGAGCCGGGGCCGGAGGAAATATCCTTGATGGATGTTGCCGTTTATGAGGAAACGGTAAAGGATTCGCCGGAATATCAGGCGGCCAGGGAATACTTCAGGTCTAAGCTGGAAGACGGGGAAATGGGGGAGGCACTGCTGAAGGATTACAGGATGAAGTCCCCCGGCGCCAGAAGCGGCAGCGTGCGGATGTCCCTTAGGGAAGAACTTTCCGCCCTGGTGGTGGAGCAGTTTGTAAGACAAAAGGGAATTTCGGAAAACACACTGTTTCTGGGAGCCTTTGCCTATGCCCTTGGAAAGTACACAGGGGAAAACAAAAGCCTGTTCTGCACGGTCAACAACGGAAGGCATTGTACAGGTCTGTCGGAATCCGTGGGAATGTTCGTGCGGACGCTTCCCATATGCCAGTCCTGGGAAGAAAGCCTGTCGGTGGATGAGTTTTTACAGGGATTCCAGAAGAACTTTTATGAAACCATGGAGCATGATGTGATCTCCTTTGAAGAATTGGCGCGGGATTACGGTATTGCTTCGGATATTCTGTTCGTCTATCAGGGAGAAATGCTGAAAGGCCTGTCCCTGGACGGAAAACGGTATCCGGCGCAGCCTCTTTCAACGGGACAGGTGCAGGCGAATATTTCCGTGATGGTGATGAAGGGACAGGGCGGTTATGAAATTTCTTTAGACTACCGCAGGGATTTATACAGTGAAAAGACGGCCAAAGGATTGCTGGGGATGCTGGTACAGGTACTGCGGGGTATGATTTCCTGCCGGAGCCTGAACCGGATTTCCCTGGTTTCAGGGTCGGATGTCCAGCTTCTGGACAGCTTTCACGGGCAGGAGGTTCCTTTTGACAGGACGAAGACGGTTGTGGATCTGTTCCGGGAGCAGGCCGGAAGCAGGCCGGGAGACGCTGCCGTTGTTTACCTGGACAGAACCTATACCTATGCCCAGACGGATGAGATTACCGACCGCCTGGCCGCATATATAGCGGGACTGGGCATTGGCAGGGAACAGACAGTGTCCGTGCTGATTCCCAGATGTGAGTATATGGTTCTCGCCTCCCTGGGAATCTTAAAGGCGGGGGCCGCATACCAGCCTCTTGACCCTACATATCCTAAAGAGCGCCTGGCTTTTATGCTTGAGGATGCGGACGCACAGCTCCTGATTGCCGAAGAAAGCCTTTTACACCTGGTGGAAGGGTATCAGGGGAAGATATTGCTGACGAAAGACATCCCGGGCCTTCCGAAAGCGGATAAAGATAAGTTACCCTGCCCGCCCGGGCCGGAGGATCTGTTTATTTTATTGTATACCTCCGGTTCCACCGGCGTGCCCAAGGGATGCATGCTGGAGCATTTGAACCTGATGGCATTCTGCCAGTGGTATACGGCATATTATGGCCTGAAGCCGGAAAGCAGGGTGGCGGCTTATGCCAGCTATGGCTTTGACGCCCATATGATGGATATCTACCCGGCCCTCACCGCAGGGGCATCGGTGTGTATTATTGACCAGTCCATCCGCCTGGATTTAAATGAATTAAACTGGTATTTTGAGAAACAGAGAGTGACCCATGCCTTTATGACCACCCAGATTGGCCGTGCTTTTGCCACAGGCATGCAGTGCGGAAGTTTAAAGCACCTGTCCATGGGCGGGGAGACGCTGACCCCTTTTGCACCTGTGGGGAATACAAAATATTACAATCTGTATGGGCCTACGGAATGTACCATTTTGACCACTGCCTATTGCCTGGAGCGTTATGAAGAGGAGTTTCCTATTGGGAAACCGCTCTCCAATATGAAGCTGTATGTGGTGGACAGCTGTGGGAGAAGGGTTCCGGCAGGGGTTCCGGGAGAACTGTGGATCACAGGCTTCCAGGTGTCCAGAGGCTATTTGAACCGCCCGGAAAAGACGGCGGAGGCATATTCCGACAATCCCTTCTCAAACGCGGAAGGGTACCGTAGGGCATATCATACGGGGGATATCGTGCGTTTCCTGCCTAATGGGAATATCCAGTTTATCGGACGGCGGGACGGACAGGTGAAAATCCGGGGGTTCCGCATTGAAATTACCGAGGTGGAGGAGGTCATACGGAAGTTTCCGGGGATTTCGGATGCAACGGTGGTGGCCTATGACGAACCCGGCGGCGGAAAGTATATTGCCGCCTATGTGGTGTCTCCCGGGCAGGTGGATGTGGAGGCCATGAATGCGTTTATCGCAGAGAGCAAGCCTCCCTACATGGTTCCGGCCGTCACCATGCAGATTGATAAAATTCCTTTAAACCAGAATCAGAAGGTGGACAGAAAATCCCTTCCCATGCCGCAGCGCAAGAAGGAAGAGCTGACGGAACCCACAGGGCCCGTGCAGAAAAAGATTTTTGACTGTGTGGCGGAAGTCATCGGCCACAGGGAATTCGGATCGTCCACGGACATTTACCGGGCCGGCCTTACCTCCATCGGTGCAGTGCGGCTGAACACGCTGCTCTCCAAGGCATTTGAAGGCGCGGTGGTGCGGAATAAGGATTTGAAGGAATATAATACGGTTGAGAAGCTGGAGGAACTCCTTCTGAAGAGAGGGAAAGGGGAAACCTTTGAAATACAGGATTCTTACCCCCTGACCCAGACCCAGAACGGTATCTTTGTGGAGTGCGCGGCCAATCCGGGAAGCACCATTTACAATATTCCGTTTCTGTTCCGCTTGGACGAAAAGGTGGAACTGCCTAGGCTGAAAAAAGCGGCGGAGGAAGCCGTAGCCGCCCATCCTTACATTAAAACAACGCTGTTTATGGATGAGAAGGGCGATATCCGGCAGAAACGAAACGATAATGCGCCATTCCACGTGGAGATAAAGGACCGGCTGTCCAGGGAGGAACTGGTTCGCCCTTATCAGCTCCTGGAGGGAAGGCTGTTCCGCATAGAGCTGTATGAGACGGGGGAAGGGAATTATCTGTTCCTGGAATTTCACCATATCATCAGCGACGGGACATCCTGCGGTATTTTTATCCGGGATATGAACACGGCTTACGGCGGCGGGAAGCTTATGGCGGAAAGCTTTACCGGCTTCGAGGTCTCTCTGGTGGAGCAGAAAACCCTGCAGGGAGAGGAATATATCCGGGCCAGGGAATATTATGATTCTGTCTTTTCCGGCTGTGATACGGATTTCCTTCCGGCCCGGGATAAGAGCGGAACCCCTTCAGCGGGACTGTACCGGAGGGATATCAGGGTGGACATAGGCGCACTCCGGGCCTTCTGCGAAGAAAAGCAGATTACCATGAACACACTGTTCACCGCTGCATTCGGCTTTGTGACAGGACGGTATGTATCTAAGGAAGAGGCGGTGTTTACCATGATCTACAACGGAAGGAATGATTCCCGGCTGGCCTCGGTCATCAGTATGCTGGTGAAAACCCTTCCGATATACTGTAATCTCCACGGAGAACAGGAAATAGGCAGCTATCTGAAGGAAACCGGAGAACAGCTTCTGAACAGCATGAACGCGGATATCTATTCTTTCGCGGAGATCAGCAGGGCATATGGAATTAAGGCGGACATTCTCTTTGCGTTCCAGGGGGATGATTTCCGGTTTGATGAGATTGCCGGAGAGAGGGCCGTTATGGAGGAGCTGCGCCTGGATACGGCGAAGGCGCCCCTGTCTGTGGATGTGGCGGTAAACGGAGACGAAATCTGTTACCAGATTGAGTACCGCAGTGACAGGTACGAGGAAAGCACCATAGCAGGGTTGGTGGACAGCTTTGCCGTTGTGGTGGAAGAATTCTGCCACAAAAAGTTCTTAAAGGAAGTGTCCATGTTAAGCAATGAGGCCCGCCTGGAGCTGGAAGGGTACAATGAAACAGACTGCCCGGTGGAACAGGTGACGGCCAACCTTCTTTTGGAACGTCAGGCGGCCCTGCATCCCCACAAGACAGCCGTGATCGCATGTGGGGAGACAAGGACTTTCCGGGAACTGAATGAGAATGCCAACAAGATTGCCAATCATCTGCTGGACATGGGACTGAGCAGAGAGCAGATGGTGGGCGTGATGATGCCCCGAAGGGCGGATGTTTATGCCGTAAGGCAGGGAATTATGAAGGCAGGAGGGGCGTTTGTGCCCATCGACCCGGAATATCCGGATGAGCGGATTGCTTATATACTGGAGGATTCCGGCGCGGAATTTGTGATCATGCCCAAGGAGTTGGTCAGCCGGCGCAGTAAACTTCTGGAAATGGTTGCGGCGAAACCCCTGAGCCTGGAGGAACTTTTGGCGGAAGGGGGAAATATCCAAAATCCCCAGACAGACATCCGGCCGGAAAACCTGTGTTACTGCATTTATACTTCCGGTTCTACCGGGAAACCCAAAGGCGTCATGATCGAACATAGAAACCTTGTGAACTATGTGGACGATAATCCCTATAATGTGGAGGCCCGGTCCTATGTTCAGAAAGCGACGGTATCCCTGGCTTTTGCCGCCATTACTTTTGACGTGTCCATACTGGAGGAATGCATTCCCCTGTATCACGGCATCACGGTGTGCATGGCCAATGAGGAGGAAATCCATAATCCCCTTGCACTTTCAGAACTGATTTTAAACCACGGAGTGGATATGATGACCTGCACGCCTTCCTTCCTGACCAATATCATTGATATGCCGGAACTGAAGGAAGCGCTGTCACGTATCAAGGTGTTTAATGTGGGTGCGGAGGCATTTCCCGATGCCCTTTACGGGAAGATCATGGCCCTTGGATCGGCACCCTTGGTATTTAACGGGTATGGCCCCACGGAAACTACCATCGGATGCGCTTTCGAGCAGGTAACCGGGGAAAAGATCACCATAGGGAAGCCTATGGCAAATACTAAAATGATGGTCATTGATCAATACCGGAACCTTCTTCCTGCCGGAGTGCCGGGTGAGCTGCTCATCATCGGAAACGGTGTGGGCAGGGGATATGTGGGCAGGCCGGATATGACGGCGGATAAATTTATTACCTTTGAGGGAAGAAAGGCGTACCGCAGCGGCGACCTTGCAAAGTGGAATCACCACGGCAAGATAGAATTTATGGGGCGTATGGACAATCAGGTTAAGCTCCGGGGACTGCGGGTGGAGCTGGATGAGATCGAGAACGTGATTAACCGGTACCCCGGTGTAAAATCCAGTGTCGTGGTGGTAAAGGAAAAGGAGGGCAATCAGTTCCTGTGCGGTTACTTTGTAGCGGGACAGCAGGTGGACTGCCAGAACCTGACCTGCTTTATGCAGAAATACTTAACGCCCTATATGGTGCCCGGGGTGCTGATGCAGCTTCCTGAGCTGCCCCTCACCAACAACGGCAAGGTGGATAAACGGGCGCTGCCGGAACCGGACTACAGGCAGGATGCGAAAAATTATACGGCTCCTCGCACAGAACTGCAGCGCAGATTATGCGAAATCTTTGCCATGGCCCTGGGGGTGGAAAAAGTCGGTATAGAGGATGATTTCTTTGAAAACGGCGGCACTTCCCTCTCAGCCTCCAAGGTGGCTATGAAATGTATGAGCGCGGGGATCGGGGTGTCCTATGCGGATCTGTTTGAACATAAAACTCCCCTGGCGCTGGAGCAGTACCTCCTGGGGCGTGAGAGCCGGGACGGCCAGGGAAATGAAGATGCAGACGGGGGCAGTGTCCTTCAGGAGAAAAAGCTGCCGGGACAGGATTTAGAACAGGATTCCCTCGGAAAGGCCCTTTCCCGTAACACCATAGAACATGTGGATGAGGTACATCCGTCAGACATAGGCAGTGTGCTGCTCACAGGGGCCACCGGTTTCCTTGGCGCCCATATTTTAAAAACCCTGGTGGAAACCACGGACAATACCATCTATTGCCTGCTGCGCAGGGGCAGCGCCTCTTCTTCGGAGAAAAGGCTGAAAAGCATGCTTGTGTACTATTTCAGCAATCCTTATGAGGAGCTTTTCGGAAACCGGATCCTTGTCATAGAGGGGGATATCACGGACGCGGAAAAGGTGGAATCGCTAAAGCAGTATGATTTTGCACGAGTGATCAACTGCGCGGCATGCGTAAAGCATTTTTCCGCAGACGATACTCTGGAGCGGGTGAATTATCAGGGTGTTCTTCATTTGATCCGTCTGTGCCGCGAAACGGGCAGAGAGCTGATCCAGATTTCCACCGTAAGCGTGGCAGGGGAAAATGTAGGGCAGAAGTTCCCGAAGGAAAAGAAAATCCATGAAAATGAACTGGACTTCGGGCAGCGAATCACCAACAAATATATTGACACGAAATTCCGTGCGGAAAAAGCGGTATTGGAAGCCGCCGCGGATGGCATGAAGGGGCGGGTGATTCGGGTAGGAAATCTTATGAGCCGTGTCAGCGACGGAGAATTCCAGATCAACTCCGTTACCAACGGGTTTATGCGCACCCTGCGGGGGTACGTGGCTCTTGGAAGGTTCCCGGTTTCCCAGTTGGATATGCCGGCGGAATTTTCACCCATTGATTCTACCGCGGAGGCCATTGTAAAGCTTGCCGGGGCCCAAGGGGATTTCAGTGTGTTCCATGCTTACAGCAGTTATGTGATTCAGATGGCGGATGTGGTGGAACAGATGAACAGCCTTGGAATTGCCATAGAAACGGTAAGCGATGAAGTATTTGAGGCCAGTCTGCAGAAGGCCCTGGAAGACGAGGAAAAGAACCAGCTCATATCCGGGTTGATCGCTTACCTGCCGGGAGACCAGGAGACAGGGGGCATCTATATCGACGCAGACAACAGCTTTACCACTAAAATCCTTTACAGACTGGACTTTAAGTGGCCCATGCCGGATAAGGATTATCTGCGCAATGCCTTAGAGGCGCTGCAAACCCTGGGATTCTTTGACGGGAAGATATAAGGGCCGGGGGTGGAAGCCGGCGGTGAGGGAAGCGGGACTTTATGACGGATTTTGGGAACGAGGAAAGCTATGGAGAGAAATGCATTTTTAATCGTAACTATTCAGAACCACCTTATTCAAAGATGAAATCAGGATGACCTGAGATT
>CANRWO010000071.1 GCA_947643615.1 uncultured Lachnospiraceae bacterium
CAGATGGAAATTCAGGCAAGATATTTAGCGAAATGTAATACGGTCAGTACACTAGTATTGGAATTACTGATACAAAAGGAATATTTTAAATGTGGAGGGAAATTACATGAAAATACCCAAAATGATATTGTTTGATTATGGTCAGACACTGATTGCAGAACAGAAATTTGACGGCGTAAAGGGAACAGAGGCTGTCTTACAGTATGCTACGAGAAATAAGTATCATTTGTCGGCAGAGCAGGTGCAGGCTAAAGCAAATGAAATCAATCGTGAATATAGGGAAGAAATGCATTCCATAGGGAGATTAGATCCTGAAAAAAGACACTTATTACAGATAGAGATACCAAATACTATGTTTACGCCTTATCTTTATGAATCGCAGGGAATAGAGATTTCATTAAGCAACTCCGAAATTGATACCGTATTCTGGAATGCCGCTGCTCCGGGAATGCCTACAGCGGGTATCAAAGATTTTTTGGGATATTTGAAAAACAAAGGTATCCGCACAGGCGTAATCAGCAATATTTCTTATGCTTCTTCTGTGGTTGCAGAACGTATCAACAGACTGCTTCCGGAAAATGCTTTTGAATTTATCATTACCTCAAGCAATTATATTTTCCGCAAGCCAAACAAAAGAATATTTGATTTGGCTTTGGAAAAAGCTGGATTAGAGCCGGATGAAGTCTGGTATATCGGAGACCAGTATGAATGCGATGTAAAAGGCGCCTTGAATGCCGGTCTGCTGCCAATATGGTACATAGGGGCGATTGATTTGCCTTACACAGAAGATACAAATATCTTGACGGTAAAGACCTGGAATGAAATAGAGCGGTATATGGAGGGATAGCGTGTGCAGAGAACAGAAAATGTAGAATTAACGGTTTTATGCCTGATTCATGAAAATGATAATTACCTTCTGCAAAACAGATTAAAAGAGGATTGGAAAGGTTTGGCTTTCCCCTCCCTGCTCATCGTCTTTTGGCAATATCTCGTAAAGTACAGATAGCGCTTTCATTAAAAAAGTCGGTATGATATCATATTTATATAACTTTTTCATAACAAGGATGCTGTCACAGATGGAGGGATGGAATATGTCATATAATATTATTTTTTATTTTACGGATCAGCAGCGCTGGGACACTTGCGGGTGTTTTGGGCAGCCTTTGGATATTACGCCGAATCTGGATCAGTTGGCGCGGGAGGGGGTTCAGTTTGACAATGCGTTTACGCCTCAGCCAGTGTGCGGCCCCTGCAGGGCGTTATTTCAAACAGGCAAATATCCCACAGAGACGGGCTGTTTCCGCAATAATATTATGCTGCCGGAGGGGGTTAAGACACTTGCTGATTATATCGAGGAAGCAGGTTATGAGACAGCTTATATTGGGAAGTGGCATCTGGCCAGCGACGGAGAGGCTGACAAACCTCCGGTGATCGATCACACTGTCACGGCGATTCCCAGGAAGCTGCGCGGGGGATACACTGGTTACTGGCGTGCGTCCGATGTGCTGGAATTCACCTCCCATGGCTATGACGGTTATGTTTTTGACGAGAATGACTGCCGTGTGGATTTCAAGGGTTATCGGGCGGACTGCATTAATGATATGGCGCTGGAGTTTCTGGATGGGTATGACGGAGAAAAGCCGTTTTTTATGACCATATCCCAGATTGAACCCCATCATCAGAATGACCGTAAACACTATGAGGGGCCCGAGGGTTCCAGGGAGAAATATAAAGATTTTGTTTTACCGGGAGATCTGGCGGCTCTTTCCGGCAACGCCGCCGAAGAGTATCCGGATTATCTGGGACAGTGCGCCAGCCTGGACGAGAATCTGGGACGTCTGACGGATAAGCTGAAGGAGAAGGGATTGTATGAAAATACGGTCATTATCTTTGCTTCCGACCACGGCTCTCACTTTAAGACGCGAAATACCGATGCACATTTAAACGGAGGGGACGATTACAAACGTTCCTGCCATGACGGATGTCTTCATGTTCCCCTTGTGATTGCAGGCGGCCCTTACCGGGGAGGCATTTCAGTGAGGGAGCTGGTGAGCACCGCAAGCCTGCCAAAGACCATTCTGGCCCTCGCCGGTGTGGACGTTGGGGACGCCATGATCGGGGAGAATCTTCTGGATGTGGTGGAAAACAAGAATCCGGACAGGCCCAACGAGGTCTTTGCCCAGATATCGGAGAGCCGGGTAGGGCGGTGTATCCGCACGGACAAATTTACTTATTCGGTCTATGCGCCCGGCCTGAACGGGTTTCAGGAGCCGGCGGCGCAGGAGTATGCGGATGATTTCCTGTATGATCTGGAAAAGGATCCTTACCAGCTGAATAATGTAGTGGCCGAACCGGCATATGCTCAGATAAAAGTGAAATTGCGTGAAAGACTGCTGGAATGGATTCGGCAGGCAGAGGGCGTGAGCCCTTCTATAGTGGATTGATAAATATCCGCTCTGGAACAGACAGCCAGAGCGGATATTTTACTGCACACTAGTACATCGTTGCATTAATTCTTGAGTAATCAGCACTCGCTGTTCACGCCATCGCTGCGTTGTCGTCAGTCAACGATGCCACCGCATCGCCTCCTTCCTCCGCCTTACGCTGACGCAAACATCAAGCACTGATTTACTTCAAGATTAACGCAATGCTGTACTAGCGATGCTTCTCACGGTATTTTCTGGGACTGATTCCCTCCACCCGGCGGAAACACTGGGAAAAGTAACTGAGGGAAGAAAATCCCAGGATTTGAGTGATGGTGGAAAGGCTGTGGTTGGTTTCCCGCAGGAGAAAGCGGCTTTCATCAATACGTCTGGAAATCAGGTAATTGATAGGGGAGGCGCCAAACTCTTTTTTAAAGGTATGGGCCAGATAATATTTATTCATATGCGCCAGCTCGGCCAGCTGTTCCAACGTTATGTTCTCCTTAAAATGGTTGTCGATATAACGCCGTATCAGGTCGCAGTCGCGGCTCGAACGGGAAGGGGGACACTCCTCTGAGAAAGAGAATGTTATCTGGCGCTTCAGGCGCAGCAGCACCACCTGCAGCAAATGCTGGCAGGCTTCTTCATAGCCGGGTTGGGATTCATATGCCTCCTCGAGCATCAGTTGCAGACAATTCATCAATTTTTTCCAGCCGTTGTGGATATGGAGCATGATGTAACCCTCTGTGCCCGTTATGGCCTCCAGGTTTTCCACGCCCAGTATGATGTATTTTAAAGGATTAACGTCCTGGCTCAGTTCTGTGTGCGGAACGTTGTCATTAATAATAATCAGGTCATGTATGGCTACGGGAATCTCGTCGTTTTGTGTGCGGAACCACCCGTGTCCGTCTGTAAAGAAAAAAATCTCGGTGCAGATATGGGTGTGAAGATTGGACTCCCATTTTCCGGAATACTGATCCTGCGTAATGTAACTCAACCGTGGCTCTGCATGGCCGGACGGTTCGAATGCCTCTCTGGGAAAACTGTGGTTGTAGCTGTCCAAATGAATCCTCCTGTGCTGCGCAATTTTACAAAAATGCATTTTTTTGAAAATCTGGTCATATTATAAGCCATTTTCTTCTTTTTTGCAACTGTGCATAATCTTTCCGGGCCGTTTTGCGCTTTTGTTGGGTATATTAAACAACACTGAACAGAAGAAAAAAGCGATTTTTTTATGAACTTTGTTGAAAAGAGACATCTATTTGAGCAATTTGACAAAAGGCAAAAATAGCAATATATATAAACAATAGAGCAATAAAGCCATTGTTTTCTGGAATTATATTTTATATAATAAGAATACAAAGTTCGAAAAGACGAACGGATGGAACTTGTACTTACCTGGAAAGGGTAACGCAAAAAGAAAGGGAGGAAAATCATGAAAAAGAAAAAGATTTTCAGTTTAATGATGGCGTCGGCTTTGTGCTTGTCTGCACTGACAGGCTGCGGAAGTGCACCGGCAGATAGCGCATCGGCTGATAACACTCAGTCCAGCGCCCAGTCCAGTGAAAGCCAGCCGGCAGCTTCCTCGCAAGCTTCAAGTGAGGCGCAGGGCGGAGGCGGCAAACAGTATGAAGGCGTAGAGCTGACCATGTGGTCCATGTGGACATCCAGCGAACCTCAGGCACAGGTGATTCAGGAAGCCGCTGCCGCATTTGAAGAGCAGACCGGCGCCAAGATCAAAATTGAGTGGAAGGGACGTGATATCAATAATGTTCTGTCCGCATCTCTGGAAGCAGGTGACAAGTTTGATATCTTTGAAGACGACTATCAGCGTATTGCCAATGTTTATGCAGAGTATACTTATGACCTGACAGATATGGCAAAGGCTGTAGATTATGACAGCTTCAGCTATCCCTGCCTGAACAACCAGGTAATCGCCTGGACAGGGAATCTGAACTCCATCGTAGAGCAGCCTCAGGTAGGCGGCGTCTTCTATGACAAGGATGCTTTTGAAAAGGCAGGCGTTGCCGCTGAACCCAAAACCTGGGATGAGTTTTTGGAGGTATGCCAGAAGCTGAAAGATTCCGGCGTAGGCCCTATTGCTCAGGACGGCGCGTACTGTGATTTCGCTTTCTATCATCAGCTGGTTCGTCACCTGGGTGAGGATAAGATCACCGAGCTGGCTTTGAACGGCGGCTGGTCTGGTACTGAAGCTGAGACGGCTGCACAGGAGATTATTGATCTGATCAATGCCGGCTATTTTGTAGACGGTGCTCCGGATGAGTTCCCCAGCAGTGAGAACAAGATCGGCTTTGGCATGGCGGCAATGATCGTATGTGCGAACTATGTTACCGCTGAAGTAAACGGCAATACAGGTACTGAGGTTAACTGGGGACTGTTTAATTATCCTGCAGTAGAAAACGGTGTAGAGAATACTGCTGCATATGCAGGCGCCAACTCTTTGGCAATCACGTCTTACAGTGAAAATGCTCAGGCGGCATTTGATTTCATCATGATGCTGACCACCGGAGAATTTGATCAGAAGATGGCAGATACTGCAAAACAGATTCCTGCTGATACCCGCAATACGGCTCCGGCAATTCTGACAGGAACGGTAGAGACTCTGCTGTCTGCTGAAGTGCCTATGACTTGGTGCGGCGGGCTCCACGCTAACAGCGACCTGAAAACAAGCTTTAAGTCTATGTGTGTAGAGCTGTTTGAAGGAAAGTATGCTTCTGGCGCAGAATTCTGCGAAGCTTTGGATGCTCTGTATTAAGAAATAAATGAAAAGCAGGCAGAGCCTCGTGCACTGCCTGCTTTTATGTGTGCCTGCGGGACACGTTCCAACAATTTGTGGAAAGAAAAAACTTTAGATCCATTGTTACATAATGATTGCTACGGAAGCGATAGAAAGGAGAGCAACATGAAAAAAAATAAGGCAATGATTTTCTGGTTTAGTTTGCCTTCACTGCTGTGTCTGCTTATCATGTTTGTCTATCCCGTGTGCCGCACGGTATTGATGAGTTTTTTTAAGGTGGAGAGTGTTACTGCGGGACTGTCTGACTGGGGATTCAACGGCATAGGGAACTATACTAAGATCTTTGGCAGCCAGACTTTCCGCACCGCTATGGGCAATATGCTCCTGATCTGGCTGGTTGGGGGAGTAATTACGCTTTTGCTGGCAATGCTGATGGCTGTGGTTATCACCAGCGGAATCCGGGGAAAGAAGTTCTTCCGTGCCGCCATCTATATGCCCAATATCATCAGTGCCGTAGCACTGGCAACTATGTGGATTCAGTACATTTTCAATTATGATTATGGTCTGCTGAATGAAATGGCTAAATTATTCGGGGGAGACAAGATCAAATGGCTTGGAAGTGACATGAAGTTCTGGTCCATGGTGGCAGCGTTTATCTTCGGCAGCGTCGGTTACTATATGCTTATTTATATCAGTGGTATCGAAGGGATTCCGCTGGACTTTTTTGAGGCCGCGACTTTGGATGGAGCAGGAAAGGTCAAACAGTTTACGAAGATTACGCTGCCCCTTTTGAAAGGCGTTATCAAGACCTCAATTACCTTCTGGAGTATTAATGCCACAACTTTCTTTTTGTGGACGAAGATGTTCTCGCCAATCGACACGGAAGAATCTACCATTGTGCCGGTTGTTTATCTGTACGATACCGTGTTTGGAGGCAAGGGCGTCGTTACCCGTGACGCAGGCGCAGGTGCGGCTGTGGGCGTGGTGCTTACCTTGATCATCATTATTGTATATGAAATTACCGAGAAGCTGTTCAAGAGCGACGACCTGGAATATTAGGAAGGGAGGAACTACCATGAAAAACATCAACTGGAAGAAAGAACTCAAGCTATTGCCGGGGTACATCATTGTCGCTATATGGGTGCTTTTTACGGCAGTTATGCTGAGCTGGATCCTGGGAGCGAGTTTTTCCACATCCAAGGAAATTTTCTCCGGCAGCATCTTTAAATTTGAAACAGGTATACATTGGGAGAATTATGTCACAGCCTGGCAGGTACAGAATGTGTCTGTGTTCTTTGGGAACTCTCTCCTTTATTCTGTGGTTGCCTGCTTTGGCGTGCTGGCGATCTCAGCCCCTGCGGCTTATGTGCTTTCCCGCTGGAAATTTACCGGTGGCAGGACTCTGCGCATTGGCCTGGTAATTGCTATGAGTGTGCCGATCATTATGGTCATCATGCCCATTTACTCGATCGTGGTACGGCTGGGGATCAAGGGACGGGTATTACTGATGCTGCTGTACATAATGATGCGAGTACCCTATACAACGATTTATCTGCTGGACTTCTTTGCGACTTTGTCCAAAAGCTATGAGGAGGCCGCTTATCTGGACGGCTGCAGCGCTCCTAACACATTCCTGCGGATTATGCTGCCGCTGGTTCAGCCGGCAGTAGTGACCGTGACCATCTTCAACTTCATGTCCGTCTGGAATGAGTTCTTTATGGCCCTCATCTTTACCTCCAGCGAAAGCATGACTCCGGTAGGCGTAGGGTTGCTCAACATTATCAACTCTATGAAGTACACCGGAAATTACGGTGGAATGTTTGCGGCGGTTATTATTGTATTCCTGCCTACGTTCCTGTTATACATCTTTATGTCAGAGAAGATTATTGCAGGTGTTACCGGTGGCGGCGTGAAGGGTTGACCTGATTGGGAGGATGGTGTGAAAAATAAGCTCGACAGCTTATTTTTCACACACAAATTTGTGCCGGAGCCACAAATTTGAATCGCAGAGCCGAATCTGGCATTTGGCTCGCGCGCCTACGTAAAACGCTCCGGCATGGAGGAATTATTATGTGTAAGGAACAGAAAACTGGCCGGGTAACCATTCCCACAGACGTGGATGTGGTACCCGAGACACTGGAATTATTAAAACGCTGGGGAGCCGATGCAATCCGGGACTGTGACGGCACGGACTACCCGGACGAACTGAAGCGGGTGGATGCCAAAGTATATTCTACTTATTATACCACGCGGAAGGATAACGCATGGGCAAAAGCCAATCCGGATGAGATCCAGCAGTGCTATATTATGACCGGTTTTCATACAGCTATGGACGGTTCACTGTCCATACCGCTGATGAAGGGAATCAGCAAGGAACTGCTTAAGGTAAACAATCAGGATGATATCAGACGCTGGTGGGAGGTGATGGACCGTACCACAGGGGAACCGGTTTCTCCCGATTCCTGGCGTTATGAGGCAGAGACGGGATGTGTGGTCATTGATGCGCCACAGGCCTTCCACGATTATACTGTCAGCTTCCTGGCTTATCTGATTTGGGATCCGGTTCATATGTACAATGCGGTTACCAACGGGTGGACGAATTTTGAACCTCAGATTACGTTTGATGTGCGTCAGCCTAAGACCAGAAAGTTTACCATGGAACGGCTGCGGAAATTTATAGAGGAACATCCCTATGTAAACGTCATCAGATATACGACTTTTTTCCATCAGTTTACCCTTGTCTTTGACGAACTGAAGCGGGAAAAATATGTGGACTGGTTCGGATATTCCGCGTCTGTTTCGCCTTACATTCTGGAACAGTTTGAGCGGGAGGCGGGATACCCCTTCCGGCCAGAGTATATTATCGATCAGGGTTACTATAATAATCAGTACCGGATACCTTCTAAGGAATATAAGGATTTTGTGGCCTTCCAGTGCAGGGAAGTTGCGAAGCTGGTAAAAGAGATGGTAGAGATTACCCATGAGATGGGGAAGGAAGCCATGATGTTTCTGGGCGACCACTGGATCGGAACCGAGCCATATCTGGACGAATTTAAGTCCATCGGCCTGGACGCGGTAGTGGGATCGGTGGGGAACGGCTCTACTCTGCGGCTTATCTCGGATATCTCCGGAGTGAAATATACCGAAGGACGTTTCCTTCCTTACTTTTTCCCGGATACATTCCATGAAGGAGGAGATCCTGTCAAAGAGGCCAAGGAAAACTGGGTGACGGCGAGACGTGCCATTCTCAGAAAACCCATTGACCGGATTGGGTATGGTGGTTATCTGAAGCTGGCCTGCCAGTTCCCGGAATTCATTGATTATGTGGAAGATGTCTGCAATGAGTTCAGAGAACTGTATGACAATATCAAAGGGACCACTCCCTATTGCAGCAAAACGGTGGCTGTTCTGAACAGCTGGGGTAAATCCAGATCCTGGGGTTGTCATATGGTGCACCATGCTTTGTATCAAAAACAGAACTATTCCTACGCAGGGGTGATTGAGGCTTTATCCGGCGCTCCTTATGAGGTGCGTTTCATAAGCTTTGACGATATCAAGGCCAATCCGGGTGTCCTGGATGATGTAGATGTGTTGATCAATGTAGGTGACGGGGATACGGCACATACCGGCGGAGTAGTCTGGGAAGAACCGGAGATTTCCGCTGCAGTGAAGAAATTTGTCTGGAACGGCGGCGGCCTGATTGGTGTCGGCGAACCTTCCGGCCATCAGTATCAGGGACGCTACCTTCAGATGTCCGGTGTACTGGGCGTGGAGAAAGAAACAGGGTTCACGCTGGGTTATGACAAGTATAACTGGGAAGAGCACCCCCGGCATTTTATCCTGGAAGATTGTGCAGGCGAGGTGGACTTTGGCGAAGGAAAGAAAGGGATTTATGCCCTGGAAGGCGCCCATGTGCTGGTGCAGAGAGAAAAGGAGGTTCAGCTGGCAGTCAACGAATACGGAGCCGGACGGGCCGTATATTTCTCGGGACTTCCCTACTCCTTCGAGAACAGCCGCCTGCTTCACAGAGCCGTACTTTGGTCTTCCCATAGCGAGGAGAATCTGAAGCAGTGGATGTCGTCAAACTATAATGTGGATGTTCACGCCTATGTGAAGAACGGCAGATTCTGTGTTGTCAATAACACATATGTACCCCAGTCCACAGTGGTATACCGGGGTGATGGAAGCAGCTTTGAGTTAGAATTGGGGCCTAACGGTATCCAGTGGTATGAAATTTAATGATGCAGAGAGAAGACCGACAGCCGTGGAAAGAAACGGCTGTTGGTCTTATTTTCTGTTGCAGATATTCCGGAGAATAAAATATATCAAATAACAGATTTTAAAGATTTTGGGATAAGATTAATTACAGAGCAGTTTATTTTAAGGCATTATGCTTTGAATTATATCTCCATGGGAAGACGGGGATATATCGGTTATTTCGAGTGATAGGAAATCTTCTGGTTTATTTGCTTCATATATACCACCCTCGTTTTCAAGCGAAGCATATATCGTCCAAGTGCCACATTCAGAGTAAAAATGATATAAGTCATTTTCATCTATTGGCGGATTAAATATTTCACCAGAAGGTGATTTGGCATATAACTTGATTTGCGTAACATCTTCATCATAAGGACGTACATATATATAGTAATAAGATTTTATGGTGGAAGGGCGGGATGAAATGGAATATCCTCTTGGGGGTGACTTTACTGTTATAATGCATTCACTTATTTGGACAGTATTATTTCGAGAAGCCTGTGCAATGATAGTTGTTGTGCCCTCTGATAATGCGGTAACAATTCCATTAGAATCAACAGTAGCAACAGCTTCATTGCTGGAACTCCAAAGGACATTGTTATCTATGGAATTATCAGAATATAACACTGTTGCAATTAGTGCCTGGGTATTGGCAACATTCATTTTTAATGTACTGTTATTAAGAACTACCTGTGTCACGGCAATAGACGCTTGTCTAGCGATATAAGCCTGTATTGTAAAAAAACAGATTATGCCTACAAAGAATGTTATGAGACATAAATTGCGAATTTTTTTGTTTTGTAATTTGGCAGATACCTTTTTGATATTGATATGAACATTAAAAATGGAGAGTATATTTGCCAAAATGCTGATTATTCTTTCGAACATGTCATTATCTCCTTTTAATAAAATTATATAATAAAGCATTTTGAATGTCAAATAACGGTAATTTAGAATATTTTTATCTCTAAAATGGGATTATGGTGGAGATCTTATTAATTCTGAATAGATACTGAAAATCCTTGATTACAAGGTTGATATTTAGTAAAATGTATTTTAAAGTCAGTAAGTGTGATTGATGTAGAAAAATATCTTTAGTATGAAATTCTTATAATAATATAATCCATTTTGTTGTATGATTTCTTGCATTTATCAGGATGTTATCTATCCCCAAATCTGTATGTTTTTCGATTGTTGGGGTGGGGTGAAAATTTTCGGTTAAATAGGCGTTCTGTATAAAGGTACATGGCGATATGAGGCGGTAATTATACAGGATGTTTCAATATACATCTATTTGGTGGAGACATAAGAAGGAGAAAAAATTATGGCAGATGTATGTAGTTGTTGCGGTAAGAAGATACCGTTTTTAGATGTGGATTTTGATTACATAGAAATTGCTAATGAATCATATAGCATATGCGGTAATTGCAGAAATAAAATAAACGCATATAATGCTGGTGATATTTCCGTTGATGAAGTCATTTCAGATGCTACACATAAAAAAGTAGCCGATTATCTCAAGAATACTAAATCAGCTGAAGAAATAGAACATGTGAAGAAGGAAAAAGAGCGAATTGAAAATAAAATAGTTGCACAGAAAAACGACCCGCTTTATGATGATATACACCAGATTGCCAGAGACTTACGGTTTATAAAGAATCTGATTATCACAGGTCTTGTGTTTGGATTTGTTTTAGGGATTATTGGTATATTTGGATTAATGTAAAGGGAAAAATTGCGCTCTTATATCCGAGGATGATTTGAATGCAATGAAAAATAAGGCACCAA
This sequence comes from uncultured Lachnospiraceae bacterium, assembly GCA_947643615.1. Taxonomy (GTDB): domain Bacteria; phylum Bacillota; class Clostridia; order Lachnospirales; family Lachnospiraceae; genus Acetatifactor. Next base: position 11,227 of record CANRWO010000071.1, read on the forward strand.
CGGACGAGTGAAAAAACATATGGAGGTGCTTTCTAGTGCCATAAAATGTTGTTCGAGAAACCTCCTGATTTTGTGGGCAAATCTTTATCGTAGGAATCGTAGGAATCGTAGGAATAGAAGATGTACGCACAAAAAAAGAAGTGCTGCAAACCCCAAATTAAGGGTTTCCAACACTTAAAAAATGGAGATAGCGAGACTCGAACTCGTGACCTATACGTTGCGAACGTATCGCTCTCCCAACTGAGCTATATCCCCGTAAGCTTATTATAACATATGGTCGAAAGATTGCAAGAATGAAATTTTGTAAGTTTCTTTTATTTTGCGTATGCATTTTTTTACTTTTTGCCCATAAAAAAGGCCGCCATTACTGCGGCTGCCTTTTCAAGGGATTACACTTTCAATTTTGTGGGCAGGCTATTGCTTATCCCGCTCGCTTACAAAGTATTCCACAAGCCTTTTCACATCCTCCAGGCAGGAGCCGCAGACTGTCCCCGCGCCGGTGGCGGCCTGCACTTCCTCCAAAGTATTTGCGCCGGAATCAACGGCGTCCTTAATCATGCCGCTGGTGACGGACATACAATAACAGACTGTTTTGCCAAGATCCATTTTCAGATACCATCCTTTCAAGTTTAGGATGTACCGCGGATAAAATTTTATTCAGGAAAATGTAACGAAAACCTGAAAAAATGTATAAATATATAATGCAATCCTGCCGATAATATGGTAGAATATAGAAAAGAATTAGTAACAGCAAGGATGCGAATGGAAGAATACCCGGAAGCATTACAGGATGTGGTGCAGGGTATACACGGAGGTAAAAAGTATGGGTATTAATGTTAATGCAAAGAGCAATTATTCGTTCCTGTTTTCAAGTCTCGGAAGTGGCGCTTCCGGTGTGGGAAGCAGCAATTTCCTTTCGGATTATGCGTCGATCAAGAACGGCAGCTATGGCAGGCTGATGAAGTCCTATTATGGTATGGCTAAGAGTTCGAGTACGTCGTCATCCGGAAAGGGCAGTGATTCCGGCTATATGATTGACAGGATTCTGGAGGAGAAGAGGAATCCAAAGGTTTCCAAAGATGTACAGGAGGCAAACGCGAATCTGACAACTGGTTTGTCAAACCTGAAGACCTCTGTTGCGACGTTGCAGAATGATAAGACATATACGGATACGGAAAATGGCAAGAGTGCTGTGGATAAGACCGTTTCCGCGATGAAGGCATATGTGGCGGATTATAATAATGTAGTGAACTCGGCAAAGGGATCTACGTTGTCTAATAAAACTGCATATGTAGCCAATATGATGAGCAGCACGGCAGCGAATGCCGACAAGCTCTCGGAGATCGGTGTTACCGTCAATTCAAACGGCACACTTTCCTTCAGCGAAGATAAGTTGAAAGCGGCAGGAGTCTCCAAAGTGCAGGAGCTGTTTTCCTCGAAAGACATTATGAGCTATGGTTCCATGATAGCGTCCCGTGCACAGTTTGCAGGAGTTTCAAACAGTACCAATTCTACCACTGGCAGCACAGGTTCAGATACCACGGCAGCTACCGGGGCAGCAGGTGTAAAGGCAGATGCCAAGACACTTGCATCCGATGGCCTGTATGAGAAGATGAAGGATAAGGACGGCAACGAAACGGATAAATATGACGTTGACAAGATTTTTGCTACGGCTAAGAGCTTTGTTAACAATTACAATACTATGTTCGATAAAGCAGAGTCCAGCTCCAATTCCGGTGTGATAGCCAATTTGTCCCACATCAGGCAGAAAACGTCACAGAATGCGGATGTTTTGAAACAGTTTGGGATTAATGTAGATGCGAAGGGCAGGCTGAAGATTGACGAGGATACCTTTAAGAAATCCGATATGTCTGACGTACAGAAATTCTTCAAGGATTATGGTTCTTCCATAGCCACAAATGCATCGCTTGTTGATTATTACAGCACTACGCAGGCGAATGCGACCAGCGGGTATACGGCTGCCGGTACGTATAATGTACAGGGAAGCGCCCGTTTTGCAGATGCTTTCTAGTGTACTGCCTGTATTACATTTCGCAAAATATTTTGCTTGAATTTCCATTTGCAGCGTTAGATTTCCTAGACGCAGCCACCGCTACGCCGTTGGAAATCTGCCTTGCAGACTGAAAATCTATTCTGCGCTATTTAGCTGAAAGTAATCTGGTCAGCATACCAGTGTAATATTGTTCCAAGCAGGATAAGAGTTGCAGGATGCCAATCAACCGGAATATTGCCGGAGGGTTGGCATCCTTTTACTGTGGAAAGCGATTGCTCCAATCTGCAAAACCTACAAAACCGCTTTGTCGGCAAGCTTGACCGGAAAAGGTTTATTGTGGTAGAATTACCTACATAGCATGGATGCTATGCCGCCGTTTATTATGTAAATCTGGCGGTTTACTTGTATATGGAACGGGCAATAACAGAAAACAGGAGGGCATTATGTCAAAAGCAAAGGTTTACTTTACGAAAGAAATCACACCCCAGTCTATGATCAGGATGTATGAGGCTATGGGTGTTAAGCTGCCGGGGAAGGTGGCTGTGAAGCTGCACTCCGGTGAGGTAGGGAACCAGAATTTCCTGCGTCCCGATTTTATGAAACCCATTATTGATTATGTGAAGGGAACTATAGTGGAATGCAATACCGCTTATGAGGGAAAGAGGAACACTACGGAGGCGCACTGGGAGACCATGAAGCTTCACGGCTGGACAGAGATTGCCGAGGTGGATATCCTGGACGGGAAGGGTGAGATTGAGTTGGCAGTGCCGGAGGGCAAAAAGATCCAAAAGAATTTTGTAGGCGCCAACATTGAGAACTATGATTCCATGCTGGTATTGTCCCATTTCAAAGGCCATCCTATGGGAGGATTCGGCGGCGCGTTGAAAAATATATCCATTGGACTGGCTTCTTCCCACGGAAAGTCATATATTCATGGCGTGGGGGATGTAGATGCTTTCTGGACATCGGACCATGATTCGTTTTTGGAATCCATGGCGGATGCCAGCAAGACTATTGTGGACCGTTTTGGAGAGAATATTGTGTTTATCAGTGTGATGAAAAATATGTCTGTGGACTGTGACTGCTGCGCTGTAGCTGAAGATCCGGCTATTGCGGATATCGGCATCCTGTCGTCCACAGACCCGGTGGCGCTTGACCAGGCCTGCCTTGACTTGGTTTATGCGTCCAAGGATCCCGGCAGGGACCACCTGCTGGAGCGGATTGAGTCCAAGAACGGTGTGCATACCGTAGAGGCGGCTGCGGACTTGGGAGTGGGCAGTAGGGAGTATGAGCTGGTGGAGCTGGCATAACGAACAGCCTGCGCTCTGCCGGAGGCATTGGATTGTGCTGCAGTCTTTTGGAATGCGCGCCTGAAAGTGTATTGTAAAGTATGTTTTGTAGAAATGGCTGCACGGCTGCCTTCTTTGGGTGTATGCTCAAAAGGGGCCGTACAGCCGTTTCTGGATGTGTTAGAATGCAATTTTCAAACACGCTCTGCTTAGGTAAAGAAAAGCAATTTAGAGTGTATCAATGCGTTGCTTTAAAACGGAGGTCAAAATCAAAGATTATTGATTTCTCTTTTTATTTTATGCTTTATTTTAAATAATAAGCGTGAAGAATATCTCTCATTATCAATCAGTAATTCATAAGCGTCAATGGCCCCTGCGCAATAACAAAATCCCAGAAGGCCTATCCCAAATCCCAAAAATACAAACGAATGGTATTCAGACCAAACAAACTTTCCGTTCATGGTAAAAGAGATAGAAAGTATACCGATTATAAACAAAATAATACTTGGAACAAGTGTGGCGACATACAGCCTCTTTTTTTGTTGATAGGCAGTGCATAATTCTTTCAGATATCCACAATCAAGTATCAATGGTTCTTCCCTCAAAACTTTGTATTGTCTCTGCTCCGAAAACAAGCCTATAACAAACAAACCAATACCAATGATAATAAAGATTGCCATTCCCAGAAAACGCCATGTCAGATTGTCTGTAAACATGACATAAGGTATTCCAGCCAATGCCCAAAACATGTAGCTAATGCCAATATGGCGGCTTATTTTTTTCTGGTTAGCAATGTAGCCTGTTGCCATTTCTTTGCTTACATAATACCCCCGCTCATTTACGGTGTTAGTGGATTTCTCCTCTTTCAACAGAAAATCTATGGATATTTCTAAAATATTAGATAACTGTAATAACTTCTCTGTTTCCGGATATCCCTGGTCGTTTTCCCATTTGCTGATTGCCTGCCTGGTGGTGCCGATTTGTTCAGCAAGCGTTTCCTGTGTAAGGCCTTTTTCTTTTCTTAAATGAAACAATTTTTCCCCGAATGTCATATAGGAGTCCTCCTGCTTGAATTTAGTAGGTTAATTCTATCAAATCAAGCTGCCTTTTCTATCATTTTTGAATGGCAAATTGTCAACGCTGGGTTGCGGATATGTTATTTATGGTAAAACAACGCTTTTTGATGCATTTTGACATGTAATTGGTAAATTTTGAAATAGATCAGGATATGCAGTTAGTATATAATTAAGTTGGCAATAAAGGAAGTAGAGAATCAATCCCTGCTTCCCAATCATATAGTTTTCCTTTATGATGTAATCGACTAAGTAAACATGTAAAGGAGACTGTATGATGGATTCTGTTGTAGCGGAAAAACAGGTATCATTCAAGGAGTCAGAGCAAAAAATATTTGCTTATGTATGTGAATTGGGGAGGTGGGATGCAGACGGCGTGTGTACCGGATAGAGACAGAAGATGACCAGTCGTCCCATGTGTTCCTGCTGGACCAGGCGATGCAGACGGATAAGAACGGCTTGATTTCAACAAACCTTGCGGAAAAGATCGCCCTGACAGTCACGGAGTCTCCCTACCGGACAACGGCGGACATTATCAGCCAGACCTGCGGGCAGAGCATCAGTGCCCAGGGCGTGTGGAACATGGTACAGCGCCTGGGGGAACGGATAGACGAGGAGGAATGTCACGCAGTAAAGCAGATGGAGGCAGGCCAGGCGGCGGGGAGACGTGCGCTGTGGGTGCTGTTCGAGGAAATGGATGGCGTCTGACTCTGTATGCGTTTACAGTATCTTGCGGCAGGAACAGCAACCCCGCAGAAAGCAGGATATGGAACGATAACAGACAGAGTGGCGGGATAGTCAAAGCGAGCATATTGCCGCCGCCTTGTTTTAAATCTTGCAGAAAGATGTGGAAAATAGTTCATTTATGCGGTATAATATAGGAAATTAATCTTATAGGAGGGTTAGTGCTATGGCAATGACACAATGTCCTGAATGTGGACAGGAAATATCGGATAAGGCAAAGAAATGTATTCATTGTGGGAAAGTTTTGATTGAGGATGTTTTACCCAAAAAATTCTGCAGTGATTGTGGTAAAGAAATAGCCATTGATGCAAAGGAGTGTCCCTATTGTGGCTGCCCTATTGAGGACGATAAAGGGGAAAGTGTTTCTAAGCCGGAAAATGGTAATAAGAAGATTATTATAAAGCTTCTTGTTCCAATAATGGCACTTGTAGTGATTGCAACCATTGCAGTTTTTGTCATAAATTTTGCCGGTTCAACTTTAAATGAAGATGAGCAATTAGCGTACCAAAATGCGGTAGAAATGCAGAGTATGATGAGGGATCCAGATTCATTCAGGTTATATGATGAAATGTTTTTGCTAAAACATCTCGATGACGATGGAAATATTGATTATATTTACACCATATTTAAATATGGCGGCGCAAATGGATATGGTGCGATTACAACAGATGAAGCGATTTTTAAAGATGGTGAATATATAATGGATTATGCTGATGAACCAGATGAAGATGACCGGAATTATATGGAGCAATTATTGGTACAAGCAGATTTGGCTCTTTTCATGTTATCTGGCGGCGGAGATCATTGGGAGATGGTTAACATTGACATTGAAAAAATAAAAACGAAGATGGGACTTGAATAATGTACTGTTCAAAATGTGGAAAACAAGTTTCTGATGAAGCAACATATTGCCAATATTGTGGCAACCGACTTTCTGAGGAAAACAAAGGTATTGGTTCACATAGTAAGGTAATGAAACAATCTCAAAAAAGCGAAATTAGTCGGTATATAAAATATTCGGTTATAGGGATTGTAATTGTTTTGCTTGTAACTTATATTTTTGGGTTCAGATGTAAGGCGGGTTTTTGCCTTTTGCCCAGTACTTTCCGCGGCGAGTATTGTATTGTTCATACATGTGGTATACAGGGATGTTATAATAAAGCAGTTAAAGAGAAGACTTTTTGTTATACTCATATGCCGTCCGCCTCAACAGATTATAATTATACGCCGGAAAAAGCAGAAGATGTTATTGATTTTTCAGACATAAATATCAGTTCAAACAGTTCCTATACCATATGTACGGCAACAGTTACTAATAATGGAATGCGAACATATATGTTTGTTGAGGTAAAGGGAAAATTTAAAGATTCATCCGGAACTGTTATTGATACAGACTGGACTTATGCAGTAGGTTCGGAGGGTTTGGCACCGAATGAATCGGTTTCAATAAGGCTGTCTGTAAAAAAGGATTTCAATATATCCACATGTGATTTGGAAATAATAGATTATGATAGAAAATAGATATAAAAAGGGTTACGGTTATC
>CANRWO010000072.1 GCA_947643615.1 uncultured Lachnospiraceae bacterium
TAATATCACACTATAACGGGTGGTAACAGTCTAAAATTTTGACGGGTTCAAATTCAAATTTACAAATTTAACCCCAATACTATGCTAATATCATCAAGGGATCCTGACGTCCTTGCCCTGGAAATCATTTCCCCGCAGGCTGTTTCTGTCAGTCCGTACTCCCCTATTATGTCTTCGATCTGGTCAATAGACAAATAATCATGAATACCGTCCGAAGTAAGCATTACCGGGCAGGCAACCGATTCCAAATTGGTGAGTTCTATTTTGAACAGGTCTGCCCTCCCACCGCCAAAGCACGCCGTTATTTCATTCTTTCGGTCAAAGCCTGCTGCTTCCTCCGCACTCAGCTTTAATGTTTCACATAAATAATTCCATGTGGTATCATCCGTAGTTACCTGCTTCAGGTATTTTCCTCCCTGCAGGAAATACACACGGGTATTTCCCACACTGAACAAACAAATATTCCCGTGGGCAAACAGCATTCCCGAAAGTGTTGTCGCCATACCGTTGTACTCGGGCCTCTCCATGGATAACGCCAATAGCTCTTCATTGATTTTCCGCAATGCGTCCACTGTTATATCCGGTAGCGTACAGATCTTATTGGCAATAAAGTGCGACGCCACCGCTCCCCCATTATTTCCTCCAACGCCGTCGGCAATGGCCAGCAAGCCGCTTTCCATTTCACCGGACAGCGTGCCTCCTGATAAAACGGATTTCCCAACCACAATGCGGTCTTCATTTTCCTTTTTATTTATTCCTTTTTGTGTCATTGCAATAAAATTCATATATACCTCAATGCCAAAGCAATTTGCCTTGATAAAAATCAGGCCGAAAGTTTATCCCGGGTGAAACTAGTGTGGATCACACTTGGTACATTCCAGCACAGGAGGAAACGCTGTAACATCAATATGGTCGATCACAACGGCCGCATCACCGAATATCTCATTGTCAAACAAGTATCTCGACAGAGGATTGATCAGGTAATTTTCGACTACATTGCCGACGCCTCTGCCTCCATTTTGCAGATTGCCCAGAGCCTGTACGGCCAATGTTTCCATGGCTTTGTCGGAAACGGTCAGGGCAATATGTTTTTCAACCGAAAGATTCTTGATGATCTTGTTGACCTGAGAATGCAAAATCAGCTTTGCAACATCCGGCCGGATATAGTCAAACACAACAATGTTCTCACCGATCCTGTTAAGAATTTCCGGGCGGCCAAGCTGTAGTTTAAAATAGTCTTCAATCGCTTCTCTTACACGAGCGGACATTTCCTGATAAGACATTTCACTTGTTACATTTGCCTCTCGCTGCCCGTGCTCATTGACTGTAAAAATACCGAGATTACTGGTAAAAATAATAATCGTCTCAGAAAAATAAACCGTATTCCCCTGTCCGTCCGTCATTCTGCCGTCTCCCAGGATCTGCAGGAATTTATCAAAAATGGAAGGATGGGCCTTTTCTATCTCATCAAAGAGAAGGATGGAAAAGGGATTCTTCTTGACAGCATTTGTCAATTGCCCCCCTGCTTCATATCCCACATATCCAGGAGGCGCTCCCAGCAGTTTCTGGTCGCTGTGGCTCTGGCCATATTCACTCATATCAAAACACTTGCAATAAGTTTCATCACCGAATATAATCTCCGCAAGCGTTTTCGCCGTTTCCGTTTTGCCCGTGCCCGTGGGACCGGCAAAGAACAAAATGCCCTTAGGCCTTGTGTGGGAAGATCCCTGCAAGCCTGACATTCCCGTAATTGCCCTCTTAATCACATCGAGGGTTTTTGTGATAGCATAATCCTGGCCTTTCACCCGGTTTTCAAAATCCTGCTTTGCGTTTTTGATCTGTCCAAGGTCCAGCATTTTCCATGGATTCTCCCGAATTCCATATTTATACAGATCGACCACGTCGCAAAAATCCTGTATGCGGATTTTCTCGTTTTTGCATAGCCTGCGCAACCCGTTGATTTCAATAAAGCGGAACCCTTCTGTCAATGCCACAAACCTGTCCTGGATCTTCTCCAGCTCCTCAGGATGCTCCTTATAATAGGGACTCTCCTCCATATACACTTCGCCTGCAAAGAAGCTGGGAAAATTGGGGCCTTTCACCAGCGCTTCCCTTTCCTCTTTCGAAGGTGCTGACAACGTGAGGATCTTCACATTCGGGTTCTGCAGATAGAACCAGGCGGGAATATCATTTGCTTTGTTTGTGATAAGGATCAACAGATTCTTCAGGATGCCGCTTTCTGTTTTGACATCCTTTGCGTCAATCGACGCCTGCAAAAGGACGGTAAAACTGTCTACTTCGCTTTGGTCCATTTGATCAGGAGAGGTGATATACCGGGAAGCATAATCCATTACAATGACTGTCGCCTCCTCATTCTGGGAAAGAGTCCTGCGGACTATATTGGCAGCGCCGTCCTGTCTGCTGCCGCCTTTAAAATCCGCTTTCAGAAATCCCTGAGAGGCTGAACCCCCTGCAAGCCTGGCAAAGCCTTCCAGATACCCTTCTTCACAAGTATTATAAAAACCCCGCAGACTGTCGTAAAAAATAATATTCCGGTATCCCATGTCCCTGAAATAGAAATGCAGATACTCCGGCAGGCGTAGGATGCTTCCTTTCGGGGTGCTTCCCTCCTCCGGGTATTGATAGGAATCCAAAACATTTCCTTCTAAAATAATCAGCGGCTTTATCCTGGAAAAAATCCCCAGTTCCTTATGCCATTTTGAAACGTAATCGCTCATTTTCCTGCCCCTTTCAAAAATCAGGTCTATGTATCCCCACCGAAACAAATCCGTCCGCCACAATAAAGTTCTGGATTTTATTTGTTTCTGTCTGTAGATAATTTTCGTATTTGGCCTTTTTGCTCTCATCCAAAATGTATATTTTTTGGTTGGACGATCCCCGCAATAAAGAGTTGTCGTTCAATTCCTCAATGTATTCTCCGTCGATCAGCACACTGATATTCACCAGCATATCCGGATCCAGTTCTTGTTTATGATACCCGGTATACACAATGATATCATCGGAAATGCCCTTCAGCAGTAAGAGCAGTCCCTGTAATTCCTCCGGCTGGTACATGGGATCGCCGCCGGTAATCGTAAAACCCTCAACGGGATTGTCTTCCGCAATCTCCCGCACCAAACCGAATATGGTCTGGGGCGAAGTCCGATATCGCTCCTGAAATTCCCACAATTCAGGATTGCTGCAGCCTTTGCACCTGCGGGGACAGCCACAGAACCAGATCCCCACACGCTTGCCGGGGCCCAGAACCTCAACAGGATATAAAATCCTTGCTATGTACATTGTCCCAGCCTCACCAGAAAATACGCTGCCTGTTCCTGGCGCCCGCCATTTACATTCATACCGCCAAGTCCCACTTCGTCACCCTCCTGGAGCTTCGTTTTCCCCGAAATCTTCCTGTTATTGACATAGGTAAAATTTGTGTTGCTCCTGTTTTCAATGTACAGCTGATTTTCCTCTATAGTCAATTTGGCATGCACCCTGCTGACAAAGCTTTTTGCGGATAAATATTCGGCCATAGCAGTCTCCCTGCCAATGGTGATTTCGTCTGCTGTGATTTTATATACATATTGGCCGTCAAGACTGCTCAGCACATAAGCAGAAGCACCCTGTACTTCCTCCCGGCCGGGTATGGGCGTAATATCCGAGATATCCTCGCCGCAGGCGCTGCATTTCCGGGCATTGGCCGGATTTTTCGCACCGCACTCGCACACCCGGGCCCATTGCTGTTCTGCCTCAGGCAGCGCTGCGGCGTTTTCTGCCGACATTTTCTCCGTCTTTTCGTCCGTAATCTTAACCATGGTCAGATCCGCTTCGCAGTGAAGGCATTCAAACAATGTGGGTTCGTTTTTGGTCCCGCATGAAGGACAAACCTTATATTTCTCCAATTGTATCCCCCCTTGTATGGATTCAATACTCTTTACAAAGAAATTGCATGATTACAATATCTATCCATTGAAAATATCCCGGTTTTAAACATTACGCTCTAAAGTGAGATCAGTCCTGGTTTTATGTTGTTTTCCGGCTTCAAGCCTTTCTGCTTCCGCTTCCAGTTCATAATCGGATGTATTGATGATCTGGGCATATTCCGCGTCCGGCGGAAGCAGCGAAATACGGTTCGCAGGTATAACCCCTTTTGCCAACAGCTTCTTTTCGATTTCTTTGAAGTCGTCGCAAAAGCTTTCCATGGAATCACACAGCAAAGCAGTTTCACGGTCATCCGGAAGCCTGTCTTCCATGTCAAGTCCTCCCAGCTCCATTGCCACTTTCCCGTCCGGTGAGCAGGTGACACTGACAGCCGTACCTTCACCGTAAGTATATAGCTTATTTTGAAAATGCTTCCCGCTCTTTTTTATCACCTCACGGCGGCCAAGGACGGCATATCCCATTTCTTCCATAACTTCATCCAGGCACTTGCTGATATATGCCTGCTCGTCCTCCTTCCCGGCTGTTTCCGTTATCCGCTGTATCTCCGTTTTCAGAAATGCGACAGAATCGGCGGTGCAGGGACATTCCTGGGCCGTATAACAGTACAATTGGCATAATGCGGTATACTCGATATATAATTTTTCAAATTCTTCATGGCATTCCTCATACTCAGCCAGGAAGCGTTCACATTTTTTGATCAATGGAGAAACTGTCAATGCCGAAAAATTCTTTAAAAATTCCTCGTCCTCAATTGCATTCCATTCTGAAATGGCGTCACTGATCTCTTCCAGCCATCCGGCGGGCAATCTGTCGTTTTTCCCCATCTGCAAAAGCTGCAGCTGCGTCTTGTCCCTTACACTGCTCTCGGAGACAGGCACAGCGGGTTCCGTTTCTACAGGCAACGCCGCAAATCCCCGATCAATGGCGGCATTTACATGTTCCTGAAGCTTTATCTCGTTTTCAGCGGCGATGCAGGAAAGCTCCCGAACCATATTTTCCGCTTTGGAAACACATTCGCCCACTTCCCTGGCTGTCCTTTCCAACGCGGGAATGTCGTCAGGGTCAGTCCCCGCAACAGCCGGGGCAATCGGGGCGATCAACGCTTCCAGCTCGCTGGCCTTTCTCCCAAATCCACCGTCATCTCCCATACGGTTTATCAATTCCGCTGATACTAGTTTCTCGGAAGAAAACATACTGCCAATCTGCAAAAGTCTTTTAAAGTTTCTTTGGATATTTTCGGCAGCGACAGCCTTTCTGCGATCCATTTCCCGCTGTATAGCTATTCTCCTCTGCTGTTCTGGCGTCAATGTATATCTCGTTGTTTTAGGGCCACTCATAAATCCAGCCTCCATGTCTGTTCATTGATTCGTCTGATACCTTATTATGGAACGTAACTCTCTATGAGGTTTCTTATACATAACCCCACGCAAATTAGGATTGAAATAACCAACAGCCAAATAGCTGCATTTCTCCACAACCTTATGGCTTTACTTTCTTTTTCTTTCCATACGAGCACCTCCTCGCATTCTTCTTCAAGGGAAGAAACATCCAGTGTCGGCTTTGTGGACTTAAGTATATTCAGATAATAATAGCAATCCACTATATCACCGGCATCTTTACATTTTTCTGCAGTTCTCAATATGCTGTCCTCAATAGCATTAATTTCGTCCAGGATTTTCTGTTTCTCATGCAATTCTGACATGCAGTCCTGTAATTGTTCTTCATCGGCAATCATTTGGATAAGCTGGCAGAAATGAAAAGTACGGGTCGTGGAACTGTGGCTGGCCTTTTTATCCATAAGCTCCTGGAGCCTGCCCAAATCCGGTGCTTCGCTCCTCAAATACTCTATTAGCTCTTTGAATTTCTTTTTCGCAATCTTACGGTTCTCTAATCCACTTCTCATCAGTTTAAAAGAGGAGTAAGGCAGAATTTTAGATATTATTACACATAATAAAATAATATCTGCCACAATCGCAAACAACGTGGAACCCCCATATTCTGTCCAATCATAGGGTGCCCCTTGGGATATTATTGCTAAAATGTAACCATTTCCTTGGAAAAAGAAAACAATTAGTATGAGACTTATAATCAGTATGATTATTTCCATATTCCCCCACCTGTCATCCTCAGTTTATCCCGCTGTTTTTCCGACTTCCGTCAAACAATTTCCTGTTACGGCCATTCCGCTGCTGCCTCTCACTAAGATAACTGCCGCCGCCAGGCTTCCAGTTCCCCGCGCTTCCCAAGGGCGATGAGCCACGCTTCTAACTGAACATCCAGCACATCCCTGTTATCAATCATTTTATGGCAAAAATTCTCAAATTCCCTGTAAGACGCTTCAAACAAGCCACTCATATAAGCAGCTAACTCTGTCACATTTTCAAACTGCATATCGCCATCCCGGAAAACCCTCCGGCCGGAAAGCAGATATGCCACCGTGTAATCATTCATCAGCCTGTCTCTCTGATTCTTCTTACCGGTCCTGTGGGACGCTTCAACCGCAGAAACTGCAGCTGTCAGACTGTCATTTGGTGAGGCAGCCTTTGCCAGATAACCGGACAACAGTTTATTGTTTAAAAGGTCATTCCAATATGAATAGTTAGATTTATCCTTTTTCCAAAGCCTCTCCAGCATATCGTTCCCCAAATCCTGAAGAGAACCGTACGACTGCTCTTTCCAATAGAAACCACTCAGTCCCGGGTATATCTGATACAAGAGGTTCCAGAAAATAATATCTTCTTTTTCTCCATCCTGCACCATCTCCTCTTCCGCATCCATACAATATCCCGCTATTTCAGGGTTAAAGTTTTTAAAGAAAGCAGACAAAAGGCCACGGTAAAGCTGTTTCTTTCCTTCCTCCCAGCTGCCTGCAAGGGCAGTTACTAACGATGGGATATCCTTATACTTCCGCCCCATAAACGGGTACGCGGGAATCGCCTGCTCCGCCGCATTATCCCCGCCTTCCCCCGGTAAAATCTGCTTTTTACCCTTACACCAACGGGAAACTTCCATGTAAGTCCAGCGCCTGTTAGGATTGTCTTTTTTATTGCGGTTCGTAATATCAAAATAAGTAACGGCTGAAATGAACTCCTGCAGTTCCCTGGGCATATCCTTTGGGAGTGGAATCCGCTGCACTGCCGTAAACTGTGCAATCTCTTCGGCATCCATATTTTTATAAGGAGTGTTGCCACAAAACAGCTCGTAGACCGTAATACCGAAAGAATAATAGTCCGACTCTTCCAAAAACAAATTCCTGAATGTTTCCGGCGCAGAATATTCCGGAGTCATTCCTGTCTTTGTGACCAATACGGTATTACCTTCCTCTACCACGGAACTGATTCCAAAGTCTATGATAGCAATGCTTTTATTATCATCCTGCATCATAATGTTTGAAGGTTTCAAGTCCTTATGTATGATACCATTTTCATGCAGAACCCTGAGCGCCTCGTTTACACAGGGGATAATGGTATTTTTCAATTCTGCAAACGTAAACTTTCTGCCCTGAAGGCTCCCGTTCTTATAGTATGGCAGTACCACAAAAGGAAACCCATTATACTCACCCGTTTCATACAAAGAAGCTATATAGGGTGAATCAATGGATTTCAGAGCCGTGAGCACTTCCTGCTTTACCGCGCGCTGGCGCCGGTATATTTTAGCCACATACTCCTGGCCGCCGTACTTACATATATATAGATCCGCCTCGCCCGTAGATACACCCAGAGGCTCCGTCACTTCATATTTTCCTGCAATTACATTGCCTGGGGATAGCTTACAGGCAGCTGCCGCAATATTCGGATTAATGATTGTGGATTGCTGTATACTCGAATTAATCTCCGTTGCATTTATATGGGAATTGATCTCTGCTTCATCCGGATTGGAATTGAACACTGTTTCATCCAGATTGGAATTAATGACTGTCGCATTCAAACCGGGATTCACTTCTGTTTTACCGCTCACAATATGCCCTCCCTCATTATGGAATGCCTCACGGCCGGCAGATATTTACTACGCTATACCACCGGCTTACTGATTCCACTGTTAAATTTCCTGCAATTATGAAATTCCTCCGTCATTGTATCATAAAGCAGGAAAAAATAATACAAATTACTTGTTCTATTCTTCCTGCCGCTCTTTTTCCAAAGGGGATAAAACCCCTTTTGCCGCCAAGCGTATGGGAATTTCCGTCCTTTATCGCAGAGGCTTCCTTCCGTATCCGGCAGCCACCGCCAAAAAAAGAATTACCAGCATACAAAGCGAATAGTAATTTACAAAGGGAATGGAAGAAGGCGCCACCGCAAACCCTTCACCGAAAGCGGCAGACTGCTGCGCCGGGATCACACAATGCACCGTCCAGGGCGCCAGGAAACAAAACACACAGCCGGTACAGTCCATAAGGTTCGCCCTGCGGTACCGGTCCACGCCTGCCCTTTCCCCTATCTCATTGACTAGATCCCCAAGGGCTACGATTGCCACTGAAATAACCCCCGTGACCATGCTCAGGATGCCCACGGACAACACGATGGTGGCCTCCGTGCTGCGCTCCCTTTTTGCAAAACGCTCCAAAAGCGCCTTCACATCCTCAAACAATCCGCTGCATTCCATCACCCCCAGAAGAGAAAATACCGCGATCAGCATAGCTACCGTACCTGCCGTTCCGGTGACAGCCTCTATGATCACCCCTGAAACGGAAAAACCCCCGGGAAACGAGACCAGGCCGTCCAACGTGTAAACACCGGAAATCAAACCCACGGCAATGCCCGCCAGAATCCCCCATGATAAGGCTGTAATCAGATGTTTTCTCATCATGCACAAAACAATAATGACCATGGGTATAACCAGCATAACCAGGCTCACAGGATTTACTTCTCCCCCTGCCGACTCCATGGCTGCGCCCCCGTCGGTGGTCCTGGAAAACAGCAGGAACAAAACCAGTGCTCCCGCTGCCGCAGGCAGGCTGTAGCGCGCCCTGGTCTTCACCACCGTCCCCAAATCCGCATGCTGTGTTGTGGAAGACGCAATGGTAGTATCCGAAATCGGCCCCAGGTTGTCACCGAATGCGGCGCCGGACACGATAGCGCCGATCATAAATTCCGGCGCTGCACCCGCCATCACACCTACCGGGAACAGGATCGGGATTACCACGAAATAAGTACCCACCGAAGTGCCTGTGGCAAATGCCAGCAGACAGGTAATGAGAAAGGTCGCAGCCACAAAAAGTTTCCCCGTAAAGCCTGCCTCCACCACGTATGCCGCAATGGTCTGTACCGCCCCGCTGGCAGAAATCAGCTTCCCCGAAATCGCCGCTAATATCACCGCCAGAACGATCACTGCAAACATAGGTTTACTCAGTCCGTATACCAGCGCCTCACCGTATGCCTTTTCGTCCCTGGCAAAGAGGATACCCGCCACCAATGCCGCAAGAAAAGCCAACACATACCCGTTCACATTGGACTGGCTGAACGCCGCCCATCCGATCATCACTGCCGCCACAATAAGGGGCGCCAGTTTTCCCGCTCTCCCAAACCGAAATTCAATCCTCTTTGCTTTCTGATCCATTCCTGTACTCCTTTATAATTTGGCTTATCCCAAAATATGCGTCGCCGGATCGTAAATTGGGAATTTTACTGACAAATGTACAAAATCCGTTCCGGATGCCCGCCCCCCCGGCAGGCATCCTAATTATACCATACCTGCACTGCATTTCATCTAAAATCTTTTCATAAATGTCCCGAAATTCCCAATTGCCTCCGGCTTATCCGCTGTTCTTCCGCCATTTCTGTTTGCAGAAATGGCGGAAGTCCGTCTAATCTGAAAGTTCAGTATCCATTCCAAGGACTGTCACAGGATGGCAGTCCCTTTTCCAAGGCATCCAAATATACAATCATAACCTACTCACAGGGATGGAATTCGTGGGTACATACGACGGAATAATCCACACCCTCTATGGTATGCACCATCCTTTCCTCCTGTCCCACATATTCACCGCATACCCAGTAAGAACCGTCCGCTTTCTGGATAACGGTATTGTCTAACATTTTAGGGTAGATACCGTCAAACCCGGCTATGTTATCGTGTTCCATATTATACGTCACCTTTCCTGTCCAGGCCATGACAATATCTTCCATCTCCGGCTCCGGATATCCGTCCAGGGCACGATCCGTCCAGACCATGACAACATTTTCCGCAACCATCGTTGGTTCACCAACCACAGTAAGGTCTGCAATCCCACAATTTCCAACAATATTATATCCCCAAGTCCAGACCGTCCCGTCCTGGAGCAGCGCCCCATGATTGAACCAGCCTCCAGTGACCAGAACAGCATTTTCCAGAACTTTTTTCGGCTTTTCTATAAATAGTACATTCTGTGAAAGATAACCGCCGTTGCAGTAAACTGTTCCCCAAGTCCAAACCGCCCCGTCATCTGCCAGACATACCACATCATCTTTGCCACAGCGCGCATACACTATATTTTCCATGAGCAGACATGGCTCACTTACATAGTAGTGTTCTCCATTTATGTACTTGGACCAGTCAAACTCACTGTACTGCTGCAGCGCCCCGCACCCGGCATTCCCCACACCGTACAATTTATGGTCCTCTGTCAGATAGATGATAAATCCTGTCTGCGAATAATCCACGTCAATCACATTTTCCGCAATCTTCACCATTTCATCATGGAATTCATAATCCTGTGTCCCCTGTCCCAACTGACCGTACTGATTTTCTCCGCTTCCCCATAATACATTGTTCCCATCAATGTAATAGAGATTGGAGTCATTTCCCACACCCGTACGGTAATGTTCCGTAATATCCAAGGACACACTAATCGGTTCAGCAGCGTTCTTCTCATCATCAGAAATATCTGATTCTGAAAAAGAAGAATTCCCCTCTCCGGAACCATCTGTGCCTGAAGATGGACTGCCTTCCTCTCCCGGATGATCCGCATCCGGAAGCAGGCCGTCCCTGTTCCCTGAATCATCCGCACCTGAAAGCAGGCCGTCCATGTTCCCCGGATCATCTGCACCTGATCCCACAGTTCTGCGGTCAAATGCCAGACACAGGATCAGGATCACTGCCCCCGCCACCAGGACTGCAAGCACGCCTTTCTTTGTCCTCCGGAATGATGCCAGGTTGCGTATCCTGCCCTTTGTGTCTCCCTCCCCGAAATCCACCGGGACCACACCAGGGAAGCGGCGTTTCGTGGAAAGTGCCAGCAGGGAGGCGGAATAATCCACCCTGACATCCTCCCCCAACCTCCTTATGACCGCCTCGTCACAGCTCATTTCCATGTCCCTGCCAGCCAGGGCAAACGCAAGCCACACAAGGGGATTAAACCAATGGATGCACAGCGCCGCAAAGGCCACCGGCTTCACCACATGGTCCAGACGGCGAACATGGAGCTTCTCGTGAAGGATGATGTATTCCTGTTCTTTCCCGTCCAATCCCCCGGGCAGATAAATCCGGGGACGGAATATGCCCATGACAAAGGGGGTTATTTCCTCATCCGTGATATAAATGTTCTCCACTAAAGGGATGGACACGGATACCCTTTTACGGATCCTTACCGTGGATACCACACAATACAGCAGCAAAATGCAAGTACCGGATATCCACACATACTTCCCATACTGCAGGAACAGTTCCTGCCAGGGAGCTTCCGCAGCCAGGGCATTTCCCTCCAAGCTGACCTTTCCGGACACTATCCTTCTATATCTTTCCAGATAAGTCCGGCTAGCCATGCCTGCATTTCTTTCCGGATAAGACTGTCCAGACGCCATTCCTGTATTTTCTTCCGGATAGGTCTGTATGGGCACAACCTGCCCGCTCTCCGGCATTTCCGCCTTCACCCCTGCATCGCCGGTGTGGTTTCCCGCAAGTACGCCGGATGTCCCGGCCCCTGACAAATCGGCATCCTCCCCGGAGGGATACCCATGGAATACAGGCTCAAAACCGGGAATAGGACTGAGCCGGGATTCCAATGCGAAAGGACAAAGGAGGCGGAACAGGACAACGCTCCATAGCATGTAGGAAATATATTTTGGAAACCTCTTTAAAACAATACGCACCAGACATATGATCACAATAACCATGGCCGCAGACCGGCTCATGGCCAACACTTTCAGAAATATCTGTCCCAGCATATGCCTACCTCCTCATGGACTCAATAATCCCCTGTATCTCATCGATCTCCTGATCCGAAAGCTTCTTCCTTGTTCCGAATGCAGCCAGGAACGCGGGCAAGGATCCCCCGAACGCCTCTTCCACATACCGTTCGCTGTGATGTGCATAATACGCTTCCCTGGAGATCAGGGAGGTAACAGTCCCGTTCTGGTTCTGGAAGATGCCCCGTTCGCACAGCCTCTTCAGTACAGTGAAAGAGGTAGTCTTTTTCCATCCGAATTCCCCGTTTGCCAGTTTCGACAGTTCCCCGGACAGGATCGGCTCATTCGCCCAGATCATATCCGCAAATCTTGCCTCTGCGGTCCCCATTCTCAATTCTCCCATTCTTCACACTCCTAGCATTCTATATTCTGTAGTACGCCTATATACTACACCATATAGAATATCTCTGTCAACATGTTTCCATCTCAGGGACAAAAGAAGTACGTAAATATATGATCTGTCACTTACAGGGGACAATGCTCATGTGTGGTAAAGAAGCAACCATTAACACAAGACTTGGATAACCAGCCCAACAACGATTCCGTACAATAGATGGATAAGTCATATACTTACTGCGTTTGATGATTGTGGTAGAGAAAGAATAGGACAAATGGTATAATTTGAAATACCCAGTGTACTGACCGTATTACATTTCGCAAAATATCTTGCCTGAATTTCCATCTGCCTTGCAGGCTGAACGAGGCGATGCGGTGGCATCGTTGAGTGAAGCCAACGCAGTCAGGTGGAAATTTAAACCAGCGAAACATAGGGATAATTTAGGTGGATTATACTAGACATGGTCGCTAAAAATGTAGAAAAACGAGCGATTTCATAAATGTTATTATTCAGAGCGCAAATGTAAAGCAGCGTTGATAGAAAAAACTGTTTATATTGCTTAATATTTCTCTCAAAGGAGGACACAAAATGGAAATTGGAAATAAAATCAACCAATTAAGAAAACTTTCAGGAATGACACAAGAACAATTAGCGGAAAAACTTAACGTGTCCAGACAGACCATTTCCAAATGGGAGTCGGACAGAACTTCCCCGGACTTAGAAAGTATCGTTAAAATAAGCAGGATTTTTCATGTGTCATTAGATGATTTGCTAAAGGAAGGAGAAGCAGGCGTGGCAAATAAAAAGGATGAACAACTAACTATAGAAGATTTGATGAAAATAAATCTTTCTAACAGAAAAATGTCGTTGCTAATCATCAGTGGCTTGATTTTTATTATGGTCAGCATATTAAATTTCGCCTATGTAGTTGCATTACAAAACACAACACTTAGCACCCAGTATATGTTATATCGATATATCGCTACGGGGCAATACGAGAATGCCCCTGTTGATTATATGCAGTTGATGATACCGTCCATCATCGCGGGAGCAATCGGAGTAATTCTGTTCATAAGTTATGCTATTGAAAAAAGGAAAAAAGGAGATTGAAAAATATGCATAAAACAAAGAAGATTATTTCATGTTTCGCTATATGCGTATTAATTTTTTCTTTATGTGCGTGTGGAGAGAAAAGTAGTGATAATGCTGCTATTTACGGTGAAACCATTGCCGGATTGGAAGATAATGAGCTTTTTGCGATTGTTGATACGAATGCTTCTTCACCTGTTTTACTTGTCACTTCACAGGTGTATGATGACAGACTTGGAAATCAGGCGGCACTTAATTGTGAAGTATATTATCTGGTAGACAAAGAAGTTAAAAACGTGGGAACAATAGAAAGTATGGGCACCGCATACCCTATCTCTTATGATGAAACAGGTATTTATGCAGCTTCCGGTCACGCTATGCAGCGTTTTGAAATTGAAGAATCCGGCGCACTTAAACTGGCGGAAAGTATTCTTGAACAATTTGATGAAAGCGGAAATGCCACTTACACTATGGAAAAGGGAGACGAAACAAAGGTAATTACAGAAGAAGAATACTATACGGCTTTTAGGAAATATAGTGGCGCTACCATAGTAAGTTTCTCTTATGGTGCGTCAGACACTAGTACAGCATTGCGTTAATCTTGAAGTAAATCAGTGCTTGATGTTTGCGCCAGCGTAAGGCGGAGGAAGGAGGCGATGCGGTGGCATCGTTGACTGACGACAACGCGGCGATGGCGTGAACAGCGAGTGCTGATTACTCAAGAATTAATGCAACGATGTACTAGCAATGCAACTGCAGTAACTAATAATGAAGTGGAAGCCGTAGACAAAGTTTTACTCCATTACAGCAAGCGAATCCGAATCGCCGCCATTGAGAACGGGCATATCGACCGGGATACAGAGGACAGCATAAAATCCCGGCTTATCGCTGACCTGTTCCAGTTCCGCTTTGACGGACAGCCTACCTAACAGGAGGAGTTTGCGAAAATCAAAGGGGTTGTCGCAGAAAGAGTTGGCTGAAAAGTGCAATGTAACAAGACAGTCCGTTTCCCAAAGTTAAAGATATTACACTACACCCCACGCTTACAATATGCTTGAAAATAATATGATTATGGAATACAAATATGCATTGGCTACATTTGTTATAAAGATGGGGACGATGCATATTTGCATTTTGGGGACGATGGTGGATAATCGCTTGGTGGGTTATTTCATCAGCAGAAGCAAAAATGAAGGGGGAATCCAAAGGGGACTCGCCCCATTTGGCACACGGCTTTGCAAGGCAAAGTGTAGTGTGTTATACCCTCTATCCGTGCGTCTGCGAAAAATTGGTGTTTGTGAATCGGGTGTCAATGCTTTCGTTCATTATATTCCTTTCCCAATTTGTCAGACAGTGTCTGACAAATTGATGTAAAAAGCATTAGATTAATTTGGACATAAGAATACAAAGGTGTTTAAACTGAAACAATTTGCATCTCTTTTCCTATAATGAGTATAGCTTGTGAATTGCTGAAGGGAACAAGCGGCAACTCAGCACCGTATTTGGAAATAACCATATCCACCGCTTCTTGTAAAGGAGGATTTTTATAGTGTGGAACCGGATAAAAATCAATAATATTCAAAGCTTCATATGTATTTAATTGTGGGGCGGCAAGGGGATTATCAGTTTCTTTTGAATAAGCAATATGGGGGGATAATAAAATTGCGCCTGCAGATTCACCTACAAATAGCTTCCCAGCATTGATTTGCATTTTTATCAAATTTCCAGCACCCGTTCGATTCATTTCTTGAAGTAAAAAGAAAGTGTTTCCTCCAGCAACATAAATGTAATCATTATTTTCCAGTTTGCTTACTATATCCAAATGAGTTGCTGTTGAGATTTCTAACTCATCCACCACAAACCCCATTTCAGATAATAATTCTTTGCTGTATTTTATATGAAAATCCAGTTGGTCTGGCAAAGCGGCAGTAGGAATAAATGTTACTGTTTTCCCTACAAGATTCTCGTTGGCAAAATCTACAAATAAGCGTGATACATCCTTAAATAGGGATGCTAAAAATATTCTCTGCATATGATATAACTCCTATATAACTTTTATTACAGATAGAGCATATGTGAAAATTTTGAGATGTGTCAAGTTTTCCTATATATTTAAGATTTATAAATTGGCTTGAATGAACTGCTCATAATTTTCGTATGATTTTATAATGCCGCCATTGCTAATAATGAATTCTACAAAATCAGTTTCAATCATTCGGACTTTTTCGGCAAGTTTGCTTAACTGTCTGTAATCATAATGGCTCAGCAAATCATATGATGGACTGCCTGCTTCCTTTGCATCATCTAATTCTCGTTGCAAACAAACTGCTGAAAGAAATGCAAGTATATAGTTGTCATCTTCACAACAAACATAAATTTTATTAAATGTCGAACTGATTTCTTCATATAATCCAGCAAGCCAAGATGCATTAACATGTTCTGCCTTAGTATCTTTATTTGGTATAATATCTACTTGCGATTCTATCGTGATATGCATGTAATCGCATACACTCATTAATAAATCAATAGTGCTATTTTTTAAATCATTCTCATTTAATGAAGTAACTACTTTCTTATATTCAGTCACAATACTTTGAGGAATATCAGGAAAATTATTTTTCAAATTCTCATACTGTTTTTTTAGTCCAAAATGAAAATAATCATGATTGTATATTGCAACAGCATCTGCAAGTGTCATTATTACATGTCCAGCCATTTTGCGAACCTCTGATAAATTACAACCCAACTTCATCTGCTCACACATTTTATATGCCTCAAGACATCTTTTTCGAGCGATACTTTTTACATATTCGTCATTAGCAAGATTGCTATGTAATTTAGATTGTATATCTTTAAAATGTTCTAAATCGCTTGAATCTCCACAATAAACCACTTGAACATCTCCTACTAATGGTAACAAGCATTCTTGTAAGTCGGCAATTTTTGTAACTCTTTCCCAAGATATAGGGAACAAATCATATCCAACACCATCTATAATAAATCCAACTCCTAAATTATATCCTCGTTCTGTTTTAGGGATATAATAACAATCTACATCTGATTTACTATTTGCCGTTCCGTTGATATATGAACCATAAAGTAAAACAAGACTAATGTCATCGGCATATTCTTGTTTTACTTTATTAGTAATCCATTCGACGATTTTATCATTTAATTCTTTTCGCTTAGTCATAGTACTCCTCTGCTTTCTTTGATGTTCAATCAATTAAAACTTTGTCGATATCGAACAAATCAATTATACTATCGACATTTGATTTATTCAATTATTTCAAAGAAGGGTTCACTATTTTTTACCTTTCCCTCGCTTAGAAACAGCACTTTTAATTAATTCTGATTTCTGCATAATGCGTATCAACCATTGTTTTTCTTCTTCCGCTTTGCAAACGGTGCCCATTACGGAGCCTATGCTCCCATCGGCTATATCAAAGGCCCGGACGAGACCGGGCATCTGTTGGTGAATGAGGAAACAAAGTGGATTATTGAAAAGATATTTAACCTTGCCATTCATGGTGCGGGAGCCGCTAAAATCACAAGACTTATCATTGAGGAGCGAGTACCCACTCCGGCATGGCTCAATTTCCAGAGAAACGGCACCTTTGCCCATATAATTGAGGGAGCAGAGGAATCCAAGCAGTATATGTGGACGATTGCACAGGTAAAAAGAATACTGAAGGACGAGAATTACATCGGTAACAGCGTACATAACAGGCAGAGCAATATTTCTTTTAAGGACAAAAAGAAAGTCCGCAAACCGCAGGAAGAATGGTTTAGGGTAGAGAATACCCACGAAGCCATTATTGCCAAAGATGTATTTCTACAGGTGCAGGAGCAGATAGCCAGCACCACACTATTCCGAACCAAAGAAGCCAAAGACCAAAAGACAAGCATTATGGAATCCCTCTTTCCTTTCTTTCATAAAATTTTATTATTAGACAAAATAGAACAATTTATCGCTATTCCGTTTTCTCGGAATGGTAAAAAATAGGGTAAATTCATGAAATCTATTGACTTTTAGAACAATGTTCAATACAATATATTTGAACGTTGTTCAAGAAAGGAATATTGCTATGGATAAAAATGCCAATGTAAAAAATCGCATTATTGAAGTTACAACGGAATTGATTGAAAAACATAACGGCAACATTAAGGACATAACCGCCCGTATGATTGCCACAAAAGCAGATGTTGGATTAGGTTTAATCAACTATCACTTTGGTAGTAAAGAAAAATTGATAACGGAATGTGTGCAGCGCATTATCGGAAAAGTAGTTACAGAATTTCGTAACTATTCAGAACCACCTTATTCAAAGATGAAATCAGGATGACCTGAGA
>CANRWO010000073.1 GCA_947643615.1 uncultured Lachnospiraceae bacterium
TTGCATTACTGTTTATTTGTCAAGGTGCTTTGTTGCTGCCCTCAGCGACAGCTTAGTTATAGTAACACATCACATTTGCTCTGTCAATATCTTTTTTAAAAATTTTTCCAATTTTTTTATGATAATTTTTTCAAGGCATATTTCGCAGTGTATCGTGCCATCTGAGGCGCAGTTTCCAAACCCACATGGCACTCGCCTCTGCTTCCGTTTATGCTAAACGAAGGCCGCCGACACACTGCGTCGATTTCTTTCAAGGCTGACGGATACGGCATATCATTCTGCCCCAATAACAGAATTGTGCGCGTCAGCTTTCTATCTCCCGCAGGCGCTCCACAATGGTGCGGCGGTTAACGGAACGATACATCAACAGAGGGATCAGAATCCCCAGAATCAGAAACAGCGGTATTACCGCCAAAACCGGCAGTACGGTAAATCTATAAGTAATAAACCAAAAGACAGAGCAGAGCGATCCCGCCAGCGGTCCCAGCGCGGCACTCAGGACCAGGGAGAGGGCGGCGGACAGCATAGTGTAGTACAACCCTTCATACACCAGCATGGTATTCATCTGCTTTCCAGTCATACCCACAGATTGGAGCATTGCCAGCTCCCGCTTCCGGGCAAGTATGCCCGTCAGCACGGCGTTGATGAAGTTAAGCACGCCCACCAGACCGATAATACCTGCCAATGTACCGCCCATGGTCAGGAACATATCCCGAAAACCCTCGAACTCGGCTGCCTTGAGCTGTTTACTCTCGTAGTCGCAGGTGGGCTGAACGGACTTCGTGTATTCCTTCAGGAAGTCCTCCATAGCGGCATTGGACTCCTCCGCAGTGTTGAAAGCGTAGATCATGACGGAGCTCGTGCCGGTATCCTGCTTGAACAGCTCCGCTCCCATCGCCAGTTCGCTGGCTCCAAGGGAGTTGTACCGGTAGGTGAGGGCACTGGGGATCGAAATCCGGGCACAGACAGTATACTCCTTTTCCTCATAGACCTTGGCCCGGGGAACATAGTTCATTTCACCCCGCGCCCAGCGGGCATCTACCTCTTCCGCGGAGAGTTCCTTCCCGGTGTCCCTGTCAACATTCATCCACTCCTCCACATAGCGCAGGGTCACGGTATCCCCTACTTTGAAGCAATTGTCATTTTCATATATCTCCCCATACTCATTAACGGAATAGACAGCGGCGATGGCGTTCTGGCTGGGGTCGGACAAAGGCGTGATATCCCCTTCCAGTACATCTATCTGGCCGAGAATGAAGTCCTCCAGGCCATAGAGCTGGGCAATGCCTGCGACGGTGCCCCCGCTCACATGCTCCTGGGAAGCGACGATGCTGTCCAGCATCTCACCGGAATAGTGCCTGCTGTAATCCTGGCGGAAGTACTCCTCCGGCAGAAGGGCCTGGATAGACTGCTCCTGGCCATAGACCCGGCCTCCCCCGGTGATACTGCCCTGAGCGCTGACCTGAGCAATGATCTCCTCCGAAAGCGCCTGATCCGCCGAACGGAAGTGGGTGCCGGTCTGGAAATAGTCGGCATGTCCCAGGACAAAGTCAGTGACTACTTGACCGGAGAGATATTTCTCCATATCGAAGCCGTTAGCAAACGTATACACCAGATTCATCAGCACCACCGCCAGGGCCAGAGAGATAATGGTAACTACCGTTTTACTTCTGCTCCGTCCCAGGTTGGCCCAGGCCATTTTCGGCAGGGATGCGCCGGCGGTACCAACCCTGACTGCCCGTTTGCTGCCTTTCTTCCCGGACTGCTGCCCGCCTTCGGTATAGCGCACCGCCTCCACCGGGGAAACCCTGGCGGCAATCCGCCCAGGCGATGCACAGGAGAGGAACACCGTCAGCAGGGAAAAACCGGCCGAGCCGATAAAAATCCAGGGGTTGAAGGAAACAAAGGCATTCTTATAGCTGAGATGGGCCATGATGACCGGGGTCAGCTTGTTGCCGATAACAAAGCCAAGAAGCAGGCCTGCAGGGATGCCCACCAGACTGAGCAGGAAAGCCTGCTGGCGGATTACACGCTTGAGCTGTTTTCCTGTGGTGCCAATGGTTTTCAGCAGACCGTAAAACCGGATGTCATTGGTGACGGAGATCTGAAAAACATTGTAAATGATGAGATACCCGGTAAAAATAATAAGCAGGAGGATTGCCGCAATGGCGGCGAAGGTCATGGGATCAAAACTCTCGGTGATCCGATCCCCGGTGTAACCCCAGTTCACACCAATGTCCAGGAAATTCTCCGCCCCTGCCTCGATGTATTGATAGCCGTAATTTTCCAGCACCGTGCCCAGGTTTTCCTTGACGCCTACCGCGCTTTTAAACATCACACCCAGGTTCCATGCGCCCGTCTTGGAATTCCGCTCCCCGTTGGACAGGGCGCAGATCTCCTCGGCGGCGGACCGGGGCAGAAGCACATTGTTGGCAATCATGGCGCTGTCGTACTCCCACCAGCCAGAGAGAGTGAAAGTCCGCTCTATTGTGTAGGGATGCGAGGTTTCGCTATCCAGAGTAATGGGCATGGTAAATTGTGCGCCCACCCTGGGTTCGACGCCCAGCAGAGCCAGGACGTGGGTATCTGTTGCGGCCTCATCGGTGCCCTCCCGGGGAAGCGTGCCCTCCACGGGGGTGCAGAAGTAGTGAGACGCGCCGTTAGGTTCAATGTAGCTAACCTCCACATGGGACTTGTTGAAAGGCAGATCCTGGGGCATTCCCACAAAAAGGCGGCACCAGGAATCCTGTATCAACGGATCCCGGCGGAGCTGCTCCGCCTGTTCCCAGGTGATATCTTTCACAGCGCCGTGGGCATCGCTTCCAGCCCGGCGAAAGTTCTCCTGCTGGTAGGAATAGTTAATGGACGCGGCGATGGTAAACAGGGAGGTAAACAGCACCGTGGTTAAGACGATAGCCAGCACCGCGACGGCATTCCGGGCCCGGACCGCTTTCATGGAGCGAAAACCAAGCCGCCGGACACAGCTTCCGTTGGAAACTTTGATCATGCCGCTCACCTCCTTACCACAATACGGCCATCCTCAATGCGGATGATTCGATCAGCCATCTGGGCCATTTCCTCATTGTGGGTAATCATCACAATGGTCTGAGTAAACCGCTGGCTGGTAACCTTCAGCAGGCTCATCACATCCTGGCTGGTTCGGCTGTCCAGATTTCCGGTGGGTTCGTCCGCCAGGATGATAGCAGGCTTCGCCGCCAGCGCGCGGGCAATGGCCACCCGCTGCTGCTGGCCGCCGGAGAGGTTGTTGGGCAGGTTTTGCAGCTTGGAACCCAGGCCCAGGGTTTCGATAATCTGTTGTATATAGTCTTTGTCCGGCCATCTGCCGTCCAGTTGGATGGGCAGGACAATGTTTTCATACACGTTCAGCACCGGTACAAGGTTGTAGTTCTGGAACACGAAGCCAATCTTCCGCCGCCGGAAAATGGTCAGCTCCTCGTCCTTCAGGGTGGAAAGCTCCCTGCCGTCCACAATGACGGAGCCGCTGGTAGGCTGGTCCAACCCGCCCAGCATATGCAGCAGGGTGGATTTGCCCGAACCGGACGTGCCCACGACAGCGGCAAACTCACCCTTCTCCACTGCCAGGTCCACGCCGTCCAGGGCCCGAACCTCCGTGTCGCCGGAACCGTATACTTTCCGCAAGCCGCGGGTTTCCAAAATAGCCATATGATTTACCTCCATAGCGTAAAATCTACACTGTCTTTCTGCAATATAGACTTTAGCACAGAAATCTTTCCAGGTTCTTTCTGAAATCTTACAGTTTGGAAAGATTTCAGCTCCGGGTCAGATACAGGCCGATTCCCACGCCCTCAGTCTCGCAGGCGGCGGGGGAACATCAGAATCGCCGGAATACCTTGGCCCAATCCGCCTTCGGGATGCCAGGGCCACGGCGCAGTCCCGGCTCTCCGGGGAAAGCTCCTGTTCCGACAGAAGCTGCGTATACAGCAGAATATTGGCCACCAGGTAAAAAATGTCCCATTTGCTGAAGCCTAAAATACAGCGTCCATATCGGACAGCTTTCCAAATAGAACTCCAAAAATAAAACTGCCCCCAAATCCCTACCCAAATACTTGGTCGTAAGAATTATGGCGGCTGTCTGTAATACATATTAGTATGGATGTACGATTCAGAAAAAAGTTTAATGGAAAAAGGGAACTGCCGTTTCCCACAAATCCCAAGGCAGCTGCCGGGCATCCCCCATGATCCTGTCAATTCCGACCACCACCAGGTTATGCCGGTAAATCCAAAGCAATATTTCACTTTCCTTGGTATACTCTGATATAATGTTTGCCACAATACTCATATTACCGGGATTGCCCATCAAAATAAAAGCATAAACTGTCCAGAGAATTAATACTACCTCAAAAACGCCGAATACTGCCCCCAGCAGTTTATCCACAAAGTGTATGACCGGAAGCCTGGCAATTACCTTGGCGGAAAAAAATACCACGCTCAGCAGGTGATGCACGATCCCTATCAGGCATAGTAGGATAACCGCAATCACCACACCTACAACCTTTCCCGTCATATAACCCTTCGCGCCGATTGCAATCAATCCCGCAACCAGGCAAAGCACAACCATTGAGACCAGTGAAATGATCTCTTTAATCATCCCCTTTTTGTATCCGTCGGCCAGCTTAAACACCGCAGCCACAGCCACTACGATCAATAATAGATTCATTTTTCCTCTCATTCTGCCGTTTTAACAGCTTAGACCCTGCTCTTTTGTTTTTTCGTCCAAAGAACTCTTTATTTTAATTGAATGGTATCAATAGAACTGTCTGTTACGATCACATATCTATATGGGTTGTTTGTGGGCAGCATAAGCCTCACCGTTTTCGAGAAATTGCCGTTAAACTTTTCGATTCCATCCATTGTAATAATAACACATTCCGTTTCATTATACACCACAAAATTATCCTGCCCAAAGAAAATATCTGTATACTCCGTATCAAAGAAATAGCTGCCTTCCCTTTCGGCATCGGCGCCAAATACATCCATACGGTATTTCTTATCCCCTTCGTCCGCAAGATAGACCAGTCCGATGTATTTGTCATTATAAAATACGGACTGAACCTCCCCGTCAAACAAATAGTCCGCCAGGCTGACCGGTTTCTGGCTGTCACCTCCGTAAATCATCAGGCGGCCGTCTCCCACGGCAAAGGCCGTTCTGTCGTTCATAAACTGTATGTATGGCACCAGCAGATCCGTATATGAGTTGCTGCTTACAGTAAAGTCACTGTTATTTTCTCCTACACGGCCGAAATTGTAAAATACAACATTTGTTTTCAACACTCCTGCATCCACGTAAACATAAGAAACCCCCAGCAGTTCCCCGCCGGGTGACAGGCTGACTGCCATGGGATAACCCGAACCGTTCATGCGCGTCCTGCCTTCGTATACGTCGTCTCCGCTGATCGGATAGGTATTGACCCATGTTATGTCTGTATCGGCAAGCACTGCCGTCACTGTGCCGTCCGCTGCAACCGAAATATCCCTGATAGGCAGATTGGTAGTAATCTCATTAAGCTGCTTTTCCGTATCCTGCACATAAATGCTTCTGCCATTGTAACTGGCAATGGCCACAGTGCTGCCACAGACGGCTACTATAATATCCTGGATCTGATAGGTCTGGTTCCAGCTCACATTGCCCTTGGCATTGGTACAATGTGCCCCGTCTTTACTGTAGGTCAGGATAGCGCTCCCCAGGCGGACATCAATCGCACCCGTTGCGGACTCCCTTTCCACCGTTGAGATCGTATCATAATCCGTGTAAACATGCCGTTTGTACTGTACTGCCATCAACACGATCAACGCTATGGCTACCACTGCAATCAAAAGGATCCTGTACATAGATGCCAGCTTATGTTTTCGGATCTTTTTTTTGTAATCCAGCTGTTTTTGTTCCCGCTTTGCCCGTTCCTGCATAAAATTTTTGATATCTGCCATAGTGCCTCCGTATACCATTATTTATCTAATTTGAGATAACAATCGCCACGATGTGACACTTTTATCCGCACGGCATAAGCATACTACCACAATTTCATGCGCATTGGCATACATGGAATCGAAAGTTGACACAATGCCTTTTTGTGTCAACATTATACCACATATGTGAATCTATGGTAATAAAATTTTCTGTCCTATCTTAATATCGTCCGGATCACTGATGCTATTGAGATCGCATACTTCCCGGAGTTTTTCATCGCTCCCATAGGCCGCTATGCAAATCCCTATCAGGGTGTCCCCTCTTTTGATCACATATGCCGTCGGTTCAGATG
This sequence comes from uncultured Lachnospiraceae bacterium, assembly GCA_947643615.1. Lineage (GTDB taxonomy): Bacteria > Bacillota > Clostridia > Lachnospirales > Lachnospiraceae > Acetatifactor. The sequence continues at coordinate 6,300 of CANRWO010000073.1, forward strand.
AGGGTTCCGGGGTAGGTTCGGGAGTGGGCTCGGGAGTAGGTTCCGGCGTGGGCTCGGGAGTGGGTTCCGGCGTGGGCGTGGCAACTGGCTGCGGCTCAGGAGCAGCCGTAAAAACCGGTTCCGGCGTGGTTACAACAGAAGGTTCTGCCACCGCATCATTTTCCATCCTGATTGCCTCTGCCAGTTTATCTTCGGCTACTATTGTGCCTGCCTGCGAAGAAAAGTTAGCCACTTCCATCACATCAGGGATCTGCTGCTGTGAAAGATTCTCTATTATTCTCCTTGCAGATGCCTGCAGTTCACCCAATCCGTTTTCTCCGTTAATGGTCGTTAATCCCACAGCACATAACAGCGCAAACACAATTGCTGCAGAATACTGCATCCTGCGCAGGCTGTTGCCGGACTGTTTTTCCTTTCCCCGCCATTCACGGATATCACCATGCTTCTTGTCCAACTCTGCCTGTATGCGCCGCTCCTCCTGGCGCTTTTTCACCATATCATATTTTTCCTGTTCCACTTGCTCCGGCGCCGCCTCTTCCTGGCGCTCCTCCAGCATATACGCAAGCATGCTGTCATTTTTTTCATAGAACTGCGCATATCCTGATATGTACCTGCAGACTCCCTGTTCGCAGATTTGGAACCCTTCGATCATCTCCCCGTTTAAGATCTTGTACCCCAGAAAGCTATATTCCCTGAAGTAGCGCTGCCGCAATTTCTCCGTTTCCTGCTGAACCGCCTGGGATAAGTGCCTGCTCTCCCGCTGAAGAAAGTTAAGCTTTCCTGCCCCATACAGAAACAGATAGCTGATTCCCGCTTCCTCTTTCCGCTTACCGTACAAAGCCACTGCCAGATTCTTGTCCCCCGCCACTCTGTTCAACTGCTTCAAATAAGAAACAACATAGTCTTCCGCATAAATTTTGCAAAATTTATCGGATTCTCCAATTTGTGTAATATTTTTCGGTAATTCCATAAAAACACCTCCCACACCGTTTTCGTTAATCATAGCATTCGGTATGAGAGGTATTTTAGCATTCTTTGTCGCGCCTCACTGAAAAATGCTCGACATAATTTTTAAACTTCAAAACGATAAACCGTTTCCGAATGGTACTCTTTCCCCTCCCCAAACACAGCGGAAGGGAAATTGTGGTGATGGGCTGAATCGGGAAAATATTGCGTTTCCAGACAAAGGCCCATCCGAGGGCCATAGTTTGCCCCATCTTTGCCCTTCTGCTCCGCAATAAAATTTCCCGCATAAAACTGCACGCCGGGAAGAGTTGTAAAAGCTTTCATGGTTCTGCCACTCCCAGGCGCCTTTACAGTAGCAAAATGGCGCAGGCTTCCGTCCCAGCCGTCAATAACCCAGTTATGGTCATAACCGCCGGTAAGCTCCAACTGCTCAAAGGCCTCACAGATGTCCTTTCCTACCTTTTTGGGTTTTGTGAAGTCCATGGGAGTCCCTGCCACAGATACAATCTCCCCTGTGGGAATCGCCCCCTGCACGACAGGAGTATATTGGGAAGCCCCCAGCCAAAGTTCATGGCTTTCCATGCTGCCGCTGCCATGCCCGTCCAGGTTAAAATATGTATGGTTTGTCATATTAAGTATGGTTTTGCTGTCGCTGATCCCATGATAATGGATCCTCAACTCATTTTCTTCTGTCAAGGAATACCGCACCATCACCTCTTTTTTTCCGGGAAACCCCATACTGGCATTATCCTTTAACGTAAAAGTCACGCTGCCTCCTTCTGTGTCCGCCTCCCAAATACGTTTATGGTACCCTTCCTCCCTATGGCTGTGCAGATTATTTTCACCGTCATTGGCATCCAGCTGATACTCTTTTCCATCTATCTCAAAAGCGGCCCCTGCGATCCTGTTCGCGCTGGGACCAATCACCACGCCAAAAAAGCTTGGATTATCCAGGTAATCCTCCGCTTTGTCAAAACCAAGTACCACATCCTCTGTCACTCCATGCTTATCCGGCACCAATACCTTTACCAGCGCTGCACCCAAATCGGTAACGGAGATGCTCATCCCGTTTTTATTTGCCATAGTAAACAGCCTTGCTTTTGTTCCGTCGGGACAAGTGCCAAACAGCGACTCTTCTATTGTCATATTCCCTCTCATTCCGCCGCATAAGCGGCATTGTAGTCAGTGTACCGGCAGGCGTCGCTTAAATGCTCCTGGCACAACGCGAAGCTTATAACTCAATCCTGCCTTCTAATGCTCTTAACAGTGTCACTTCATCAATATACTCCAGGTCGCCGCCTACAGGGACGCCACTGGCTATTCGCGTTACTTTGATACCGGTAGGTTTGATCATTTTGCTGATATACATCGCCGTAGTCTCGCCTTCCAGGCTTGAATTAGTGGCAATGATGACCTCTTCAGCTTCTCCCTGAAGACGTTCCATCAGCTCTTTCAGTTTAATGTCACCCGGGCCAATCCCCAGCATTGGGGAAATCGCCCCATGGAGCACATGATAGACACCTTCGTATCGTCCGGTTTTCTCATAAGCAGCCAAATCCCGTGTATTCTCCACTACCATAATCACCCCATGGTTACGGTTCTTATTGGCACAGACCGGACAGATATCACGATCCGTCAACGTGTAGCACTCTCTGCAGTATCTGACATTCTCTTTTGCCTCCACCATGGAGGATGCCAGGCGCTGCACTTTATCTTTTGGCATGTTGATCAAATGAAATGCCAGGCGCTGTGCGGATTTGCTCCCTATGCCGGGAAGCGCCGCCAACTCTTCTATTAATTTGTTAATATGTCCGCTGTACAGATCCATCAGAAGGGAAAACCTCCGCCCAGCCCGCCGGTCATCTTGCCCATCATTTCCGAGCTTGCCTCATCCGCCTGGCGCAGCGCTTCATTAGTAGCGGCCACGATCAGATCCTGAAGCATTTCAATGTCCTCCGGATCTACTACCTCTTCAGTCAGTTTCACCCTCAGAATTTCTTTCTTACCGTTTACCGCTACCTCCACGGCGCCTCCCCCTGACGCAGCAACAAATTCTTTTGTTTCAAGCTCCTTCTGCCCTTCTTCCATCTGACGCTGCATTCTCTGGGCCTGCTTCATCAGGTTGCTCATATTTCCGGGCATCCCCCCTCCGGGAAATCCTCCACGCTTTGCCATTTTTATACCTATGCCTTTCCCGCATGAGCCTTTCCCGCAGGGGAAAGGACATCAAATACGTAGATTTATAATTAAATTTATGATTGGTTCATTCCTCGTCTTCTTCCTCAATGTCCATATTGACAAATTGGGAAAGATCCACATAATTTTCTTCAAATTCACTCTGCCCTTTGACAGACTGAATATTCACTTCCATCTCCCTGCCGGAAAATTCCGAGAGCAGAGTTTCAAGCTGCCGCCTGTTTTCCGGATGCTGTGTAAAGTAGTCCGAAGCCATGCCGTCCTCCAGCACAATGACCAGTCTGTTATCGCCTCCAAGGCTAAGCTTCGCCCCCTTTAAGTAAATCTTCATGGGGTTCTCCACACTGCCCACAATAACCGGCCATTTAGCCACTATCTGCTGTACATTTTCCGGGATTGCTTTTGGAAGCTGCTGTTTCGGTTTCTTCACCGGATCTGATACGCGTGTCATATTCTCAGCGGCAGCTGCGGCAAATACCCCGCTTTCCATCTTATCTTCCACCTGGCGTATACGGTCCAAGAGCGCCTCCCGATCCGTTTCCATCTCCGGCTTGCAGAGCTTAATCAATGCAATTTCCACCAGAATACGCTTCTGCGACGCATAGCGTATCTGTCCCGAAAGCTCCGAAAAGATCCTGATATAGCGGATAATCCTGTCCATCTCCGCCATCCCGGATTCCTCTTTCAGCCGCTTTAGATTATCCGTAGACATGTCAATCACATCTTCCAGATTGTCCGATGCCTGTACCAGCATCAAATTGCGCAGATACCATGTAAAGTCCGTCACAAACTGGGTCAATTCCCGTCCCTGCATGACGATTTCTTCCAATAATTCCACACATCCCAGCACATCCCGGTCCAGCACATACCGCAGGAGACGGCTGAACACTTCCGTATCCACCGCTCCCAACACATCCAATACCTTATCATAAGTCAGTTCCTGCCCCAGATGAAAAGCAATGCATTGATCCAGCAGGCTCAAAGCATCACGCATGGAACCGTCCGCAGTCTTTGCAATATAACGCAAAGCCTTTTCTTCTACCTGTACGCTTTCGGCCTCAATCAGCTCCTTCATGCGCCCAGTGATCGTATCAATGGAAATCCTTTTAAAATCATATCTCTGGCAACGGGATAAAATAGTCACAGGCAGCTTATGTACCTCTGTTGTTGCCAAAATAAAAATCACATAAGAGGGCGGCTCTTCCAATGTCTTCAACAGTGCGTTAAAAGCACCTATGGAGAGCATATGCACCTCGTCTATAATATAAACTTTGTATTTTCCTTCCGCAGGGGAATAAGATACCTCGTCCACAATTTCCCGGATATTGTCCACACCGTTGTTGGAAGCAGCATCGATCTCTATCACATTCATGCTGGCTCCGGCAGCAATCGCTTTACAGATACGGCATTCCCCGCAGGGGCCTTCCTCGGAAGGATTTTCACAGTTCACCGTCCGGGCAAAAATTTTTGCCACGGTAGTCTTTCCTGTGCCCCTTGTACCGGTGAACAGGTAGGCGTGTCCGATACGGTTCGCCCTCAGCTGATTTTTCAGGGTAGTCACTATATGGTCCTGGCCCTTTACATCCAAAAAGGTATCCGGGCGGAACTTTCGGTATAATGCTGTATATGACATCCGCGTCACCTTTCTATCACAATCCTGCACTGCTTTTCAGGCGCATTTGTGCAAACATAGATTTCCTTAAACCGTGCTCCATTGACTATGCAGAAACGCCTAAGGGGCAGCCTGAGGATCCTGCTCAGTCTCCGAAGGAGATGCCGAGCAGCTTGGCCTCCTGCACAATAGTAGCATCCGGTTCGATCATCTTCAGCTTGCCCGCCACATCTTCCAGGGGAACACGGACAATCTCACGGTTTTTGTATCCCACCATAAATCCGTACTGATTGTCCAGGATCAGCTTACCTGCTTCGGCGCCTAGGCGGCTTGCAAACACTCTGTCATAAGGGCAGGGACTTCCGCCTCTCTGGGTGTGGCCGGGTACCGTCACCCGAACCTCCCTGCCTGTCTTTTGCTGAATGGCCGCCGCCACTTCATAGGAAACGGAAGGATGGGTTCTCTTTTCCAGCTTTTTCTTGTAATCCTTCTTGGACAGCTTTGCGTCTGCCTTGGAAATAGCGCCCTCTGCCACCGCAATAATGGTAAAACGGCTTCCTCTCTTATCGCGTTCCTCAATCTTTTCTACCACTTTATCAATGTCGTAGGGAATCTCAGGGAGCAGGATAATGTCTGCGCCGCCTGCCATACCGGCATTCAAAGTCAGCCAACCCACCTTGTGCCCCATAACTTCCACAATAAACACACGTCCATGGGAAGCCGCCGTTGTGTGGATGCAGTCAATGGCATCGGTGGCAATATTAACTGCGCTCTGGAAACCAAAAGTCATATCCGTGCCCCAGAGGTCGTTGTCGATAGTCTTAGGCAACGTGATAATGTTCAGGCCTTCCTGCCTCAGAAGGTTTGCCGTCTTATGGGTGCCGTTGCCCCCAAGGATCACCAGGCAGTCAAGCTGCAGTTTATAATAATTCTGCTTCATTGCCTCTACTTTATTCAATCCGTTTTCATCCGGATCCTGTATGGTCTTAAAGGGAGTGCGTGAGGTTCCGAGGATCGTGCCGCCTTTTGTCAGAATGCCGGAAAAATCTCTTCCGGTAAGCATCTGGAATTTGCTGTAGATCAACCCCTTATATCCGTCCAGGAAGCCATATATCTCCACGTCTTCCTTACTGTAATCCAGGGATTTTACAACGCCTCTCATAGCCGCGTTCAAGGCTTGGCAATCACCGCCGCTGGTCAACATACCGATTCGTTTCATACACAATTCCTCCTGTCTTTACCTTACTGCCTCTATTGTTACCGTTTTGTAGTAAGCCTATATATAGAATATTACCCTTTCTGGAATAAATTTGCAACTGTTACTTGCCTGCTGCGGAACCAACCATGGCAGAGCTGCGGCCCCTCCAGTACAGGCTGCGGCGCAAACTTAGAGAGCCGCGCATCAAATCCGCTCCGATGGGATCCGGCACCCAATAAATGAAAAATGCAATCCGCAATTCAAAAAGTTAGATTCAACCCTTGCAAAAAAATCTGTAATATTATAAAATATACCCAGTTGCGTCAGGCAATGTACGGAGATGTACCCAAGTGGCTGAAGGGTCCGGATTCGAAATCCGGTAGGTCGGCTTTGCCGGCGCATGGGTTCAAATCCCATCATCTCCGTTTTCAGGCATCGGATGTTTCCGGTGCTCTTTCATTTTAACCGGAAAGGCCCTGTAATGAGAAAAAGTACTTTTGCACGCGCACTCCTGTTGCCTCCGCTGGTTTTGGCCTGCGTGTTATCTGTCTCCCTGATCACTTCCGAAACCGGACTGCCGGTTTCCGGACAATCTCAGGGGACAACAATTGAATCTCAGGGAACTGAGGTTTCCCATCCTGATGATGCCGTTGTGGAAACAATCCCCCACCAGGCTGAAGAAACGCCCCAGGAGCCGCATTTTCAAGAATATGATATCTCCCTGATGGCATTGGGCGATAATCTGATGCACATGGGGATAGTTTATACCGGCCGCAGGGAAGGCGGCGCTTACGATTATTCTTTCTTATTTCAGGGTATGGAAGACTGCCTGGCCGCTGCTGATATCAAAATAATCAATCAGGAAACGATATTCGGCGGAAATCAACTGGGTTTTTCCGGCTATCCGTATTTTAATTCTCCCACAGAAATCGGCGATGCCATCGCTGCTGCAGAGTTCAATGTAGTGCTCCATGCCACAAACCATACTGCGGACCAGGGGATAGAGGGCCTTAATAACTGCCTCTCCTACTGGGAATCCCATCCTGAGGTCCTGGTGACGGGTATCCGCAGCGAAACAGCACCGGACAGAATCCCTCTGTTATCCGTCGGCGACATCAACTTTGCCATCCTGAATTATACATACGGTCCTAACATGAGTGCTCTTGCACCTGAATTCAGGGGACGGCTGGACATGCTCTGCGCTTATGACGCAGAATCGGGCGCCATCGACTTTACTTCCCTGAACCCTCAAGTATTGGAAGATATTGAAGAAGCCCGGGAGCTGGCAGAAATTGTGATCGTGTGCCCTCACTGGGGCACAGAATATGAGACAGTCCCATCCTCTTACCAGAGATCCTTCGCCGCGGAAATGACTGAAGCAGGCGCGGACCTGATCATAGGGACACATCCCCATGTTCCCCAGCCAGTGGAATGGGTCACCGCGGAGAACGGAAATACTTCCCTGTGCTACTTCTCCCTGGGCAATTATGTCTCCACTCAAAAGCAGGCTCTCTGTATGCTTGAAGAGATGGCATGGGTCACGTTCCATGTGACAGAAAACAGCATTTCCATCTCCCCCGGCGAATCCGGCGTAGTGCCTCTGGTATGCCACTACCGAAGCGGCCCCGTGCGCCTGGAAAAAGTCTACCTTCTGGAAGACTACACCGAAGAAATGGCCGCCCGTCACGGTATCCACAGTTACGGCGGGGTTGCGCTCCATCTGGAAGACCTCCGGAACTGGAGCAAGGAAATCATGGGCGATTTTATATTGAAGAAATCGGATATTCTTCCGGAGGATCTTTCTGTCAGCCAGCCATAACTTTTCTATATGACTAAAAAGAGTACATCTCATTCCCAAAAGGAAGTTAATCTATAATACTTTTTACTCCCAATATGTTATCATAATCTGCCGCGTAGATAACCACTCCCTTTCGGGAATTGGCCGAATGGATAATTTGCCCGTCGCCCATATAGAGAGCCACATGCGTACATTTACCGCCGGAGCCATAACATATGATATCTCCGGGTTTGGCTTCACTGTAATCGATACTCCTGCCGTCATTGGCAAGCTGCCCGGAAGGCGTCCTGCTGACCGAATATCCAAACTGCGCATAGATCAGGCTGGTAAACCCGGAGCAGTCGGTTCCTGTCTCCAGGGATTGTCCGCCGTGTACATAGCGATTGCCTAAAAACTGCATGGCATAATCGACAATACTGCTTCGAAGTTCCCCGTTATCCGAATAGCTGGCTGACGGTGGCGATGGGGTGACGGAAGTGTTTTCCGCAGCTTGCTCTTCCGATATATGCTGCCTCTCTTCCAGGGTTCTCCTTGCCGCCAGCTCTGCAGCTTCTTCCTCCAATGTCTTTGCATAGACAAATTCTTCCACAACCGTTATGTATTCCGCCGCTACATATCCTGTTTGATTGTCTGTATATTGTACCCGCAGCCATTCGTTTCCGCTCTCCAGAAGCTTCACCCGTTCTCCGTTGTCAATGAATCCGATCCTTCTGGATTCGATATCCGGTTCTTCCCTTACATTAAGCCTGTCCGCCAACACTACCGCGTACTTCGTCACATAGTCGTCTATGGCTTCGGCGGCAGCATCCCCATAGAGAAAGAATTCGGATTTGATGTAACCCTCCACATTACCGGACACCACCTTAAACCATTGGCCGTCTTCACCGTCCGCAATCTCAAGGATCTGCGCCACGGCGCCGTCATATATCTTTCCTACGATAGAACTGTCCGTGTTTGCCTCGCTGCGCACATTGACGTAATTGCTGACATTGGCAAGCGCAAGGTCGGCATACTCATTTTCTGCCGTTTCCTCCAGGCTGCGGCCGGTTGCCGATACCATGGCAGCCGCCCTTGCTACCGCCATGACGGTACCGCCTTGCCCGAACGTCCCCTGGACCCCTATTCCGTTCAGGTATACCTGGATTCCGCCGCTTATCAGGACGCTTTCCGGGGAAGGCTCCTCTCCCATGGCCGTTTCGCCCACACCGGAAGCCGTCTCAGGCTCCTTTGCCTGCAATGGCTGGGCCGGCCCGGCCATCGTACATACCCCCGCAATCAATATACCGCTCAAAAAAAGATTTATCTGCATGCTTTTCATTCTTTTCTCCCAAAGTGCTCCAAACAAAAGTCTCCCTGTCACAGAAGAATATTTCTATTTTACCACTTTGGCTATCCAAAAGCCATTCTTTTTTACAGGCTTTTCACCTTTACAACTATCCCTCCCCAATGCCCCGGCGGCTTGCAAACGACAGGTAAAGTAATCAAAGCGAAAGATACGGCTCCAGGGCGGGAGGGTATTTTTCTGCATCAGCGGGATAAGCACTCCGATGAGCCTCACTCACGGCAATGCCCGCCATGAAGCGTTTTGTCAAATGCTTTTTTGAGTTATTGACGCAAGTCCTTGTTAGTGCGGTAGGAAACGGGGCAGGAAGAAAAGACGTAAAATGCGCCTGTGGGCGGTTAGAAGCCGTTTTCGTGGGTAGGTAGTATAAAGCCTTACCCTGTGGATTTTCGCGTCTGTAACGCCTTAAAAATCAAGCCTTTTCAAACCCTATTGCGTAACATTCCATTCTGTTCTTTGGGAGAGGTCGGGGCGCGGGGGGCAGAGCCACCGCAAAACCTACCGACAGCCGCCGAAGTAGTGCAGACGGTTTTGCCGTTAGAATGGAGCGGACGAAAGAGGGGCAGGATTGTCAAATCCTGTTCCCCGTTTTCGGCGGCGAAATGGCAGCGGCAAAAATCCAGACGGTCAAGTGTTTAAGAGTGGAATACTACTCGTCCCTTGACGGTCTGGATAGTCGGAACGGACGTAGAACGGAGATTGTTTTTCGTAATTGGGTATGGTATAATTTTTCCCAGAACAAACCGAAAAATTGGGATTTGACGGAGGATTTTAATGATAGATAAAAAATATATGGCGCCTTTATGGATTAAGTATCCCGAAATATCTGAATCCAGCATAGGCTGGCGTATGGGGTATGGTGAGGTATATGCGGAAGAATTTTATGACTGGTTTTATGCGCTTTCAAAAGAAGAAAAGAAAGAATTTGAAGAAAAGTTTCCTAAGCCGCTTTTGTGGAATATAATGATGTATGAAATTTGTACCTATAACAATTATCACATAAGAAAGTGGAAGAAAATAAGGGGTTACAGTGTTGATACGCTTATCGAAGAAAGGAAAGCAGGATTAGAAAGACCTATCATCTGTTTTTGGGGACATCGAAATAGAGGCAGAAGCGTTGGAAAAGAATGTTTCAGTCAATGGTATAAGGCTGATTTTCGGGTAAATCATCTTCGATATTGTTGTATGGAACAGTATATGATGGCGGAAAAAGCACGTATTTTTGGAGATGAAGAAATTGCGAAGCAAATCATGGACGAAACTATGCAGGATAAGATAAAGGGACTTGGACGGAAAGTAAAAAACTTTGATGAGAATATATGGAATGAAGTAAAATATCACATTGTTCTTACAGGGAATTATTATAAATTCTCACAAAATAAACAACTCAGGCAAGTTCTCTTGTCAACAGGTGAGAGTATCCTTGTCGAGGCAAGCCCCCTTGATATGATATGGGGAATAGGTATAGATGCTAACAACGAAAATGCGTATCATCCCGAAAAATGGAATGGTTCAAATCTTTTGGGCTTTGCTTTGACCGAAGTACGTGAAGAAATAAAACGCATCAGAAAATATGAAAATGAAATTTTAAATTTGCAAGATGATGATACATAAATGATATTCC
>CANRWO010000074.1 GCA_947643615.1 uncultured Lachnospiraceae bacterium
AAGTATTAGCAATTTCCAATGTCCTTGTCAAATATTTTTCCCGGTCTTTATATGCGCCGATTCCCAGCAGCATCCCCTCTAATTGTCCTTTCATAATTGTGATAGGAGTTTTCAATTCGTGGGACACCGCCGAAAAAAAATTTGTGCGGGCTTGTTCCATTTCTTTTTCATGTTCAATATCGGCCTCAAGTTTTCTGTTTGCGTTTTGCAGATCAGACAGAGCGGCAGAAAGATTACGGGATAGCCTGTTCAGACTTTTTCCAAGTGTACCCAATTCATCAGTCCGTTGTTCGCCAACCGTCCAGTGCAACTGTAGGTCAGACATTTTTTCAGATATGCGGCTGATTTCCAATACGGGTTTTGTAATCATGAGGGAGTATAGCCCGGATACGGCAAAGGAAACCGTCAAAACCATTAGCAGGATAATTGGCAAAACGCGTATAAAAGACTGCTGCAGCTCCGAAATATGTTCTGCCTCTCCATAGACAACAAGTGTGTAACGGTCACTGCTATCAGAAAAAGAAAAGAAATACTGGTTTGATAGGACGGGAGAGGTTTCACCAAGGCCAACGACTGCCGTTTGTGCGATATTTACGCCCCACTCGTTATCAAATTCTTTTGTGGGCAGCGAAACCCAATCGCCACTGCTATTGTATAACTCGACTGAATTGATTTCCATATCTGAAATAAACCGATCGAACAGACCGCCACTATTTGAAAAAGGTACTTGTTCCAGTTCAGAAATAAAGTTCTGTACCCGTTCGTCTAAAATAATGTTCAGTCTGTTGGAATAAGTCTGTGGCATCAACCATGCCAGCATTCCGAACACTAACAGAGATATACATAGTAGCATAACCGCAGTAATTATAAATACTTTTGCAAATAGGCTGCTTTTAATTTTCTTTATCAATTTTATATCCCACTCCTCTGATTGTCTGGATAAAATCAATCCCCAGCTTTTTCCGTAAGTTCTTAATGTGCGTGTCAACCACACGCTCATCTCCATAAAAATCATACCGCCATAGCTTGTCTAACAGATTTTGCCGTGTCAAAATACGCCCTTGATGGGTCAGCAGTTCTTTCAGCACTTCAAATTCCCGCTGGGTCAGTTCATAGGCGCTTCCGTCCACCGTGGCTGTATAATTGTCGCAATCCAAAACAAGGTTTTGATAAACAATGGTTTTGTGTTCATCCTCCCCAGGCCCGGCGCTCCGCCGCAGGACAGCGGCAATTTTCCGAATTAAAATCGGCATGGAGAAGGGTTTGGTAATGTAATCATCAACTTGCAAGTCTAACCCTCGTATCTGTTCCTCCTCGCCGTTTAATGCAGTAAGCATGATGATAGGAATCTTAGACTGTTTCCGTATCAGCTCACAGACGGCAAAACCATCAATTTTAGGGAGCATCACATCAAGCAGTACCAAGTCAAACTGTGCAGCTGAGAATGTGGAAAGAGCCTCTACACCGTCATTTGCTAAAACAATATCATACCCTACCTCTTGCAAAAAGTTTTTTAATAATTCCTGAATATCCAAGTCATCCTCGACAACTAAAATCCTTTGCATAATGCCACCTCCAAAAAAAGCATACCATAGAATTTTGTGATTAGTGTGTAGTTTTTAATTTTCTTAATTATTATACCTGGTCCAAGATGCTCCGCAATCTAGTGTACTGACCGATATATATTCAGCAAAATATCTTGCCTGAATTTCCATCTGCAGCGTCAGATTCCCTAGACGTAGCCACCACTACGTCGTGGGAAATCTGCCTTGCAGGCTGAAAATTCATTTTGCGCTATTTAGCTGAAAGGTAAGCGACCCCATGAATTGCAACGTGAATTGAACCTCGCTTTCAAAATGGGAACCTCGGTTACAAAACGGGAACTTCAGTTTACAATCAACCGCCCGTGATCTGTATGAAGTAAATGATACCGCAAAAAATGCAAATTATCCCAATATGCCCACAAAGGAAGCATAGCGTGATATAATCCAAAGGAGTAAACTTGCTTTGGATTTGCAGATGTATTGATGATTAGGTGGGGTACGATATGACAGTAGAAAAGAATGGGATTATTCCGCGGATTTTACGGGATATGAATGACGGCGTCCTGGTGGTAGACATGCATGGGAAAATTATCTTTCTCAATGACAAGGTATGCAATATGCTCGGCGTGGATGAAAATGTGTCCGGGAAGAATTACGGCAGGGTATTCTTGGAAGACGGGGATAATGGAAAAAATGACGGAATTCATCAGTTTGTTTTGGATGCAGTCTATGACAAAGAGCATACCCATACCGGCGAAGCCGTGTATCAGGCGGAAAATCAGGAATTAAAATCATTCCGCCTTACTTCCTCTTTCCTGTACGGAGAGGATGGTGAAAAAAAGATAGGGATTGTGGTAGTTTTTTCTGATGTTACGGAGGTTGCAAAGCTTAACAGGCAGCGAAGGGAGGCTTCCGCCGTATTTTCCGTTCTGATGATTTGTGTATGCGTATATCTGTTCCTTTGGAGCCTGTTGTGCCATCTGAATATGGAGCTGCCCGGACAGGTTATGAGTTTGGTTATCGAGGGTATTTCCATTATCATGTTTTTTATTATTTTGAAAACGACCAGCTTTTCCATCCGGGATATCGGATTGAAAATTACAAATGCAAAGGAAACCTTTGTCCCGGATATTGCAATTACCCTGGCGGTTGGCGTCCTGCTGGTTGTCGGAAAAGTTATTATCTTACGCATTGCGCCCGGTTTTTTCCCGGAGGGCGCCCCGTTCTGGGATTGGAGCGTAGGAACTTTTGCGGATGTCATTTATCCGTTTACCGTTGTTTTGCAGGAGTTTTTGGCAAGGGGCGTTATGCAGGAAAACCTGAACCGTATTTTTACGGGAAAATATGCCGGACTTTTGTCAATTGTAGTTTCAGCTCTTGTGTTTGGCGTCCTTCATATTGCCTATGGATTCCCGTATATGTTGGCGGCATCCCTTCTATTGGGAATTTTGGGAATTTTCTACCATAAGCAGGGGAATATCTGGGGTCTGTGTATTATCCATTATGTGCTGGGAGAGATAGCCACATTTTTGCGTTATCTGATTTGACCCAATGGTTTGATGAAAGGAAACGAAACACATGGAACGGAAGAATAGGGACAAAAAGGTAAATCTGCTTGGGGTTTATAATTATACGGTATGGCTGACATATTTTGGTTTATTTATTTCCATATTGGGGATAATGGAGGGGTTGCACGGGAGGAAGACAAAGGCGATATTCTGTTTGGCATTTTCCGGCCTGTGCGATGCCTTTGACGGGCGGATTGCAAGGAAAAAGACGGACAGGACGGAGGATGAGAAGGCGTTTGGCATCCAGATCGATTCCCTTTGTGATATTGTGTGTTTTGGAGTCTTCCCTTCGGTTATATGTTTTACGCTGGGGGTAAACGGCGTGGCGGGAATGCTTGTGATTGCGTGGTACTGTATCTGTGGGGTAATACGGCTGGCGCAGTTTAATGTGACGGCACAGGGGCGTTTAAGGGAAACGGAAGAAAAACCCTGTTACAGAGGACTTCCGATTACTTCCGCGTCCGTGGTGCTGCCTGTTATGTGCCTGGTTGGGACATGGATTCCGGCAGGGATTTTTGTCCTGCTTCTGCATCTTATACTGGCGGCTATGGGGTTGTTGTTTGTCATTGATTTGCCGTTTCCCAAATTAACATTAAAAGGGTTGGCGTTTTTCGCGGGGATTGTGGTGGCGGTGCTGTTTCTTTTGCTGGCAGGGGAGGAGTGGGGATGCTGAATATACTTTACCGGACGCTTCCCGGCAGACTGCTGTTAAAGCCGCTTACCAGTCCTGTTTTTTCTAAAATAGGAGGATTTCTGTTAAATACCAGACTATCTGCGTGTATGGTTGGACCTTTTGTGCGGAAATACAAAATCTGTATGGACGATTACGAAAAGCGGGAATATAATTCCTTTAATGATTTTTTCTGCAGGCAAATTCTCCCGGAGAAACGCCGGATTGCGCAGGATGAGGAAGCGCTGGTAAGTCCCTGTGACGGGAGGCTCTCTTGTTATCCCATTGCGGAAAACAGTCATTTTAAGGTAAAGCACGTGGTCTATACGCTGGAGGGCCTGTTAAAAAACAAGGGGCTGGCAGAGCGTTACCGGGGAGGTATCCTTTTGGTTTTTCGTCTGACCGTGGACAATTACCACCATTTCTGCTACATTGCAGATGGGCGGAGGACAAAGAATGTGCGGATACCGGGTGTTCTGCACACCGTTCGTCCTGTCGCTACAGGGACGGTACCGGTTTATGCGGAAAATGCGAGGCAGTATTCCCTTCTTAAAACCGAAAATTTCGGCGTGGTTCTGATGATGGAGGTAGGGGCAATGCTGGTCGGCAGGATTGTAAATCTTCAGGGGCCGGCAGAGGTCAGAAAAGGGCAGGAAAAAGGGTATTTTGAATTTGGCGGTTCCACGGTTATTTTGTGCTTTCAAAAGGGGACTCTCACCGTGAACGACAGGATTTGGGCGGACAGCAGGGCAGGGAGGGAGACACCCGTGCGCATGGGGGAACGTATCGGAACAGGCAGTCATTGCCAACCGCACCGGAGGGAAGACAATTTACCTTTTCTATGTTAGTCACAAACATAGAAACTATCCTTTTATCTTTACTGTAAAAGTTCCTATGCCATTCCGCTACCGCGAAGTCAAAACCATGTTGCTTTATGGTTTTGCGAGACAGCTGTGCGCCAACCTGCATATTCTATGCAGGTTGTGTGCATCAGCTAAACTCCTGACTTTTATTGATGGTGGCGCATTGGAATGCATGGGAGTTTAGAATATACTTTAGAGTAGAATAGAAATAATGTTCATAAAAGTTGTATGATTCCGTATGTAAGTATGATATAATCAAGTCGGCAAATGGGGATTGGCAGAGTACAGTACACTATTTGGCGGTTACTAAATTCAAGTTAATGGGGGGAATTCGTATGGAAAAAATAGATGCAAAAGGGCTTATACTGAGAATTTTTGCACCCACAATAGTTTTAAGCCTAAGTTATTTGTTACTGGGGCAATTTTGCAACATACCGCATATACTGCTATTTTGTATTTTGGGAACCGTTATATTGGCGCCAATGGAGTTAGCCGTAATCTTATCTGCAAGTAAAAGAGAAAATGGAGTGTATTCACTTAAAAGTGCATTTGTTGGGCAAGAAAAATTACCACTGTGGAAAATACTAATAATTGCATTTATTCTCTTTGGAATAGCAGGATTGCTTTCAGCTTTTGTTGCTCCTTTGGAAAATCGAATTTTTGCTGAAATAAGGGCTGCTTTACTCAGTCATTTACCGACAGGCTTTGATTGGACAAATTATGAATATCTGAGATCGTTTTCAAAACCAATACTGATTCTGACCTGCATATATTATGGCATTTTCAATGTTCTAATCGGACCGGTCACAGAAGAATTGTTCTTCAGAGGATATTTGACTTCACATTATAAAAAGCAAAGTCCGTTTCTCCCGATACTTATAGCTATCTTATTTTCGCTTTACCATTTTTGGCTGCCTTTTAATAATGTGTTTCGTATATTAGCATTTGCACCGGCAGCATATGTGGCCTATAAGAAAAAGAATTTGTATATAAATGTATTTTTTCATTGCCTGTGCAACCTGTTCTCGGTAATTAGTTTTGTAACGGCTATTTTGTGATAACGACCGGTTTTGCAGTGTGAGGGCATAAACAAGCGGGTGACAAGTTGGTTACGCTTGAAAGGATAAACGCCCCTGGAGCGCTGAAAAACGGGGACAGTAAAGGCTGAACGGCATGGAATAAAAAGAAGGTGAAGGAATAGTGAATTATTATATAGCGGATACGCATTTTGGACATAGTAATATTCTCAGAATGTCAAACAGGCCATTCAATACAATAGAAGAAATGGATAAGGCAATTATCGAGAATTGGAATGGAAGAGTAACTGATAAGGATGATGTGTATATATTGGGGGATTTTTCATATAAGAGTAAAGATCCAATCTCATATCTGAAGCAGTTAAATGGACGGAAGCATCTTATTGCAGGAAACCATGACAGTAAACTATTAAAAGATCCTGCTTGCATGGATTATTTTGTTGAGGTAGTTGACCTGAAAATGGTGAATGATAATGGGACTCAGATTGTTTGCTGCCATTATCCTATGGTTGAATGGAATGGATATTATAGGAATGTTTTGCATTTTTATGGGCATATCCATAACAATTTTCACAATGAGACTAATCAATATATCTCTAAAATTAAAAAAGCATATAACGTTGGTGTAGATATTATAGGTTTTATGCCAAGGACGTTAAAAGAAATCAGCGCTTTAACTGCTTCTTAGATTTTACAATGATGGTTAGCGAATAGCGCTATATGGCCTGCTGTTTCTGTGCTTTAATTATGGAAGGGACTGCGCCGCTGATCGGCGTTTTTCATAGATATTCAAACACAGTGGGTTTGTTATGCGTAGGAGACAGCGCTGAAATGGAGAAAACGATGGGTAAAATATTATGTTCCACAGGGGCCGTGATAGGAAAAGCAAATAACAGGGATTACAG
The DNA here is from genome assembly GCA_947643615.1 of uncultured Lachnospiraceae bacterium. Lineage (GTDB taxonomy): Bacteria > Bacillota > Clostridia > Lachnospirales > Lachnospiraceae > Acetatifactor. The sequence continues at coordinate 6,588 of CANRWO010000074.1, forward strand.
ATTGCTGGAGACGCTGGCAAAGGAGCTGGCCTGTGACGGATTTGAGTTTCTGATGTACAGTACATGGTATGGGGAGGTAAAGGAGCTGACTGATGCAGTGGAAAAAATGAAGCTGCCAATACCGGTAGTGCATTGTGAGAAGCATATCGGTGAGTTCATCAGTAAGGGCGGCGAAGAAAACCTGGCCGAGGCTTACAAAAAATTTGCGGTAAACTGTGAGATGGCCGAAAGGTTCGGCGCGGAAAGGATAGTGATACACCTCTGGGACGGGATTACGTCGGATGCAAATTTCCGGAATAATATCGAGGCTTATGCCAGGCTGGAAGAATCTGCCCATAAGCATGGCCTTGACCTGCTGGTGGAAAATGTGGTTTGTAACAGGAAAGATCCCATGGCACATTGGTGTGAACTCAGGGAGAGGTATCCCCATATCCATTTTGTGTATGACACGAAAATGGCAGCGTTCCATGGCCAGACGGATCTTTTGTATGGGAATGAATACGAATGGCTGTGGCGGGAGGGGCATATCTGCCACTATCATATCAATGATTACGCAGGAGGACATATGGACTGGAAGAATCTCCGTGCCCTTCCTATGGGAAGCGGCCATATTGATTTCAGCCGTTTCTTTTCTTACATACGCGCCATCGGCTATGACGGATCGTTTACGGTTGAGGCCAGTGCTGTGAACAGTGACGGGACAGTGGACACGGACCTGCTGAACCGGCAGTTTGGATTTATCCGCGAGTATACAAAAGAGGGGCAATGTGCACATGATCCTGCATAAAACCGGATGGCGGAAACACACACAAATATGCCAGTATAAGCAGGTGAAAGGTTTAAAACCGGATGCCGGGTAAGCTTTAATAGATGGATTTTGATATATAAGTCGGAAAATATTGACACTCTTGTAAGACTGTGGTAGTCTGGAATTAGTAGACTACTGTAGTCTTATTTGCTTGCCAGGGAATTGATACATAAGCTGCCGGAAAAGGCATTGCCTGAAAGAGTGGCTGGTATTTTCCGGGGGCATATTATCGGCAGTCCAGTGGCTGCAATGGAGTAGAAGAACAGGAGGGTGATCATGGAAGAGGGTATGATAAAGCTATTTGACTCGGAACTGAAAGTGATGGACATTCTATGGAGGGAAGGGATCTCACCTGCAAAGCATGTGGCGGATACCCTGACCCGGGAACTGGGATGGAATAAAAATACTACCTATACATTGATTAAGCGGTGCATCAGTAAGGGAGCCATAGAGCGGACGGAGCCTAATTTTATGTGCCGTGCGCTGATTGCAAAGGAGGAGGTCCAGGAGGCGGAGACAAACGAACTGATCAACAAGATTTTCGACGGAAGCGCGGATAAGTTGTTTGCCTCATTGCTCAGCAGGAAGAAGCTGTCGGCAGGGGAGATTGAGAAATTAAAGAAGATTGTGGGGGATTTTGATTAGGCAGGTCGGCGATGGGTGTGCGTGATAGGGGAGGCTAAAATCGATATTTTAACTTTTCAATTGCGAGTTTTGTGTCTGTGCGCTGCAAGGTCAAATATGACTTGTCACAAACTCGTAAGCCATTTATGGCTTTGACATTTATGGCTTTGACATTTATGGCTTTGCATAATAAAGCAGCGCAGAAATGAGGTGAATTATGACTTTAATAAAAATGAGTGCTGCCGGGGCGGTGATGATTGCCGTGACTGTGGTTTTAAGAGCTTTTATGATCCATAAATTTCCCAAAAAGGTTTTCCTGCTGTTGTGGGGAGTTGTGTTCCTGCGTTTGGCCCTGCCCTTTTCCGTGCCCTGGGATTATAGTGTCTATTCACTGCTGGGAAATGGGGGGATGCAGTGGCAGAGGCCTGAGGCGGAGATGGAGACGGGGGAGCGGCTGCCGGAAATTATGGTTCCCCGGCCTGCGGAAGTATTGGGGACTGCGGGCACGGAACAGAAGCAGGGGATGCAGGGCAGCATGGGCAATCTGTCCGGATGGGAAATCATATGGCTGTCGGGGATGGTCTTGTGTGCACTGTTTTTTTCAATGGCGTATCTGTATTGGTATAAGAAATTCAGGACTTCAATACCTGCAGACAACGAATTTGTCGCCGGATGGCTTAAGTCGCACAGGCGAAAGCGGCCTGTCCAGGTCAGGCAGTCGGACAGGATATCCGCTCCCCTGACATACGGTATCCTTAGACCTGTTATCCTGCTGCCGAAGGGCATTGGCTGGGAAAACGAAAGGCAGCTGGAATGCGTGCTGTTGCATGAATACGTACATATTTGCCATTATGATATGATCCTTAAGCTGGGGGCAGCCGCTGTCCTGTGTGTTCACTGGTTCAACCCCCTGGTCTGGCTGGCCTATGTGCTTTTCAGCCGGGATATAGAGCTTGCATGTGACGAGTCTGTGGTACGGCGGCTTGGGGAGAGCGCAAAGGCAGTATATGCGGGGACGCTGATTTGGATGGAGGAGAAAAAGAGTGGACTGATACCCGTGGGGAACCATTTCAGTGAGAATGCCACGGAGGAAAGAATCACTGCCATCATGAGATCCAAAAAGGCAACCATAGGGACTCTTGTTGCCAGTGGGGCAGTGCTGGCTGCCGTTGCGGTCTTTTTTGCTACGTCGCCGGAGGGGCATGGAGGTCAGGCAGGCGGTTCTGGTGGCAACGGAGGACTATCCTTTGCCGGTACGTCGGATTTTGGTAAAGAGGAAAATCGGTCTGCGTCCGGTGGGGCGGGCCTTGGAGAACAGGAAGGGCAGCCTGCGTCCGGTGTGGCGGGTTTCGGAGAACAGGAAGGGCAGCCTGCGTCCGGTGTGGCGGGTTTCGGAGAACAGGAAGGGCAGCCTGCGTCCGGTGGGGCGGGCTTTGGAGAACAGGAAGGGCAGCCTGCGTCCGATGGGGCGGGTTTCGGTGACGGGGAAAGTCTGTCCGGCAGGGATGGCAGAATGCTCTTCTGCATGGGGAAAGTATATTTATCCACAGGTGAGGATGTGTCGGAGATGGTGGCTGCGGAAGCGGCAGGGGCAGAGTACGACTCTCCTTACATCGGTGAAATAGATTCCACGGTAAACGAAGCCGACGTGCCAGGACAGGAGCTGCAGTCCAATTTTGGGTATATGGGTTCCGAGGTGATTTTCAATGGCAGCGGCATAGCGGTTGACATGGACGGGCGATGGATACAATTTTATCCGATAGGCGACGATGTGCCTGACTCCACCGTATTTGAAAATCTGGTCACCCGGCTGGAGGTCAGCATTGTTTATGCAAATGGCAGCTTTTCCTTTACCATACCGGAAAGCGGCAGCCACTGGCATATTTTGATCAACGGCAGAGCAGAGGCGGAGAAATTCGGCGGAATGAGCAGCCATTTCCTGCAGGAGCTGTCGGAGAGCAACACCTGGAAAGGTGGGGAGACGTACTCGTTCCCTGTGGATGCGGAAGCCTTGAAGGAGCTGTATATGGAAGTCAGTATCGGTGAAGAATCTACAGTGATCGACCTGATGGAATACCTTCCCGAAAACACAATTGCGGCGTGAACAGTATCCCGACCGAACTTTCCGCTCTGTGACCATCAGCTTTGTCACGCAGAAGACATGTGAAACGTAAAAAAGCAACCAAACCGCCGGTTGAGTACCCCGCCCAACCGGCAGTTTGTTGCAAAGAAAGCGAAGATAGTGTACAGTATTGCCAAACCAAAGCTGCAGCACACACTATAACAGAAAGGAGCGTCTGTGATTCAGACGTGCGGGAAGGGAAATGAACCAGACAGAGATAGGAATGTTTATTGCAAAATGCCGGAAGGAAAAGGAATTGACCCAGACCCAGCTGGCGGAGAGGCTGAACATTACGGACAGGGCCGTCTCCAAGTGGGAGACAGGCAAAAGCCTGCCGGATTCTTCCATTATGCTGGAGCTGTGCGGCATATTGGGTATTACGGTCAACGAATTGTTAAGCGGGGAGAAAGTGGATATGGAAAATGCGGAAAGTTATCAGAAGAAAGCCGACGAGAATTTAATAGAACTGAAAAAGAGGAATGAAAATAATCTCACGAAAAATATGGTAGCTGCCATTATTCTGTCAGCGTCCTTCCTGATAGGGATGGCCGTTTGCGCCATATGTGACATTGCCGTCTCCGGATCTCTCACATGGTCACTGATCCCTATCAGTTCCATAATCTTTGCGTGGGTGATCTCCTTCCCCGTCACAGTGCTGGGGAAAAAGGGGATCGTGGGAAGCCTGGTGTCTCTGAGCATATTTATTTTTTTGTATCTGTATATATTGAGCAAATTGGTCAATGCCAGGGCAGTGTTTTCCGTCGGCTCAGCCATGTCCGTTATTTCCATCGTGTATCTGTGGATGATATTCGCGGTGTTCCATCGGCTGCGCACAAGGAAACTGAGAGCTTTGGGGATTATCTTCCTGCTGTCAGTTCCTTTCCTGCTTGCGGCCAACACCATATTGTCCAGGATGATCGGAGAGCCTGTGGTTGATATATGGGATATCCTGTCCGTGTTTATCCTGCTGATTGCCGCCTTTACCGTTTTTGTCTGCGATTATGCAAAGAGGATGGAAGCCGGCCGCTGACAAAAGGCTTGTACAAAAGTAATGGTTACGGATGCGTATTTTTCTTTTTCTTTGTTTGTCAAATGAACCAGGATATGGTAAAATAAAACGATGTATGCAATGAGTGGGACTAGAGTGTACAGTAAATCGCTCTAATCCTCTATTTTGAAAATTTGCGGATAAATCGTTTCATTTATTATAACCAAGGAGGTCACAAAATGGCACAGAGAACAGATATCCATAAAGTATTGATCATAGGTTCGGGTCCCATCATCATCGGCCAGGCCTGCGAGTTCGACTATTCCGGCACACAGGCGTGTAAAGCCCTGAAAAAGCTGGGATACGAGATCATACTGGTGAATTCCAATCCCGCCACCATCATGACAGACCCGGAGATGGCGGATGTTACTTATATCGAGCCGCTGAATAAGGAGAGGCTGGAGCAGATCATAGCAAAAGAGCGTCCCGACGCCCTGCTTCCCAATCTGGGCGGGCAGTCCGGCCTGAATCTCTGTGCGGAGCTGGCAAATGCGGGCATTCTGGACAAATATGATGTGAAGGTCATCGGTGTACAGGTGGATGCTATTGAGCGGGGCGAGGACAGGATCGAGTTTAAGAAAGCCATGAATGAACTGGGCATTGAAATGGCCCGCAGCGAGGTGGCATACACGGTAGAAGATGCCCTTGAAATTGCGGACGGCCTTGGCTATCCTGTGGTGTTGCGTCCCGCTTACACCATGGGCGGCGCAGGGGGCGGCCTGGTATATAATAAGGAAGAATTGAGAACGGTCTGCGCCAGAGGACTGCAGGCCAGCCTGGTGGGACAGGTTCTGGTGGAAGAGTCCATCCTGGGTTGGGAGGAACTGGAGCTGGAAGTGGTACGGGATGCGGAGGGCAATATGATCACGGTCTGCTTTATCGAGAACATTGACCCTCTCGGAGTGCATACCGGAGACTCCTTCTGCGCGGCCCCCATGCTCACTATTTCCGAAGAACTGCAGAAAAGGCTTCAGGAGCAGGCTTACCGCATTGTGGAGTCTGTCCAGGTGATCGGCGGCACTAACGTGCAGTTTGCCCACGACCCTGTCAGCGACAGGATCATTGTCATAGAGATCAATCCCAGGACATCCCGTTCTTCCGCGTTGGCTTCCAAGGCCACAGGCTTCCCCATAGCCCTGGTCAGCGCCATGCTGGCGGCGGGGCTTACGCTTCATGACATTCCCTGCGGTAAGTACGGTACACTGGATAAATATGTGCCGGGCGGCGACTATGTGGTGATCAAATTTGCCCGCTGGGCCTTTGAAAAATTTAAGGGCGTGGAAGATAAGCTGGGCACACAGATGCGTGCCGTGGGCGAAGTCATGAGCATAGGTAAAAATTATAAAGAAGCTTTCCAGAAAGCCATCCGCTCCCTTGAGACGGGGCGCTACGGCCTGGGGCAGATTTCGAAACTTGAGGAGAAGACGAAGGAGCAGCTTCTTCAGATGCTCAATACTCCCTCCAGCGAACGTCACTTTGCCATGTACGAGGCCCTGAAGAAAGGCGCCACGGTGGAGGAGATTCATGAGATTACCCATGTAAAGGCATGGTTCATTGAACAGATGAAGGAGCTGGCGCAGGAGGAGCAGGAGCTTCTTGCCTGCAGGGCCGGGGATTGTGCAGGGGAGCCGGCCAAGGAGCCAACGGCTGACAGTGCGTCATCCCAAAGCGTGGACAAAGATGGCTGTGGAGCAACCGGCGGCGTGAAAGCAGGAGGCCAAGGCGCCTCCCGGCCGGCAGAAATTACCGACCAACAGCTTATTCGCGCCAAGAAGGACGGGTTCTCGGACAAGTACCTGAGTATCCTGTTAAATATCCCCGAGCAGGAGATCCGGGAGCGCCGTATCGGCCTGGGCGTGGAGGAGGCCTGGGAAGGCGTCCATGTCAGCGGCACTCCTGACAGTGCATATTACTTTTCCACTTATAACGGAGAGGACAAAAATCCTATCCGCAGCGACAGGCCGAAGGTGATGATCCTGGGTGGGGGCCCCAACCGTATCGGCCAGGGAATCGAGTTCGACTACTGCTGTGTGCATGCTTCCATGGCATTGAAAAAGCTGGGTTTTGAGACCATTATCGTAAACTGTAACCCGGAGACGGTTTCCACGGATTATGATACCTCCGACAAACTCTATTTTGAACCTCTGACCCTGGAAGACGTATTGAGTATTTATAAAAAAGAGCAGCCGGTGGGTGTTATTGCCCAGTTCGGCGGACAGACGCCTTTGAACCTGGCGGCGGATCTGGAGAAAAACGGCGTGCGTATTTTAGGCACTTCACCTTCTGTCATCGACCTGGCGGAGGACAGGGACCAATTCCGCGCCATGATGGATAAGCTGGAAATCCCCATGCCCGAATCCGGTATGGCCACCACCGTGGAGGAGGCCCTGGGTATTGCACATGAGATCGGCTATCCCGTGATGGTGCGCCCTTCCTATGTATTGGGCGGCCGTGGAATGGAAGTAGTGTACACGGATGAAAGCCTTACCGATTATATGCGTGCGGCAGTAGGTGTGACCCCTGACAGGCCCATTCTCATAGACCGTTTCCTGAACCATGCCACAGAGTGCGAGGCGGATGCCATCAGCGACGGGATCCACGCTTTTGTGCCTGCAGTGATGGAACATGTGGAGCTTGCGGGGGTTCACTCGGGAGACTCCGCCTGTGTCATCCCCTCCAGGCATATTTCAGAGGAAAATGTGGCTACCATAAAGGAATATACGAGAAAGATCGCGGAGGAAATGCATGTCCAGGGCCTGATGAACATGCAGTATGCCATCGAGAACGGCAAGGTGTATGTGCTGGAGGCAAATCCCAGGGCATCCCGCACCGTGCCCCTGGTTTCCAAGGTCTGCAATATCCGTATGGTACCCTTGGCGACGGAAATCATCACGGCGGACATTACGGGAAGACCTTCCCCTGTGCCAGCATTGAAGGAGCAGGATATCCCTTATTATGGCGTGAAGGAAGCGGTATTTCCCTTCAATATGTTCCAGGAGGTAGATCCTGTCCTGGGGCCGGAAATGCGCTCTACCGGGGAGGTGCTGGGACTTTCGGCTTCCGTGGGAGAGGCTTTCTTCAAGGCCCAGGAGGCTACCCAGACCAGGCTTCCCTTAAGCGGTACGGTGCTAATCAGTGTAAACCGCAAGGATAAGGCGGAGGTAGTGGAGGTAGGCAAAGCCTTTAAGGAAGCAGGTTTTAAGATCGTTGCCACCGGCAATACCTGTGCGCTGTTGAAGGAAGCGGGCGTGGAGGCCCAGCTGGTAAAGAAACTTTACGAGGGCAGGCCCAATGTGCTCGACCTGATCACCAACGGGGATATTGACCTGATTATCAATTCCCCCATCGGCAATGACAGCGTCCATGACGACAGTTACTTGAGAAAGGCGGCAATCAAGGCAAAAGTTCCCTACATGACCACCATTGCCGCTGCCCGCGCCACGGCGGAAGGCATCCTTTATGTGCAAAAAGCCGGAAATGGGGAAGTGCATTCCCTGCAGGCGCTTCATGGGCAGATCAGGGATAAGGCCTGAAGATTATTTTCAGCAGCAAACGGATGTGTAGTAACCACATGGCGTAAATGATAGAGTAGTCATTGGCCGGATGCCAGGGCCGGTACTGGGAGGTGGATATGGGCGTTCGCAGCATAGGATACGACAACGAAATGTTAGACGGGGTATTGTGCTGTTTTATGAGGACAATCCTGCGTCTGCAGGAGACAGGGGTGGAAAGGCTTCCGGTGGAGAACTGCCTGCCGGAACCGCTGAAATCCTATATGGAGATTGCCATGAGACTTCTCATAGGCGGGATACCTCCGGAGACTTCACGGATTATCCTGGAGTCGGAGTATGATACCCTGTTGTATGGCGGGAATGCAGATATCAGGACGGTGATGTGCCTGCAGATGATAAAAGAGTTGTCTTTCCATATCCGCTTCGACGAGGATTGTTACCAGTATTTGCTGGATACAGATAATCTCTGGGGAAATACGGCTCTGGAGTATGCATCAAGGACCTTTTACCCGAAGCTCCCAGCGGAGGTCCGGGAGAAGTATGGCATCGATGACCTGATCAGATATATTCCCCGGGAAATGTTGCGGCTGGAGGATTATTGACGGGGGCTGCCCCAAGGAGATTGGAATGCACTGCCCAAGAAGTAAATAGATTGAAACTATCACATTACGCAGAAAGTCGTCCTTGAAAATAGGGCGGCTTTTTGCATAGGACTCTGGTGGCATATCCTCCAGAGCCGCCCCGTAAGAGCGTATTTTCTTTTTTACGTCTAATGTCAAAAGAATTTTTCATGATATCATACCTCCTCCCTTGCTGTTTCTAGACAATAGCATAGAATAAGACTGTTTGCATAGTTGGCATGAGCTTTATGCTTTGAAATTCTTTTCCATTGTGGTACGCTATACATAGTTAAAACATTAGGAGAGGGTAATATGCTAATGGTTTTTTCAATACTTAAAATTCCACAAAAGAGTTTTTTGTGAGTTTTAGCTGTGGTTGATGTAGCAAATGTTCTTGACGATTTTTCAATCAGTGCGTATCTAAAAGATTATGACACTCCCATTATAATTGAGTTTGAGTGGCAGATACCAAAACAGCTAAATGGAAGGATTGAGTTAAGCGGAGAATTGAAAATTGATATTGTTAATAGTTAATTTGAACAGCCCCCTTTTTATGCCCGGCGGCATCCTTGCTGATACCCCTAATCGGAGTTATAATATAACTGTAATGTGATAGGGAAGGAGGAACAATGGCACGAACAAAAAACAGAGGGTATCAGCAGATTTTAACCCCTACCTATACGGCCCGGCGCTGGAAAATGGGCGGCTATATCCGGCTCTCCCGTGAGGATTTAAAGAAAATCAACCGTGGACTTGATGATAGCAACAGCGTAAAAAACAGCGCGACTTACTCAATGATTTTCACTTCAACCATGGGGAAGGATTTGAAAGCTACACTGAGTACGTTGATAACGGCCACACGGGAACCGATACGGAGCGCGAAAGTTTCCAGCGGCTCTTAGGGGATGTGATGAACGATAACTATTGCTATCAGACCTCAATATCTATTACGCCTGCTCCATGCACTCTATCAAGCACAACCGCTTGGAGGCCGCCGTTCTGTTCGCTATCCAGTATCAAGTGAACACCGCCGTTTCCTA
>CANRWO010000075.1 GCA_947643615.1 uncultured Lachnospiraceae bacterium
TACTTCTCCGCGAAACAGCCTTTGCTGTGAGTGGATAGAAGTACTTCTCACACTACCTCCATGCCGCCTTGGGGCGGCTTATATCAAAACGAAAAACGCTGCACTTTGCGTTTTTCACGTGTGAGATTTAGTACTTCTCCGCGAAACAGCCTTTGCTGTGAGTGGATAGAAGTACTTCTCACACTATCTTCCACGCCGCCTTGGGGCGGCTCCCGACGGCTTATTTACAGCCTACAGGCTCGAAAGATAATCAGCCGCCTCCTGGACCGTACGGATATTTGCCGCTTCCTCCTGGTCAATCTCAACGTCCAGCGTTTCTTCCACTTCTCCCAGCATACTCATGAAATCAAATGAGGTAAACCCCAAGTCTTCCATAAAACGTGATTCCGGCTTGATATCCTCCTTTTTTACTTCCACATAATTTACGATAATATCCACTAATTGATCAAACATTTTTCTCCATCCTTCCTATCCCATTGTCTCGTTGCCAGACGTATTCCCCATGGCATTCCCTACACCAGCTTGATAATATCCCCTATCTTCAGGTTCGGGCATTCCGTCCCCTTAAACATAATCTTGCAGATATAATAATAGAAGTATTCCAGCTGCTCCCTGCTGTAAGCTTTGGTCTGGTGCTCAAAGCTGAAATCCAGGCCGTTGTCCTCCGTCCTGTGCATCACCGTGAGATACATTCCGTCCGAATAATAGCCGTTGCCGTACCTCTTTGTCTTGTATCGGATGCCCCCTAAGTCTGTCAGGCCCTTTTCCCTCAATGTGGCAGGCTGATATGTGAGGGATACCGTCTCATACCCCATACCCTGAGGCGGCTGGTAGTGCTGCCCTCTATAGGAGAGATATTCCGCCGGGTTAAAGTTCACATACCGGAAAACCTCGTTTTGTTTTTCCCTGATTTCATGGATGCCTTCCAGGAAAGTCTTGTCCTCGTTTATCACGGTCCGGAAAGGGAAACAATGGATCCGCGTCCCCCCTGATTTTTTCTCCAGGAGTGTGGCCCTGCGGGCATATGCCACCTGCATCGACACGTCATCGCACTGGTTGATCTTCTGGAGATAGGTACGTATTCCCATAATCAGCAGGCATTGAAGAGAAATATGCTGTTCCTCGCAGAATTTCATAAGCCTCCGGGTAGGCTCCTCCTCCAGATGGAAGATGTCGATATCCGCGGCAAAGCTGTCCGACCCCGTAGGGGCCGCCCTGAGATTGGGATTTCCGGTGGCCGCCCTGGCCTCCTCCAGTTTCTTCGTCCCCTCCACGCCGTTGTAGATAGGCTCCGACTCCTGAATCAGCTTGTAGAAATATTCCCTGTCCCTGGCCTGCGCTTTGCTGCCGGCTTCATACGCCAGATCCTTTTCCACCTGCTCAATATAAGAACGCATATCGGAAGGATAGGGAATTCCTTCAAAATTGGCGCTGCAGTACAGTTCTATGACATCTTTCATAAAACAGATCAGGGACTGGGCATCCATGAACCTGTGGTCCCCGGCGATATACATGCCCTCAAAGCCGTCCGGCGTCTTTATGATGACAACCTTATTCATGGGGGCATCCTCTTTATCAAAAGGTACGCGGGTCCATGCCGTCATCTCGGCCTCCGCCTCTTCCATGGTCTTTCCCGAGAAATCCACGAATTCTATCTCCCGTTCTTCCTTATCCGCGATGTACTGATACCACTGTTCCTCTTTTTTATCATACACAAGCCTTGCCCGCATGGACTCACTGCGCTCATAGGCCTTGTATATGGCTTTGCGCAGCTCCTCGATATCAAGCTCAAACTCTATGGTAAGGCTGGTGCCCACATTCAATATTTCCTTCCCCGGACTGTACTGCGCATAGTAATTATGAAATTTCTGCGCTACTGTCAAAGGGTAAACTTTAAATCCTTTTCTTGTTTTCATGCACTCTTCTCCTATTCCGATTCCCCTGTGCGGCTCTTTACCGCCTTGGGCAATCCATTCCCTATCCGGCTCCTTGGCAGGCCTGGGGCAATCCTTGTCGTCAATCGACGTAGCCACCGCTACGCCGTATTTCTCCGCCTTGGATATGAAAGAACCATTCGCGCCAATGTATCAGAAATGAATGATTCGTTGTACTGGTGTACTGACAGTATTACTTTTCACAAAATATCTTGCCTGAATTTCCATCTGCAGCGTTAGATTTCCTAGACGTAGCCACCACTACGCCGTCGGAGATCTGCCTTGCAGACAGAAAATGCATTCTGCGCTATTTAGCTGAAAGTAATCTGGTCAGCAACTAGTGTGCTGTCTTGTTCATATTTAGCTTAACTATAATATCTACAAAACACAAAAACTAACAAATAAGCAAAGAACGTGTTTGGCTAAATATAATACAGACACTACTCTAGAGCGTGTTCGAAACATCATGCTCCCACTGGCCGGACATGATATCGTCCGCAAACTCTGTCAATACCCTTTCATAGGTTTCCATATCTTTATAGTAGCTTTCGGCATGGGCCGCGCCTTCCACGATCAGTTTGCGTTTGGGCGAACGGCAGTTGTCATAGATCTCATGGCACATGCTGCAGGGCACAAAGGTGTCTGCGGAACCATGGATAAACAGGATGGGGACTTGTGCCTTCCGCACCTCACGCCTGGCGTTGCACTCGTCCATGCCATAACCCGCAAGCTTTTTATTGAGCAGGTCAGCTCCCTGGATGGCAGGGAAGGCGGGAAGATGGTACATATGGTTCAGCACATGGGTGAAGACTTCCTTGGGGGAAGTAAATCCACAGTCCGACACAATCCCTTTCACATTGGCAGGAAGCTCCAGGCCGCTTGCCATCAGCACCGTGGCGCCGCCCATGGATGTACCATGGAGCATGATTTTTATCCCGTCGCCGCACTCCCGTACCGCCCACCGGATCCAGCTAAGGGCATCCCGCCTGTCCAGGCAGCCAAACCCTATATACTCCCCTTCGCTTTCACCGTGTGCCCTTGCGTCCGGAAGCAGCATAGCGTATCCGCGCTTTAAAAAGTAATCTGCTATGGCTATATGGTTGCTTAGCCCTTCCCCTGTGTAACCGTGGAAGCAGATCACCATTTTCCCTGCCCCGCTGCCCGCCGCACACACATCCGCGGTACCTTCCCCACCGTCCCCGGAAGCAACGCCGGCTTCACAGCCATCTGCCTGATCCGCGCCGGCCGCCGGGAAATAGGTGGCATGGAGCTTTAACCCGTCAAAGGATGTGAGATATACATCCCTGTGGGGTTGTGCCATCACATATTCCTTCCTCTCCTCCATCAGGGGAAAATACTTTTCCCAATCCGTGCCGGACATTTTCGTAGTCCGTTCCGTCTTTGCATTCCCCCTCTTCATAGTGCGGTTATAAAAATACACTGTCTCGCCGATTCCCGCTGCAGCCAGCAGGCCGGTTGCAGCGACAATATTTTTCAATGCTCCCATTTTTCATTTCCCCTTATCTTTTCACAGACTCCCGGAATCTCCCTCCGGGACTGCCTTTGCGGCTGATCATCCAAAAGCTGTATTTTTCCTTGCCTGCCGCCTTGGGCATCCTCTACAGCCTTTTGCAGGATCCTTAGGAATTGCTTCCTTTGGAACCCTCTTTCTGCTTTTCGCTCTTCCTGGCTGCTGTCTGGACAATGGTGTTCACTACCTTGTCGGCCGCTTTCTTCACAATACTTTTTTCGCCCTGGGTGGAACCGCTTTTCATTTCAATGATTTCCTTTAACCGCAATGCCTTTTCCAAATTTCCTTCCACCCGGAGCTTCTGCTCCGTAAACGCTGCCACCGGATCCAGGCGGCCGTCTGCAATGTCGAAAAGCACTTCCGGCGCACAGATAAAGATTGCGTCCCTGTCATAATACTCATACGGTTCTACATAAAGCTGCCCGTCCTTTACCTCCACATAAAAAGCGCCGCCTGCCTCCTCATCCTCGATGTTAAACTGAAAAGCCAGGTGCTCATGGATGTCACTCACATCCGCCCCCATAAATTTGCCCTTAAACTCATAAAAAAAATCTGCGTAAGTCACTTTTTCCTCCTGTTCCGCCAATGAAACGGCCTGTTGCCCTGGCGCCGGATGCTATCCCAAATTTCGGGGCCGCCGGTTTTCGACAAAATCCGGCTTTGGCATTTTCGACCGCCAGTCGATTTATTTTACACATACTATATCATGTTATTCGACTATTAGTCAATTTATTTTTGGGTTTGGTTTTTTTATGATGCTCCGGAAGCATTTATGATTGTCTGCAAATTGTTTTTATGTTATTCTCAGTGTATATGGAATGCAGGCAGGAACGGTATTCCAAAGAACCTTATATGCCAGAATTGGAGATCATTATGCCGGACACGAAGAAATATGACAGAATTTTGAACGCTCTCCAGGCGCTTCTGGAGAATCATACCATGCAGAATATTTCCGTCAGTGACATCGCAAAGCAGGCAGAGATGGGAAAAGGGAGCATCTATTACTACTTCCCTTCAAAGGAGGCAATCCTTGACGCGCTGATAGAAAGGAACTATGAGAAGCCTCTCACAACGGCCAAGCATCTCACCGTCCGAACGGAAATTTCTCCGTTTACACGTATGGCTATGATACTGCAGGCATGCCGCAATTCTTCGGCAGCTTTCAAAAGCCACAACAGCGAAGGCTCCGCTGCCGGGACAAGCGCACAGGATTTTGCGTTCCTGCAGCAGAAATATATGAACCATCTGATTTCGGAATTGAAGCCTGCCCTGACGGAAATTATACAGCAGGGGATCGATGCGGGTGATATCTGTTTTGAATATCCCGCCGCCCTGGCGGAGATTGTACTGATCGTGCTGGCAGTGAAGCTTAACAACACTTTTCTGTCCGCCACTGCCGAGGACTCGGAAAACACCATCAGGGGACTTGTGGCCCTGCTGGAAAAAGGAACCGGCATCCCCCCGGGAACCCTGAATTACCTGACACTGCCGGCCGAACTCCTGTAAAGGCAACCCGGCCAAACCAGCCTTGCTGAGAGAAAGGAAATACACCATGGAAACATTGAAAATTGCACTGTTACAGATAGCGCCCTGTGACACCCTGGAGGAAAATATGTCAAAGGGCATCGCTTCCTGCAGAAAGGCCAAAGACCTGGGGGCCGACATCGCACTGTTCCCCGAAATGTGGAGCAACGGATACCGTATTTATGACCGCCCCAGGGACCAATGGATGGCCGAAGCGGTTCCCTCCGACGGCGATTTCGTCAATGCCTTCGGAAGCCTTGCCGAAGAGCTTGGCATGGCGATTGGAATCACCCTCCTGGAACAATATGGCGGGCATCCCCGCAATACCCTTGTGCTCTTTGACCGTTTCGGGAAAAAACAGTTTACTTATGCGAAAGTGCACACCTGCGACTTCGATGTGGAACGGGAACTGACACCGGGTGAGGCTTTCCATGTGGCCTCGCTGGATACAGCCTGCGGCGACGTTAAGGTAGGCGCCATGATCTGTTTTGACAGGGAGTTCCCTGAGAGCGCAAGGATCCTGATGCTGCAAGGCGCGGAGCTGATCCTTGTGCCCAATGCGTGCCCTATGGAGATAAACCGGCTTTCCCAGCTTCGGGCAAGGGCCTATGAAAATATGCTGACAATAGCCACCTGCAACTATCCCTCCACCGTGCCCGATTGCAACGGCGGCTCCAGCGTGTTTGACGGAGTGGCGTACCTGCCTGAGCTGGAAGGCTCACGGGATACTTGCATCCTTCAGGCAAACGGAGAAGAAGGCATCTATCTCGCGGAGCTTGACCTGGAGCAGCTCCGCCGCTACCGTGAAAGCGAAGTCCACGGCAACGCATTCCGCCGTCCGGATAAATACGGCCTTTTGACCGATACCAAGGTGGAAAAACCGTTTCTCCGGGAAATGGCAAGAAGAAATGCCTGAAACGGGTGAAAAGACTGATAGGATTATGGGAAGGTTCCGTCCCTTATTTCCGGGACGACACGGGAAAGTGCATCCAATCGTGGGACGGTTTCCTGTATGGTTACTGGAACGGGCAGCTATGCGGAAGGAAACGAGGATTATATCATTCCTTACTGGGAATTTGAATTAGAGTGAAATAACCCTCCAAGCAGGATTGAAAGAGACTTCATTTTCTCACTCAGAAGCTCACCGATTTCCCTTACCGTCTCCACCGCGTCGTTCAGATTCTTCAGGGACTCCGAAAGTTCCTCCGTGTCAAGATGTTCAATGGCGGAGTTGATGGCATCCACATCAAGCTCTCCCAGAGCCTCCGCCACCTGTTCCCAGTCCACTGTCTCCAGGGAAACGTTCACCTTGCCCAAGGTCTCGTTCAGGCTCTCCACATCCAACTGCGACACCTTCTCCACCACCGGTTCACAGAATTTTTCCAATTCCCGCACCCTGCCCAGCAACAGGATCCCGCCTGCCAGCAGGCAAAGCGTCAGTACGGAAGAAACCATACAGACGATCCTTGTAAACCTCAGCTCCTTTATCAATTGCCGTGAATCCCGGCCTGTTATGATATTTTCTGCCATACTGCTTTCCGTTGTAATATTGTCCATTCCAATCCCCATTTCTACGCCGTTTGAGAGTGTGTGCCTGCCTGTGAAGCTGGCCCCGGAACCTTATCCCCGGACAGCTCATAGTAAAAAATATACTGCTGCATCACCCCCTGGAACCCCTCATAGAGGCACCCGGGAAAAAGGCCTCCATAGTGCGCCTGTAATGCCTGGTTGATGTGGGTGTCCACGGGAAACGCTTCCAGCTTATGTAACCCGAAGAGGCAGATACAATCCGCCACTTTCTGTCCCACTCCATATAATTTCCGCAGTTCCTCCCGCGCCTCCCCGTAATCCATTTGTACCAATGCCTTCAGGTCACATGTTCCGTCCGCCACGGATTTTGCTGCCCGAACCACATATTTGCTGCGATAGCCAAGGTTGCATTCCAGCAAAGCATCCTCCGCCAAACCTGCCAATGCCTCGGGGCCGGGAAACGCATAATAAATTTCCCCGCTGCCATTGCCCAGCTTTTCTCCATATTTCTCACAGATATTTTCGATGCATCTGCGGATCCGCACAATGTTGTTCTGCTGTGAGATCAGAAAGGAAACTATCATTTCCCACAGATCCTGCCGCAGTATCCGGATGCCGGCGCCGTATTCCGCAGCACATTTCAGATAGGCATCCTCCGGGGCAATCCTCCGTATATAGGACGCATAATCCCCCTCCAGGTCAAAATATCCCTTCCAGAAGCCATGGAACTCCGCTTCCTCACAATAGAAGGTACATTCCTTTCCCTGCTGCCCCAGCTCCAGGTAACGCCTTCCGGCTGTCACACTGTAAAGTCCGTCCTGTTTTTCTTTCATGCGAAAGCACTGGCCTGACCGGCAGATCTGGGCCAGATCAAAATTTTCCAATATCCTCTTAATCATTTGTCCCTTTCCCGTCCCCGGCTTCGCCCCCAGGCTTATCCGCAGGAAACAGCTCTCCGTCGTCATTCGTGTCAGCGCACCATATAGAGCAGGGTAGTGTATACTTTCAACAATAAACTTACCATTTTTACCTTTGGCCGTCAACCAGACGCTTTACTCAGTGCAGCACGGAAAAGTAATTGATCAGTATCTCTTTTATATGGTTATAACGTCTCGCATAAGAATTTTCCACACGTATGATCTGCAAATTATGGGCCCTGCAAATCTCATTTTTCTTCCGGTCACGGTTCTTAACCACCTCGTCCTCGAAATGCTCCTTGCCATCCAGCTCTATAGCCAAAACCGGCAGCTCGTCCTGCCCCTGGCGTTCGTACACCACAAAGTCAAAGCGCCCGGAATAGAACAGGTCGCTGTAATTTATATTGTTTTCAAAAACCTGTGAGATTGCCACCTCTTTCCTTACCTGGAAACGATTCTGGGAAAGCCAGATATTCTCCAGCGCATGGTTCAGATTGGCCATAAATGCATCCTCCGTGGCCGTGCTGAAAGGCTTTACTCCAAGTGCCCTGGAATTGGCGTGTTTCTCTGTGACCTGAGATTCACCGTTCCTTTTTACATACTCTATGAGTTCAAAGAGATCGTCCTCACTGCCCTGCTGATGCAGGCGGGCCAGGTTCTCCTGATCCGAAAGCACGATCAGCTTATCCCTTGCCCGGGAGGTAGCAACATTTATCAGTTCTTTATTATTTTTCAGCCACTCATAGGTTCCCGCCTGTGTCTGGTCGGTGATTGCCGTAGAAAAAAGCACCACATCTTTCTCATCCCCCTGAAAAGCATGTACCGTCCCACACACCACATTTTGCAGTTTTTCTCTCTGCACTGCCTCTTCTATCAGCTTCCTCTGGTTGACGAAGGGCGTGATGACCCCTATCGATTTATCCTTGTTCATCCGCGCATATCTGACAATTTCCTGTACCTCACGGTCAGCCGTATTCTTTATTTCGCTGCGGTTACTCTTTACATCCATGTATACCAGAGGCTGCGGTTCCGTACTGCCGGAACATATATTCAGCTTAGAATTATAGTATTTGCGGTTGTTAAATTCAATGATCTTCCGGTTGCAGCGATAATGATTGTGCAGCAGCACTTCATCGCTCACCGCGTCACAGGCCAGAAAGGTCTTATAAATGGAATTTTCCCTATAGTCATATTCATCTGCCACCTGATACCGCTTCCGCAATCTCCGATTCGTCATCTCATCTAACAGGATTACGGGATTCAGCTGTTGTGGGTCCCCCACCAGCATCAGATTCTCCCCGCGGAGTATCGGCACCAGGGAAACTGCCGTATTGCACTGGCTTGCTTCATCCAAGATGGTCATATCAAACATGGGTTGCGGTTCTCCCAGCTTATGTGCGGATATGCATGTGGTGATCATGATTGGGAAGATTTTCTGCAGCATTTTCACATTCTCTGTCTTGCTGAGATACTTGCTAAAGCTGTCCGCCTGGTTTTCTTCTTTTTCTTCCAATACAATGTACCGCAGTTCCTTGTAATTGTCTTCATCCAGCCTCTTAATATAACGGGCGGACGTATAAAAGAGATACTTATACAGCTCATCCAAGTCGTTGTCCAACAACTCAAGAGCTTCCCTGTCCGTAATCTCCCCCAAAGTGCCCAGCTTCTTCTGAACCTGATTCAGCTGCCTGCCCTGGAGATCCGACTGAAAAGGCACCATCTCCAAAGACGCCTTGATCCGGTCCTGGTATTCCAGCATCCTGTTCAAGGTTTCCCGGCGCTCTTTTAAATCCAGCGCATCCTCATATTTTTTCAGCAGATTAGAAAGCCTTTTCGCCCGCACTGCACGGTCATCCTTATTTCTGTCCAGTGTAGATTCGAACACCGTAACTGTCTGTACCTGCATGTATACTTCCTTAATATATGAAACCGCTTCTTGTACCTTATTCCTGTTTCCCACACGCAGAACAGGAAAAGGAATTCTCCTTCCTCTATATTCCATTGCACGCAGCTTCTCGAATACACTGTTGATAGGGTGGTTGTTATAAGAGGCAAACAATACCGTCTTTTCATTGAAAAAGGCTGTCACGATGGTATTTATTATCGTGTTCGTCTTACCTGTCCCGGGAGGCCCCTGGATATACGCCACCGGATACTTCATGGCGTTGTTGACAGCCAGCAGCTGGTCCAGATTAACCCGTTTATCAACCAGGGTAATGGGATATTCTCTTTGTTTTCTGGGGCGGTTGAGCAGGTCTCCGAAGAAAGCCTTAATGGGAACAGTGGCTTCCCCTGCATGATACATTCGCATTATTTCCCTGTATTCTTTATGCAGGTCCAAAGCCACTTCCATCCCCAAGCCAATTATATACGGCATATCGTCCACGCCCATGATCTGCTTTGTATGTCTCGTCACACAGTCCTTTATCCGTTCCTGGTTTGCCTTAAAATCTTGTAAAAGTTCATAATCCTCCGCATCCAGGTATTTACGGATACTTTCTTTGGTATCCCCCAGAACAAATTCCGAGCATATGGTAATCTCGTCATCCGGCCGCAGGACCCTGCTTTTCACGTCAAGCTGCAGCTTCCTGTAGGCCAGCACATACAATCCTTTCTTCGTATGTATGCTGAGAACATTCATGGCCAGCTGCTGGATCACAAGCTTCCCGCCCTTACGTTCACGTTCCTCCATCTTAAACTGAAAGTGCTTCACAATAAACTGAAACTGTGTCTGAGTAAGGGAATAACTTTTGCCAGTAAAGCTTTCTCCGTCTAAAAATTGAACCAGCTCAAAATCGGAATAATAAGGGGTAGTATCCATGCGGTTGCACATTTCCAGATAATTCAGAATCTTTAAATTGGCCACATTGTCAAACAATGGTTTATATTTGTGGGGGTTCCCATAAATGTCCTTTACCAGGCCAAGGTTCACCGGGCAATAGGAACCCTCTACAATCTGTGAAGACAATATGGAATCTATATAAATGGTATCGTAGGAATCTGTGGTGTATTTTCCCAGGTGCAGTCCGTCAACAGACAGGGTGCGTTTGGCAGCATTCAAATTACGGATACCTATCCAATATTTCGTAATCTGATCTTCTTTGTTTTTATATTCGATTTTCAGCCATTTTCCTTCATGGACCGCTCTGAAAATATCATGGTGTATGCTGTTCATATGGACTCCCGAGGTATGGAACTGCCCGGTTAAACGTTACACAGTTCCGGATGTCTTTCTTTCTATTACAGACTATCACTTTTTGCTTCTGTCGTAAATAAGAAAACTCGGAAACATATTCCAATACCAGCCGCTACATAAGGCGGCACACCAAGTCACCACATCAGAAAAGGGGGCCTGCAATTGCCAATTGAAATCAGCGCGTCAGCATGGTTTTCATCCTATATCCATTGGATAAATGCTGTTTTGTCTTCACTGTTATACCCTGCCTTTCTGTAAAAATCCAATGTGCTTTCTTTCTTAGAACCTGTAAGCAGCATCATTTTATAACAGTTTTCTTTCAGGGCAATCTCTTTTGCAAAATGCAGGCATTGCGTTGCCAGCCCTCTTTTTCTAAACTTTTCATCCGTAATCACATTTTCAATAAAAGCATACGGCTGTTGATTGTGAGTCATATTGGGAATAATGACGCAGACACAGGAAGATACGATTTCCCCGTTTTCTTCAGCAACAATCACGTGATGATTTTTATCCTGAAAAATATCATCCCAAATCTGCAAAAGTTCAGCCGTTTTTTCCGGCATAGGATTGTCATGCAGCTGCATATACAATCTTAATAAACCGTCTAAATCATTTTTCACTATCTCCCTGATCATATATGGTATCCTTTCTCAGTGTTCGTTCCATTCATCATAAAATTCTTTTAGAGATTCACGCATATAATCATGCCGCTTTACAACTGCACCGCCCAAAATAAAGTTGCTGTACAGCAGCTATCCTTATGGATATTATGCCAAAGTGAAAATTCGTTGTCAATAAAATAGGCACAGCTGTAAAAAGAAAGCAAAGAGAGCAACTGGAATTTCAACAAAATATAATGGAATTATGTGTACATTTGTAGTAAGATATTAACGTAGAACATTCCGGCAAATCGATGATTATTACGCAGTCGCATAAAATGAAAAATCGGTATTGGAGTTATTGCAAATGAATGAAATTGTAACGGAACGCCCACATCTATTTGAACCTAATATTTATATCACGGTATGTGTTGAAATAGCAGGAAAAGTATGTCCTCAAAAGCTATCTGCCGCTGTAAAACAGGCATTTGAAGCAAATGAAGCTACTATGTCTAAAATTGTATTAGAAAATGGTTTCTCATATTATAAAAAAACACCTGTATCCTGCTGTAAAATAGAGATTGTGAATGAAAATAAGAACTGGATAGAGATTGTGAGCCAAAATGAAAAAATCCCGTTTGCAATTGATAAGGGTGAATTAGTTAGAGTTTTTATCATACCTTCGGGTGACAACACACAGATTATGATTATGGCACATCATTTAGCAGGTGACGGTAAATCCATAATCTATTTTGCCAAGGATATTATGAATGCTTTATCCGCTGTTCCGCTTACATACAAGCCTCTCACTTTGCTTGGAAGAAATTTGCCGCATAAAGGGTTGTCTGTATCAGCAAAATTATACGCCCGTTACTGTAAGCATAAATGGAATAACCATTCTTTTACATGGCAGGACTATTATAATCTACACAAAAAATATTGGAAAACCGTATCTTCTGATATACGCTATGAAACTTTGTCTGCTGAGGAAACAGAAAGAATAATAGACAACGCAAAGAAAACAGGCTGCTCCGTCAACAGTTACCTCGTAACACTGTTTTTACAGAAATATCAAAAACGGTGTGAAATAGGTATACCCGTTAGCATACGGCAAAGTAAAAACGAAGCCATGTCAAATCTTACTTCTGGTATTAGAATTAATTATAAGTACGATGCAGGAAAAACATTTGCACAAAATGCAGTGCAGGTTCATAAAAAAATAGCAAAGGCGTTAAAACGGAATAAGGTATTTGTACTGCAATTTCTCGCTGAACTGCCTATGACATTGATAGACGCCGTACTGTTGCATACATATAACTCTTACTGTAATGGCTTAGCGGAAAAAACAGCAAGAGTCATGAGTTACTGTGGAAAAAATAAGAGGGAATTGGGCATCACTAATTTGACTTTACTTGACATACCCACTTATTATGGAAATTATGAAATAAAAAACATCATTTTTGTCCCCCCTGCGGTTTCTTATTGCCAAAATGTATTCGGAGTTTCAACTATTAACGGCAGGATGACATTTTCATATCACAATATCAAAAATCAGAAATGTCCATAAAATCATTCCCGGATAGATACGGGAAAGGGCATTCACAGTCACCTGTCAATGCCCTTTCCTTATTTATGTCTTTCTAAAAATATTCCGTCAAAAAACATGGTTTTTCATAAAATATCTGTCCCAGGAGCGCCAGGTCGTCCTGCGAATACCCGTATGCCCTTGGACTGAACTGCAGCGCGGATGCATCGGCCGCTCCCATCAAAAATCTGGAAAATTCCGAGATTTCCATGCGGATCACTGGCTTCTCCCCGGCGCCCCGGGCAACGGAAACCGCTCTCCCGCCGTCGAACCATACGGTAAATATGTCGTTGTTCTCCGCAATCTGCCCGTCTGAGATTTCAATGGACAGCCTGCCGCTGCCGCGGTAGCGTGCCGTTTTCAGCGCCTCCTCCACATTCACGATGCGGGCCATCCCCAGGCTTGCGTCACTGCGGCTGAAAGCGCCCAGGGACCACTCGTCGATCAGCGGATCCAGGCAAACCGACGAGGGCAGCGTGAACACAATGCTCCTGTGGTCCGCCTGCATGGATTTGGCCAGTGTGAGCAATCCCCGGATTCCCACCCTGTCCCGGAACACAAAGCGGGAACATACCATGCGCTGCTCCTGGCCGTCCTTCTCCTTGCGGCACACCATATACCCTGCCGGCGCGCCCTGGGCATCATAGTGGATGTAGACAAATTCCTGCCTGCGATAGGGATCCGCCTCCGTTACAAAGGCGTACTCTTTCCCCGTCAGTTCTGCCATGCCGTTATAATGCCGCTCCCACTCTTTCGTCAGCTGCCTGACGTCCCCCAGGATCTTTTCCCGGTTCGATTTGTCTGCCAGCAAGGACCATCCCTCCCGGGGCAGCACAGGGATATGGGACAGATCCAGCTCATACCGTGCGCCTCTGGCCCAGACCTCGTATCCGAACTTACGGTAATAATTGGTGGAAAAGGGATAGAGCATGGAGAACAGATATCCCTCCCGGTACAGATCCGGAAGCATCTTCTCAAAGCATCCGCGTATCCCGCCGGTTCTCCGATAGTGCGGAAGAGACGACACCCCTCCGATTCCTGCCATCTTTACCTTCTCCCCGTCAAAATGAACGGAAAACGGTAAGATGGACAGGCAGCTGGTCATCGTCTCATTGTCATCTAAAAACGCCGCATATTTCTCCGCCGGGCACGCTTCCTCCTGCCAGGGAGTCTCAAAAGCGATGGAAAACAGTTCCTCCGCCCGCCTCTGCTCCCCGGCTGTGATTCTGCGTACAATCATCTTTACACCTCTCAATATTTGAAAGTTTACTTTTAAACGTTACTCTCCCTTTGCTTCCATGAACGCATTCAGCTGGGCGTTGGCATCTTCTAATATATCATTGATGCCTGCCTGCTCCAGTTTCTCCAAAAACTCCGGCAGTTTCTCATTGGGGTCAACCGCACCTGTGCACAGGGGGATCAAGTACTCTGCCACCACATTGGCCACATTTCCCATCTTGGTCTGCATATTCTCACTGTTGTAAGAGTATCCCAGCAGAGGGATCTCCTTTGCCTCGCCATAATATGCTTTGAAGCCGTCCCAGAAGTCCGCTCCCTGGGCCACGGTAGGGGTCAGGATCGTTACATTGCCCATGCCGTTTGTCCATGGCTGGTATTGGGAACGCTCCTCCGTGAATTCTACCAGGCCGTCCTGCAGGTTATAATGAACGCCTTCCACTCCATAGTTTAACAGATTCATCAACACAGGATCCGTGTTCAGCAGATTCAGGAACATCATTGCCCGCTCCGGGTTCTTGGATACTGTGGAAATGGCCATCATGGCGCCCTGAGAGGATGTGGTATCCACATACGCGTCCGTGCAGGGAACCATGGCTACCTCAAATTCTCTCTCCTGGGTAGCCTGCAGTTCGTAACCCAGGGAATAGGACTGGGTCCCGATCAGGTACTGCCCGGAAAGCTGTTTCTGTGTGCGGATGTCATTAGCCTGTTCCGTGTTGGCACAGGCGGGATCGATATAACCCGCATTGAAGTACTCCCTGGTCTGCTCTGCAAATTTCAAAAACTCATCCGTGACAAACTTATTCTCGATTCTCACGCCAAGGCTGCCAGGCTGGGAAACGTCATTGGGATCCAGATAGTATGACATGAAATTGCCGGTACCGCTGTCCCCGGTCACAATGATGGAATTGGTGACCATGCGCTCCAACACCGCGCCTTCCACCAACAAGGGATAGAAGTCGCCGCCTTCCCCTTGTTTCACCGTCTCCAGGATCTCCCCGAATCCGTAGTAGTCCGTATTCCTGATATCCTCCACCGTATAGCCGTATTTTTCCAGCAGCGGAACATTGATATCCCAGCAGTTCTGGGTAGCGATATCCTTATAACCCGGCACGGCGTACACGCCGAAACCGTCCGCACCTTCGACAGCGGCGCCCTGGGTCAGAACATCCGGAAGCATACTCCACAGATCCGATGCATATTTTTCAATCAGATTATTGCCTTCATTGTCCAGGCGTACCCAATAACCGTCTCTGGCAAACTTATTATACTCGTTGGAGCTCCAGGAACAGGTAAAGTAAATGTCCACATCATCTCCGCCCTGCAGGGACAGGGAGATGTTCTGGTCCAGATCGCTCCATGTGCCCCAGATGGGTTCCAGCGTCACATTGATCTTTTCTTTCAGATACGCATTCACCGCTTCCATAACCTGCGTGTCATCCGTTACGCTGTCGCAGCCGCCGAAGTACATTTTCAATGTAACCGGCTCAAGATCGGAACCCGATGACGTACTGCCGGCTGCAGCCGGAGCGCCGGATGCCGCATCGCCGTTCCCCGCACCGCCGGACGACGCATTGCCGCCACCTGCCGGTTCCGAACCGCATGCTGCCATGGATAACATCATAGCCGACACAAGAATACCGGATAAAATTTTCTTCTTCATAACAATCCTCCTACTACAATAGATTTATGGTTAGTATCCCTTACAGCCAGTAAGGAAT
>CANRWO010000076.1 GCA_947643615.1 uncultured Lachnospiraceae bacterium
GGTACGCACGGTGGTGTGAGAGGACGGCGGTTAATCACCGCCTCCTACTCGATTAATAAATTGCCGGGCAGTTCGTGAAGGCTTTTTCAGCAGGTTCATGAGGGTGTTCTTTTTTGTTGACAGGGACCGGAAAATCCTGCAAAATAAGGTTGGCGCAAATTCCACCGGAAAAGGCCCATGGGTCACAGGCCGGGTAAAAATTGATAAAATCTGCATTTTGAACAATCAGTGGCACATACTATCAGGTAGTATGAAGAAAAGGCAGGCGGGTTTGGATGATAAGTGCATTTTCTATATTGCTGATTCCGTTTTTGGGGACTTCCCTGGGGGCGGCAATGGTATTTTTTATGAGAGGGCATATGGGGCGGAAGCTGGAAAAGCTGCTATTGGGATTTGCGGCAGGGGTGATGATCGCGGCATCCGTGTGGTCGCTCCTGCTTCCGGCAATCGATATGGCGGAGGAGCAGGGGGGAAACGGGTGGTTTCCCGCGGCGGCAGGTTTTCTGCTGGGTATAGGATTTCTCCTCTTGCTGGACAGTGTGGTGCCCCATCTGCACATAGACAGCGAAAAGCCGGAAGGAGTGAGATCTGAGCTCCAGAAGACTACCATGCTGGTGTTGGCCGTGACGCTGCATAACCTGCCGGAGGGCATGGCAGTGGGAGTCACAGTGGCGGGAGCCATGGTAGGAAACACGGGCATTACTATGGCAGGGGCGTTGGCGTTGGCGGTGGGTATAGCCATACAGAATTTTCCCGAGGGGGCGATTATTTCCATGCCTCTCAGGAGCGCCGGTTTTTCTTCCGGGAAAGCATTTTTATACGGTATGCTTTCAGGGATAGTGGAACCCATCGGGGCCTTTGTCACCATACTGCTGGCGGAGCAGATGGTAAGGATACTGCCTTACCTTTTGGCGTTTGCGGCAGGGGCAATGATTTATGTGGTGGTGGACGAACTGATTCCGGAAGCGCAGTCGGGGGAACATTCCAATATTGGGACCATAGGCGCCGCAGCCGGATTTGTGCTGATGATGGTATTGGACGTGGTGTTCGGGTAGTGGCCTGCTTAATTAGAGAGGGGCAGGAAAGGTGTTGTTTTGCCTTGCGGAAACGCAACGTTGTGCAGGGATAAATCATAAGAGGAAAGGATGGTCTGAGGGACGGATGAAGCTTTTGATCATAAGGCATGGGGATCCGGATTATGAGAAGGATTCCCTTACGGAGAAGGGATGGCGCGAGGCCGCGCTGTTGGCGGAGAGAATGAGCAGGCTGGAAATCAGCGAATTCTATGTGTCGACGCTTGGCAGGGCAAAGGATACGGCATCATTGACATTGCAAAAAATGGGGCGGACTGCGGTGGAGTGTGACTGGCTCCAGGAGTTCCCGCCCCGGATCCTGCGGCCGGATGTGGCTCCCGGGAGAAAGATAGCCTGGGACTGGCTGCCCGAGGACTGGACGGCAGAACCCGCATATTTTGACAGGGACAGGTGGTTTTCCACGGAGATCATGCAGGAAGGGAATGTGGGGGAAATGTACGGCAAGGTGGTCCGGGGGTTTGACCGCGTGCTTGCAGACCACGGTTATACCCGGGACGGGGCCTTTTACCATACCCCTAAGGGGAACAGGGATGTGATTGCCTTTTTCTGCCATTTCGGAGTGGAATGTGTGCTGCTGAGCCATTTGATGAATGTATCGCCGATGATTCTGTGGCATCATTTGTGCGCGGCCCCTACCTCGGTGACTACCGTGTATACGGAGGAACGCAGGGAAGGCAGGGTAATCTTCCGTGCCGCCGGTTTCGGGGACGTTTCGCATCTCTATGCGGGAGGGGAGGAGCCGGCGTTTGCGGCAAGGTTCTGCGAGACATTTGACAGTGCAGACCGGCATGACTGAGAGGGGAAACGCGGCCTCAAAGACTGCAATATTTAAGCAGAAAAGAAAGGCCTCCGGGAAACATCCGATATTGGGGCCAAGGGGGGAACAGGACAAGTTATGGAAAAGTATAGGATATTTATTGTGGAGGATGATACCATCATCGCAGGCGAAATGAGCAGCTATCTCGCCAGATGGGGTTATGATGTGGCATGCGCCCGGGATTTCAAGGAGATCCTGGCAGAGTTTGCGGCATTTAAACCGCATCTTGTGCTTTTGGACATCGGCCTTCCCTTTTATAACGGACATTACTGGTGCGGGCAGATCAGGCAGATCTCCCAGGTGCCTGTGATTTTCGTGTCCTCTGCATCCGACAATATGAATATTGTCATGGCGGTTAATATGGGCGGAGATGACTTTGTGGCAAAACCTTTTGAGCTGGAGGTGTTGTCAGCTAAGGTGCAGGCATTGCTCCGGCGTACTTATACATTTCGGAATCAGACGGAAGTCTGTGAATACAAGGGGTTGATCCTGGATCTGTCAGATGCATCTCTTCTGGTCAACGGCCAGAAGCTGGAACTGACAAAGAACGAGTTTCGCATTTTGCAGATCCTGCTGGAAAATGCAGGCCAGCCTGTGGCCAGGGAGGCTATTATGAAGCGGCTGTGGGACAATGACTGCTTCGTAGATGATAACACCCTGACCGTCAATATGACAAGGCTCAGGAAAAAGATGGAAAGCGTCCAGGCGGCGGAGTACATACATACCCGCAAGGGACTGGGGTATATGATAGGGGAAGTGTGAGAAGCATTTCCCCCGGACTTCCGCCGGTTTACAGCGTCAGCTGTGCCGCCATGGCAGGAAAGGCAGAGGAGTAAGGATGATGAAGTATTGGATGCAATATTTCAGGGAAAAGAAGAATGTATTGGCGTTGTATTTCAGCACCGTATTTGTGTTTTTGGCTGTGGGCGGATTATACCATATTGAAAACCTGCCCAAGCTTACATATGCCGCCATGCTGACGGTTGTGCCTTGGGGCGCTGTGGGGGTTTGGCGGGGGATTTCCTATGTGGGGAAGCGCCGGAAGCTGGATGCGGCAATACGGCACTATAAACAGTCAGGGGAACTCCTGGCGGAAGTGTTGTGGGAAGCGCTGGGAGGGGAACAGGGCACTTCCTCCGGGGAGCTGCTGAACCTTCTGGAATCGGTTCTGTCGGCCCAGGCTGCGGAAACCCGGGAATGGGAAGAGAAAGATTTCGAATGCAATGATTATTATGTGATGTGGACACACCAGATCAAGACCCCCATCGCCGCAATGAAGCTATTGCTGGAGAACGGCGGGGATTGGGAGAAAAACGGTTTCTTCCTGCGGGAAGAACTGTTTAAGATCGAGCAGTATGTGGAAATGGTACTCACGTTCCAGCGGCTGCACAGCCTGTCATCAGACCTGGTGCTAAAAGAATACGACCTCTATGGGATGCTGAAAAATACGGTGAGAAAATTTTCGCTGCTTTTTATTAATAAGGGATTGAGCCTGGATCTGCAGGAGATGCAGATGAAGGTTGTGACAGACGAGAAATGGTTTGGCTTCTGTATGGGGCAGCTCATTTCCAACAGTGTCAAATACACAAAACAGGGATGCATATCCATCTGGGCAAAACCGGAGGAGGAAAGCGTTACCCTATGTGTGGAAGACACGGGGATGGGAATCTGTGCGGAGGATCTGCCGCGGATTTTTGAGAGAGGATTTACCGGATACAATGGGCGCATGGACGAAAAGTCCAGCGGCATAGGCCTCTATCTTTGCCATAGGACATTTGCCCACCTGGGTATTGCGGTGCGGGTAGAGAGCGAAGTGGACAAAGGGACAAAAGTATTTCTCGGCATTCCGGTGAGGAAAGCGTCCGGGGTTCAGGCTGCTGCGGGAATTTCCCCCGGCAGTGATGTATTCTGAAGTAATTTTCAAACCCCATATCATAAGAACCCCCAGGCCAACGGCTTGGGGGTTTTGTAATAATCCGATATCTGATGGAAAAATACAGGGGGAGATATGGTATGATCTTTTATGTGCCGGACAGTCATTTATTCCCGCGGGCAACGAGCCAAGTGGCTGCTTGCAGACATTTGGCGACTGCCGCGAGGGTCAAATACCCCGCTGCTCTGCAGCGCTGCAAGTTTGATACCCCGTTGCTTGCAGCGGGGTCTTTGATTGCCGGGCATCGTCCTCTGTCAAATATTTAATAAAGCAAGACACGGCATGTACCTGGTCATCACTGAGGCTTTCTATAGCTTCCAGAACCTGAGTTTTGGCGGCGGAAAACCCCTGGACGGAAAAGATTTCGCCTGTGCCGTCTTCCAGCCAGTGCTTGTTGACATGAAAGACTTTTTCGATCAGAAGGAGGATCCTTTCCGGCGGAATGGCCTTGCCCTGTATGATCTTTGAGAAATATCCGGCGTCCAGATTGATCTTCATGGCAAATTGGCGCTGGGACATGCCAAGCTCTTTCAGGAGAAATTTCAGTCGTTCATTTATCATCACAGTTACCTCGCTTATTGTCACAAGCATATCAAAATAGTTTGCCGGTGTCAACATGGTGAGAATGCTTGACATATTGCTTTATGCAATGTATATTTATGTCATAAGCAACAAAGGAAAGGAGGAAGGCACATGACTACGGCACAGGAGAGGCTGAAGAAGGACATAGAGAATATCACTGACGAGGCTATCATTGAAAAGGTGAGAATTTTCATTAGGGGTATTTTGACACAGCAAAGTCCGGAAGGAGGAAAGCCGGACTGTCCTGTGGTTTCCGGGGAAAAAAGACTTCCCTGAAATAATCTCACGGAAAGGAAAGAAGATGAATAAAGGATGTGATAGGATGAGGTATGGGTCATGCCAATTTTATAAGGAGCATGTTGAGAAAACGGTAGGCGGTCCGTTCCCTTGTATGGAATATAGAACTTATTGCAGCACGTTTGACCATTTTAAAAATTGCCCGTACTATTCTTACCGAAATAACAGCGATCCGCGGAAGGTAGAGGAATATAAGAGACACCAGGAAGATGACGCTAAGGGAAGCCGGATATTTCTCATTATTTTAGTCGTTATCGTGGTAATGATATTGAAAGCCTGCCATGTCATTTAACGCTTTGCCAGGTATACAGGCGGGTGTTCATGCGCCATATGCCTGAGGCAGTAATACATGGAAAAGTGTCAGCCGGGAAAACAGACTGTCCCGGGAGGGAAAAAGGTGCGGGGAAGGGCACCGGAAGTTATCCCCGGCTTGACAAAGAAGTATGATTGGGATAAGGTTAATAAAGAAGGTTAGAAAGGGTTGGCTCATATTAGCCAACCCTTTTTGGCAGCGGTTTAAAAGATAAAAAGGGCAGGGAGGTACGGGTTTGAAAATCATTAAATTCAGACAGGAAGAATTATGCTGTATGTGGAAAGACAGCCGGGTCAAGATGGACAGGGCCGATGTTTGGGGTGCCCCCCATGAAAACGGTGACTCGCTGCTTACGCATATCCAGGGGTTCCTGGATGGCGGGGGAGACGATAACGCCCATGTGGTCCATATGTTTGGGCAGGGGGGAGTGGGTAAGTCCTTTGTGTGCAGGGAGATTGCCGGAATACTGTCGAAGGACCCGTACAGGGAAAAGCTTTATGTGGTATCCGTGGATCTGCAGAGACAGAAAGGAGTTGAGGATACCCTGAAAAGCCTGGCCGATGAGATTGCCGCCCAAGTGGGAAAAAAGGAGCTTTTTCCAAGGTTCCAAATGGCATATTATGCTTATAAAATGAAAGCAGGTGAAAAAGTCCAACAGGAGGAACGGTCTACCAAGTGGGAGAGCATGCATGAAAATGCTTCCTTTAATCTGGTTGCAGGGGCAGCAGGGCTTTTGACGTCCTTCGGGACCGTCAGCGATGTCATCGACTTGGCTAACGAGGGTTATAAATGGTTTCTTAAAATGCGGGACAACGCCCAGTATAAGGGGTTGGCAAGGCAGATAGAAGCAATGGGCGAAGAGGAGCTGAAAGGGCAGCTGACCAGGTATTTTGCGGCAGATTTCTGCAAGTATATGGAAGAAAAGAACAAAACCGGGAAAAAGTTTGCCATTCTTCTCGACACTGTGGAAAGTATGAGGTACCGGGTGCTCCGCAGCGGGAAAGATGAGGATTATCTGGAATGGCTGGCTGGCAGCGGTGGTCTGTTCCGGCTATTGCCGGACTGCTTATGGATGCTGTTCGGAAGGGAGGAAATCGCCTGGGAAAGCTACGACAGGGAATGGGAGTCTTCCTTTCTTTCCGTGGAACTGGGCAGGCACAAGGATCCGGCGGTGAAAGAATATCTGATGCGCCAGTTGGGGCAGGATGTGCCGGGAGAGGGATTGGATGCGGTGGCGGACGAGATCGTCCGGCAGGCCGAGGGATACTCCCTGGCCATCGAAAACTGTGTGGATGTATATTTTAAGATATGGAATGAAAATATGCGGAAAAACCGTATTACGGACAGGGGGCAGGCGGGAAAATCCAGGCCCTCTCTCATGTCCATAAAAGAGCTGTTCCTGGACGGCAGGGGCAGGCGGGCGATCTCCTCCCGTTTTCTGCAGTATTATACGTTGCAGGAGAGGGAGGTCCTATATACGCTTATCTGTCTCGGGACATGGACGGAAGAGATTCTGGAGAGCCTGATCTGGAAAGGGGCCCCCAACAACATACTGGTATATGGGGAAATGTGCGGGACGTCCTTTATCGGGGAAGGGGAAAGCGGGCAGAGGTTTGTGCAAGGCCTGATGCTGGATGTCATCATGGAGGAGTGCCCCCAAAGGCTGAAAAGGAATTTATTGACCCACATACTGAACCGGATGGGGGAGGGCGGGATAGACGAAACCTATTGGCTGCTCTGCAATTCTGCGGTACGTATAGCGAAATTCTGCAGCTGCGGGAAAAAGGAATGGGAGCTGTTGGGTGAGGAATTTGCCAAGGCGGTAAGTTATCTGGCGATGCAGGCCGGATTTTATGATTTGCTGCAAATAGCCAGGGGCCTTGGGGAAGCATCCCGGGGCAGGGAGGAGGAGCTGTACAGCGCAACCCTTATAGTGAGCTATTTTTCCCTTGTGTTCCGAAAGCAGGACGGGGAAGAGGAACTGCGCCTGCTGCAGGGACGTGAGGCCTTCGGGAAATACAGTGTCCGGGTCTGGAAGGCCATGGTGGAAACAGCCAGGGAAGTAGGAGCATGTGCCCAGGCATACGAGGTGACTTCTCTTCTGGCGGAAAAGGCGTCAGGCGAAGAAGCGGAATGGAACCGGTACCTGATCTGCAGGACGCGGGCGGAGCTAATGCAGGAGCTGGGAGACCGGTTCGGCCCTGTGCAGATTGAGGAGGAGCTGGGGCATATTTGTGCCATAGCGGACAACATGTCGGCAGGGACACCCGGGGCGGCACAAAAGATAAATGCGCGGCTTTGGGCGGAATATTATTTTTACTGCCGCCGGGATCTTGCCGATGAGCTTGCCGCCCGGAAAATACGGGAATGTATCGGAAGTTACCGCTCCTGGCAGACGGAGGAGGAAGCGGAAAATGACGTGGGTTTATGTGTGCTTGAGATTATGCAAATAAGGGTGAAAAAGTCATTTGTTTTAGCGGAAGTGAACCGGCAGGTGTTCAAAGGCTTGCGGATTCTGGAGAGAGAATTCGGCAGGGATGCCATGAACCGATCCGATGCGTCTTTCCTGATCCAGACAATGGTGCCGGAGGAAGATATGCCGGAAGAGGACCGGGAGATTTTAGGCAGGTTTTTTGCGGATTATTACAGAAGTTTCTATTTGGAAGGCCGCTGGGGGGCATATCCGGCACTGAGCCGCATATGCGGCTTGCTGGGATGGTTTAACAGGGGGGACGGCGCCACAGGGGCAGAGGAGATATCTGGTGTGGTACGGCAGGGGATCCTGTACCTGTCTAACCTTACTGCCGGCAACCCGCAGAATATACTCAGGCGTTTGCTGTGTGGGCGCCTCCTTGGCAGGCTGACGGGATCCGTGTTCCTCCTTGAGAAGGAAGAGAATCTTGACGGGCCTCAACTGATACGGAATCAGATTTTGAATAACCGGTTACTCCTGCACTTTTTGCAAAAGGCTGTGGAGGTTCCCTGCAAAGGGCAGGAGGATTTGGCGGGGCGGAGGCTGGAGGCTTTACTGGGATGCATTTTTGCAGACAGCGGATTTGACAGCAGCGCGTTTTCCACAGAGGATAAAAGGCTTCTCCTGGGTTTCCTGGAACTGTGCGGAATGCAGACTGGCAGGGCAGACTGGAAGGCGGAGTTTACAGGGAGCGCCAGTGGGGACGAGTTCGACATTTTAGGGGATATCCACGGATGGCAGTGGAAGATTGACCAGCAGGCGGATATCTGGACAGCCAATGCAGTACTGCATTTGGCATGGGCATTAAGGGATGAGGCGGAATCGGCGGAAGAAAGGATTCTCGAAGGGTTGGAAAAGCGCTTCCGGGATGCGGAAGAGAGAGATCTCTTTTGGTCGGACATGCGGGAAGAAGCGGCATTGTCCGGTGAAGAGTGGGAGCGGCATATCAGCCGATTGGCTGAGAGTGCGGGAACGGATCCCCGCAGGACAACAGCCACTGAAAGCCGGACGGAATCCGTGTCCGGCGATTCGGCGGATACATCAGGCGAAACCTTTGAGGACAAGATCAGAGAAAACCTGCGGGTGGGGGATTATGACGCTGCCCGGAGCATGATCAAAGAAGAGTTTGCATTTTTTGAGCGTAAAAAAGCGGAAGGCTGGTGGACAATCAGGACAGAATTCTGCGTTGCGCATATGTACGTGCCGGTGGTTAAAAACTCTGGTATGGACGGATATCTTGAGGAGATACAGCAATTGAAGAAAGGTTTTCTGGGAGGAGAATATTTTGTCCTGCGTGCCTGTGCTTATGCGGATGACAGGGAAAGCTTTGCCGCACATTATAGAGAAAAAAAGCTGGAAATATGGCAGGACCTGAAAAAAAGCCTTGTGTGGAATGAGGAAAAAGAACTTTACCAGATGCTGCAATACGTAAATTCCCTTGGGGACAGGGAACTGTCGGAGGATTATTGCGGACGTCTGGCGGATCTGTATTCGGAGAGCCGGCCGGGCGACGGGTATACCAGGGGAATCCTGTACCATCTGGGGCAGCTTACGGAGTGCGCCCCTTTTGCGGCAGTGTGGAGGAGGGAACGCTGTATCGAGGAGGTCAAATCCGCCAATTACCGGGAGATTGACAGGCTTCTCACAGGCTATCTGCCACCTGAGGACCGACTGGAGCTTTTTACTGTGGGAGTGTGGGGGAAACGAAAATCCGGCGGTGTGAAACGCCCTCTGGAAACGGAATTGTCGTTTTTCGGCAGCAGGTATTTCCTGTGGCTGCAGGAGCGCTTCGGGGAGGAATGTGAGGAAATGCTCAGGAAGGAACTCCCTCAGTTATACGCCGCCCGGGAAGAATATGAGGGGAGCCATAAGGATGCATATCTATGGCAAACCAGCAGGGCGGTACGGGAGGTGGAAACCATGATAAGCCGCCTGCAAGAATCCGACATTTGATGGAGGCAGTGGCGGCCGTTTCTATTATACTGTATTCATAAGTCGGGAAGAACCCGGAAAGGAGACTTATGAAGAAAGAAGAAACGAAGGTACGGGCGGCACGTAGAATGGGGAATGTATTCCGGGAGCTGAAGGCGCAGCAGGCAGATTTTCTTTATCCCCTGTGCAGGCTGGTCTGTGTGGATGAGAAATATATCGGAATGACAGAAGCGTTTTGCTCGGATGGCCTGCATGTATTCTATTCTCCGGATTATGTGGTGGATAATGGCAATGCCACCCTGAAGAGTGACATTATGCACCTGGTTCTCCATGGCCTTATGGGGCATTTTGATAATCAGGAAATTTTGCCCTGGTTTTCGTCGGTGCAGAATACCCAGGTGGACTCCCTGATGGAGCAAATAGGTATCCCCAATGTATGCATGGGCAGTGATGGGGATCAGATTCACAGACATCGGGGCATGATGGAGGCAGATGCGCGTGCCAGGGGATTGTTCAGGCGTTCCCTGTGGGACTGCGGAGAACATGTCACATGGCAAATCTGCTCCAGGGATGATGAAAGAGCAGAAATATCAAAAATGTGGAAGACTGCCCGGCAGTGTGTGATAGCTTCCATGGAAGATAGGTTGTCGGACGGAGACTTTTTGCTGTATATCAGGCAGGCGGAAACAGGTGTGGCCCGGTGGGACCCGCAAGAGATTCTCCGGGGCGAGAATGTCCCTGGAAACCTGGAGAGGGTCAGGGGGATGGACTATGAGAACCAATGGAAACTTACGGGCAGTCTTTGTAAGCTGCTTGCCCAGGAGGCGGAATCCGAAGAAGGAGGCGCCGATTATGCCCGGGTTTCCCACCAGATAAACAGGCTGTTGGACTTTTTGGGAAGCGTGGATGAACAGGGGATACTGAGGGAGAAAGGGTTCTGTTTTATCAATCGGCATAAATCGCTGCTGAGGGCGGTGAGTCTGAGGGAAACACCGGAATATCTGAAAATGTGCAGGAAGATTCTGGGGGAAATGGGGCAGAACCGATATGTTTGACGGTACATGCTAAATGAGCCGGACAGGAACCGGAGATAGTGGAGACGCCCAACGGCTGCGTCAAGGGAGAGGATGTTGATTATGAACCGACAGTTGACGTTAAAGAAATTAATGGACAGACAATTGACGTTAAAGAAATGGTATTTGGAGGACTGCAATTATTATGGGGTGGTAATGGCCCATGGGATTGTATATGGGCATCATCGGATCGAGGACGGAATATTTATCCATACCAGCGGAGTGGCGAAGTTGAGTGGGAACGGTGGGAAACTGTCCTTATATACCTGTTCCGGAAGCCATTATCAGCTTCTTTTGTCAGAGGCAGATCTCTCCCGCAGGTGGGAGAGCTTTGACTGTGCTGTAAAGAATTTTCCGCTGGAAGAAGAAACCCGGCAGATGTGGATCAACTCCCTTCCCGGGAAGGAGGAAACCTTAAAACCCCTGAAGGAGAGAGAGGAGACGTTTTTGGCGCATCTTCAGGAATGGCTGGACGGAAACATGCATTTTCCGCGGAAGGATGAAGAAAGCACGGGGTCTGAAACCTGGTGGGACAGCCTGATGTCGGCAGCGGACGAATGGTCCAGGAAGCAGTGCCTGGAGGATTGGTGTTGGGTCAAAGCTGATTTCTGGGAGCGGATTTTGCCCCTGTTTCAAAGGAACAGAGAGACGATGAGGATTCTGCTCCCCAAATTTATGGAAGAATGGCATATGGCAGGCACGGACTGGGAACTATGGATCAATGTCCTGGAGAAAGATTTCTTTAAGCTGTGCAAAGGGAACAGGAAGCTTTACCGGCTGTGGTATGAAACGTTGTTCCTGGATTGGATGGACATGTGCTGCAAAGGAAACAATATAAAGAACAAAGAGAGGTATGGGCAGATAATAGGTTCCAAACGCCCCCGGTGGTATACGGACGAGAATTTTTTAAGGCTGGTCCTGGAAAAGAGCAAGATGGAAGATTCCTGTATTTATCTGCTGTGGATGCACAGGGCCATGGAAAGAAAGCTGAGACTGTGCAGACAGGAAAAATATGGGGGAATTTATCTGCGGGAATTAATGACCGGACAATGGAGAGAAAAAGAGAGGGACGATTGCGTGGAAGTGGAGTTGGCCATGGCTATGGAATCCGTGGAGATCGTTGAGGGGGAGGGGCCGCTGAACGAAGGGGAAAACGGATTTCCTGAGGAGGACCGCAGGGTGCTGGATCAAAACGACCTGGAATTTTTTATCCTCTGCTGGAAAAACGGACTGCTTAGGAGAAAATATGTGGACCGGTATATGGAATATGCCTTTGAAAAGAATCTTCTTGCAGTGATTCCCGGCCTTTTGGACTTCCGGTTTGAAAACAAGTCCCCGGCCGCTTAATGAATGTTGACAAATTGTTTTGGGCAATATATAGTATTGGCATAAACAAAACAAAGGAGGATATGATATGATTTTACTGACATCAGGTTTATCTTGGAAGACGCTGCTTGTCATTGCAGGACTGGGAATTTTGGTCTATGGCATGTTCCTGGGGCCCAAGGGGAAGGGCACAGAGCAAAAGCGCTATGACGAAAGGGAAAAGAACCAGATCAGGCATCACCTCAGGGCGTCAGAGGGCGGTAAGGATTATGCTTTTAAGGGCAGCGGAAAATACAGGGACTCAAAAGGAAATGTAAAGAAAGACAGATAGACTGCATACATGGGAAAAGGCTGAACGGTATGGCTCAGCCTTTTTTGGCAGGTGCGCCTGGGGACTGCGGAGGAAGGAAATGGACAGGGCAGAACAATTTGATTATTTGATGGAGGTAATAGACCGGTGGACCCGGGAGAAGGCAGAGAAGGATGCGGGGCCCCTGCGGTACCTGGAAGAGGGTTCCTGGGTCCGGGAAGTCTGTGTGACGCCCGGATGCAGCATCAGTGTTTCACAGTTCAAAACATATCTGTCAACGGCTGTGTTGGAAATATATCCCTGGAATACAGGCTCAAAGGTTTCATACCGGGATATCCGAAAGTTTCTTGCCCAGGATCCCACCGCCAAGAAATATGCTTTTTATTTTCAAAACCTGGACAAATGCTTTTCTGCCCGGGAGAATTGCCTGGCGGCGAAACGCAGTATGCTTATCAGGGAATATACGCAGACGGACGGGGTAGAGGGGGAATTTCCCCTGGCATTGCTGGAACGCATTCAGGCACTGGTCCGCAGAAAACTGGGGGAGTACTGGGAGATATGCGCCCCCGATTTCGGCGTATCCCTTCCGGAACGGGTCAAGTGGAAGCAGCGTGCATCAGGGGAACCACAGCAGGACGAAAACCAGGCAGACAGGCAGAATAAGTATATGGAATGTATCATGGCCATTGCCCTTCATGAGATCTGGCTGAGAGAGTGCGGCAGGATGCTTGGTATTGCCTATGAGCCGGTCAGCGCCCGGGGGGAGGGCATCCGTCAGGCAGGCGTTGAGATATCCCTGTTTGCGGAGCGCCTTTCCCGGGCAGACCAGGAGCAGGCGTGGGAGTGGATGAGGAAAATGGAAGACACTGTGTGCCAGGTAGGGGAATATACAGGGCAGCTGGCCAGGTATCTTTTTTTTCTGGCCGTATATGCGGAATATTCCATAGGCCTGATGGCTGAGGTATTGTTGGTTATGGTCATGGAGACGAAAAACCTGGAGGTCATAAAACCGTGGACGGGCAGAAGGCAGATAGAGTGGCTGTTGAAGTGTACCAACGGCAGGGATCTTGAAAGTTTCACCAGGTATAATAAAAACCGGGGAAAATATTACCGACAGCTGCAGGAGGAGGTGGAAACGGTTTTGTATGGTTTTATGGAAAGTGCAGGCCACATTGGGAGGCAGAGCTATTCGGAGGCAATGCGGGCCTATCTTGCCATCGTGGCGCAGGGGAGGCTGGATGAAGAGAAACTGGCGCAGCTGTGGGAGGCCCAGATGGTTTTGGCTTTGCCTCTATGGACCCGGGAATAAGAGGATATTTTATCTGTGTTGACATTTTCGAAATTCTGATGTAAGATTGCATTGATGATACATAGTTTTAAAAACTATGTGGTATAATATCAATAATTACTTGTGAGCATGTCGTTATGCGCAGAAGACAGCGCAGAAATGGAGAAAACTATGCAGATTACAATCAGGGAACCAGGAAGCGCCATCACTCATTTCATAGGCATGATGCTTGCCGTTTTTGCAGCAGTGCCGCTTTTGGTAAAAGCGGGGGTCACGTCCGATGGCCGCAGCTTTACGGCAATGGCGATTTTTATTTCAAGCATGATACTGCTCTACGGTGCCAGCGCCATGTACCATTCCGTGAACCTGGCCGGCAAAAGCCTGCGTATTTTTCAGAAACTGGACCATATGATGATCTTTGTCCTGATCGCAGGCTCTTACACACCGGTCTGCCTGGTGGTGTTGGGGGGCGCCGTGGGGTATAAGCTGCTGGCCCTGGTATGGGGGATAGCGCTCACAGGCATGGTGGTGAAGGCCTGCTGGATCACCTGTCCCAAATGGTTTTCCTCCATCATTTATATTGCTATGGGGTGGGTCTGTGTCCTGGTGTTCGGGCAGCTCTTTGAGACGCTTTCCACCGCAGCTTTCCTGTGGCTTTTGGCCGGAGGGCTGATTTACACCGCAGGGGGCGTGATATACGCTTTAAAGCTCCCTATCTTTAATTCGAAACATAAGGCATTTGGCTCCCATGAGGTTTTCCATCTGTTTGTGATGGGAGGGAGTATCTGCCATTTTATTTTCATGTACCTTTATGTGGCGTAAGCAGGTATGAAGGGAAGTGTGTGGCAGATGTGAAAATGCTATTCCTGATTTGCCATTTCACATAGCTCAGCCAACATTTGGGGCAGTTTTTCCTCCATTTCTTCGTCCGTGAACTGGCAGGTGCCTACTTTCCTGTGGCCGCCGCCGTTATACTTCAGCATCAGTTTCCCTACGTCCACATTGGAGGTGCGGTTCAGGATGCTGTAACCCACTGCCGCAGAGCAACCCTTTCCGCCCCGCCCGCTGACGATCCAGGCAGAAATATTTTGCTCCGGATACATGCTGTAGATCATAAAACGGTTGCCTGTATATATGGGATCCACGCCCCTCAGGTCGGAGAGGATCACATTTCCGTCTGTATGGGTATGTTCCAGCACCATTGCCTTGAACTTTTCCGTTTGTTCCTCGTAGACTTCAATTCTTTCTTTCACATCGGGGAGCTCCAGGATCTCTTCCGTCGTCATGGTACGGCAAGCCTCCAGCAGCTTTTCCATGAGCTGGTAGTTGGAGATGGAAAACTGTCTCCATCTGCCCAGGCCGGTCCTGGGATCCATCAGGAAGCCTACCAATATCCAACCAGTAGGATTCATGACCTCATCCACCGTCAGGTTCCCGGAATCTACTTTATCTACGGCTTCCATGATTTCACCGAACTGGGGAAAACGCTCTTCCCCGCCGTAATATTCATAAATGATCCTGGCGCAGGAGGGAGTGATTCGGCTCTCGCCCTTATATTTCCCTTCCAGCTGCAGCCTCTCATGCTCGCTGGAATGATGGTCAAACCAGAGACCGCAGCCTTCCACGTAGGGCACATTGGCAAGGCAGTCGTCCCCGTTTATCTCAACCAACCCATCCTGCAGGTCCTTCGGGTGTGCAAATCTCCAATGGTCAATAATCCCTGCTTCCAGCAATAATGCGCCACATACCAGGCCGTCAAAATCAGATCGCGTTACTAATCTCACGAGTGCTTCCTCCTTACATATTATTACTATATTGATTCGTTTTATGTCCCCTGTCCCGTTATGCCTGACCAGAGATAAGAGCATTATATCACCTTTTTCCGTATCTTTCCATTCCTATGTAAAAAAATCGGAAAAACAAGTTTAATCTTCGTTGCTGTTCACTCGCTGTCGCCGCGAGGTGTTTTCACGCTGTTTCTGCGTGATAAACCCGAGACAGACATGCGCGAAATCGCTGTTTTGCGATTTCTGTGCATAGGTTGCTGTGAACGAAGTGAACCAATGTCAGTTAGTTAAGTTATAAAGCTAAATTTTAAGTAGGGGTGTAACTCT
>CANRWO010000077.1 GCA_947643615.1 uncultured Lachnospiraceae bacterium
GCAGGTGAGGCCCATAAAATACGGCTCAAAGCAACTGCTGTCCGAAAAGTTGACGGTTCTCCTACCGCTCAAATAACATTTCTGCTGAAAGCAGGCAATCGTCTCCAACTTTTTCCCCGACAGAATATTCATATCGGGATATGCCTCCCTTAACTGCCTTGCAAACAGGGTGTAGTATGTAAACCCATATGCCCAATAACCCAACCCCTCCTCACAAGCGCCGTCCTCCCCGAAACCTTTCAGATAGAAACATGTCAAAGCATGAGCAATGCGCTCCACAAGCGCCCGCCTCTCTGCCCCTTCATTTAACAAAAAAAGCGCTGCGCTTCCGATATTTCCACAGCACACGGCGTTCCAGTTGTTTCCGCTTCTCTCCCAGCCGGAGTACGGCGCCTGCGACGCCATAAACGGTGCCAAAACCCGCGCCCTCACCTCTCTCTCCACGATTTCTGTTACATGCTCCGAAAGACTGCCTTTTAATAGCGTAACAAGCTGTGCAAGGGTCTGTGCCGTCTCGCTGGCAAAAAGGTCTATGGTGATCCGCCAGTGGGAGTTTTTATGTCTGTCCACATGGGCAGGCAGCGCCCAGCATTCCTCTCCGCAGATTTCCAGCAGAACCTCCTCCAGCTTCCGCAGGTCCTCCTCCCTGTGCTTCATCACACTCACAAGCCCAAAGACCGAGAGAAATTTTCTTCTGCCGAAATAGGCCGCCTCATAGCGCAGGCGGTTCCCATTTTTCTCAAACTCCGCAAAAAGTGCCTCCGTAAGCACCGGCATTTCCTGTCCCCGCAGTTCCTGCGCCAGCCTTAAGGCCTCCCTTTCATATTCCGTTTTGAAATCGGCAATCTGCCGCAGTAATTCACTCATAACCGGTTAACCTCCTTCTCTGTCCGTCATGTACCATGTGAAAGCCGTGCAGCCGGACGACTATACCACTTTGTACTCAGTGAACAAGTCCCATATACAATTAATTCTGCATGTCTGTTACAAGACAGTACTTGTGTTTTATTAAGTAATAGCCACAATTATAATATAAGGCACACTGACCACGGTTCCCGCCAGGGTGGCTAAAAGAGCGCCCCGGTCAGGGTATACCGGGTCTTTGTGACTTTCGCCGCCAGGAAATAGACGCTCATAGTATAAAATACGGTCTCCCTTGGCGTGTCAATAAGGGAAAACTTTTTATTCCCTATTCGTTTATTTTCCAATAACCTTTTCTATCAGAACCTACACGGATGATCTTTCCTGACTCCCGTAACTTTTTTATGATACGACTGATCTTTCTGGCGCTAAATCCGGTTTTCTTGCTTAATTTATGGGCTGTAATGTCAGGTTCACTTTCCAATATTTGTAAAATTCTTATTTCATCGCCACTTTCATCGCCACTTTCATCGCCACTTTCATCGCCACTCAATTTACCGATGGTATTTTCCCCCTCTGAAAACGGAAAAATCACTTTTATAAAATGTTCTGATATTTCAAAAACACTTTCATCATATGCCTTCAGTATACGACTCATTCCGGATCCAAGCTGTTCCACCAGTCCGACATCCTTGAACACACGCATCAGCTCCCGGTTTCTGGGCATACTGCTGCAGCTGAAAAAATCCTTAAGGCTCTGTCCCTGAATCAAGCCGCCATAAGAAGTAAACTCCATCCGATCACTGAAAATTTCAAATACCGGCGGAATTTCCCTCGAAAAATCATTGTGGACAATGGCATTGATCAATGCCTCCCTCATCGGAACTGGCTCTACCAAATTTTTTTCTACCCTCCTTGTGCTGGTCACTTTTGCCTTGGTAACATTCTCAATCTTCATTTTTTCCAAGACATGATTCGTTGCCTTGATCAACGAGCAATATCCATATTCCTCATTTTCAACCAAATCTACCTTGTCTTTTCCCGCATATTTTGCCACCTTAACAGAAACGCCGTTTTCATCGGCCAGCAGATAGGCAATATAATTGTATCTTCCATCAGGAGTAAACAGTTCAAGACTATTGGCAAACTGCTTGTTTAATTCCAGCCCTCGCTCCTGATAATATATCTTAAGCTGCGCAAATGTAAGATCCTGTCTGGGCGAAGGTATATTTCGCAGTGTGGTATGAATTCTTTTTGCATATAGTTCATCAATCAAAGAAGTCGGCATCGGCTGTGTCGATGTTCCCAGCCTCATATAGCAGCCGCCCGGTGCCATTCCCTTACTCTTTACATAATAAGGTTTCTCAAGGCCACTGGACACAATGATCTTAACTACATCCACGCCTTCCATATTTTCCGTAATAATGTCAAACAATCCGAGCGTTGACGGCAGAATATTGTTTTTGATCCGATCGGCAATTTTTAGCTGCATAGCATCTATCTGCGGATTTTCAATCGGATGCCCATTGTTATCAATCCCTATATAAAGAATTCCGCCTTCCTGATTATTCAGAAATGCCACGATTTCTTTTTCCAGCTTTTCATTTAATGTGGATTTAAATTCGATACGGTTACTTTCCTGCAGCATTTCCTGCCACTTCCTTTCCGATCCTTCTATTTACAGTGTTCCTCTGATACAGACTCGCTTTAAACTGAATCCATCAAATAATAAGGATTATTACAAGGATAATTTCTGTCAATAAGCCTCTGGACTGCTGTCTGCAGTTCCTTGTCATCCGCCAGTTTGTCAGCTATATATTGATGCGCAGCCTTTTCTATTGCCAAAGTTATTTTTTCTTTCACTTCTATAGCCAAGTTATCTCTGACCACATTGGGACATATCTCCTTGTCTAAGATATTAACTACACACTTGCCGCAGTCTGCTCCGACTATTCTTATGCCAGGGTCCATTCTTCCTCTATCCAAACTAATGCCATGCCAGTATAGTTCATTCAATTTTTCGTTTGCAGACCCCCACCAATTTTCAGCGTATTCAATATATCGACCACTTTCTACACTGATTACTGGAAATATACCCAATTCTATCCTGAACCATTCCGTTAATAATCCACATTGACTTAAAATATTTTTAATATCCATATCTCTTAAAACTGCTGTTAAAGCTCTCTTTTTGAGCACATGCCAAACAGCTCCGCTGAAATTATCAGAATGCCCGCCCTCTTCACAATACCTGAGCAAGGATTCATCATATCCAACAGGAAAATATATGGCTTTCACTATACTAATCAGCGGGAAATCTATTCGTGTATCCCACTGTTTCCATGCCTCAAATGTCGCTCTTTCTTCTTCCTTTATTGAGAAATTCCATCAATTTTATCCTTGTATTTGCTTTGCCGTTTTTCCAATTCCTGATATAATTTCGTATTCTCCAGCATGTTTTCCTCCAAAGTAATTTATTCAGAAAATAAGATTCGCATGTATTATCCCGAACCAATGCAGAGTCTATGTCTTTGCTTTATTTTAGCATTTCTCCTCTCTTTTGTAT
The DNA here is from genome assembly GCA_947643615.1 of uncultured Lachnospiraceae bacterium. Taxonomy (GTDB): domain Bacteria; phylum Bacillota; class Clostridia; order Lachnospirales; family Lachnospiraceae; genus Acetatifactor. The sequence continues at coordinate 3,428 of CANRWO010000077.1, forward strand.
ACCATGTCATCAAAAACATTTCGCTTTTAAAAGCCTCTCTAATCCTCACACTCACCCCATCCTGGCCGCCAACACCACGCTGGCCACGGTCCCCGCCAGGGTGGCCAGCAGGGCTCCGGTGAGGGTAAAACGGGTCTTGGTTACCTTGGCCGCCAAAAAGTAGACGCTCATGGTGTAAAACACGGTTTCCGTACAGCTCATTAAAATGGATGTCACCAAACCCGCATAGGAATCAGGCCCTGCGGTCTTAAAAATGTCCAGCACAAGGCCTGTAGCCGCAGAAGAGGAAAATAATTTCACGATCAGCAAAGGAATCAGCTGTGCGGGGAGTCCTGCTGCTTCCGTGACAGGCCCCAGCACACGCCCCAGCATATCAAAGAAACCGGAAGCACGCAGCATTCCCACTGCTACCAACAATCCGATCAGTGTGGGCACGATATCCACCACGATCTTCAGTCCATCCTTCGCCCCTTTCAGGAAAGATTCGTATACTTTTACACCGGATACCGCGCCGTATCCCACAATAAAAAAAATGAGTATAGGAATGATAATATCCGATACATGCGCCAGTGCTTTCACGCCGCACCTCCTGTCTGCCCTCAGCCGTAATCCTGCCCATGGGGAAAGGTAATCCCCATGGCCACGCTGCCGCCGGCAATTTCAATACTCAGGAATAGTTCCCTTATCATTTCTATACTCTATGATTCTTTTTTCCGAAAGATGACTGATAGTCCGAAACCCTATTCTGTGTTGACCATACACCCGCATCGGCCATTTTTCTTCACCCTGTAAAGCATCTCATCCGCACGCTGATACACTGCCTGGAAAGAATCCCCCTCTCGGCTGAAGGCGCCGCCCACGCTTAGTGTCACTGAAGGCAAGTCTTCCTGCGGGCGCTGAAGTTCCTGATTGATGGCTTCGATCCTCTGCTCAATGAACCCGGCATACCCCCTGTCCACATTGGTAAGCCAGACGGCAAATTCGTCCCCGCCAAACCTGGCAATAATATCCCTGTCCTTAAAATTGTCCACCAGCACTTCCGCCACCCGCTTTAATACGGCATCTCCCACTGCGTGCCCATAGCTGTCATTGATCTCTTTGAAAACGTCCACGTCTACCAGAAGAAAGGCTCCGGCGTCTTTACCCTTAATCTCAATTTTGTTCTTCAGCAATATCTCGAAGGTTCCCCTGTTTACCAATTCCGTCAGGGCATCGTGCTCTGCCTTCTCCCGCAGCCTTTGCTCTTCCTCCGTCCTGGTCTTATCCATGGCATTGTAAGTCCGCGCCAGATACCGCAGTTCATATACGCCCTTCTCCTCCAGGAGCATGTTATCCATAATGGCTTTTACATGCTTCTGCAGCGCTACGGCAATCTGCCGGTATGTCAGCGCCCCAAGAAGGATAATTACTACCACCACAATGACGATCCCCACCCGCTGCATCCAGATCAGGCGCTCCAGGCGCTCTGCTGTCTCCTCCACTTCCAGGCTTTCCCTGGCCAGGACCGCCTCGGAAAATTCAACAAGGTTAGCGTCTATGCTGTCCTTTAACGACTGATACTCCTGGCCGAACACAAGATCCAATGCTTCCCGTGCCAGTGCATCCGTTCCCATGGAATACTCTGTTTCCGAAAGGGAATAACCCTGCAGTTCCTTTGGCATATTTGCCGTGTCATCGCCCTGCGCTGCCAGGATCAGCTTGGCCGCATGGTATTCCATATCCATCAGCAGGTCAGACTCACTTTTTGCCCGGGCAAAGATTGCCGTCTCTTCCTCCGTGGCATGCAGATTCTCCTGTGCCTGTTCCCTTCTGCCGGATTCTGCCTCCCCAAAATAGGCCTCCAGATATGTAAGATCCCCTGACAGCGCAAAACGGCGTATATAAGCGGTCAACGCGTCCGAAGCCTCCTGCATCTGCCTGGCATTTACCTCGCAGTCCCTGTAGTCGGCTTCCGCCTTCATAAAGTCTTCATAGCATCTGCTCAGGCAGCTGCCTGTATACAGGATAAAACTGCCCACGGTCAACACGATCCCCACAATAAAAATGCACAACGAACTGACATGGATTCCCTGGTTCTTCGAAAGCCGCATATGTGGATTTTCTCCTTCCATACTTCCATACTCCCATACAGCCTGCCCCTGCCGAGGGTCTGAACAGCCTGATCAGCCATCAGGACTGTCCGGAAGAAATTTTGTGGGAAACGAACGAATAACCCTCAGACAGCGCATGGAAAGTAAATTTACTGTTGTGAAAATAGACATTACCAAAATTATATTATACTTTTCTGTCCTGAACAATCCCCTTTTGATCCGTCATGGGTAAAACCCAAAGGGACTCTCCGCTTTCCGTTACTCTCCGGCCCACCCCGCAAAAATCCTGACAGTGGGGCCTCCGGCGCCGTTCTCAAGGACTGCCGTAAGATCGGCTTCGTTCAGCCAGGCCAACGCCCTGCTGTCCGTCCGTATCACAGGTTCCCAGTCCTCCTGCCCCCACTGGTTCACTATGTGCAGCCTGCACCGCTGCCCCTCACAGTCCAACCCTTCCAGCGTATATTCCGCCCTGACAGCCTTACCTTTCCCCGGATCCTCCCGCCGTACATCGCAGCCGCCAGGCAACACGGTTCCCTGGAAATACGGACTCTCGCAGTATCCGGTGAAGTAAAGGTTACATTGTTCCGCCCCATTGTCACACAACTTCTCACTATGGGTAATGATTATGCGGATACTGAGGATCTCTTCCCGCCCTGCCAGAAATTGGCGGATGGACGCAAAAATACTCTCAAACTGCCCTTCGTCGGGACTGTGCCCCATATTTCTCACCAACTGTAAACGACACTGCCCTTTTTCATAGGATGCCCTTGCCTTTACGGCATAAGAATAGTCAACAATCCCATCCTCCAGTCCCTGTATCAGCAGCACCCTGCCTCCATATGCCGAAAGCTCTAAAAAAGGATCCATGCCCGCAACTTCATCATGGAACCCTTTCCCCAGAACAGAACGGCCGCAGTCAATCCTGTCCGGCACCTCCTTTGGATCATAGCATGCGCCGCCCAGACAACCCCGCCGGGCATGGTCGGGAATGCACAGGGCAGGATAGACCATGATCAGTCCACTGATCTCTTCCCTGCGCCTGGCTGCAGCCAGGCCTGCTACAAAGCCGCCTTGGCTTACCCCGGCCAAGAGGATCCTCTGCAAGTCCGCATAAGGAAATCCTTTCACCTGATCAATGACCGCAGATAGATCCCCCACCTCTGTGGAGATTCTCATATCGGTAGTCTCACCATCGCTTCTGACAGGATCCTCCTGTACCAGCGCCCCGCCGCCGCAAAAGTCGAATCCCACCGCAATATAGCCAAGCTCCGCAAACTTTCTCCCGTAATTCTCCATGGAACGGTAATTTCCCGTGAACCCATGGCACAGGATTGCAACGGGATATTTCTCCTTTTCTTCAAAAGGACAGGGAAAGTACTGCATTCCCCTGATTGTCAGCTCATCCCTCTTGCAGTGAAACTCTTTTTCCATAATCGCCATAATATCCATCCTCTCCCATCCGCGGTTTTTGCTTGCATGATACAGTGCCGCGGTATCTCATCCCGTAATTTTCCGTTCCCATATGCGGGATGATACATCTGACTCTCTCGGTTCCCGATAAGTTACCGGGCAATGCCGAAAGCCATCCTCATATTTTACAAGGGGAATGGGACTCTTTCCAGCGCCCCATCCCCCTTATTATGCAATCGGTAATGACATATTTTACAGTTTATTTATCCGTTACTAAGTTCCATCATACAGTTCATCCTATTTGTTTTCATCCGTTTCGCTGGAAAACCCGGGGTTCCAGCCCTTATGCCGGGGCAAGGTCACATCAGCTTACGGAACAGTTCTTTCAGATCCTCCACGTTAGTATCCCTGGGATTGCCGGGGCAGCACGCGTCCGCATACGCAGACTCCGCAAGAAAATCCAGGTCTTCTTCCTTCAGTGCCTCCAGCTTCGCCGGAATGCCTACATCCTGGGACAACTGGCGCACTGCTGCCACAGCCGCCTTCCGGTATTCCTCCTGGGACATTCCCGCAGTATCTACGCCCATAGCTTCCGCAATATCCTTAAATTTCTCTCCGGTGGTCTCCGCATTATATTCCATAACGATAGGCAGCATCATGGCACAGGCCACACCGTGAGGCGTATCATAAACCGCTCCCAGGGTATGGGCCATGGAATGGGCAATGCCCAGTCCCACATTGGAAAATGCCATACCGGTCACAAACTGCCCCAGTGCCATTCCCTCCCGGCCTTCTTCCGTGTTGGCAACCGCCCCCCGCAGGTTCTCCGCGATCAGCCTGATGGCTTCCAGATTCAAGCAGTCAGCCAGACGCCATGCCGCCTTGGTGGTATACCCCTCAATGGCATGGGTCAACGCGTCCATACCAGTTGCTGCGGTCAGGCTCTTGGGCATACTGGACATCATTTCCGGGTCCACAATGGCAATATCCGGTATATCATTGACATCTACACACACAAACTTTCTCTTCTTTTCGACGTCTGTGATCACGTAGTTGATGGTCGCTTCCGCCGCCGTGCCGGCTGTAGTGGGAACGGCAATGGTGTACACCGTTTTATTTTTCGTAGGGGCCACGCCCTCCAGGGAACGCACATCCTCAAACTCCGGGTTATTGATAATGATCCCGATAGCCTTTCCCGTATCCATGGAAGAACCTCCCCCAATGGCGATCATGTAATCCGCGCCGGAAGCCTTGTATGCTGCCACACCCGCTTTTACATTCTCAATGGTGGGGTTAGGTTTGATGTCGGAATAAATCTCATAGGCCATATTTTCCGCATCCAGCAGAGCCGTCACCCTGGCCGTAACCCCCAGCTTTACCAAATCCGGGTCTGAAGCGATAAATGCCTTCTGAAATCCCTTACTCTTGATAATCCCCGGGATCTCCTTGATCGCCCCCGCGCCGTGATAAGAAATCCCATTCAGTACAAAACGATTTACCATAGGCAATACCTTCTTTCTTTTTCTTTCATTGTATCATGTTTTGATTTCTTTTTATACTTTTTTATCGAAATATTAGCGCATAAATAATATTTCTGTTTGGATCACATTACACCTGCTTTTGGACCCGGCTTATCCTTAAAATCTGTAATGGCCCAGATACAGCCTCATCCGGCAATAGAGCCAAACCCGCCTTTTCCACTGTTTCAGCAGCTCGAGGAGCCTGTCCCTCTCTTCTACCGACCTGTTGATCATATCTGTGCTGACAGCTCGTCCCCCATACAATACTTCCTCAAAATCTTCCATAAACCGGAGGGGTATTTCTCTCCTTCCCCACTTCTCTCCGACCAGGTATCCAATCCTTTCCCGAAATTCCTCCAAGGTCTCCCAGTCTTCCTTCACCAGTCCAAAACAGGACAGCACCTTCAGGTTGCACAAAACCTCTGCCCTGAGTTTCTTCTCCGAATCCCATTTTATATACCGATACCGTCCCAGAACATTGTCAATAACAAGCACTCCCCCGCAGGCTGCCAGGATTGCCAACGCTGCATATCCAAAACCCTGCCAGGAATAACCTGTTAACGCCGTTGTCCTCCCGTCGGCTTTCTCCCCGTCCTCCGTGCCGTCGGGTTCATCCTGGTCCTCCAGGGCATCTGCACGGAAGGCAGCCTCAGGATTCCGCCCCGCCGTTATGCCTTCCTCTGCCATCCCGTTGGCTGTCTGCTGCGGCATCCAGGGATCATAGCGCCTGTCCCCATATCCGGGGGTTGGCTCAAAGGGAATCCATCCTACGCCTTCCAGGTAAGCCTCCGGCCAGGCATGGGCCATATGGGAGTATACGGCTGCCTCCCCCTGTTTTCCTATAGGGACACAATACCCCTGCACATAGCGGGCCGGAATCCCCTCGGCCCTGGCCAGCAGCACAAAAGCCGTGGCAAAGTAAGTACAATACCCCTTCCTGCTCTCCAACAGAAAATAATCCAGGAAATCTCCGCCGTCCCCTACGCTCTTTGGCAGTTTTCCGGGTACCAGGGTATATGTCAGCCGGGATAAGGCATTTTCGATGGCCCTCAATTTTTCCACGTCTGACCCTGCATCCTTTACGGTCTCTTCCAAAAAGCTTCTCACTTCTCCTGACAGCCTCACATCTCCCAGATAAACCTCATAAATCTCCCTTTGGTGCTCTTCCCGATCCCTCACAGTAAACGTCCGCCCGCTCCGGTACTCACATTCTGCCATAACCTCTTCCCAGATTTCACGGTTCATCTCCTCTTCCGGGCCTGAAACACCCCACTGCCCTGCCTCCTCCAGAAAAAGGTCAAACAATGGCTGCCCTGTGTTCATACTATAGTAGCGCAACCCGTACTCTGTGCCATACCCCCTCTGCCCGTCCCAGCGCAAAGCGCCGTCCACACGGAACTCCTCCATATTCCTCCCTGAACCATCCTCAATGCCCCATGTTTTCAGGGGCGCAAACACATACCCCGTGTTAAAATCTTCGTATCGGATCTCTGCCCGGATCTCCTTCAAGTAATCCCTCTGGTACTTGTCGTTATAACATTTCACTGCGTACAGCGTCTGAGCAGTGTCCAGCAAAGCCGCACCGTCCTGCCCCTGCTGCCCTCCGCTCCATTCCCTGCCGTCAAAAGTTTCAAAGACCACTCCGGTCAAATAAAGATACTCTGCAAAAGGACGCACCCGCACTTTCATAACCACCTCCGCTTCCTCCTGCACATTACCCTCCAAAGTCCCCTCCTGGGAGAAACCGGTAAACGCCATGCAAAACCCTTCCTGATCCTCCCATTTGATCTTCTGGGTATATGACCGCAAAGATTCCCTTACCTGCCGGTAGATTGCTTTTGCCCAGTCCCAGCCATAGGGTTTCTCCGGCGCAGGCGCAATCATCAACAATCCGAGATATAACGCCAAAAAAGGCATTATCCAAAAAGTGTGCACATGAATGCCATTGTCTTTCACACGCCGCTTTTCCCAGTGGCTTTGGACCCATTCCTCCCATGCCAAAAGGAGAAAACAGGCCATGAACGCCATTCCCGGGTGGCTCAATTCCCGGCGTGCCAACAGACAGAATATCAGGGTAGCCAAAAGGGTTCCTGCCGCCACAGCCTTCAGCATTGGCAGCCTCTCAAAAAGTACCTGTACCAAAAAGCAAACCACTGCCACCACAGCCGTCTGCATCAACCCATAAGCCAACGCCCATTCCCGGGGCGCCGGCCCTCTTCCCACCAGCCAGAAAAAGAACGGCCTCCAGAAATCCCAACGGCCTGCCGCGATCCCTGCACATAGCAATAGAAGTATTGCGGACAGGCAGATTATCCTCCCCCTTACCGTCATATCATTCATCCATGCCAATATACCCAAAACCGCCAAAGCCGTAATCAGATGCAGCGCCCTAAATCCGTCGATTCCAAGGAAACGCCCCGCACCAAATAAAACCATACAGGCCAGCAGGCACGCGTTTGCCGCTCTATAGAGCGCTTTTCCATGAGAAGAGATCCATTCTTTCATCAAAGCCTCCCTTCCAGGGATTCCTCTATGGGGATCTGGAGGATCCTTCTTCCCACACCCTGCCGGATGTATTCTCTGATATCATTGTCAGTGACCGCATAAACCACCACGGACATTCCGCCTGCGGCCAGCTTTTCCGTCATTTCCATAACACGGTGGTCCAACTCGTGCAATAGGAAAAATACCAGCCTGCTGTCCCAAAGCCCGCCCCTGGCCGCCACCTGTCCCACCATACGCGGGAAATCTCCATTTTCCCCAAAGACAATTTCCGCCACGCTCTGATAAAAGCCGTCAAAATCCTTCACGCCCTTCACAAACTTTCTCACCGGCTCTGCCTGAGCGTAATAGACGGAGAACCCCATTTCTCTTCTGGCCAAAAAATACCCCAACGCCAACAGCGCCTCCAACATCCTGTTCTCCAAAGGCAGGTACTTCTCCGCTTTCTTGCCGAACCGGTTCATGTCACAAAAAACGGATATCCCTTGCTTTTCCTCTCCCATTCTTTCCCTGGTAAGCAGTTGACCCTGCCGGGCCGTAGATTTCCAATGTATCTGCTTTAGAGAATCTCCTTCTATGTAATTTCGTACAAAAATATCCGGTTCCTCCCCCCTTAAAAGTTCCCTCTGCAGAGGCGCCTGAAATTCTTCCAGTCCCTTAAGGGTATCCAGCCGCACCAGTTTCGGGCGTACCAGCGCCTTGATGGTACCGGGATTTGCATAGCACAGCCGAAAAAGCCTCAGGAAATCCGTCACTACCACTTCCTTGATCCCCACCTCATACTCTCCCCGATACCGGCATACCAGCCTGGTCTTATAAGTAAAGCGATCCCCCGGCAGCAGCTCATATTCCGTGTCTCCCGGAAGTTCCTCCACATAAGAGAAATCGGAAAACAGCTTCACACCCACCCCCGAAAAAGCAAAAAAGTTTTCATTCTGCAGGATAAAAGTGTAATCTTCCGGCTGTCCGCAGACCATATTTCGGCTGCCCAGCTCCTGATATATTTTAAACCGGAAATATACACAGGAAATATACGCCAATGAAAGCACCGGCAAAATAGAAACTCCGAAAAAAAAAGCCGTAGCTGATAACGCCTCCGAAAAAGCTGATTGCCACAAGGGACAGAACCCAAAGGCATAAAAATAAAATCCTGTATTTTCTCATCCCATATCTTTCCCATCGCTTATGCCGTCATAGGCCAGAAACCTGACTGTTCCATAAAAGGCCCCGCTGTTTTCACGCAGCGTCCCGAACGCGAAAACACCATCCCACTTCTTCCCGTCGGCAAATCCCACCGGAATGTCTGCCGGGTTCACACGGGTACCTTGGCTTTCAGGATAAGGCTTTTTAAGATACCCGCCCCGTCTGCCTTCTTAAGCTTCGCCTCAGGGGACAAAACCAGCCTGTGGAGGAGCACCTGAGACGCAACTGCCTTCACGTCATCCGGCTTCACATAAGTCCGCCCCTGCAGCAATGCCCGTCCCTGGGATGCCCGCATCAACGCCAGCATGGCCCTGGGACTGGCTCCCATCACGAAACGCGTCTCCTCCCTGGTGAGGGATACGATATCTTCCATATATCCCAAAACCGCTTCCTTCACCGAAACCCTACGAACCGCTTCCATGATCCCCTCAACTTCCTCCGGCCCGCACACCGCTTCCACCTTATCCGGAGTCCGTCCTTCGAGAACCTGCGCTGCCATACGTATTTCCTGCTGCCTGTCCGGATATCCTATAGACAACCGCATCATAAAACGGTCCATCTGTGCCTCCGGCAAAGGATAAGTCCCCAGAAACTCCACAGGGTTCTGGGTCGCAATCACCAGAAACGGACTGGGCAGCTTATAAACCTCACCATCCACCGTCACCTGGCTCTCTGCCATTGCCTCCAAAAGGCTGGCCTGAGTCTTGGGTGCGGTCCTGTTGATCTCATCTGCCAACAGGATCTGACGCATCACCGCCCCCGCCCGATATTCAAACTCTCCGGTTTTCATATTATAAACGGATACGCCCAACACATCCCCCGGCAGCGTATCCGGAGTAAAAGAAATCCTCCCGAAGCTACAGCCTACGCTCTTTGCAAGGGTTGACGCCAGTGTAGTCTTGCCCACTCCGGGCACATCCTCCAGAAGGACATGCCCGCCTGCGGCCAGGCAGATCAGCAGATCCTCCACCACATCCTCCTTGCCGACAAACACCCGATTTATGTTGTTCCGCAACTTCTCAACCAGAGCAATCTCTTTTTGTCCCATCTCTTCCGCCATTTCTTCTACCCTTGACTTCTGCCTTAAATCCTGTTATCGCTTGCACCCAATTTAACCCATAGGCAAATTTTGCTTCTTAAATTTTCCACTCCGCTGACCAAAAGAATGAGGGTTCCCATTTGTTTCTGATTTATTTGTTAGGCATTAACGTTTTTTCAAAAAATATTTCTTATTTCCGATATCCCATCAGTCCTCAACAGCATACAGGATGTCGCAGGCAACGGGGGTATAAAAAAGCTTTGCTGCCTCCGCCCTTTGGTTTGTCTGGCTCAAGGTCCACATCAGTTTCGCTATCACCGCTTCGGTTGTCATATCGTAGGCTTCCAGTATGGGCAAATTCCGTTTGATACGGCTGCCTACATGATAAACGGACAGATCGCTGCCCTCGTTTTCCACCTGTGTAGTTAATACAACCGTCTTACCTGCATCCAATCCCCTTTTTATGGTCTCATAAAAGCTCCCCGTTTCATAAACCGGCAACCCGCCCACTCCAAAGCTCTCAATGATCAATGCACTGTTGCGTTCTAAAAGATATTCAGCGACACCGCAATCAATCCCCGGCGCCAGCTTCAGCAAGGCCACTTTGGGATCCAGCGACTCATAAAATCTGGTTTGCGCACTGCCCTCCGGCCTGATATATTGGATAATCCTTCCATCCTGCACCATCCCCACAATTGGATAATTTATACTGGAAAAAGCTTCAAAGCTTTTGCTGTGAGTCTTTCTTGCCCTGGTTCCTGTAATGATCTTACCGTTAAAAACCAGCATCACGCCAAACATGTCGGAAGCCGCCACCGTAAATGCATCCCTGAGATTTTGTTTGCTGTCCGTGGTTTCATAGCCGATTGGCTTCTGGGCCCCCGTGAGTACAATGGGTTTACGGCTGTTCTGAATCAGATAGCTGAGGCCCGCTGCGGTATACGCCATGGTATCCGTTCCATGGCTCACCACAAACCCGTCATACTGCGAATAGCATTCCTGTACCGCTTTTGCAATGCGCAGCCAGTGCTCCGGACGGATATTCGTACTGTCCAGGCTGAAAAGCTGTATACAGTCTACCTCACAAATGCCAGAAATATCCGGAATATACTGTAACAGCTGGCTGCTTGTGAGCTCCGGCGCCAGTCCGTTCTCTCCCATTTCCGAGGCGATGGTACCTCCCGTGCCAATAAGAAGTATCCGTTTTTTTCCCATGCTTCCAATAATTTCCTTTCCTCATCCCTGCGTTGATATGCTTATTATCATCATAATGTTTTTACTATATGCCGTCAATGCCTGCGTTCATCTTCTTTTAAATAGTTAGTCTTTTCAGAATTGTGTACTCATGTAAAAAGAACTCACAAATATGCATTGTAAGTAGCAGGCAAATATTTATAATAGAGTATATAAACTGGAATTTTAAGACTAAAAGGAGTTTCAGAAGATGGACAAAGCACGAGTCTATGTTGATTTAAACGAAATGGTTACGGATGATATTGCATTGTTATCAAGAGATGATACCAAGGCTGATAGCATGGGCAACATAATCACATTTTATGAAGGACTGCCTGTTAGCCTATATTCCGATGACGCGTCCGACAGCGGAGAAACGGATAATTTGATTTTTGAAGGCACTGCCATAAAATATGATTTAAGGAGTTATCCAGAATGGTGGCATGTAAAATGGTGTGTTCGTATTGATTGGAATAGTCTTATGCATGAATCTGATATGAAATTTTGCAGTTATTACCCATAGAAATAGAAAAACACCCAAACGATTTACCTGCTCTTCATAAATTCCTGATATGTTTCAGAAATCATAGAATGGATAAAGATAGTGTGTTAAAAAATTGGACTTTAAGCGAAAGGATATTTTGATGGATTTAACGGATTTTGTCATTGGTTAGTGCAATAAAACTTTATTGTTATAGGTCTTTGCAATACAAGTATAAGCGGAGAGTCCTTAAACTCTCCGCTTCCTATCTTTTAATTTACAATACACCACTGCCACCATCGTACTGACAAACGTCGCCACAATCGCCGGCGCAATGATCCCCGCCGGGTTCACACTGCCATACTGGCTACGATAAGCGATCATATTGACGG
>CANRWO010000078.1 GCA_947643615.1 uncultured Lachnospiraceae bacterium
ATGGTCTTCGAGTATATCCTGAACAAAAACGGTATTGATCCCATGGTGGATGTCTCCATCGACCAGAGCATTGATTTTGGTTCCACTGCGGCGGCATTTTCCGGCGGGCAGGGAGATTTTACGGTAGAATTTGAGCCTCACGCAACGGCGTTGGAACAGAAGGGGGAGGGTTATGTGGTAGCTTCCCTGGGCGAGGATTCCGGTTATGTCCCTTACACCTCTTTCTCGGCAAAGAAGAGCTATCTGGAAAAAAATGGGGATACGGTTCAGGCATTTACCAATGCCCTCCAGAAAGGGATGGATTTTGTCCAAAGCCATACTCCGGAGGAAATCGCCGAAGCCATTGCGCCCCAGTTCCCCGAGACGGACATGGAAACTTTGACCACCATAGTGAAACGCTATTATGACCAGGATACCTGGAAAGATAACCTGATTTTCCAGGAGGATGCATTTGACCTGCTGCAGAATATCCTGGATGATTCCGGGGTGCTGAAGGAGAGAGTGCCTTATGCGGATCTTGTGACAAAGGAGTTTGCGGAAAAAGCAGCAAAATAAGTCCGGACTCTAAATACCCCTCTGGCCGGAGGCTTTGTGCACATACCGGCAGAGGGGGTTATTTTCGCGGACAGCGGGCCAGGCGGATATTTTAATCCCATTTGCCGGCCAGGCCGCGCATTTAGCCTAAGCGGATATTTTTGATGGCCCAGAGCTGAAGCGCCTTGGCGTTGGTGCTGATCTTTTCCAGGGAATCCAGGATTTCCTGGAAGGCGGGACGTTCATTCTCCTCAATGACGCCGTCCTCGGAGATGGCAATCAGGGAGGCGCGCAGAGAATCAATATCCTTCAGGGAACCCAGGACCTTCAGGGCAAGGCGGTCAAAGTCGTCTATGGTCACTTCGGGCACGCTTTTCCTGCCTATGGGGCACTCTCTGGCGCAATAAGCATTGCACAGTTCAGGGGCATTATAGGCTTCCGCCATGGCGTTGACTTCCTCGGGATAAGGGGAGATGGTATCCAGCTCAATCCTTGCCAGCCGGGTGCGGTCAATGCCTATGATCTCTGCCGCTTTTTCCCGGCTTGTGAAATCGCTGTTTGTCTTTGCGGCCTCGGAACGTGCGAGATAGTACATATTATCAGCAGCTTTTGTAGCTTTTTTACCCATGTCAGAATCTTCCTTTAATGATAGAATGTAAGTGGTTAGGACAACGTCTCTTTCAGTTTATATAAAAAGAACCGGTTTGTAAAGCGTATAGTAGAAAATTTACAAAATCGGTTGAGGGAATGATAAAAATTTGGTAAAATGGAACAGATGAGGCGATTCTAAATCAAATAACCGGAGGATGAACGAATGGGATTAATTAAAGCGGCAAAAGATGCGATATCGACCATGCTTGCGGATCAGTGGCGGGAGTATTTCTACTGTGATTCTCTTTCCAATGATGTTTTGATGGTCAAAGCGCAGAAGCGGATCACGGAAAAGCGCAACAGTAATACCAAGGGCCAGGACAATATTATTACGAACGGTTCGGTTATCGCTGTCAACGAAGGGCAGTGTATGATTATCGTGGACCAGGGAGGGATCGTAGACGTATGTGCCGAAGCGGGGGAATTTGTCTATGACCACTCCTCGGAGCCTACTATTTTCTACGGCAGCCTGGGGGAAGGCATTAAGCAAAGTTTCTCCACCATGGGGAGGAGATTTACGTTCGGCGGCAACACGGCGAAGGATCAAAGGGTTTATTTCTTTAATACCAAAGAGATCATGAACAACCTGTTCGGGACGCCGAGCCCCATTCCTTTCCGTGTGTTGGACCGGAATACCGGTTATGATTTTGATACGGCTGTAAAGGTAAACGGCCAGTATTCGTTTAAGATTGCAGACCCTATCCTGTTTTATGTAAATGTATGTGCAAATGTCACAGACAGCTACAGGAAGACGGATCTGCTTATCACTCTGAAGAGTGAGCTGCTTACGGCGCTCCAGCCTGCGTTGGCGAGAGTTTCCGCCCAGGGGGTGCGCCCCTATGAGATCCCCGGGTTCTCAGCGGATATCTGTAAATACCTGGCAGAGGAGCTGACACAGCAGTGGACAGAGCTCCGGGGCCTTGAGATGGTGAAAATGACCATCAACAGCGCGGATATGCCCGCAGAGGACAGGCAGAGATTCCAGAAGTGGCAGGATACCGCTATGCTGCGCAGTGCGGATATGCAGGCGGCAAGACAGAGCGAAGCAATGGCTAAAATGATTGAAAGTACCAATCTGTCCGGAGGGAACGGCTCCCAAGGGGGGTCACCCATGGACGGCGCCATGAATATGATGGCTATGGGCATGATGGGGAATATGATGGGCGGCGGCAGCGGTTTTGGGAATATGATGGGTGCAAACCAGCAGCAGGCAGGCATGCAGCAGAATATGTCCAGGATGCAGGCGCCTAATGCGGGAGCGGCAATCCCTGGCTGGACCTGCCAGTGCGGGTGCATGGACAACCGCGGGAAGTTCTGTACCCAGTGCGGACTGCCGAAGCCTTCAGCTGCAGGCTGGATCTGCAGTTGCGGTTCCGTAAACCAGGGGAGGTTCTGCACTGAGTGCGGCAGCAGAAAGCCGGAAGGCGCGCCTTTATATAAATGTGATAAATGCGGTTGGGAGCCGGAGGATCCGGCGCATCCTCCCAAGTTCTGCCCCGAGTGCGGCGATATATTTGATGAGGGCGACCGGGTTTAAGGATTTGTCTGTATCTGCCAATTAAAAGATAAATGATTTGTGGCATCGCGGCGGTCTGCGTCCGGTTTCGGCTGGAGAAGGACTGCTGCGATGTTGTGCGTACATTTTTATTCCCGCGGGCAATAAGCCGGTTCAATATAGTTGGTTTTGTCCCGGATGCCTGCATTTGCGGAACCCGGGCAAAGGCCTCTGGTTCAATTATTTCACAGCTTGCTGCGGGCAACAGAAAGCAAAGTTTTTGTTTGTTACAGTGGGACAGGAGAGAAGGATGGCTGCAGGACAGATAGGGATTATTGTAATTTTGGTACTGGCGCTGGCAGTGATGGGCGGCGGTTATATAGCCTACATAAATATCAGGGACAAGATACGGCTGTTTACCCGTATGGCCTTTGGATCCGATACCATAAAGGGAAGCTTTGAGAATATGGACCGGGAAGCGGAGATCACGCCTAAGTCGGTATCTGCGGCGACGAAGCTCTATCTGCCTCAGATATTGCGTGACTTCCCGGAATTTCATTATGATGAGATGAAAAACAGGGCGGAGAACGTGCTGACAGGTTTCTTGGCGGGCATAGACGAAAAGAACCCGGCAAGGCTGACGGAGGGGATTACCAGCGAGCTGAGGGAAAAGCTGAACCTGAGGATCAGTGCGCTGATTAACGAAGATGCGGAGGAGCATTACAGGAATATTAAGATACACAGGACGGAAATAAAGATCTACCGCAAGCTTAAAGGAAGGTGCAGTATCATTTTCCAATCGTCGGTGCAGTATCATTATTTAAAAAAACGTGACGGGAATGTATTAGAGGGCGCGGAGGACCGTTTGAAGCAAAGCCGGTACAATGTGGAAATGATTTATATACAGGACCGGGACCTGGTGGAAAACCAGGCGGATTCGGGACTTGCAATGAACTGCCCCAACTGTGGCGCTCCGCTGCCGAAGCTGGGGGCGAAAAAATGCCTTTACTGTGATACGCCTGTGGAAGAGTTTAACATCAAAATATGGCATTTCAGTGACGTGGAGGAAACGTAGGAGGATCTATGAGCATTTACGACACATTAAATAAAGAACAGAAAGAAGGGGTATTGCAGACGGAAGGGCCGCTTCTGCTGCTGGCGGGGGCGGGAAGCGGCAAAACCAGGGTGCTGACCCACAGAATCGCGTATCTCATCGGCGAAATGGGGGTGAAACCCTGGAATATCCTTGCCATCACCTTTACCAATAAGGCGGCCGGGGAGATGCGGGAGAGGGTGGACGGCCTGGTAGGCTTTGGGGCGGACCAAATCTGGGTGACTACTTTCCACTCTGCCTGTGTGCGCATTTTGCGGAGGCATATTGACAGGCTGGGTTATGACAACAGCTTTACCATTTACGATACGGATGACCAGAAGACAGTGATCAAAGCCATCTGCAAACGGCTCAGCATTGATACCAAGACGCACAAGGAACGCGCCATAATGGGGGCCATTTCCTCGGCAAAGGATGAGCTGGTGGATGTCAGGCAATATGAGCTGGACGCCGCATGGGATTTTAATAAGTCGATTTATGCCAAGGTATACCGGGAATATCAGGAAACACTGAAAAAGAATAATGCCCTTGATTTTGATGATATTATTGTAAAGACGGTAGAGCTGTTTCAAAATTGCCCGGAGGTATTGGATTCCTATCAGGAGCGTTTCCGCTATATCATGGTGGACGAATACCAGGATACCAATACGGCTCAGTTTGAGCTGGTGCGTCTTCTGGCGGGGAAATACAGGAATCTGTGCGTGGTGGGTGATGACGATCAGTCTATTTACAAATTCCGGGGTGCAAATATTCGAAATATACTGGACTTTGAAAAACATTTCCCGGAGGCCAGGGTGATCAAGCTGGAGCAGAATTACCGTTCTACCCAGTCCATCCTGGATGCTGCCAATGCGGTTATCAGCAACAATGAAAGCCGCAAGGATAAAGCGCTTTGGACGGACAGGGGAACAGGCAGCCGTATCCGTTTCAGGCAGTTTGACAATGCCTATGAGGAAGCGGAGTTCATAGCGGATGAAATTGCCCGTGGAGTGAAGCGCGGCGAGGTAGAATATAAGGATTGCGCGGTGCTTTACCGGACCAATGCCCAGGCCCGCCTGCTGGAGGAGCGGATGATCATGGAAGGAGTGCCCTATAACGTGGTAGGCGGCACGAATTTCTATGCCAGGGCGGAGATCAAGGACATTCTGGCATATTTGAAAACCATTGACAACGGAAGGGACGAAGTTGCGGTACGCCGTATTATCAATGTGCCTAAGCGCGGGGTGGGGAATGCCACTATAGAGAAGCTGGAAGATTATGCCGAGATGCGGGACATCGGCTTGTATGAGGCAATGGAGCAGGCGGACGATATCATGAGCCTGGGGCGGACGGCGGCGAAGATCAGGCCTTTCGTAGCCCTGGTCCGGCACTTCAGGGAACATTTAAGGGAATTTACCATAGCAGAACTGATCAAGGAGATCGTCACGGAGATCGATTATGCGGAATACCTTCAGAATAATGACGACGAAAGTGCGGAGGACAGGCTGGCCAATGTGGATGAACTGATTACCAAGGCGGTCAACTATCAGGAGACCCACGACGAACCTACGCTGACGGAATTTCTGGAGGAGGTGGCGCTGGTGG
This sequence comes from uncultured Lachnospiraceae bacterium, assembly GCA_947643615.1. Lineage (GTDB taxonomy): Bacteria > Bacillota > Clostridia > Lachnospirales > Lachnospiraceae > Acetatifactor. The sequence goes on from CANRWO010000078.1 coordinate 5,376, forward strand.
CGGACATTGACAATGTGGACTCCGGCGACAACCGGGTGTTGCTTATGACCCTGCACTCCGCAAAGGGACTGGAATTTCCCCATGTATACCTTGCAGGCATGGAGGACGGCCTGTTCCCCAGCTATATGACCATTATTTCCGACGATCTTTCCGATGTGGAAGAAGAGCGGCGTCTGGCTTATGTGGGCATTACAAGGGCAATGGACGAGCTGACGCTGACCTGTGCCCGGATGCGGATGACCAGAGGGGAGACGCAGTATAATCCCGTCAGCCGGTTTGTGCGTGAGATTCCCACGGAGCTTATGGACAATGCAGCGCCCACGCCCGGATCCTCCAACAGGGAAAAAATATCTGAACTTTTGGGCCTGCCTAAAAGCCAGGCAGCCGGCCAGCCGCCCGCTTATGACTTCCGGCCCAGGGCTATCAATCGGCCCAAAGCCGTGGTGAAAGCGGACAAACCATTTATTGCAAAGGGCATCGGAAGCCTGAACCAGATTGCCGGGATCTCCAAAGGCGGGCCGGCGCAGCCGGCAGCGGAGCTGACCTATGGGGAAGGGGACAGAGTGTTTCATGTCAAGTACGGGGAGGGCACGGTTCTGAACATTGCCAGGGAACCCAGAGATTACAAGGTTAAAGTGGATTTTGATAAAGCAGGGCAAAAAATCATGTATGCTTCTTTTGCAAAATTGAAAAGATTGTAGTATTTTTATATCAAATGTGGTATGCTATAAGAAATAAGGCAGCACGGCTGCCAAGGAGATAAACGGAGGTATGGACTTATGAATAAGCTTGAGAATTTGATGGATATCGCGAAACTGAACGAGATTCTTGGGAAGAAAGAGGAAGAGGAGAAGAAATGCAATGTGGTATTGTGCGTTCTGGCTGTAATCGGCGCGATTGCGGCAGTGGCGGGTATCGCATATGCAGTGTACCGTTACTTTACGCCTGATTACCTTGAGGATTTTGACGACGAGTTTGAGGATGACTTCGAGGACGAAGAGATGGATGAGGATGAAGACGATTTCTTTGTTGACGAGGGAGAAAAAGGCGAAAAGAGTTTCTAAGCGGAACAGAGGTATATAGATGAAAAAAGGCCAGGTATATGAAGGTGTAGTGGAGAGGGTGGATTTCCCCAATAAAGGCGTGGTCCGGGTGGGGGAGGAGGCCGTTATCGTAAAGAACTGCCTGCCCGGCCAGAAGATCAAGCTTAGTGTAAGTAAAGTGAGAAAAGGGAAGGCGGAGGGCCGCTTGCTGGAGGTGACTGGACAGTCACCTCTGGAAACAGGCTCCCCGTGTTCCCGATTTGGCGTATGCGGAGGATGTACATATTTATCGCTCCCATATGAGGAGCAGCTGCGGATCAAGGAAGCGCAGGTTAAAAAGCTGTTGGAGGGAGTGCTGATAAGGCAGGGGCAGGGATGGCTCTGGGAGGGGATCAAAGGGAGTCCCAAGGCCTATGAATACCGTAATAAGATGGAGTTTTCTTTCGGGGACGAGTATAAGGACGGCCCCCTTGCGTTGGGGATGCACAAAAGGGGCAGCTTTTATGACGTGGTGAATGTGGAGGATTGCGCCATTGTGGATGCGGATTACCGTTTGATCCTTAAGGCGGTGAGGGAGTATTTTGCCCAACGGAAGGTCAGGTATTTCCACAGGCTGCGCCATGAAGGGTATCTGCGGCACCTGCTTGTGCGGAAGGCTTCCGGGACAGGGGAGATCCTTGCGGCATTGGTGACTTCTTCCCAGGATCCCTGGGAGGCTGGCCGGCCGGAAGCGGAATCGGAAGAGACATTGTTGGAAGGTTTCCGGGAGCTGCTCCTGTCACTGGAGCGGGAGGGCCGCCTTCAGGGGCGTTTCGCAGGTATTTTACATATTGTCAATGACTCCCTGTCGGATGTGGTGCAGAGCGACAGGACAGATGTACTATACGGGAAAGAATATTTTTATGAGGAGCTGCTGGGACTTCGGTTCAAGATATCCACGTTTTCCTTTTTCCAGACGAATTCATACAGCGCGGAGGTGCTTTACGAGACCGCCAGGGAGTATGTGGGGGAGCTGGGATGCGGAGAACCCGGCGGTAAGCCGGACAAGACGGTGTTCGACCTGTACAGCGGCACGGGAACCATCGCTCAGATGATGGCTTCCGCGGTGAAAAAGGTAGTGGGTGTGGAGATCGTGGAGGAAGCGGTGGATGCCGCAAAGCGGAATGCCCTGGAAAACGGGATTGCCAATTGTGAGTTTATTGCCGGGGATGTGCTGAAAGTACTGGACCAATTGGAGGAAAAACCGGATCTCATCATCCTGGACCCGCCCCGTGACGGTATCCATCCCAAGGCCCTTCCCAAGATCATTGCCTACGGTGTGGAGCGGATCGTCTATGTGTCCTGCAAACCCACCAGCCTTGTCAGGGATTTGGAGGTTTTCCTGGAAAGCGGGTATGTGGTTGAGCGGGCGGCTGCGGTGGATCAATTCCCTTGGACGGCGAATACGGAGGCAGTCGTAAAGCTGCAATACAAACCCCGGTAAGCGGGGCAGGGGAAGAGAAGGGTTCAAAGAAGAAAAGACCTTTGGCGTTTGTGGCGTATGCCGGGAAGGAGATTCGTGTTATGTATGACGTGGCTATAATCGGGGCCGGCGTATCGGGTGCGGCTATTGCCCGTGAATTGTCCCGCTACAGGGCGGATATATGCGTCATCGAAAAGGAGGAGGATGTCTGCTGCGGTACCTCTAAGGCAAACAGTGCCATTGTCCATGCCGGCTATGACGCTGCCACAGGATCTCTCAAAGCAAAGCTGAATGTGCGCGGGAACCGGATGATGGGCAGGCTGGCGGAAGAACTGGATATTCCTTTCCGGAGGAACGGGTCCCTTGTGGTCTGCAGGGATGAGGCGGACTTTCCCGAACTGCAGAAGCTTTATGAGCGGGGAATGGCAAACGGAGTGGAAGGCCTGCATATATTAAGCAGGGAAGAAACGCTTGCAATGGAACCTAATGTCACAGCGGATGTATATGCCGCCCTGTATGCGCCCACTGCAGGGATTGTGTGTCCTTTTGAGCTGAATATTGCTTTGGCCGAAAACGCATATGTGAACGGCGTGGAATTCCGCTTTGATACGGAAGTAACGGATATCACAAAGCTGGAGGGCGGTTACGGGCTGCACACGGGCCAGGGGATGGTCCGTGCAAGGTATGTGGTGAATGCGGCCGGGGTATACGCGGATGAGATCCACAATATGGTATGTGAAAAAAAGCTGCACATTTTCCCCCGCAGGGGGGATTACTGCCTTCTGGACAAAGCGGCGGGAAATCATGTGGAAAAGACGGTTTTTGCGCTGCCGGGGAAATTGGGGAAAGGAATTTTGGTCACGCCCACGGTCCACGGCAATCTTTTGATCGGGCCTACCGCCATTGAGGTTACGGACAAGGAAGGGGTCAATACCACAGGGGAGGGATTGGGCCAGATCATGGAAAAGGCAGGACTGCATGTGAAGGACCTCCCTATGCGGCAGGTGATCACTTCCTTTGCCGGACTTCGGGCACATGAAGCCTGCGGGGACTTTGTGATCGGGGAAGCGGAGGATGCGAAAGGGTTTATCGACTGTGCGGGAATCGAGTCTCCGGGGATAGCAAGCTGCCCGGCCATCGGGGAAATGGTGGCGGAGATATTAAAGGAAAAGATGGGACTGGAGGAAAAGGGTGACTTTATCTCTGTAAGAAAGGGGATACGGAAACCGGGTATGCTGGGCAAGGAGGAGCGGGCGGCGTTGATCCGGGAAGACCCTGCTTATGGAAATATTGTCTGCCGGTGCGAAATGATCTCGGAAGGAGAAATCCTGGATGCCGTCAGACGTCCTCTCGGGGCCAGGTCCCTGGACGGCGTAAAACGCAGGACCAGGGCAGGGATGGGACGGTGCCAGTCAGGTTTCTGCCTGCCCAGGATCATGGAAATCCTGGCAGGGGAACGCCATGTGAGTATGTCTGACATCACAAAGTCCGGCGGGAGTTCATATCTGGTCAACGGGACCAACAAAGATACATTTTAGAACGGAAGGAAAGAGATCCGGATCGGAGGTACTATGGAAAAGTACGATATCGTTATTATCGGCGGCGGCCCGGCAGGCCTTGCGGCAGCCGTTTCCGCCAGGGAAAGCGGTATAGGCAGTGTCCTGGTGCTGGAACGGGACAAGGAGCTGGGCGGCATTTTGAACCAGTGTATCCATAACGGCTTCGGCCTCCATACCTTCCGTGAGGAATTGACAGGGCCGGAGTACGCCGGGCGTTTTATAGAAAAAGCGGAGGAACTGGGCATTGCCTGTAAGCTGGATACCATGGTTTTGGAGATCAGTCCCGGGAAAATCGTAACGGCAGTGAACCGGGAAGACGGCCTGTTTGAGCTTCAGGCGAAGGCAGTAATTCTGGCTATGGGGTGCCGGGAGAGGGCCAGAGGGGCGCTTAACATACCAGGTTTCCGCCCGGCGGGCATCTATTCGGCAGGCACGGCGCAGAAGCTGGTAAATATGGAAGGGTTTCTGCCGGGCAGGGAGGCAGTCATTCTCGGGTCCGGTGACATCGGCCTGATCATGGCCAGAAGGATGACCCTGGAGGGAGCGACGGTCAAGGCAGTGGCCGAGCTTATGCCATATTCGGGAGGGTTGAAGCGGAATATCGTACAATGCCTGGAGGATTTTGGAATCCCCCTGAAATTGAGCCATACGGTCATAGACATCAAGGGGAAGGAACGCCTGGAGGGAGTTACGCTGGCGGAAGTGGATGGCAGAGGGAAGCCGGTTCCGGGGACGGAGGAGTATTATCCCTGTGATACGCTTCTGCTCTCGGTAGGGTTGATACCGGAAAACGAGATTTCCGGAAAGATGGGTGTTGAATTGAATCCTGTCACGGCAGGGCCGAAAGTCAACGAAAGCTTTGAGACCAATATCAAGGGTGTGTTTGCCTGCGGCAATGTGCTCCATGTGCATGACCTGGTAGATTTCGTATCGGAGGAAGCCGCCGCTGCCGGCAAAAATGCGGCGGCCTATGTGAAGAGGGAAAGTGCAGAGGATACTGCAGAGAAAGACGTATGGGATGCCGCAGGGCGGGAAGTCCCGGTAAAGCCTGGGGAAGGCGTCAAGTATACCGTCCCGGAAAGGATCAACGCCGCCCATATGGGTGAGAAACTGACCCTGCGTTTTCGGGTGGACGGTGTTTATAGAGACTGCTATGTGAGCGTCTGGTTTGACGGGGAGAGAGTGATCCGCAGAAAGCGCCAGGCGGTGGCCCCGGGAGAAATGGAAGGGATCCTCCTGGACAGGGAACTGCTTCTCCGGTATCCCGGTCTGGACGCAATAAGGGTAGCCATTGAACCCGGCTGAGAAGGCATTTCTTTAGAACATTGCATAACGTCCGGGAATGCGGACAAGGGTAAAAACAGGGAGGTACATGGATGGAAATAAAAAAACTGATTTGCATCAATTGCCCCATGGGATGCCCTCTCACGGTGGAGATGGAGGAAAGCAAGGTAATCCGTGTCAGCGGAAATACCTGTAAACGCGGGGAAGACTACGCGCGCAGGGAAGTGACGGCGCCTGCCAGGACCGTCGCCACCACGGTGAAGGTGGTGAATGGGAAGGCAGGCAGGGTATCGGTAAAGACGAGGGAGGATATTCCGAAGGAAAAGGTATTGGCCTGTGTGAAGGCGCTGAAAGACGTGCAGATGGAAGCTCCTGTATGCATCGGGGATTTGGTGGCAGCCGATATTGCGGGCACAGGGGTGGATGTGGTGGCCACAGGAAATGTGGGGGAATTATGAATTGGGGTGGTTTCACACCCTCTTAAAACAGTGTGGAGATGGGGGTAGAATATGGGAATGGAACTCAGCTTCCTGGATTGGATACAAAGCCTGCGAACCCCCTTTGGGGACGTATTCTGGCCCTTGGTCACAAGGCTGGGAAATAAGGGTATGGTATGGATCCTGATGGCGGCGGTCCTGCTGCTTATCCCTAAGACAAGGAAAAGCGGGATTATTTTGGCTGTGGCCCTGTGTGTGGATCTGATTCTTTGCAATGGAATAATGAAACCGGTGTTTGCACGGAGCCGTCCCTTTCATGTAAATGCCGCCGTCAGCTTGCTGATCCGGATGCCGGCTGATTTTTCCTTTCCGTCAGGGCATACGGCGGCTTCCTTTACCGCTGTGGCGGCACTCTATTTCGCGGGGGAGAGAAAGCTGTGGAAGCCGGCGCTGGTTCTCGCGGCGCTGATAGCCTTTTCCAGGCTATATCTGTATGTGCATTACCCTACGGATATCCTGGGAGGTATGGCGGTGGGGATCATTGCCGGTTATCTGGGATGCCGGATTGCAGGCATGCTGATGCGTAGGCCATGATTTTGTGATAATCCGGAAGCACACAGCAAAGCGCAAAGCACCTCTGATACCCAGGGGTATCCATCCTGCGGTGCAGCAATAAAGCTGTACGAAGCAGGGCCTGCCCTGCAGGCAATTCCGGAAGAGTACAAGGAGGATAATGTAAGTATGGCAAATGATGTGTACAAGCAATTCCCGGCAATGGAAAACCAGAGGATTCTTCTGCGGGAGGTTGACGGAGAGAGGGATGCGGAAGCTCTGCTGAAGGTTTACTCGGATGAAAAAGCGGTGCCTCTCTTCAATTCCGATAATTGCAACGGTGACGATTTCCATTACACGACCTTGGGGCGTATGGAAAAAGCCATTGAATTCTGGCAGTTTTCGTACATCCACGGATATTTTGTAAGATGGGCGGTGGTGGATAAACAAAGCGGGGAAACGGTAGGGACTATAGAACTGTTCAACAGGCAGGCGGAGGATTATTTTGACAACTGCGGACTTCTCAGGCTGGATCTGCGGAGCGACCATGAGACGGAAGACTTTATAGAAAATGTCCTGCAGGTTGTCGTTCCCAGGGTTGGGGAAATGTTTGGCTGCGAAATGGTTGCAACGAAAGCCATTGCGGCTGCGGGCAAACGGATTCGAGTGCTGGAGGAATTTGGTTTTCGGCTGTCGGAGGAGCGCTTGACCGGGCATGACGGGACAAAGTACGGCTCCTACTATGTGCGGGAGTGTGACCAGTGATATCACGGAAATTTTGGGAAAAAGGACTGGAGGATGGTTATGAGAAAACACAGAGGTAATTTGCTGCATAAGTCGGCTGCGGTTCTGCTCTCGGCAGTGCTGGTGGTGGGAACGGCATCAGGGGCAGCATCGGCTCATGTATTGGCCCGGGAGGATGGCGGGGCCCAGGGGACGGTCAGCGGGAACGACCCCCAGGATGCGGGTTCACAGCCTTCCCGCGATGCGGCAAATGCAGGGGATCCCAGGGCGGATGAGCCACATATACACGATGGGAATACATATGCTGCATGGACGGAAACAGACCGCCTGCCGGATGTGGCGGGAGATTATTACCTTACGGAGGATGTGACGCTTTCTGATAAGTGGACCGTTCCGTCGGGAGGGACGACGAATCTCTGCCTGAACGGAAGGACGATCCGAGAGACGGGAAGAACGTCTGTCATCCAAATAGATTCCAATAACGACTGCCTGACACTGTACGACTGTACAGGAGGCGGTACCATCACCGGAGGGCAGAACAGCGGTGTGTACAATTCCGGTGTCTTCATTATGTATGGGGGAGAAATTACGGGCAACTATACAGACGCAGCCGGCGGCGGAGGCGTATTTAATCTGGGTTCGTTCCGGATGTTTGGCGGGGCCATCAGAGGGAATCGGACGGAAGGCGATGGAGGAGGCGTGCTGACTGCATTAATGGAACCGTCTGCAGGTGTGCTGATAGGCGGGAACGCAGTCATAACCGGCAACGAGAAAGTAGGTGCAGGCGCTGACAACCTATATTTATATGGCGGCGTTACGATCGCGGTAGAAGACAGCTATCCCCTTACCGACGGCGCCCTTATTGGCGTTACGACCAGGCAGGAACCTACAGCGGGGCATCCGGTGGATATCACAAATGGGGGTTCGAAGGACTACAGCCAGTATTTTCGCAGCGATAACCCGCTGTATACCATTGAAGACGGCGCGGGGCATGTGGTCCGGCTCACGGCGGACCACAGCCATGTTTTTGACCGGGAAAATGTAAGCGAGGACGCCCTTAAGTCTCCCGCAACCTGTACGCAGGCTGCTGTATACTATAAAAGCTGCCAATGCGGTGAAGTCGGTATAGGGGAGGATACTTTTCTCTTCGGTTCCCCTTTGGGACACGACTATAAGAAGGAGATACAGGACGAGGCTCACCTGAAAGTTCCTGCCGCAAATTGCCAGGAGTATAATACCTATTGGTATGAATGCCAGCGGTGCGGCGCGAACGCAAAGGATGATGCGGGAGAGAGCGATAAGTGGTTTATCGGTTCTGTGGTAGGCAGCCACAGCTATGACGAATCCAAGTGGGGATACAAAGTGGCAGAGGGTCATGCACATTTATGCAGGCAGTGCAATGCATATGATTTTATGACGCCTCATACTCCCGGTGCGCCGGCAACGGCCACATCCCCCCAGACCTGTACCATATGCGGTTATATCATTGCCCCGGCGATTGGGCATAGCTGCAGTCTCCAGCCGGTGGCGAAGACAGAGCCTTCCTGCACGGCGCCGGGAAAGGAAGCATATTACCATTGCCAGGATTGTGGTAAGGACTATGAAGATGCAGCAGGCACCAAGGTCATTACAAACCTTGGCGCATGGGGAAACATTGCCCCTTTAGGGCATCATTACGGGTCGGAATGGAAGTTTGACGGAAACAGCCACTGGTATGAGTGCAGCCAGTGCGGAGATATTAAAAAAGATGGGATTCACAGCGAGGACAGCGGGGTCATAACAAAGCGCCCCACAGAGACCGAAGGTGGGACGATAACCTTCAGTTGTGTTTTCTGCCATAAAGTTTTGCGGGAGGAGAACATTGCCCTGCTGCAGCCGGGACATACACATAATTATAGCTCAGGCTGGAATACGGACGGAAGCAGCCACTGGCATGAGTGCAACCAGTGTGGGGACAGGACAGGCGTGGGGGGCCACAGGGAGAACGGCGGAACTGTGATTATACAGGCCACCGGCACGTCCACAGGCGTAAAGACTTATTATTGTACCCAGTGCGGATATGAGATACGCAGTGAACTGATCCCTGCAGTAGGAAGCGGCAACCTTCCCGGCGGTGAAACCGGAAAGGTGGATATGGAGGTACAGACAGACGGCAGGGCTCCTTTCATACAAATATCCACACCTACGGAAAAGCTGGCGGATATTCTCCTCACGGATTCGGAAAAGCAGCAGGCAGCAAACGGCGCTCCCGTGCAGATCATCTTTGGTGTGAAAGATTCCTCGGATAGCGTCGGCAGCGGGGACAAAGCGCTTGTGGAAGAGGCGCTGAAGGGTGACACCCCGGTAAAGGGATTCACTGTGGGGCAGTATTTCGACATCACTTTGTCTAAGGTCGTCGGAGGCAGCAGCAGTACCTTAACCGAATCCGGTGGGGGGATCACCATAACGGTGACCATACCGGAAGACTTGAAAAATACCGACAGCGGAATAATAAGGGATTTTGAGGTTATCCGTGTGAATAACGGAGTGGCGGAAGTGCTGAAGGATTTGGACAGCAGCAACGATACCATAACGATAACCACAGACCGTTTCTCAACCTTTGTAATCGTTTATAAGGATAAGGACGGAAGCGGCGGAAGTGACGGAGACGGAAACGGAGGAAGTGACGGAGACGGAAGCGGCGGAAGTGACGGAGACGGAAGCGGCGGAAGTGACGGAGACGGAAGCGGCGGAAGTGACGGA
>CANRWO010000079.1 GCA_947643615.1 uncultured Lachnospiraceae bacterium
GGTACGCACGGTGGTGTGAGAGGACGGCGGTTAATCACCGCCTCCTACTCGATTACATTATAACAGTACAGACAAAGCTTTAAAATACTATTTTTCAACAAAACATTTCGCCATTCGACAAATTAAATTGTGGCGCGGTGAAAAGGAATATGTTAAAATGAACGGTAAGGGCAGGTTAAATTGAAAAATTTGGGATTTTTCAGTTGTATGTCTGTGCTGCGAGGTATACCGAATGAAGAAGAGGATTAAGTTAAAAGGCCGTATAAGAACTTATATACAGTTCAGTATTTATCTTGGCATCCTAATGATTGCCATAGATGCGGCGATGTTTTTGATCGACCTGCGGGCAGGTATATTGCTGTCCGGATTTTGCGTCCTGTATTTTGCCATTACATTATCCCATTATTTCTACAACAAACCTATTATCATGAACGAACTCGTCAGTTTTGCGACGGAGTATGGGCAGATACAGAAGAAGCTATTGCGGGATATGGATTTGCCTTATGCACTGTTGGATGACACGGGAAAGGTCATTTGGACAAACATAGCTTTTGAGACGGTGGTGCATCAACCGAAAGGATACCGGAAATCCATTACATCTTTATTTCCCGCAATTACCAGGGACCGCCTTCCGGATGATACAGGTGTGGATGAGGCACAGTATGAGCTTGAGTATGAAGGCAATGAATTTGTAGCCAAATTCAAGAAAATTTCCCTGAAGGAAATGGCAGAGCGCAGCGACATGATTGATGCAGCGGACTATGACGGTTACCTGATTGCGCTGTACCTGTATGATGAGACGGCGCTCCATATCGCATTGCAGGAGATTGACGACCAGAGCCTGGCAGTGGGGATGATATATCTGGATAACTATGAGGAAGCGCTGGAGAGCGTGGAAGAAGTGCGACGGTCCCTGCTGATTGCATTGATTGACCGAAAGGTAAACAAATATATTTCCGCGTTGGATGGGATCAGTAAGAAGCTTGAAAAGGATAAGTATCTTGTGATCCTGCGGAAGAAGGCTATTGCAAGGCTCCAGGAAACACGTTTTGACCTTTTGGAGGAGGTCAAGACGGTTAATATCGGCAATGAGATGGCAGTGACTATCAGTATCGGCGTAGGCCTGGACGGCCTGACCTATGCGCAGAATTACGAATTTGCAAGAAATGCCATTGACCTGGCGTTGGGGCGAGGCGGTGACCAGGCCGTAATCAAGACACCGGAAAGTATAACCTATTATGGCGGAAAGAGCCAGCAGGTAGAGAAAAATACCCGCGTAAAGGCACGCGTAAAGGCTCACGCCCTTCGGGAGATCATTACCAGTAAGGATATGGTGCTGGTCATGGGGCACCGTATGCCGGACGCCGACAGTTTTGGCGCCGTAGTGGGAATCTACAGGATCGCCCAGACCTTGGGGCGTAAAGTCCATATTGTTTTGAACGAGATCACCCCGGCCATCCAGCCTGTTGTGGCTCTGTTTAAAAATAATCCCGAGTACGAAGAGGACATGATAATCGGGAACCAGCAGGCGATTGAAGCAGCAAACAATAATGTGGTGCTGGTGGTGGTAGACGTCAATAAGCCTACTTTGACCGAATGCCCGGAGCTGCTCCGTTTCTGTAAATCAGTAGTGGTTCTGGACCATCACAGGCAGGGGACGGAGACTATTGAGAATGCCACGCTTTCCTATGTGGAGCCATACGCATCATCTTCCTGTGAGATGGTTTCCGAAATATTGCAGTACACATATGACAATATTAAAATACATCCGGAAGAGGCGGATTGCATGTACTCCGGCATTATGATCGATACCAATAACTTTATGACCAAGACGGGGGTGCGGACATTTGAAGCGGCGGCATTCCTGAGGCGCAACGGGGCGGATGTGACCCGGGTACGCAAGCTCTTCCGCGAGGATGCCCTGGAATACAAGGCAAAGGCGGATGCGGTCAGCCAGGCGGAAATATACAAGCAGAGCTTTGCCATTTCCATCTGTTCCGCAGAGGATCTGCCCAGTCCCACAGTAATCGGCGCCCAGGCGGCCAATGAACTGTTGAATATCAAAGGGATCAAAGCGAGTTTTGTGCTTACGGATTACCAGGGGAAGATTTATGTCAGCGCCCGTTCCATAGATGAGGTCAATGTACAGATCATTATGGAACGTATGGGCGGCGGCGGCCATATGAATGTGGCAGCATGCCAGATGGAAGGCGTGGGCATCATTGAAGCCATCGGCGCCTTGAAACAGACCATTGACAGCATGTTGGAAAATCGTGAGATATAAATGGGAGTACGGCTCCCGGAGTGAACCGGCCTCAAATGGAAGAACGCCGGGAACGGGTATTTTTCAAGTGTACAAGCTTCCGCGGGAATGTGCCTGCAGGTTATGCCGGCATGTTTGGAAGAATGAGGAGGATATATCAATTTGCAGGATATAGAAAGGGGTATCATAACATGAAAGTTATTTTATTACAGGACGACAAAAAGCTGGGTAAGAAAGGCGATGTGGTAGAGGTCAGTGAAGGTTATGCTAGAAATTTCATTTTGCCTAAAAAGCTTGGTGTGGAAGCTACCCCTAAGAATTTGAATGACCTGAAGCTGCAGAAGGCCCACGATGATAAGGTAGCACGGGAACAGCTGGAAGCGGCCAAAGCGCTTGCTGCCGCATTGGAGGAAAAGCAGGTGATCGTCAAAATCAAGGCCGGAGAGGGAGGCAGAGCCTTTGGCTCGGTGTCTTCCAAGGAAATAGCGGCGGCCTGCAGGGAGCAGCACAATATTGAGCTGGATAAGAAGAAGATTCAATTGCCCGAGAGCCTGAAGAGCTTTGGCTCTTATGAAGTTGCGGTCAAGCTGCATCCCCAGGTTACAGGCAAGCTTATTGTTAAGGTGGCGGAAGCATAGGTGACAGAGGACAAAGTACATGCCGGCGATGGATGAAAATGTGTTAAAAAGAATATTGCCTCACAGCGTAGAAGCGGAACAGTCCGTCATCGGCTCCATGATTATGGATAAGGAAGCGATTGTAGTGGCTTCCGAGTTATTGGCGGGGGAAGATTTTTACAACAGGCAGTACGGGATCCTTTTTGAGACTATGGTGGAATTGCATGACAACGACAGTCCTGTGGATCTGGTAACGCTGCAGAATAAGCTGAAGGAGAAAGAGGTGCCTCCCGAGGTCAGCAGCCTGGAGTTTGTCAGGGATCTGATTACAGCCGTGCCTACTTCGGCAAATATAAAATATTATGCCAATATAGTGTCGGAGAAATCTACGTTACGCAAGCTGATCCGGCTCAATGAAGAGATAGCCAATACCTGTTATATGGGGAAGGAAAGTCTGGAATATATTCTGGAAGACACGGAAAAAAGAGTGTTCCAGCTGGTCCAGAAACGTACGACGGATAATTTTGTGCCGGTCCGCCAGATTGTGATGAATGCTATGGACAGGATAGAGATGGCGGCGAAAAATAAAGGCAGTGTGACTGGTATCCCTACCGGATTTATTGATCTGGATTACCGTACGGCCGGTATGCAGCCGTCGGACCTGATCCTGGTGGCTGCCCGCCCTTCCATGGGTAAGACGGCATTTGAGCTGAACCTGGCCCAATATATGGCGTTTAAAAAGAACTTGACGGTAGCTCTGTTCAGCCTGGAAATGAGCAAGGAGCAGCTGGTGAACCGTATGTTTTCCTTAGAGTCCAATGTAGACGCCCAGAAGCTCCGTACGGGCCAGCTGAACGACCAGGAGTGGGAGAGGCTGATTGAGAGCGCCGGTACCATTGGCAAGTCTAAGCTGATCATAGATGACACACCCGGTATTTCTATTGCAGAGCTCCGTTCCAAGTGCAGGAAGTATAAGCTGGAGTACGATTTGTCTATTATAATGATTGACTATCTGCAGCTTATGTCGGGAAGCGGCCGCAGTGAATCCAGGCAGCAGGAGATTTCCGATATTTCCCGGTCGCTGAAGGCTCTGGCCAGGGAGCTGAATGTCCCTGTGGTGGCATTGTCCCAGCTGTCCCGTGCTGTGGAGCAGCGTCCCGACCACAGGCCCATGCTATCGGATTTGCGTGAATCAGGGGCGATTGAACAGGATGCGGACGTGGTAATGTTTTTGTACCGTGATGATTATTATAACCATGACTCGGAAAGGAAAGGCATTTCGGAAGTGATCATTGCCAAGCAGAGGAACGGCCCTATCGGTACGGTGGAGCTGGCATGGCTGCCGGAGTATACCAAGTTTGCCAATTTGGAGCACTCCAGGAAAAGCGGGGATTATTAAGGCCCCGGTCTCGACGCAGACACCTTTATTAACCCGGAATCCTTTTCAGGAATCTGAGTATTTACATAATTGAATCAATAACTTACGAAAGAGAATGAACAATCAGAGTTGTTTGTTCTCTTTCTTTTTAGCAATGTTATCTGCGGGCGTCCTAAAAGGTGTGTCGTCCGCTGCTGACAGAAAGGTATGGTGATCGGTATGGACAATTATCTGTTTATTTCAGATGCGGCAAAAGAGGTGAAGGTGGAAAGCCACGTTCTACGCTATTGGGAGGAAGAGCTTCATCTGCCAATCAAACGCAATGAACTGGGGCATCGCTATTATACGGAAGAGGATGTAGAAAGGTTTAAGCAAATTAAAGGAATGAAGGAAAGGGGACTTCAGTTGAAGGCAATTAAAATGATTTTGAAAGACGGGAAGCTGGACATGCTGGTGCCCAGGCAAAAGGCAGAGGAGGGCGCGGAAAAGAAAGAAGCAGTGGGGAAGAAAGATCAGGCGGAGGATGGCCGGAATGCTGCCCAGGGTGCAAAAAACATAATCCAGGGCACGACGTCGGCAAATATGCAAATCGACATTGTGGAAAGCAAGCATACGGCAGTATCCACACCGGACAGTAAGGAGGATAAGTCAAGGAGGCTGCAGTGGCTGTTGCAACAGCTCATCCGGGAGACTCTTCAGGAAAACAACAGTGAATTGTGCCGTGAGATCAAGGAAAGTGTGGTGAAGGAGTTGGATTATCAGTTCAGGATGCAGGAGGAAAGGGAGGAAGCAAGGGACAAGCTCCTGGCCGAGCGCAGCGAGGAGCATTACCGGAAAATGGACGAATTGCTGCGCAAAAAGGCAAAGAAAAAGGTATTGCGGGAAAAGGCAAAAGAAAAAACAAAAGAAATAACCGGGCAGGAGGCAGGAAAAGATGTATTAGAGGCTGCGGAGGAAAATAATGCCATGGATTTCATCCTTGGCAAAGACACAAAAGATACAAAAGAAACAAAGGAAAAGAAGAAAAAGCGCTTCATTTTTTGAAGCGCTTTCCGTTTAAGTATTCTTTATTACGCTTGAGCAATAGCGCCGGTAGGGCAGGTACCTGCACAGGAACCGCAGTCAATGCACTTATCTGCATCAATCTCAAACTTACCGTCCCCCATGCTGATAGCACCCACAGGGCACTGAGCCTCACATGCGCCGCAAGCTACACAAGCATCACCAATTGCATATGCCATAATAGTATCCTCCTTAATATCAATGGAAATTTATCAATAACTGTATCTATTATTGTAATATAAAAGGAAAGTAAATACAAGACTTTTTTTTATGCATGTACATTGGGCAAATGCCACAAGTGCGCTATATGGCTTTACCCCAGGGCGCTCCGCCTTTTCTTGATACCGTCCAAAATAGCCTGTTTTTTATCCAAAAGCAGTGTTTTGTCCATGGCGGGCACACCTGCCAGTTTGTATGTCATACCCAGCTTCTCATATTTCGATTCCCCCATGGTATGATAGGGCAGTACGTCAAGGGCTTTCAGGTTGTTGAACTGCCCAATGAAGTACCCCAGGTCAAAGAGATATTTTTCATCGTCCGTAATGCCGGGAACTACCACGTGCCGGATCCACATATCAACATTTTTTTCATTTAGATATTCGGCAAATTTCAGGATGTTGGCGTTGGGCTGCTGGGTCAGTTCCCTGTGCTTGTCGGGATCGATATGCTTGATGTCCAGCATCACAAGGTCGGTCATACCCATGAGCTTATCCAGTTTTTCCCGCTGGGCAGTGTTATCGGGATTGAATGCAATGCCCGAGGAGTCAATACAGGTGTGTATATTGCGCTGTTTTGCCAGCGTGAACAGGTCAATCAAGAAGTCTATCTGCATTAAAGGCTCCCCACCGGTAACAGTCAGGCCGCCCCCGTTGGCATAGAATGCGCTGTTTCTTTCGTATTGTTCAATAATATAGGAAGGCTCCATCAGTGTGCCGCCGTTCATTTCCCAGGTATCAGGATTATGGCAATAAGCACAGCGCATGGGGCATCCCTGTACAAAAACCACAAACCGTGTTCCGGGGCCGTCTACGGTGCCGAAGCTTTCCAGTGAATGAATTCTGCCTTGCATAAGTAGCATCTCCTTCCAAAATGGACATTTCACTAACTTTATTTATTATATCAAAAACATACTTAAAATAAAAGGTCAAAATATTATTGAACTTGATTTGAAAAGATGATAAAATTCAAAGTCAGGGGTAAGGCTTATACATAGTTATGAGAGAGAATTTTCCAAAGCATAGAGTGTAAGGGACGGGAAAATAGTGGAGAAAGAAAATAGAATGATGATAGCGGCGGTGGTCCTGCCGCTTTTGGGCGGTGCATTTTTTAGCCAGGATGCCCCGTATAAACTGGGAATTGTGCAATTTCTGGCGATTTTGGCATTGATTGTGGCTTTCAATGTGTTTTTGGCTGTGCGCAGGACAGAGCGTGAATATCGAAAGAATGTGATGCGGTACAGCGGCATGGGGATTTTCATGCTTAGCCTGATGCAGGGGATCTGCCTGATCCGCCAGGCGGGCGATGTGGATGACCGTCTGCGGACCGCGCTGGGGATTGCCGTGGCCGTGGTTTTAGTAGGTGCTTTCCTTCTATTATTGCGGGCAGAGGGCGGAGTTACGGAGAATGTGGTTATGGCGGTGATCTTTGCCGGTTTCTTGGTAAGGATATTTTATGTCATGTTGACAGACGGGTTGCTGTTCCAGAATGATATCACAGCTTTCCATTTGGACTGCAGCGGGCATCTCGGCTATATATGCCACCTTTTTACAAACGGAAGGCTGCCGGATGTGGATCCTGCGACTGCCTTTGAATTCTGCCAGCCGCCGCTGTATTATGCCGTCAGCGCCATATTCCTTAAAGTTTACGGCCTTTTTGGGCTGCTCCCCGAGGACAGCTGGTCCATGGACGAGACCTTACAGATCATGCCCCTGATGTATTCCATGATGACCATTGTGTTCATAGACAAGATCGGGAAGCAGATGAAGCTTTCCTGTGAAGGGCGTTTGGTTGCAGTATGCTTTGCCGGTTTCCTTCCCTACAGCGTGATGATGAGCGCTGCCTTGAACAACGACACCCTGGTGACGCTGCTGATGGTCATGTGTCTGTATTATACCCTCAGATGGTATGAGAACCCGGACATGAGAGGAATCATTATCATGGCAGTATGTATTGGTGCAGCTATGATGACAAAAATATCGGCGGTGGTGGTTGCGCCGGCTATGGCACTCCTGATGCTGTACCGCGGATGGAAGGAGCGGAAAAAGTGGGGGGCATACCTGAAACAGTTTATATGCTTTGGGGTGACGGCGCTTCCCCTGGGATTATGGTATCCTGTCTATTGCCGGATCAGATACGGGTTACCTCTGGGATATGTGGTCTCCTGGGATGAAGAATCCCTGCAATTTATCGGTATGTATGACAAATGGTCAAGGCTTTTCCGGTTCGACCAGGCATTTGAATACCTGTTCTTTCGGGATGACCAGGTCAATAGTTTTGCGGACTTTAATATACCGGTTACTTTGATTAAGTTTGCGACTTTCGGCACCAGCCGCTATTATCTCGACAGCCAGCTGACCTATGTGGTAAGTTCATGCATATTTTGGTTTAATCTGATTTTGTTCATATTTATGCCGCTTTTGTTCACAGTATGGTTTTTTTGCAAGGACGGCAGGCTGGCACAGAAGGTATTTCTGCTGGCCGCGGCAGGGACAAGCGCTTATTTTTACCTGAAGTTTTGTTTTAAGTATCCCCATGTGTGTTCCATGAATATCCGTTATATCATGTGCGCCGTGTACATCGGATGTATTGTGACAGCGGTATCGGCATCTGAAATACACAAATCTGGCGCATCAAAAAGTGTGGCATTGGGGAAGCTCTGTAAAAATATTATGGTGGCGCTGCCCATCCTTTATGCGGTGGCGGTGACCGTAATGAAGGTTGGGATGGAAATGTTATTGCCTTAGAGCGTGTTTGAAAATGTGACATATACACCGGGCAAACAACACGCTGCGGGATGTTGTCTGTGGGGAGGACGGATATGACGGAAGCTGATAAATTTTCGGCCGGATGGGAAAAGCTGTTTCTTTTTGCCGGCAATATTGTGTTTGTTATAGTATTCGGCATTCTGGCGGTGACGGGCGACAGAGTGCACAGGAATGCGGCCAACTGGCAGCTGCTGCTGATCAATTTGTTAGTATTGGCGGTTTTGTGCGCCGGCAGTTTTTATATGCCACGTAAAGCACTCCCTAAATGTAAGCATCCCGTTGCCATGCTTCTGGGCATATATGTCCTGCTGTTTGTCCTGCAGTGTATTTTTGTGCATTATACCTATTTCTATACCGGATGGGATGTGGATCTGGTGAAGTGGAAGGTGGAGGGAGTGCTGGAGGGGCATTCCCTGCAGGATCTGGGTGCAGATGATTACTTCTCCATTTGCCCCAATAATCTGATGCTGTTCTATGCCCAATACCTGCTTTCCAAAATCGGAAAACTGTTTTCTCTGGAAATCCCCTACAATTTATGTATCTATGCTTCCTGCTTTTGTGTTGCTGCATCCTGCTTTTTCGGAAGCCTTGTAGTCAGGAAAACTACACGGAACCGTATGGTGCGTTGTATGTATAGCCTGGTGAGCACGGCGTTTATTCTATTTTGCCCGTGGATCGCAATCCCTTATTCGGACACCTACGGGATGCTGTTTGTGTCTTTGGGGATATGGGCAGTGTATTGCCTGGAGAAACCTGTGCTCAAATGGCCGGTGCTTGCATTTGCCGCGCTGTTTGGCTATCACATTAAGCCTACCTGTATTTTTCCGCTGTTTGCGGCAGTCATACTGTATCTTCCCGGATTTATCAGTAAATGGAAACAGAGGTGGAAGGAATTGGGGATTTTGGCGCTGAGCTGCCTTATTGTCTGGGGGGCGGGCCAGGGCATGGTCTCCTGGATCCAATACAGTTTATCCTTCCGGCTTGACCATGAACAGGAGCTTCCGCCCAATCATTATATTATGATGGGAATGAATATGGATACCAAGGGCGGTTTCAGTCCGGATGACCGGGAATTTGCAGTAAATATACCCACGTATGAGGCGAAAAAGCAATTGATCTGGGATGAGATTGGCGTGCGTTGGGGGCAGATGACACCGGAACAGAAGAGGGAACATTACCTGACAAAGCTGATATATATTGTCAATAACGGCACTTTTTCCTGGGGGGATGAAGGGATATTTTTCTATTCCATACCTGAGCATGACAATTTTCTAAATGATATTTACAGAGAAATTTTTTACCCTGAAGGGAAATATTTTACATTGTATTGTGAGTTGGCGCAGCTGGTCTGGATGCAGATCCTGCTGGGCATTGTATTATTGTTTATTGATAAAAAAAATAAAGTTTTTCACAAGGCGTTTCTGATCATCATGTTATGTGGATTGCTTGTTTTTTTGATGCTTTTTGAGGCCAGGGCGCGCTATTTAATCTTATATTCTCCGGCATTTCTGATTTTGTCATTATATGGATATGAGGGCCTGTTTTCCAGGCTCTCGGCGAAAATCTCCAGGACCCCCCAAAGTGTTGCCTGAATACTTTCTCGTCTGTACGGCTGTGAAGCTTGTTTGGCTGATGGCGGGAATTGTTTGAAATTGTGGCAAAGGCCGCACAAAGATGGATAAATTAATGTGGGTAGAGTCGGTAGAATGTTGATTCTACTGTGGGTAGGTTGCGCTCTACCGGAGGAAATGGTACGGTAACCCCAAGGAGGTACACATGTTTGATCAGGAAAAAACCGGAAAGTATATCGCTGAAAAGAGAAAGAAAATGGGAATGACGCAGAAGCAGCTTGCGGAGCAGGTTGGAATAACGGATAAGGCTGTTTCGAAATGGGAAAGGGGCAAGAGCATTCCGGACAGCATGGTTATGGAAGAATTGTGCCGGACACTTCAGATTAATATCAATGAATTTTTTTCAGGGGAGGATATTCTGGATGAACATTATTCCGGCCGTGCGGAAGAAAATATGAGAGAACTTATTAAGGAAAGCGACGTGCAGAGGAAGCGTTCGAAAACGGTGATCCTGTGCCTTGCAATTGGATTCCTTTTTGTAACCGTGGCCGTTTTTGTAGGGTTATATGCCACGTCTATGTATGGCAGCGGATTAAATGATATGACCCGTTTTGTTGATGTGCCTTCCCAGCTGTTTCTTGTGGGGATCGTATCCGGCTTATTGGGCCTGTCCGGGGCGGCAGCAGATTTTGCGAGGGCATTTCCCCTTTGCTTTGGGAAGGCTGAAACAGACCCGGGGCAGGCCAAAAGATCGGCAGGAGCAGTAAAAACGGTGATGGTATTGAATCTATTGGCAGGGGCATTCCTATTTCTAGGGCAGTTAATACCAATACTGTCAAAAGTGGGGGATGCGGAGGAATTGCTTAGGACGGTCTCGGTTCTGTTGCTGACAGTTTGGTATGGTGTGGCTCTGGATCTGCTGTTAATGCCGGTTTTGTATCGGCTGAAAAGGGAATAGCAGGCAGATCCGGAACCGGATTGGAGGCAGAGTGGGGAGGACATCTTTATTTTTAAAATTGTACCGGAGGAAGCTGCCGGAGAATTTTACATTATTTCTTCTTTTTTCGATTATGGCGGCAGCAATTTCAATGGTATTGCTTGTACAGAAAAATAATGTGGATTTCATTCAAAACCAATTGGCGGGGACGGAATTTGCAGGTGATGCGGAAGGGATTTTGTTTGCATACCAAAGTATGGAAAATATTTTGGGGTTCATTGGGATTGCAGCCATATGTGTCGGTGCGGCAGGAGGGGCGTGCCTGATCGGATTTCGGAATCAATCATACGAAAAGTCTGTTGTCATGATGCACATATTCGGAATGCGGAAAAAGGATCTGACAGTTAAGGCGCTTTTAGATGCAGCGTTGTTTTCCTTTCTCCCATCCTGTGTGGGTTTTGGCTGCGGATACCCGCTGTTTTTGCATTTTTCCGGGAAAATATTGTGGCCCGAAGCCTTACTGCCCGGTGCCCCATTGCAGTCAGTGGCATTGCTTTCCGCCCAGTCCATGGTGGTGTTTTGTGAAACTTTTGGATTGGTTGCCTTTCTGATCTTTTTCGGAAATTTATATATTGATTTCAGAATGGCGGAAAAACCTATGGCGCAGGCCCTATACCGACGAAAAGGGAAGGGAGGGCGGCATGACAGCTTATATATCCTGGCGGCGGAAGTGGTGGGGATTTTGTCCTACGCTGTCCTGGCCTTCCACGTCAAAAGGAATTCTTTATGGGCTGTGGGAATCGTGGCAGTGTTTCTGTCCACAGTGCTGTTTTCCATATTCCACCTTTTTTTCGGCATTTTTGCAAAAAAGAGCAGGAAGGCCCGTAAGGTAAACAGGGCGAAGGATTTAAGTTTTTGCTTTTTATGCAGCAGAAATAAAAGGGATGCACTGCTCTGCGTATTAATATCCATCGGCACCATATTTTTCTGTCTGGCAGCTAATATAGGATTTAATATCAGCGGGATGCTGAGAAGCGCTTACCAAGACAATATGGGATTTACCGTTCTGGTACGGGTAGATGATGACGGGCAGGAAGAACAAATAAAGGACTGCCTGGACGGAAATGGGTTTACATATACCTTTGGTTATTCAAAACTTATGGATTATTCACAGCTAAAAGGCATGGACGGTGAAGAAGGAAAGTTCTGGGCGCTGGTAATCGACAGCCAGACAGACGGAAACCCGCATTTCTCTGTGCCGGAGGGCAATTTTCGAACAGAGGAGTATTTTGCGGCACGGTGCGGAGTTGCAAATGGGGAGGCATCGGAATTGTTTGGCAGCAGAGTACGCAGCCTTGGGATGCTGGAAGACAGCCAATATCTCAGCCTTGTGAATTATAGTTTTCTGGTGAATAAGTCGGACTGGAAACTAGGCATTGATAATTCCTGGAGTCCGATTTTCCTGTTGGATGTGTCCTTAGAAGAGGAAAGAGCAGCAGGCAGAATCCTGACAGGTATGTCATGTCATATGGAGTCCGCCTCCGGCCTGATTGATGAAATAAAGAGGATGATGTCTGATTATCTGGAAATCCTTTTGCTGGTGACGGGCATGGTGGCGTTGGTGACGGCAGCCGTTTTTTATACCGTTATCAGAAGCGACCTTTCAGACAGAAGAACGGAAGTATATTTGTACCGGATATTTGGGGCATCTTTTGCGAGAGCACAGAGGGTCATATTTTATGAATATATCTTGATCGCGCTGATCTCCTCCCTGGCGGTATCGTTTACTATTATGGTTTGTGGGGAATTTTATTTCTATTTCGGCCTGAAAAAACATTTTCCGCTTTCTTTGCCAATTACCGCCGGGGCCACGGCTCTTGCAGCCGCCTTCATATTCCTGTGCTGCCAGGCCGCGGGGTATGCTAATGCAAGGAATGTAGGGACGGGGACGATCAGGGATGAGTAGCCGTCATACCCGCAGATAATAGGCATAAGTTGCTACGCGTGGGTTTGCCGGAAGGTTTGGAGCCGGGGAATAAGGGAGGAGATGTTTGTATGCGGAAAACGGTGGAGATCCATCATGTGGGGAAGTCTGTAGAGAATGAAGGGCAGAAACAGGTGATACTTAAAGATATCTGTTTTTCACTGGAGGCGGGGACGATTACGGCCATTGTGGGGAAGAGCGGATGCGGAAAAAGTACTTTATTATCTATTGTTAGCGGAATTGACGCACCTACAAGCGGTTTGGTAAAATTGCTGGGAACTGACTTTTATAAAAAAGGCACGGCGGAACAGGAACATTTCCGAAATGAAAACATAGGGATCCTTTTCCAGAATTATCATTTGATCCCGGAACTCACCTGCGAGGAGAACATCAGAATGCCATTATGCTTTTCCGACAAAGGTAAAGTAAATGAAAGGGAATTGGATCGTTGGATCAAGGGAGTGGGGCTGGATAAAAAGAGGAGATTATTTCCCCGTCAGATGTCGGGAGGGGAACAGCAGAGGACGGCAATTCTGCGGGCCATCGTAAACGACCCTCAGATGTTATTTGCCGATGAACCCACCGGGGCGCTTGATTCCAAGACCGGAGACAGCATAATCAAGTTTTTGGTCGGTTATGCGCATAATGCAGGTAAGACAATCCTGCTTGTCACCCATGATATGGATATAGCGGTACAGTGTGACAGAGTGATTGAGATGGCTGACGGTAGGATTGTAGGGAATTTATAGCTTCCTTGATAAGGCCGAAAGCTGTTCGGTGGTAAAAGAACCCCCGCCTGATATTTCAGGCGGGGGTTCCTTATTTCATAGAATATACCGTAAATGTGCTATTTACATATAAGCCTTTTCCGGTTAGATTGCCTCATGGAAGGTACGGGAGATAACATCAGCCTGCTGTTCGGGAGTCAGCTTGATAAAGTTAACTGCATACCCGGACACACGGATCGTAAGCTGAGGGTAATTCTCAGGATGCTTCTGAGCGTCCAACAATGTATCTCTGTTCAGTACATTTACGTTGAGGTGATGTCCGCCCTTTGTAGCGTAACCATCTAATAAGTTTACAAGGTTGTTAACCTGTGCTTCACTTGCTGCCATAATAATTTCCTCCTATTCTGATATTCCTTAATGCAGGGGCAGGTCTGCGGGAGAGTATATCGAACCTCTGAACATACTATGCACCTGCATTAAGATTGTTTCATTACAAATACTTTTGTGAGCAATTTACAATTTCCGGGGACCAAATTACTGGTAGTCATCCAGTCCCTGGTGAAGAGTAGGTACACTGCAGGCCAACGGAGTCCTGGAACAGTCCGTGCAGCCCATTGTCTGAACGTTCTTTGACTGATCCGCCTGCTGGTCGTCATAGTCCACATTGATGTGTCCCACACCTTCGGTCATGCCGGAATCCAGCATCTTTACAAGGTCATCAATCATATTTTTCTCGTCCATCGTATATCCTCTCTATCCTAAATATATTAGGAATTTTATTGCCGATTCAAATCAAGTTCGAAATCACACGGTGATATCGTGTCGCCGGCAATTTATTTGTTCAGGTCAAGTTCGAAATCACACGGTGATATCGTGTCGCCGGCAATTTATTTGTTCAGGTCAAGTTCGATATCACCGGCAAATACCTGGTCTTCTTTGCCCAGAGCCCCGGGAATGATGGTGAAGGTATTGGAGATACCGTCCTGTGCATCATTGAAAGGAAGCTTGGATACGGAAGACAGGGATGCTACCGCACCATGGGTATCGCGGCCGTGCATCGGATTAGCGCCGGGTGCAAAAGGCTCGCCCTTCTTACGTCCATCAGGAGTATTACCAGTTGCCTTACCATAGGTAACATTGGAGGTAATGGTCAGGATGGAGGTGGTAGGCACACCGTTTCTGTAGGTATGATGACGTCTGATAGCAGTCATGAACTTATGAACCACTTCCTGTGCGATCTCGTCTACGCGGTCATCATCATTGCCGTACTTAGGGAAGTCGCCAGTGGTCTTGAAGTCAACGATAATGCCGTCTTCGTCACGAACAACCTCAACCTTTGCATACTTGATTGCGGAAAGGGAGTCAGCCACGATGGAGAGACCTGCAACACCGGTTGCGAAATATCTCTTAACGTCTCTGTCATGAAGAGCCATCTCTGCTCTCTCGTAGCAGTACTTGTCATGCATATAGTGAATGATGTTCAGGGTGTTTACATAAACATCTGCCTGCCACTCCAGCATATCGATGAACTTGCTCATTACATCATCATAGTCAAGAACATCGCCTGTAACAGGACGGTACTTAGGACCAACCTGCTTCTTGGTAACTTCGTCAACACCGCCGTTCAAAGCGTACAGCAG
>CANRWO010000080.1 GCA_947643615.1 uncultured Lachnospiraceae bacterium
GGCGGTTCTGGTAGATATAATTTTTGCATTTCCACTTCGCCGTCCCGCCGCTCCTCGTTTTATTATGGGACTGGATATGACTGTAGGGTTCCCCGCATTCTCCGCAGGTTATGACACCGCCGAACAGGATTCTCTCATCCCTGCCCGGCCTGTGGCATCCCCTGCCTTTTTCCGCATGCACCTATTCCCTGCGCTCCTGCACCCGCTTAAACAATTCCCTGTCTACGATCTGCGGGTAGTATTCCGTACCGAAATAATTATGGTTTTCTAAAATCCTGCCAATGGAAGCGTGCGTCCATGCCGCCCTGTCATGGGCA
This sequence comes from uncultured Lachnospiraceae bacterium, assembly GCA_947643615.1. Taxonomy (GTDB): domain Bacteria; phylum Bacillota; class Clostridia; order Lachnospirales; family Lachnospiraceae; genus Acetatifactor. Next base: position 318 of record CANRWO010000080.1, read on the forward strand.
TTGCATACGCCCCTCGCCTTTAACCCTTCAGTAATCTTTAATGTTGATATCCCGCTGTCGTAATCCCGGAAGATTTCTTCCATTATTCTACGGTGTTCCTCATACACGGTTATCCTGCCGTTTACGACTTTATATCCGATCGGCATATGCCACTGCATCCCTGTCCCCTCCTTCCTTCTCTGTCAGTTTCAAGCCGTTGTGCAGGCAGAACGTGATGTCGTGTTTTTCCGATATCCGTATTTCCTTTACGGTCAGGTCAAACAGGTTTTCATCATACTCTGTTAACGGCTTTTTCGTTCCGCTAACAGGGCAATAAGCTGCTGTGTGTGGACGATTTCTTGGATATGCTGGATACGGAAGAAATTGGTCAATTGGATAATGCGATACAGATTTCCCTGTTTCATGCGGTTTTTATTTGCCGCATTACTGATAATCTTTTTCCTCTTCGAGGGTCACCTATCTTGTATAAATGCGCAACGTGACACCGTCCTTTTCCACCAAATGACGCAGGATTGCCTGTTCATCCGTGGCAGTCGGATATTCCCTGAGCGCCCACACGCTGCGGTAAGTATTGCCGCAAATGTAATGGCCCGTATAAAACTGAATCACAGACAGGGCAATCATGTCCAGAACCTTTCAGCATCACCTCCCCCGGCATCTGTTCCTCCATTTTTTTCTTTCTGTTTTTGTTTGTCATTGTTCCCTCCTGTTTTCTGTAAAGCTGATATGTTATGCTTTCAGGCACAAAAAAGTACCAAACTTTTCGTCTGATACTTCTTCTAGTCTTTTTTGTACGATATTATTTACATGATCTGTGTCGGCGGTTCCTGCTTCTGTATGGCGGCCAGATCCAAATACTTGTCTAGCTTTTTCTCCTCCAGCAAGACTATCATATCTGTAAAATCATCCAGCCTGCCATACGTGGCATATTGGTCCAGCGCGTTATAATATGCCAGCCTGTCCTCCTTCGCAATGTATACAGGCAGAGAGCCTTTTGCCATCAGCTGATAATTCATAAGCAGTCTTGATGCCCTGCCGTTTCCGTCCAGAAAAGGATGTATCCTCACAAACTCAGCGTGTGTCCACGCCGCCAGTTCGATATCATTCAATCCTTTTTCCCGGAAAGCTCCACATAAAAGTTCTTAATCTGTGCGTACATTTCATTACCTGCAGGCGGCGTATGGCTTGCTCCGCTGACTACCACCTCTTCCCTTCGGTAGATGCCGCCGATAAAGATATTCTCCATAAGCAGGGCATGAATATCCTTTACAATGTTTTCCTCCAACGCGAGTCCTTTACTGATGCACTCTTTCACATATCGGTATGTCTTATTGTGGTTTACCACTTCATAAATCTCCCGGAGGGATTTCCCGCCGATTGCAATCCCGTCTTCCAGCACCACCTTTGTTTCCATCAAGGTCAGCGTATTTCCTTCGATGGCAGTTGAATGATGGGTATATTCCACCTCGAAAGCATTCTCCAATGATATCCTTGTCGCTTCCGGAATGTTATCCTTTACCGCTTCATACCGTTTCTTTTTTTCCAATAATCCTGATATATCCAAAACTGCACCTCATTCCAATTCATATTTCAAATCTCTCTGCCCAAAAAGACTAACAGATTTTCTCTTCTCCGAACAGATACTTCTTCCGCGTCAATCGGTTCAGTGTCAGCCTTGTCACTTCAGATACATTATATCTGTGTTCCTGCAAACCCGCAACAGGAACATCCATATCGGATCAGTCGTTTAAAATAATCCACCTTACTTCCATCCAAATAATTGCTGCGTTGTCAGAAAATAGGCGCAGGCATAACGGATAAAATCCATTTTGTCATGGTAAGTTCCTACTTTGGTACATTGTATCAACTTTAGTTTGGACAATAAGGCACACGCACTCCACATGCACCGTCATCCCAAACTGGTCTACTCCCCTGATCTTCCTGATCTCATACCCACCGTCACACAGCACCTTCAGATCTCTTGCCAATGTAGCGGAATCACAGCTCACATATACGATCCGCGACGGTTTCATTTTTAACATAATATCCAGGCAGGCTTCATCACAGCCTTTTCGGGGAGGGTCTACCACAATGACATCAGGGTGCAGCATATCGGAGTCTTTTTCCTTTGTTTCACCAATCCCATATACGGCTAGTTTATCTTCCGCTTTTCTCTTTTTCACATTTTCAATGAAAGCCTCCTTGACTTCCGCTTTGTTCCTTCCCACATTTTCATTATGGGTTTCCTTGTCTTCCGCTTTGTTCCTTCCCATGTTTTCATTATGTGGCACCTTATTGTCCGCTTCTTTTACCCCGTATTCCTCGGCACGGGTATCCCTGCCGTAAAATTCCGGTAAGATTTCTTCCGCCCTTCCAACATAAAATTCCACATTACGGATACCGTTCCTTTTGGCATTTTCCTTGGCATCCTCAATCGCCTGGGGAATAACTTCCACACCGTAAACTTTCCGCGCACTGCCTGCCAAAAACAGGGAAATCGTGCCGATACCACAGTACAGATCCCAGACAATCTCCCTTCCGGTCAATCCTGCGTATTCCAAAGCAAGGCTATACAGTTTCTCTGTCTGAACCGGGTTCACCTGATAAAAGGACAGAGGTGAAATATGGAAGGTAAGTTCATGTCCGGTAAACGGATATCCTTCCCTCTGCATATCCCTGACATGGATCGTATCGGAAATAACGGGACTGCCCCACAGATGGATAATCTCTTTCCCCATAATCACATTTGTACGTTCTGCATTGATACTGACGGAAATACTTTTCATGCCCTTTATTGCTGTTAATTTTTCAAGCAATATACTCTGTTCTGGAATGAACTCCATACCTACGGGACTGTCTTCTGTAGTGAAATCCCCCGGATATGTTCCGTTACCTTTTTCAACCGTTTTCTGAGTTGTTTCGACATCTTTATTGATTACAAGGCAAACCATAATCTCTCCGCTCACAAACCCTTTTCGGATCAACACATGGCGTATCAGGCCCTTTCCGGTAGATTCCTCATATGCAGGGATGCCGAACCGGCGCATATGTTCTAAAATAACCTCCAATATCTCCTGATTTTCCAGAGCGCCTAAATGGCACTCCGTGTTGGCAATAATCGTATGTGTCCTGCCGGCATAAAACCCGGTAATAATATTTCCGTTTCTGTCCGTTCCTACAGGATATTGTGCTTTATTCCGGTAATAATAGGGGTTTTCCATGCCAATTATGGGATCCATTTTGCTGTCTATGTACTCCGGCGGAAACCCACCGATGCGGATAAGGTTATTGCGGATCTTTTGTTGTTTATATTCCAGTTGTTTCTCATAGGATAATACCTGAAGCTGGCAGCCGCCACATTGCCTGTGGTAAATGCATTTGGGTTCTACACGAAAAGGAGAAGGTGTTATCACCTTCTCTAACCTTGCATAAGCATAATTTTTTTTACTTTTTACTATTTTTGCCTCAACAATGTCTCCGGGCACGGCATCTTTTACAAACAGGGTAAAACCGTCCGCTTTGCCAATCCCCTCACCCTCTATGCCCATATCAACAATTGACACTCTGACACAGTCGTTTTTTCGGTAAATTTTATTCATGTTGATCCCCATTTCTCACTGTCTGTCAAATTATAAAGATATTTTTCGGCAACTGAAGCTTTTGTTGTAATTCATCTGCTCCAGAATAAGCAGCAAAATTGTTCTCTGCAGGCTATATGCCACATTTTACAAAATGCAAGCTTCTGCACTTTGTGAAAATAGCCTGTACAAACATCAGGCTATAAGAACCTGCATCAATTACAGGTACTCCTTGACAATTCCTCTGCCAGTGCCTCCAGCTGTAGTTTATTCTCAGGTTTCATAGCAGACAGCAAGGTTACGGTATTTTCCGTAAAAGTGATTTCCTTGCTTTTTTCAAACATTCCCCGCATAGTCTTAGCAGCCACAGGCGCCCAGGAACCGTTATCAATCAATGCAATAGTCCGTTTCTGGTAGTTCCGTTCCAACAGGCGTGTGATAAAATCATTCATAAACGGATTCACTCCGGCATTGTAAGTACTGCTTGCAAGCACCAGCTTGCCATATCGGAAGGCATTTTCCACCGCTACTGACATATCTGTCCTTGCCAGGTCATGGGTCACGGCTTTCACGCCTTTCTGCTCCAGAAGCTCTGCCAGGTACAATGCCGCCTCACGGGTATGTCCATAGATAGATGCATAGGCAATAGCAACACCTTCACTTTCAACCTCATAAGAAGACCAGATATCATACAGGTTCAGATAATACTCCAAATTCTCCGATAGCACAGGCCCATGCAGGGGGCAAATTACCTGAATATCCAATCCTGCTGCCTTTTTCAGCACATTTTGTACCTGTACGCCATATTTTCCCACAATGCCGAAGTAATAGCGGCGGGCGCCGTCCGCCCAATCCTCCTCCACATCCAAAGCGCCGAACTTTCCGAAACCATCCGCAGAAAAAAGCACTTTGTCCTTTTTATCATAGGTCATCATTACTTCAGGCCAATGAACCATGGGCGCATATACGAATTGCAACGTATGCCCTCCCAGGGAAATCTCTCCGCCATTCGCCGCAGCCACGGCTTTTTCCCCAAGGTCCAACCCGAAAAACTGTTGTATCATTTTAAATGCGGGAGGAGTGGCAACTACTTTTGCTTCAGGATATCTCTGCAAAAAGAAAGGGATATTGGCGGAATGATCCGGTTCCATATGCTGTATGACCAGGTAATCCGGCATCCGGCCTTTCAATGCCTCTTCCACACGATCCATCCATTGCTGTCCAAAGGCCTGGTCAACCGTGTCCATCACGGCAATTTTTTCATCCAGGATCACATAGGAATTATAAGACATTCCGTTTGGAACCGGATATTGCCCTTCAAATAAATCGACCTGATGGTCATTGACCCCCACATACAATATGTCTTCCGTTACTTTCATCTTGAAACCAATCCTTTCTATTGTCGTTAATTTATTTTACCTGATTCCGATTCAGTATGGCTGATTTTTCCAATATACTAATAAAAATCATTCCCCTGTCCTTGTAGCCCTCAAATTGGATTCAAACAGCCTGTTATAGCCAAACCAACCCTTATTGCCACTGTTGTTCTCCAATATTTCTTTAAATGTCTCCAATTTCGCATCCGTATCATCCGCATGGTTCAGAGCCAACGCCTCCATCAAGGCAGGGATCTTGGGGGAGCCAAACTCATATTTCCCATGATGCGCCAGGATGCAATGCTGTACCTGGGTAAGGAGTCCATGAGGAAAGTTTGGTATTCCGGCAGCATATTCGGCCACCATCTGGGAACCCATCACAATATGCCCTAACAGCTGTCCGTCATCCGTATAATCGTTTTCCGGAAACGGAGAGATTTCCTTTATTTTCCCAATATCATGGCACATAGCCGCAGTCAGCAGCAAATCCCTTTTCAGCACCGGATACGCGGTACAGTAATAATCACAGAGTTTCGTTACGCTTAAAGTATGCTCCAATAAGCCGCCTACAAACCCATGATGTACCGTTTTCGCAGCGGAAGATTTTTTAAAGGCTTGCACAAATTCTTCATCTTTAACAAAAAAGGCTTCCAGCAGGCTTTTATAATAAGGGTCTTTTATGCTTTTTACCAGCTCCAGCAATTCCTGGTACATGGGTTCAATTCCCTTGGAACTTATGGGAAGGTAATTCGCAGGGTCATATTCATCCTCCCTGCAGACACGTATCCTCTTAATGCTAATTTGCAGGTTCCCCTGAAAATTATTCACATCCCCATACACTTCTATGTAATCCAAGGCACTGTAATCGCTGATTCCCGGATTGTTAGGCTCCCACACCTTTGCATCCATGGTACCGGTCCGGTCCTGGAGAATCACATTCTCATAACTTTTACCGTTTTTTGTCACGGCTGCCTGCTTATGCTTACACAGGTAAATGTCAAACACCCTGTCCCCTTCTTTTAATTCTTTGATATATTTCATTTTGTTCCTCCCATCTTCTTAATAAGACACTCAAAAATTTTATTAAAATTGAATCATGGTTAATTTATTACATCAAAGTCCCACTCATTTGCGCTCCCCCAACACAATGTTGAAGTTCATCTCCTTATATTCCTCCTGTGCCTGGCGCATCACGGTAAGGCTTACAGCCTCTCCCGGCTCTATCTGCATCAAAATAGCGGAATAATCGCTAAAACTGGTAATCAGGTTTTCATTTACGGTAATAATGATATCCCCCTGCTGGATCCCTGCCAGCATTGCAGGGGAATCCATGGCGACTTCCCTTACAAATGCCCCATAAGGAATTTCGTTGTGGACATGCGCAGATGTGGGCACATCTCCGCCGCTGATGCCCATATAAGGCAGTTTATTTTCATTGGACATTTTCTCCACTACTTTTTTTAATTCGGATATGCCATAGGCATTGATCACATTTCCCGTGTCGGAACTGGTCTTACTGCCGGCAATCATCCCGATCAGCTCCCCTTTTAAATTGAACAGGGCGCCGCTTGCCTTTCGGCTTCCCACAATATCCGTTAAGAGCTGTTTGTAGTTTCTGTCCACGGTAGATAATGTGGTGGAAGCCGTGATCATTCCGTAACCCACTGAGCCACTGATGCCCATGGGACTTCCCAGGGCAATCACGGGAGTTCCTACCAAAGTACGCGAATTGGAAGAACCCATAGGGGCCACCGCCAATCCGTCAGCCTCCATACTCTCAACGGGTATATTATATTGGTTTACCGCCACTACGGCAAGATTCGTGGAGGGATCCAAACCTTTTAAAGTTGCTTCGATCTGATAATATCCGTTTTGCAGATCCAATACAAGGCTGTCCGCATTCTTCAGAGACGTATAATCTACCAGAATAAGATATTCCTTACCGTTATCGGCAATAATGACGCCGGAAGCCTGGCTGTCGCTCTCCTGTACATTGTTGAACCAGTCTATATTGGAGGAAATACCCCGTATCGTTACCATATATTGACAGATACTGGCCTGTTCCGCAAGCTCATCCGAAAAATATATAAAATCATTCAGGCTTTCATACAATTGGACATAACTGTCCTTATCCAGCGTCACTTTGTCTAAAATAGCCTGTACCTGCTCCTCCTCCAACATAATGCTCTCCGTTTCTGGTTTGACCGTAGGTGCAGGACTTTCTGTAGGTAAATTTTCTGCCAACATTTCTTCCGGCGCCATCTCTCTCTGATCCTCCGGAAACACAATTGTCTGAGGTTCTTCCTCCGGATACAGCCAGTTATTGATCACAGGCTCCAGGACCAGGAAAGTAAAACACGCGATCAATCCGAATATCACTGCCATGGAAGCAGTAAGGATCGTCCTCCTGAGCAGTTTTTTCCTGTTGATGGGACGCTGCTTGATTTTCTCTATCATAAAATCATTCTGATTACCGGATTCCCTGTCAGACATAGCGGCTCCTTTCCTATTCTGCCCATATTGTAATACACTGAAACACTGTCCAAACCCCATATAACCGTCCATGTCCCGGGAAACAAATATCCGTCGCCTTACCATGCACGTAAAGGATATGTACAGTAAGTATACCCAATCGCAGTAAAATTGTAAAGATGTGCACGTCCATCAGATATATGCTCTTGTGCACTGACTGTTGTTCCAAAATTCAGTATTTTGCTTCAGGAAAATAAATGTTTTTCTTTACATCCTCCAACATATGGAATTATAATCAATATAGCATAGCGGAATGTCAAAGCTGACGGCCGCGGAAACGAAGAAAAACCTGGTTCTCCCGGTGGTGACGAAAGCGAAAATAACCCTGATTCTCCCGGCGGCGATAATGATAACACCAACGACAATATATCCACTGATAAACCCATAAATGCCCAGCACAACGAAACGGGCAGTAAAACAGGCAACGGGGGAACTACAGAACCAAAGACAGGCAATTCCGAACACTTACATATTTATGCCACTATTGCCATGGCGGCAGGGATGTCATACCTGTTGCTGTATTTTACCGAAAAAGATCGAGGTATCTCAATAGAAGAAAAAGATGCAAGGATATCACAGATGATCAACTGGGCGAAAAAGGGGGGAAGTTTCCGTAAAATCATTGCCTTAATTGCTATCTTTGTCTTTTTAACCTATTACCACAGTATTGGAAAAAGAAAGGAAATAACAAAATGGATTTGAAAGAACAAATAACAAAAGTAGTAGAAAAAATCACAAAGGACAAGGCTCTCCAGGAGCAATTCCAGACGGAACCGGTAAAGGCCCTGGAAAATATTCTTGGGGTGGACCTTCCCGACGAAATTGTGGATCAAATTATAAAAGGTGTGAAAGCAAAGCTTACGACAGATAAGGTTTCAGACGCTGTTGATTCTCTAAAAGGACTCTTTAATAAGTAATGGATTCTGTGTAAAGCCGTACTTTCGTATTTTAGGGAAAGTACGGCTTTTCTGCTATAATGGCTTTCATATCCTTAAGATTGTTTCGGGTCACGGTTTCTGTAAACTTTCATTGATTATTCACATGCTTTTCAATATAATATAGATGTGCAGACACAATATAAATATAGCAATTTAAGGAATGGAGTATAGATGAACCAGAAAGTATTAAAAACATTAGAATATAACAAAATAATTGACCTTTTGACAGAAAAGGCAGATTCCGAGCCGGGTAAAAAACTCTGCAAGGAACTTACGCCTTCTACAGACCTTTCACAGATCCGTCAGATGCAGAAGGAAACCAAAGATGCTTTGAACCGTCTGTTCAAATTTGGAAGCACTTCCTTTGGAAACAACGCCAATTTAGGTTTTTCCATTAAATCCCTGGATATTGGCAGCAGCCTTTCCATTTCGGAGCTTTTAAAGATTGCTTCTTTTCTGGACAATGTAAACCGCATAAAGACATATGGTAAAAAAGACAGGGATGATGCCCCGGAGGATTCACTGGATGCTTATTTTGAACAGCTGACTCCCCTGACCCAGGTGGCAAACGAAATCAACCGCTGTATCTTGTCAGAGGAGGAGATAGCAGACGACGCCAGTCCCAGGCTGAAAAGTATTCGCCGTTCCATGATATTGACCAACGAAAAGATTCACTCACAGCTGACATCCATGTTGAATGGCCCTTACCGCACATATTTGCAGGACGCCGTCATCACTACCAGGAATAACCGTTACTGTATCCCCGTCAAATCAGAGTACAAAGCACAGGTAAACGGCATGGTACATGACCAGTCCGCCACCGGCTCTACTTTCTTTATTGAGCCTGCTGCCGTAGTCAGCCTGAACAATGAACTGAAAGAATTAGACCTCCAGGAGCAGGAAGAGATCAACATTATACTTGCATCTCTCAGCGCCCAGGCCGGCGAGCATACGGAAGAGCTTGCAGATAACCAAAAAATCATGACCGTGCTGGACTTTATCTTTGCCAGGGCAGAGCTGGCCATGGATATGAACGGTACAGAACCTGTTTTTAACACGGATCACTTTATTCATATCCGAAAAGGCCGTCATCCTCTTTTGGACAAGAAAAAAGTAGTTCCCATCGATATCCACTTGGGCAAAGACTTTGACCTGCTGATCATCACCGGTCCCAATACCGGGGGGAAAACGGTTTCACTGAAAACAGTGGGCTTATTTACATTGATGGGGCAGGCAGGACTGCATATCCCTGCCCTGGACCGTTCGGAGCTTTCTATTTTTACGGAGGTTTATGCGGATATTGGCGATGAACAGAGCATAGAACAGAGTTTATCCACATTTTCTTCCCATATGAAAAGCATTGTCCACATTTTGAAACATGCAGATGCGGATTCCCTGTGCCTGTTTGATGAGCTTGGGGCGGGAACCGATCCTACGGAGGGTGCAGCATTGGCCATTTCCATCCTCAATTTCCTTCATGACAGAGGCATCCGCACCATGGCTACCACCCATTACAGTGAATTGAAAATTTATGCCCTTTCCACCTCCTTTGTGGAAAACGCCTGCTGTGAATTCAGTGTGGAGACCCTGCAGCCTACCTACAGGCTGCTAATTGGCATTCCCGGCAAGAGTAATGCCTTCGCCATTTCCTCCAAGCTGGGACTTTCAGACGATATCATTAATGCCGCAAAGGAACAGATCGGCAAAGAGGAAAAAAGCTTTGAAGATGTTATCGCCGACTTAGAGCAGAGCCGTGTCACTATCGAAAAAGAACAGAAGGAGATTGCGGATTATAAAGAACGTATCCGTACCCTGCAGGATCAGTTACAAAAGAAAAATGAAAAGATTGACCGGGCAAAAGATAAGATCCTAAGGGAAGCAAACGAAAAAGCCAGGGAAATCCTGCAAGAGGCAAAGGAAGTGGCGGATGAGACGATCCGCGACTTTAATAAAGTCGGCATGGGCGCCGACATCAGGGAACTGGAGAAAAAGCGCCAGAAGATCAGGGATAAGATAACCGATAAAAATGAAAAACTTTCCCTTAAAAACAATTCATCCCAGAAGCAATCCGATAAAAAGGCTATAGACCCCAAAAAATTAAAGAAGGGCGATACCGTCAGAATTGTGTCCATGGGGTTAAAAGGTATTGTAAACACACTGCCCGACGCAAAAGGGAATCTTTTTGTACAATGCGGCATTATGCGCACCCAAACGAACATAAACGACCTGGTTTTGACAGAGGACTCAGCTGTTTCTACCCCTTCCCTTCAAAGGACCAATACCAGCAAGCTTAAAATGTCCAAATCCTTCTCCGTTTCTACTGAGATCAATTTGTTGGGGAAAACGGTGGATGAGGCCATTGCAGAGCTGGACAAATACCTGGACGATGCTTATCTGGCACACTTGCCCAGCGTCAGGGTAGTTCATGGAAAAGGTACGGGCGCATTGCGTAATGCTGTCCACAATCACCTGAAACGATTGAAATATGTAAAAGAATACCGTTTGGGAGAATATGGCGAAGGAGATGCCGGCGTTACGATTGTAACTTTTAAATAATGGATGTCGGGATATCTGCAAAAGTATTGCCTGTGGAAATCTAAAACCGAAAATGAGGAATATATATGGTCAACAAACAAAAAATTTTAATCTGTGACGACGATAATAACATAGCGGAGCTAATCTCACTTTATCTGATCAAGGAATGCTTTGAGACCTTGATCGTCAATGACGGGGAATCTGTCCTGCCCTCCATGGAGACCTTCTCACCTAACCTGATTCTATTGGATATCATGCTTCCGGGGATGGATGGATATCAGGTTTGCCGGGAAGTCCGCGCAAAATATTCCGTACCTATTATTATGCTGTCTGCAAAAGGGGAAGTCTTTGATAAAGTTTTGGGGTTGGAGCTGGGAGCAGACGACTATATTGAGAAACCTTTTGATTCCAAGGAACTTGTGGCCCGTGCCAAGGCAGTATTACGCCGTTACAAGCCTGTAGCTGCCGTACCGGAAAACTCGGATGATAAATGTGTGGAGTATGCCAACCTGTCCATTAATCTGACTAATTATTCCGTGGTCTATATGGGGCAGACTATTGACATGCCCCCTAAGGAACTGGAGCTTTTGTATTTCCTTGCTTCCTCCCCTAATCATGTATTTACCAGAGAACAGCTGTTGGATCAAATATGGGGATATGAGTACATCGGCGATACCCGTACGGTGGACGTACATATCAAACGTCTGCGGGAGAAGATCAAAGACCACGCCAACTGGAAAATATCCACCATCTGGGGAATTGGCTATAAATTTGAGGTAAGGAATTCATGAGAAAGACCCTCTATTTAAAGTTCATACTGGCATATGTCATATTTGGCATATTCAGCTTCATTATGGTAACTACTTTTGTGCCCAGTATGACTATGGAACACTTGACCCGTGAAAAAGCGGATAACCTTTATTCGGAAGCCACTTTAATAGCCAACACCTACGCTAACGGGTTATACACCAGTGAGACAGATTTGGAGACAGTCAAAGTACAGCTGGATTCTCTGGCTGTCTATCTGGAATCTGTGATCCGGATCATCAATCCCTCCGGACGGCTGGTCCTGGACACAGAATCCCCCATTAATGTAGAGGAAGTGGTTATGATTGAAGAGTTTGACCCCACTGTGACCAGCGGTTCTTACTATATGGTGGGGGATTTTTTTGGTAGCTTTGAGGGGGATGTATTGAGCGTTATTGCCCCTATTACCACGAATTACAAGGTAAAAGGCTATGTTACCATTCACTGTGAAATGACAGAAATAGAGGTATCCTGCAACAGTCTTCTGAATATCTCTTACATCACACTTGTGATCCTGCTTCTTCTTTCCCTGATCATCTTGATTTTTTTCACGGAAATTGTTTATGTGCCGCTTCGGAAAATCACCTACGCTACGGAACAATATGCCGAAGGAAATATGCACTATGAGTTCCAGGTAGAGAGCGACGACGAGATTGGTTACCTGGCTGCCTGTCTGAACTACATGGCCAGCCAGATTGCCGGGGCTGAGGATGACCAGAAAAAGTTTGTGGCTAATGTTTCCCATGATTTCCGATCCCCGCTTACTTCGATCAGAGGTTACCTGGAAGCCATGATTGACGGGACAATCCCCCCGGAAATGCACGAGAAGTATCTGAACATTGTTTTAAACGAAACAGACCGGCTTACCAAGCTGACGAACAGCCTGCTGATGCTAAATAACTTGAATACAAAAGGTATGCTTTTAGACAGGACAGATTTCGATATCAACAAAGTAATCCGCAACACTGCGGCTTCCTTTGAAGGCACTTGCCGAAAAAAAACCATTGCAATAGAACTGATACTGACAGGGCAGGAAATGCTTGTCAATGCGGACGTAGGCAGGATACAACAGGTATTGTACAACCTCATTGACAATGCCATCAAATTCAGCCACCACGATTCTGTCATTAAAATTGAAACTTCCCTGAAAAAGAACAAGCTTTTTGTCTCCGTCAAGGATACAGGTATAGGTATCCCGAAAGATGACTTGAAAATGATTTGGGACCGATTCTACAAATCCGATCTGTCCAGAGGTAAAGACAAAAAAGGGACCGGCCTGGGACTGTCTATTGTGAAGGAGATCATTAACTGTCACGGGGAACATATTAATGTAATCAGCACGGAAGGAGTAGGCAGTGAATTCATTTTTTCCATGGCTCTCTCCGCGCAGAACGAGGAAGAAGATTGATTATCCCTTTCTTTTCCTCAATGCTTTCAATGCGCTGATTTCCTGGCCAGTGAGAGTTCGGCTGGAAGTCAGCGCAGCAACAAATTTTTTCAAAGATCCGTCAAATAAATGCTCTATCGCATGAGTCGCAAGTATATTGTCATATTCTGTGTGAGGTATCAAAGGATAATATAGATGTTTTCTTCCTTCTGCTTTCACAAATCCTTTTTTTATCAAATACTGTAAATGCGCATCAATCGTCTACTTCTGTAATAGATTATTTCCTCGAAAATTAATCATATATTCATTTATTTTCATTTAAATTATCAATAACTGTATTGACAATATATAATACTATATTTATAATTTTTATATAAATACTTTATTTTAAAATTATCTATTTTAAAAAATAATATATTTATTAATAGAACATACATGTAGTTCCTTATTAACGTAACAGAATAAATAGAAGTCTTGTAGTAAGGTAAGAACGTTCATCTTTGCGGTTGATACAAAAAACACAGTAGATGATATAAAGCGTTTCACCAATTGGCGAAAAGGTTATTTAGGGTCAAATTGTCATTTTTATGGAGAAAAAATTAACGGGAAAAGTGGATAATATGAAAAAAATATTAAATACAATTACTGCAATAGGATGTATGGCTCTGGCTATTACGGGATGTTCTACAGAAGACAAATCTGTAAAGCTGCCTGACAAAGATGAAATACAAACGATTCAATATAATTCCATCAAAATACCTGCAGACCGTCTGGATGCAGAAAACCTGGCCGCATTAATACAGCAACTGGAATCACTCCAGCCTTATAAAGGCGATTACATTGATATGAATAAAACCTTTGATTCCATATCATTAATTTACGAAAACGGTAACAAAGATGTATTTTTATTCTGGGAAGAAAACAATTGCTGGTATGCTGAAACTTTGGATGGTACTATCTACGAAAACGCTGATTTTGTTCAAAATTATATTGACCGCAAGGAAATAGCTTTTAACCGTGAAGTGATTATACCCGACATATTTTGGTTAATATTTTTAAGCTCAAATAGTGGCTTTGATGACTATTACAATCTATTGCCTGAACTTACAAACTGCCTGAGGCAGGGATACTCCCTGGAGCAGGCTGCTGAATTCATTGAAACTAAAGTAAAACGTAATGAAATACTTTATCAGTATGCTGTCAACCAGGGTTTCGAGCCCACCGATGAGGAATTACAAAATTACATATCAGAAATAACGGATGAATTGGAAGCAATGCCAAATTATACTGATTTAACAGCTATTTTTACAGAATCAGGCACAAATATTGAAAAAGAAATGAATAAGGGAGCTCAAAATATAAGAAAAGCAATCAGTATCCAAATGCTATATAAGGACAGATATGACGCTTTTCGATGCGGAGAAGACAAGATTGAAGACACAGTTTATTGGGATTTTGAAACTTACTGGAATGCCTTTTTAGAGAAAGTTGTCCTTACACAAAATTTAACTAATGAAAACGATATAGAAATTCAGATTGCCCAGGCTATGGAATATATAAAATCCAATAAAGAATTACTGGAGAATGAACTTGATATTATAATTGATTTTTCATATTAATTAGGTCGAGGCTGTAAAAAATTCTGTGTCTATGGGTAAAAATCTTTGTTGATAGGAATCAG
>CANRWO010000081.1 GCA_947643615.1 uncultured Lachnospiraceae bacterium
CATAAGGGTCGTTTAGGCCTTGGTTACACTATTGTTCGAAATTTGAGATTGCCATCAGTTTCTAGCTGTAGAGTCAGGACAACGCGGTCAGGGTCAATCATTTCAACGAAAGAAGGTCTCTTAAAGAGTCTGTTGTTTTTTGTATATATCAGATACCTGAAGTATAATAGATGCAGGAGGGATGCAAATGAACTATCTTACTGTTGCGGAAATTGCAGATAAATGGAAGGTATCCAGCCGGATGGTTGCCTATTACTGCAAGTCCGGAAGGATAGAAGGTGCTGTGAAAAAGGGGAAAACATGGCTTATTCCTGCTGACGCCCAAAAGCCTCTGGATAAGCGTTATTCCAGAGTCATTGTTAAAGCGAAAGAAAGCCAGACAACTGGAGATGCCCTTGCAGCAGAGGCAGTGGAATCTGCGGTTTATCATACGAAAGATATTTTTGAACATCTGGGATTTACCCGTGAAACCCTGCGTTATTACGAGGATATCGGATTGATCAAGCCGAAAAGAGGGAAATCTAATAAATACCGTGAATTTGACCTGTTTGATATGTCCCGTCTGATGGTGATTGATTTCTTTAAGAAACGAGGATTTTCACCAGTTGCAATCAAAGGGATGCTGGAGGCAAAACCGGAGGAATATACCGTAAAGCTTCAGTTGCAGTCAGACATTCTGCAGGCTCAGATTGACAGGCTTTCCGAGATGCAGAAGCGCCTGAAGGAAACACAGCGTTTCTGTCAGGTTTTTTTTGAGAATAGTGGTAAGCTTGAGGTTCGGGAGCTGCCGCTTTATTATGTGGCAGAGCGTTTCCCTTCCGTAGCATCTTTTGGAGAATACAGAGATAAAGTACTGCGATTTCTCAACGTAGAGAATGAGGATATCCTTTCAAGCATGGTTCGTGCGCTTACTTTTGATGAAACAGGTTATAAGGGATCTGAAATGTATGTAGTAAAGCCTGTTGGAAGGACAGATCATGAAAAGCAATATATTTATCTGGAGCATGGAAAATGCCTTTATACTACATTGCTTGCAGACAATAATGATACTTCGGTTCCTGAAAAGATGTTTTCTCTGTGCCATGCATGGGCAGAAAAGAACCAGGCCGTGTTCCGCGGCATTGCGTATATCTTTGTCCGTATGGCGATGCCAAATGAGATTGCAGACAAACACGTTTATAAAATATGGGTTCCTCTAAAATAAGATTAAAAATTAATTGCACTTCCCTCTTGACTTGGGGGTTTCCACCGGCCTTACAGTATTATTTGTAAGGCCGGTGTTTTGTCTTCGGCCATATTAACTGAAAGGGGGAAAAGAATGCGGCTGCTTATTATCAATACATTACCCAAGGATCACCCAATGGCAGAAAAAGCAATCTGTTACCTTACCGAAAAGGTAGCGGAGTGTAGGGTATTCTATACAGAAGATATGGAAGTAGTGCCTTGTATTGGATGCAATGCCTGTTGGTTAAAAACACCTGGTATTTGCGCCGTCAAAGATGATTACGAACAGATCCTAAGGGCTTATTTGCAATATGATGTTACTGTTTTTATCTCTGATACGACACTAGGATTTGTTGGCTATAAAATGAAAAATATAATAGACCGGATGCTGCCCATGGCGACTATGTATACCAGAATTGAAAACGGACAGACACGCCATGTTCCTCGTTATAAAAAAGAATTCCAATTCGGGCTTCTATATGCAGGTGAGGGAAATCAGGATTATTTATCACACTGGATGAGTCGGTTTTGTTTGAATTTTCATGGAATCAGTCTGGGGGCATATCCAATTGAAGCGTGGAAGGAGGCGGCTGTATGCATTTCGTAATGATCAGCGGTGCTGCCCGTACAAAGTCTAAGAGCAACACTGCGAAGATCCTTGCTGCATTTGGCGCGGGTTTGAATAGCAGTGGGAATACATCGGAGACTTGGTATCTCTCAGACCGAAAACAGTGGAAGAGAGCAAAGGCTGCGTTTGAAGAGAATGAGAATGTCCTGTTTGCCCTGCCGCTTTATGTAGAGAATGTGCCAGGGATTATGCTGGAGTTTTTAGCAGGTCTATCTGCAAAGGAACAGCCGGGAACCCAAATATCCTTTCTCCTGCAGGGAGGATTCCCGGAAGTATCTCAAGGACGATGCTGCGAAGAATTCTTAAAAATGCTTCCGGCACAGCTTGGATGTGCGTATGGCGGAACGATCATCAAAGGAGATATGTTCGGTCTCAGCCTGATGGGAGGAAGACTAGGAGCAAAACTGTTGCAGCCATTTGTGGAAGCCGGACAGCAGTTCGGAAAGGATGGTTATTTCCGGCCTGAAATCATGGAGTCTTTCTCGATACCGGAATATCTTTCGGCAAAACAGATCCGCATTGCGAATGGCCCGCTCCGATATGTTCAAAGATTCGTGATGCGCTGTATTGCAAAAAAGCTTGGGTGTAAGACAAGATTGGATGCAAGGCCATTAAGCGGAATTAATTCATGTGGTATGTAGGAGGAAACGAAGATGGTACAGGTTCGTGAAGTAGTCAAGATCTTTGATGGAAAGGAAGTGCTGCGGCATCTCAATATGAGTGTGGAACGCGGCACTATCTATGGGCTGCTCGGTGCAAACGGCGCCGGAAAGTCCACTACGTTCAAATTAATCTCCGGTTTACTGCAGCCAAATGCAGGAGCCATTCAATTTGATGGAGAAGAAATTCAGGTTCAGGACAGAAAATTTCTGAAAGAGATGGGAATCTTGATTGAAACGCCGGTATTTTATGAGCATTTGTCAGCGAGAGAAAATTTGGAGATTCATTTGGCTTATATGGGATGTAAGTCAACAGCCATTGATAATAGTTTGCAGATGGTGGGGCTTGCTGATACCGGAAAGAAGCCGGTTTCTAAATTTTCTCTCGGCATGAAGCAGCGGCTGGCCATTGCCAGGGCAATCAGCCATTCACCGAAGCTTCTGGTATTGGACGAACCAGTCAACGGCCTCGACCCTATGGGTATCCGGCAAATGCGGGAACTGTTTTTGGCATTGGCCAAAGATTATGATATGACAGTTTTGATTTCCAGCCACATATTAAGCGAAATCGAGTATATAGCTGACAGGGTGGGCGTGTTGGTGAATGGGAGTATTGCCAGAGAAGTATCTATGTCGGAAGTAAGGGAAATCTGTCCAGAGGGACTGGAGGATTATTTTGTCAATATCATGAGCGGAGGTACGGAAAAATGAATTTAATGAGGATGGAATTGAAAAAAACAAATATTAAATCCTATTTTTTTGCTGCGTCTGCTATTTTCATCTGTCTTTTAGGGCTGGCTTACATATTTGCTTGGGTGCCAAGCCTCGGCACAGCGGATCCGAACGCCGTGGAACTATTTTCTACCTATCAGGGAATATCAGCTATGGGAGGGGCTGTCGGACTTATGGCATTTTCAGCTTTAGCATCTGCCATGGGATACCGGTATGTGATAAGGGAGTACAGCGGTGCAAATGTAATTCTTTTGTTCACATATCCCGTTGATAGAAAAAGTATAGTATGGGCAAAAATTAAACTGTTGTTGCTGTTTGTTTCTGCTTCAATACTTGTATGTACATTTGGCAGCTTTATCGTATTTGCACTTACAGGTTATATGTTTTCACTGTTGGACGATAATCTGCAGTTTATAGATATTGCTATAGCATATCGAAATGCCTTGGTACTGGCATGTCTTGCGGATGGAATCACCCTTTGTTCTTTACGCATCGGATTTATAAAAAAATCTAATTCAATGACAATTATCAGTGCGATTCTACTCAGTATGCTGTTGGTGAATATGGCAGCGGATATCAATCAAAGCTTTGCGATTATGTTCAGCTTGTCATCTGTAATATTTGTGACTGGGCTCCTGTTGACATTTAATATGGTACGGAAAGTCGAAAGAATGGAAATATGATATAAAAAAAGAACAGTCTAAGCTATTCAGAGAAACATTGACAAACGAAAGCCTTTTTTATATAATTAAACTAATAGTTTAATTATTGGAGGGATTATGGGAAGAAGAAAAAAAGAACCGAGAGGCGTGCATCGGGAGAACATTGCCTCTGCTGCAGCCGTGCTTTTTATGGAAAAGGGAATTTCCCAGACATCTATGGATGATATTGCAAAAGCAGCAGGTTACAGTAAGGCAACGCTTTATGTGTATTTTGAAAGCAAGGAAGAAATTGTCAGCGTATTGGTATTGGGCAGCATGAAAAAGCTCTGCGCCTACATCTCATCTGCCATACAGCATCAGGAATCCACACGGTCAAAGTATGACCTCATCTGCAAGGAACTGGTACGGTACCAGGAAGAATATCCGTTTTATTTCAAAATGACGCTGGAAAAAATAAAGTTTCATTTTGAGAGCCAGGACTTCTATCCGGAGGAAAGGGAAACTTTTCAGGTGGGAGAAGAGATTAATGAAATGATAAAGACTGTTTTGATGTCCGGTATGGAAAAGGGCGACTTGCGGGCAGATTTAGACATTGCGCCTGTTTCGTTTTCCTGTTGGGGAATGTTGTCAGGGCTGATTCAGTTTACGGCAAGTAAAGCGGATTACATCAAACAGTCCATGGGATTATCCAAAGAACAATTTCTTCAATGTGGATTTGATATGATCTACCAGTCTATTGCAGGTATGGAGGTAAAACAATGATCCAGAAGCAAGCGCTTGCGATTTTAGGGAGCCCTCATTCGAGTGGAATTACAGCAACTATGTTGAAACATTCTGTTAATGCTGCAGAAAGAGCGGGATATGCCGTTACCAAAATCAATTTATATGAAAAAAATCTTGCCTATTGTACAGGATGCAGGGCATGTTTAAAGACAGAGCAATGTGTGCTGAAGGATGATATCCATGAAATTACTTCTCAGCTTGGGGCAT
Source organism: uncultured Lachnospiraceae bacterium (assembly GCA_947643615.1). Lineage (GTDB taxonomy): Bacteria > Bacillota > Clostridia > Lachnospirales > Lachnospiraceae > Acetatifactor. Next base: position 4,896 of record CANRWO010000081.1, read on the forward strand.
GTCAGGTCGTGATCCTTGCTGCTCCCGTATATTGGGCAAATGTTCCGGCTCCTGTGAAAAATCTTTTTGACCGGTTGCTTGGAATTGCTATGGAAGAGACGAGAGCTTTCCCAAAACCAAGATTGTGCGGAAAGAAGTATATGCTGCTGACCGCCTGTAATACCCCGGCTCCGTTTTCCTGGATATTCGGGCAAAGCAGAGGCGCAATCCGTAATATGGATGAATTTTTTAAAACTGCCGGTATGAAACCAATGGGGAAAATCGTCTGTGCCAATACAGGAAAGAGGAAGGCCGTACCAGACCACATCTTGAGAAAGATTGAGAGGCAATTCAAATGAGACAACATAATAAAAAGTTGCTTGTAGGCGTTGCTGCAGCCGCGGTTTTTTTAGGACTGATTGCTCTGACAGTTTATTTGAAAAGTGTATGGGATTATAAGCAGGCAGTACAGGAAATTTCTATTGGAGATGTCCGTATCAGTGATGTTGCCGACGGAGTTTATATTGGAGAATGCAATGTCAATTTCATTTATGCGAAGGTTGAAGTTACAGTACAAAATAAAGAGATTGAGAAGATCAGGATATTAGAGCATAAAAATGAACGCGGACAGGCGGCAGAGACGATTGTGGATCAGATTGTTTCGGAACAGAAGATTGATGTGGATGCCATATCGGGTGCGACCAACTCAAGCAAGGTCATAAAGAAAGCTGTTGAAAATGCTCTGGAAAATGGTTTGCAATAAATTTTTCTGCTATCGTGAGGGAAAGCGCTGTCTAATGAGACAGGAGAACCGGATTAAAAATGCCAAAAAAAGTCGAGACTATATTCTGGAACAATGCTATACTGCGAACAGAAAATTTAAGAAAGGGGAACAGATATGCCGCATCAAGACAGCATTATCATAAAGGGATTGTGCCAGAATAACCTGAAAAATATTTCTCTTGAAATTCCAAAAGAAAAAATTATTGTATTTACCGGAGTTTCCGGTTCCGGAAAGTCCAGTATTGTATTTGATACGATTGCCGCAGAGAGCCAGCGGCAGATGAATGAAACGTATACGGCATATATTCGGAGCAGGCTCCCCAAGTTTGAGAAGCCGAAAGCAGAGAAGATTGAAAATCTGTCTGCATCGGTCATCATTGACCAGACAAGGCTTGGAGGGAATGCCCGGTCTACCGTAGGGACGATCAGCGATATGTATTCTGCCTTGCGTCTTCTCTATTCACGTATCGGGGAACCGTATGTGGGTACAGCTTCCTATTTTTCTTTCAATAATCCAAACGGGATGTGTCCGGAATGCTTTGGAATCGGTAAGGTGATGGAGCTTGATATTTTGCCGTTGATTGCAGAGGACAAGAGCTGGAATGAGGGGATGGTGGATCTCCCTACATTTCGTGTGAATAACTGGTATTGGAAACAGTATATAGGAAGCGGCTTATTTGACCCTGAAAAAAAATGGCGTGATTATACGGAAGAGGAACGCAACCTCCTGCTATATGGCTCCAGGGAACAGGGCGGAGAGCGTGTGTCGAAGCAAGTAGAGGGAATCCATAATATGATGAGCCGCCTGCTTCTGAAACGTGACAATTCCGATATGAGCGAGACATCCATGAAACGTCTGGCAAATTATGTGCATCCTCTGGAATGTCCGCTCTGTCATGGGAAACGCTTAAATTCTGCAGCGCTTTCCTGCAAAGTCGCAGGTTACAGCATTAACGAGATGTGCGGGATGGAACTTACAGAGCTTCGGAAAGTGTTGGAAACCATTACAGATCCAAGGGGCAAGTCGATTGCAGAAGGGCTGGTTACAACTCTGACCCGGATGATCGACATTGGGCTTCCTTATCTTTCCCTGAACCGGGAGTCTGCCACTTTATCAGGCGGTGAGGCGCAGCGTCTTAAGCTTGTGCGGTATATGGGAAGTGCGCTTACCGGAATGACTTATATATTTGATGAGCCGAGTACCGGAATGCATCCGCGGGATGTCCACCGTATGACAAAATTGCTCTTGTCCTTGCGGGACAAGGGGAACAGTGTTTTGGTGGTGGAGCATGACAAGGATGTGATTTCCATTGCAGATGAAGTGATTGATATCGGACCGTTGGCGGGGAGAAAAGGCGGGGAAATCCTATATCAGGGAAGCTATACCGGGCTTTTGGATTCTGGCACTCTAACAGGTAATGCCATGAAAGCGTTGATACCATTGAAAGAAACGACCAGAAAACCGGAAGGGTTTCTTCCGGTCCGAAACGCAAATATCCATAACCTGAAGAATGTTTCCGTTGATATTCCACTAAATGTATTGACCGCTTTGACCGGTGTGGCGGGTTCGGGGAAGAGTTCGCTGATTCGTGATATTTTTGCAAAGCAGTATGAGGAACGGGTGATTTTAGTGGATCAGTCTCCGGTGACGGCCACAGGACGCTCTACGCCTGCAACTTTTTTAGGATTTTTCGATGATATACGTAAACTGCTGGCGAAAGAGAACGGTGTAGGTGCAGGCTTGTTTTCCTTTAACAGTAAAGGGGCATGCCCGGACTGTAAAGGACGGGGAGTGATTGTGACAGAGCTGGTTTTCATGGATCCGGTGACGACCACCTGTGAGGCCTGCGGCGGCAGCCGGTACAGTGAAGAAGCCCTTTCGTATTCCTATCATGGAAAAAATATTGTGGATATTCTGGACATGAATGCGGAAGAAGCAGAAGAGTTTTTTTCAGGCTGTCCAAAGATTCGCAAAGCTGTACATGCTATGGTGGAGGTTGGGTTATCCTATCTATCATTGGGGCAGCCTCTGTCTACGTTATCCGGCGGAGAGCGCCAGAGGGTGAAACTGGCAAAATATCTGGATAAGAGAGGCAATATCTACGTGCTGGATGAACCGACAACGGGGCTTCATGCTTCGGATGTACAGACAGTCATGGAGCTTTTGGACAGTTTTGTAAAGCGGGGCAATACGGTAATTGTGATAGAACACAATATGGATGTAGTAAAGCTGGCAGATTATGTGATTGACATCGGCCCGGATGGCGGAACATCCGGAGGGGAAATTGTCTTTACCGGAACTCCGTCAGAGATGGCTTGGCATGGGAAAACGATTACGGCTGAATATTTACGGAGGTCTTTGCAATAAATCGAGTGTTTTACCTGGCCGGAATCTAGTACAGCATTGCATAATTAGCAGTGAATTCTGCGAGGTTGTACTAGATTCATTAACTGTATGGTTTTTGAATCTGGATTCTGACAGGGTGGAGCATTAGCAGTATATCAGGAGGGTGGTATGAACGAACAAATGGAGGCTGTTCAGAGGATGCAGGAATATATTGAGGGACATTTGGAAGAAGAACTTACATTAACTCAACTTTCGGAAGTTTCGCTCTATTCCCCATGGCATTCCTACCGGCTGTTTAAGAATTATCTGGGGGCAACTCCGGCGGAATATATTCGGAAGCTGCGTCTTACACGTTCTGCTATGCGGCTGAAACAGGAGCAGTGTCTTGTTTCAGATGTAGCTTATGAGTGCGGCTTTGGTAGTGTGGACGGATATACACGAGCCTTTTACAAAGAATTTGGCTGTAATCCAGGAGACTATGTAAAGGACCCGGTTCCCATTGCGCTTTTTATCCCTTATGGCGTGAAATTCAAAGAATTAAGGAAGGATGTTGTTGATATGGAAAATTTGCAGAGTGTTTTTGTACAGGTAATCCGAAAGCCAGAGCGCAAGGCAATCATCAAGCGGGGTATTTGCGCAGAGGATTATTTTGATTACTGCAGCGAGGTAAACTGTGACATATGGGGAATTCTCACGAGTATGGATTCTCTCTGCGGGGAGCCCGTCTGCCTTTGGCTGCCTGAAAGATTTAAGACGCCGGGTACGTCTACTTATGTACAGGGGGTAGAAGTGGAGTCAGACTATGCAGGTGGGATCCCGGAAGGATTTGATATCATTTCCCTGCCTGCTTCGGAGTATCTGGTTTTTCAGGGTGAGCCGTTCAGGGAGGAAGATTATTCCCAGGCAATCCTTTCCGTACAGTATTCTATGAACCAATATGATCCGGCAGTGATTGGTTACGAATGGGATGACGATAGCCCACGTATCCAGCTGGAACCGCGGGGGGAACGGGGATATATAGAATTGCGTGCAATTAAGGCGCTTAATGTACATTGTCAGAGCGATAGAATAAAGTAAATATCTAAGATTCTAATTATCATATAGGGCAACTATATTATGTACTTTATATTTTATTTTTTCACGGATATGTAAAGGTTCCAGACATTCGCACTTATCGCCAAAACTTAGAAGTATATCATAGTAGTAGTCTCTATCAATAAAGGGGAAGTCTACAATGTAATATTCATCGCCATCTGGCGTAAAGTGTTCATAAGCGCAGAAGTCAAGTACTCTGTCCATTATAGATTTATGGATACGGATTTTGATTTCTATTTGCAGTGTTTCCACAATTTCTGCGATGTCTAAAATAGGTTTTTGATAAGCCCGTGGAACAAAAGTATCTTTTTTCATTTGCAAATCTGTCATGCGAGACAATCGAAATAAGCGGTAATCATTTCTGCTATAACAGTATCCTTGAAAATACCAATGATTGCTTTTTAGTACAAGCTGATATGGTTCGACTGTTCGTGTTGTCTTATTTCCATGACGATCTATATAACTAAAGGAAATTGCCCTGTTTTCCTGCAAAGCTGTTTTTATAATTTCCAAATACGATTGAGTATTTCTGTTGCTTACCCACGGGCTTAGATCTATACATATTTGGTTCACTTTTAGCTCTATATCTTTCGCTCTGTCGGCAGGAATAAAACTTTTGACTTTTGCCAAAGCGTGTATCAATTCATCCCCCCGAATCATATTGTAAAGGTTGGAAAGGCCCATCAAAAGTGCTGAGAGGTCATCCGCCGAAAAAACTTTTTTATCAACCTTATAATCTGGCATAATTTCAAATCCTCCGCCTACTCCTGATGTGGAACGGATAGGAATACCTGCCATGCTAATTGTGTCTATATCGCGGTATATTGTGCGGGGCGAGACTTCAAACGTATCTGCTAACTTCTGTGCGCTTACCCTCTTTTTTTCAAGGAGTATCATAATAATACTAACAAGTCTATCTACTTTCATTCGAGAGCCGCCTTTCAAATTCTTTTATTATCACATAAATGCTGACATAATGATGTCAACAATTACATGATACAATAAGGGAGCAGACTAATCAACTATGAAGATGGAGGAGATTTATGTTTACAATCTATGTCTATACTTTTGACACTATGGCAGACTGGGAAATAGGGTACGTTACCGCGGAATTAAATTCCGGTCGATTCTTCAAAAAGGATGCACCAGACGTATCGGTCAAAACGGTCGGTATTTCAAAAGAGCCCATAAAAACAATGGGCGGTCTTAACATTATTCCAGATTGTGTAATTGATAATATTGTGATGAATGATAAGAGCGTTCTACTGTTGCCAGGGGGAAACACCTGGGATGATCCGAAACATGGTGCTATTATCAAGAAAGCGACTGAGCTGCTTTCTGTGGGTGCTACTGTGTGCGCTATCTGTGGCGCTACTGTTGCTCTGGCCCGCGCAGGACTGCTAGATCAGCGCCCGCACACAAGCAACGGAGCAGGGTTTCTTGAAATGTTTTGCCCCAACTATAAAGGGACAGATTGCTTTGTGGACAAGCTTTCTGTTGTGGGTGACAATCTCATTACCGCAAGTGCATCTGGCGCCTTGCTGTGGGCAAAGCAGATTATTGAGCACTTAGGCGTTTTTAGACCCGACACGCTGGAAGAATGGTATGCGTATTTTAATACTGGCGAGGCACAACATTTCTTTGCGCTTATGCAAACACTACCAAAGGCTAATAAGTAACATCAATCTGCCCAGCGGCAGAAAAGAAATTTCCACCATAACTTATCTCATACAAGCTCCATCAGCTGAAAAGCGCGGCACCTCAAATATGCCAAAAAAAGTCGAGAAGATATTTCCGGGTAATGCTATACTGCAATCTGAAAACAGGAGTAAGAGAGGAGATAAAAATGGGAAAAGCGAAAGAAGCCATCAGAGTAAGCGGCCTTACAAAAATTTATAACGGGAAAAAGGTATTGGACGGCTTGAATCTTTCCGTTAAGAATGGCACAGTCTTTGGGCTGCTGGGAGCAAATGGAGCAGGGAAAAGTACAACGATTGAATGTATCTTAGGAACCAGGCGGGCCGAACAAGGGACAGCGCTTGTATTGGGACGTGACCCAGGAAAAGAACGCCGGGCACTGTTCCAAAAGGTAGGCGTCCAGTTTCAAGAAGGAGATTATCAGCCAGAGATTAAAGTTTCCGAAATATGCGAGGAAATAGCATGTTTATATGACAGCCCGTCAGACTGGAGGGAACTCTGTGAGCGGTTTGGAATCGGCGATAAGCTGAAAAATGCGGTAAAAAGTCTGTCAGGGGGTGAACGTCAGAGGTTGTTTATTGTCTTGGCGCTTATCCCGGCGCCGGAGCTGGTTTTCTTAGACGAGCTTACAACGGGGCTTGATGCGAAGGCAAGGAGGACAGTGTGGAAGATTCTGGAGGATTTAAAAGCGCAGGGGCTGACTATTTTTCTTACATCGCATTTTATGGATGAGGTGGAAGCGCTCTGTGATGAGGTCTGTATCCTGAAAAAAGGTAAGACGGTATTTTATGGAACAATAGAGCAGGCAAAAGAGCAAAGCGGATGTGAAAAATTTGAGGATGCTTATTTAAAATTTTCAGATGAGGAGGCAGATGCATGAGGACTTTTACAAATCTTTTGAAAACAGAACTAAAATTGAATATCCGAAATATGAATATGGTTATTTTTGCGGTGATTATGCCGGTAGTAGTACTGGTTGTCCTTGGGATTATTTATCAGTCCAGGCCGGCATATCCCGGAGCAGAGTATACGTTTCTGGAGCAGTCTATGAGTGCGGTGTGTACCATATCTATTTGTGCCGGAGGCCTTATGGGTCTGCCGATTGTGGTATCGGAATATCGGGAACGTAAAATCCTGAAACGTTTTCAGGTGACTCCTGTGAGCCCGGTCATGCTTCTCGTTGTAGAATTTACGATTTATGTATTGTATGCCCTTGTTTCTATGGTTCTTCTCTTTCCGGCCGCTGCATGCTTCTGGGGAGTGGCGTTTCGTGGGAGTTGGCCTGCCTTTATTGGGAGCTGGTTTCTTACATTGATTTCTACCTTAAGTATCGGCATGATGGTAGGCGGGATTGCAAAAGATACGAAAATAGCCAGCGTTATAGCCAGTATCCTGTATTTCCCTATGTTGATATTTTCAGGAGCAACTGTACCGTTTGAGGTAATGCCAAAGATGCTGCAGAAGATTGTCGGATTGTTTCCTTTGACACAGGGGATACAGCTTATGAAAGCGGCTTCACTGGGGTTGGCTGTTGATAACCTGTGGCTGCCGGTAGCGGTCATGGGGGCCGTTGCTATTGTTTGCACGGGAATTGCGGTGAAGTGCTTTCAGTGGGAATAAACATTAGCAAAATATAATCAGTGATTCTGACTATAGGGACTGCGGTGTATAAATGACAGCTATTTGAGGAAAAATAAAATATCTCTCAATGGAGGACAGAATTTATGCGTAATTTTTTTTATGGATGGTATTTTAAATGTCAGTCTGCGACTCAGACGCTGGCAGTTATACCGGCAGTCCACAAGTCAGAACAAAAGAAATTTTGTTCCATTCAGATCATTACAGAACATCATTCATGGAAAGTTGATTTCCCTGTTGCTGCATTTCATCGGACAGGAGAGGATATTTGGATAGGACAAAATCGCTTTGGAAAGAGAGGAATCCTTTTGGCAATACATACGCCAGAGTTAAATATAAATGGAAAATTGCATTTTGGACCGATTTTTCCTTTAAAATATGATATTATGGGGCCATTTTCCATACTGCCTTTTCTAGAATGCCGGCATAGTGTGCAAAGCATGCGACATTTTGTTCAAGGCAGGGTGTATATTAATGGCCAGGAATATTTGTTTCAGGATGCATTCGGATATTGGGAGGGTGACCAGGGATGTTCATTTCCTAAAGAATATGTGTGGACACAGTGCGGTTTCCCGGACGGGTCGCTGATGTTATCTGTGGCCGATGTTCCCGTTGCAGGGTTTCATTTTCGCGGCGTCATAGGTGTTGTGTTATGGAAGGGCAGAGAATATCGGCTGGCAACTTATTTGGGGGCAAGAGCAGTACAGGCTCAGAATGGGAAACTTCGAATTGTTCAGGGAGATTTAGAGTTAGAAGCAAGATTGCTGGAGGGAGTCAAGCGCCCTCTTAAAGCTCCTGCTAATGGAGACATGACGAGGACGATTCATGAAAGTGCGGCTTGCCAGGCATTTTACAGATTTCGGAAGGGAGAACGTATTTTCTTTTCCTTTAAGACAGATAGGGCTTCTTTTGAATATGAATTATCGAAGTAAATGTTGGTTGCCAGCGGATTTTCCGTTGGCAATTTTGCTTTGGCTTTCAGATTAAGCATTCACCTTACATTTTTGTAAGAAAATATCCCATGAGAATAAAATTGCTCTTAGTATTTGTTGCCGTTTCCCATCGTCAATACGTTATATCAATGCATTATATATCGTCTATGCTCGTATATTATTGACTGATTTACAAAAAACGGTGTCAGAAATTTAGCGGAAGAACTGCAAAAGAAGAGTCTGCAGATTAAAGAAAGGGTACTAGGAGAGGCCCATCCAGATACGATCATGAGTAATAATAATCTTGCAGGTGTATTTGCTCCGGGGGGACAACAAGAGGGCGTTATCATATTTCCTTAAAGCATATTATTTTCTCGATCAGGGTAGGGTTAGACCATCCAAATGCACAAATTGTTTTGGAAAATATGAAAATAGCGTTTTATAAGTGGAATCCAGAGGGAAATTTTGAGCAGTGGTTAGAAGAAAATAAGAAAGAACAGTAGAGAATGACAGAAAATTACATAGACGGAATGAAAGGCATATGCAGCGGAGCACATGCCTTTTCTTTTGGCTAAATATTCAGCAAACCGGCAATATCAGAGAAATTGATGTACAAATCATCATAGATATTAACCTTAATTGTAGAATCAAAGGAATATTGAACATTGAGCATATTTCCCTCAAAATAGTTAACCGTCACAGTCTTACGGCGTGGATCTACAATCCAATATTCACGGACTCCAGCATTTTTGTAGTAATAGAGTTTGCGGATATAATCATCTGACGGATTCCCTGGGGAAACAATCTCAATGATGAAGTCTGGGGCACCATTGCAGCGCTTACCATCTAGCTTGTCCTTATCACACACAATCATGATGTCAGGCTGGACAATGGTAAGCAGCTCCGTAGAAAGCTTCACATCGAATGGAGCCGGGAATACTTGGCATCCTCCGCCCTTCTTCCGTATATGATTACGAATAGAGACAAGCAGTTCTGTGAGAATAGTCTGGTGATCTTGTGATGGACTGGCCATGTAATAAATCTGTCCGTCAAAGACTTCTGCTCTTGTATCCTCCGGGAGTGCTTCATATTCTTCCAGAGTGGTAATGATAGGTTGTGGTTGTAATGCTGACATGG
>CANRWO010000082.1 GCA_947643615.1 uncultured Lachnospiraceae bacterium
AGAATACGAGAAATATCGGAAAAAGCAGGAGGATATCCTTTCTCCGGTGGAATGCCATTTCCTTAAAAGTTTAGAAGAATTACAAGAGTTGGAATATAAAAAATAATTTTTTTATCAGGGGTTTGACATACGGGTATTCCATATGAAAATATAAAAGCTGTATATGTCGGAGAAGCAGGAATTATTTTAGAGTGCAAATGCAGCTCGGTAGTACAAAGCGATGTTTAATAAAATTATGATATAAGGTGGTAAATATATGGCAGATTTAAACACACCTTCGTGTTGTCAGATATCCATATTTTTCTAGGGGTGTTTTCGTATATAATTTGGCATTTAGTCGTGGGTTCGAGTCCCATTTTCAGCTTTTTTGGAATTTACCTGAATTGGTTGGGAGAGGTTGATTTTACCGAATCGCATTTTTGTCTTTATGGGTTTTGCTATGTAAGGCCGAAAGCTTTTGCTTTTTGGCCTTTTTGCATTGGGGAGGGCATTTTCGCTGACAGCGGTATGCTGCATTGGATGAAACAGTGGCATCACATCTTAAACTTTTTCCGGATGTGGTGCTCAATCATTTGTATGGACTTATAGAACCCCAAAGCGATGACACACAATATAATGATGCTGGTGATCACCATATCCAGCTGGAAAACCTGGGAGCCGTAGATGATCAGGTAACCCAGTCCCCGCCTCGCGGCAAGGAATTCCCCGATGATCACACCCACCAGCGCCAAGCCGATATTTACCTTCGCGGTGCTCAATAATATGGGCACGGATCCGGGTAGCACCACCTTGGTGAAGGCATTTCTCTTACTGCCGCCCAGGGTGTAGATCAGAGTGACTTTTTCAGGGTCTACCTGCTGGAAACCGGTGTAAAAGCTGATAATGGAGCCAAATACCGCCACGGAAATACCGGCAACGATGATGGTGGTGGTGCCGGTGCCCAGCCAGACGATAAAGAGCGGCGCCAACGCGGATTTGGGCAGGCTGTTCAACACCACCAGGTAGGGTTCCAGGACTTCGGACATTTTCTGGGAATACCAAAGCAGGGTAGCCGCCAGCAGGCTGAACAGCAATACCAGAAGGAAGCTTACAATGGTTTCAAACAAGGTCACGCCAATGTGGGACAGAAGGGAATTTGTCTTTAGCTGTTCCAAACAGCAGAGCAGGACCCGGCTGGGACTTGCAAAGAAAAAGCTGTCTATCCATCCTAAGTAAGCGCTGGCCTCCCAAAGCGCCAGGAAAACCGCAAATATCATAATACGCATGGTAGAGATCTGATGGTGGTGTCGTTTGTGATTTTTCACAAATTCCTCCTGTTTAGTCAGTTCCTGTTTTGCGTTCCCCTTTTTGGCCGTTGTTGTTTTTGATATCTTTCGGGTCCTAACCGTCATTGTTCAAATCCTCCCACAATTGATTAAAATATTGCTGGAATTCCGGTGCGTTTCTGGACGCAAGGGGAGAGTCATCCTTCAGGGTGAGATGGATGGGCATCTCCGCCTTCACGGTGGCAGGGCGGTTGGACAGAATGATGACTCTGTCGGCAAGGCTGATGGCTTCCGAGAGGTCATGGGTGATGATAACCATAGTCTTTCCCGCCGCCCGGATCAGCCTGCAGATATCTGCCGAGACAAATAGCCTTGTCTGGTAATCCAGCGCGCTGAAGGGTTCATCCAGCAGGAGAAGCTGGGGGTCAAGGGCCAGTGTGCGGATCAGCGCCGCACGTTGTTTCATGCCGCCGGACAGTTCGCTTGGGCGTTTGTCCCTGAACTTCTCCAGGCCATAGTCCGTAAGGAGCCGTTCCACGGTCTCCAGCCTGCCTGGAGTCATCATATGGTTGATTTCCAGGCCCAAAATAACGTTTTTATAGACGGTTCTCCATTCGAACAGGTGATCCCTCTGGAGCATATAGCCAATCCTCGGATAAGCCAGCGAACCGTCGGGATTGTTGAATACAATGGTTCCCTGCTCCGGGGAGAGAAGTCCTGCGATGATGGACAAAAGCGTGGACTTGCCGCAGCCGCTGGGCCCCACGATGGCGATAAATTCACCTTCCTGCACGCCGAAGGATATATTGGTCAGCGCCCGGGTCTCACCGTGGAGGCTGTGGTAGGAATAGCCGATATTCTTTAATTCCAGTATCGTCTGCATAAAATACTTTTCCTTTTATCCTCATATCATTTCTTATATAATATGCATTAAAAAGAGTATGGTAACAGTTCTGCCATGCGGAAATGATAGTATAACTTGCAAAAAGCACAGCGAGGCAGCAGCATAGTTTGGCAAAACGGATTTACTGTAGCTTGATAAAATAGATTTGCCATATTGAAATACCCGCCTGTTTATGATATTATTAAATTTAGACTTTACAAATTTCACCAATATCGGAGGCTTTTATGGCACAGCTTTGGGGAGGGCGCTTTACGAAAGAGACGGATCAGATGGTCTATGAGTTTAACGCGTCCATCGGTTTTGATAAAAGATTTTTCCATCAGGATATTGACGGCAGCATTGCACATGTGACCATGTTGGCAAAGCAGGCAGTGCTGACCATGGAAGAGAGGGACGAGATCATAGGGGGCCTGCTGGGCATCCGGGAGGATGTGGAAAACGGCCGGCTTGCCATTGACGAAACCTGTGAGGATATCCACAGCTTTGTGGAGGCGACCCTTATTAACCGGATCGGGGATGCGGGAAAGAAGCTGCACACGGGAAGGAGCCGGAACGACCAGGTAGCCCTGGATATGAGGCTTTATACAAGGCTCCAGGTGATTGAGACGGACGGTTTGCTGAAGTCCCTTCTGGAGGTAATTCTTGCGGTTATGGAGGAGAACGTGGAAACCTACATGCCCGGGTTTACCCATTTACAGAAGGCGCAGCCTACCACGCTTGCCCACCATTTCGGTGCATATTTTGAAATGTTTAAGCGGGACAGGCAGAGGATGACGGATATTTATAAACGTATGAATTTCTGTCCTCTTGGGGCAGGCGCCCTGGCAGGGACCACATATCCCCTGGACAGGATGTTTTCCGCCCAAATCATGGGATTTTACGGGCCCACGTGGAACAGCATGGATTCTGTGTCCGACAGGGACTACCTGATTGAGTTCCTATCGGCGCTTGCCACGGTCATGATGCATTTGAGTCGCTTCAGCGAGGAAATCATTATCTGGAATTCCAATGAGTACCAGTTTGTGGAGATTGACGACGCCTATTCTACCGGTAGCAGCATCATGCCCCAGAAGAAGAATCCCGATATCGCGGAGTTGGTGCGGGGCAAGACAGGGCGTGTCTATGGGGCGCTTATGGCACTGTTGACCACTATGAAGGGACTGCCCCTTGCTTATAATAAGGATATGCAGGAAGATAAGGAGATGGCCTTTGACGCCATGGATACAGTGAAGGATTGCCTGATGCTTTTTACTGGGATGGTGGGGACTATGAAATTCCGGAAGGAACGCATGGCGGCCAGCGCCATGAATGGCTTTACCAATGCCACCGACGCTGCCGATTATCTTGTGAACAAAGGCGTCCCTTTCCGGGATGCCCACGGCATTATCGGAAGGCTCGTACTGTATTGCATTGAAAAGAATACGTCCATAGATGCGTTATCCCTGCCGGAGCTGCAGGCCATCAGCGATAGATTCGAAGAGGATATTTATGAGGCGGTCTCCCTCAGGGCCTGCGTGGAGAAGAGGCTGACTGTGGGGGCCCCGGGGCCGGAGGCCATGAAGCAGGTGATTGCGCTGCATAAAGAATATTTGCGGCAGGAAGATTTATATGATGCCTTAGAGCATGTTTGACAATTCATTCCCGTCATCTGTGTGCCCTGCTTCGCGGTAAAGTGTTTCCGGAAGAGTCGGCCGAAGCATGGGCATCTGTATGGCAGGGTGAAAACAGAAAAGAAACCATCAGTGATTCTGAACAACGGAGGAGAGGACAATGAGTGAAAAATTAAAGGTTGGTATTTTAGGCGGAACAGGCATGGTAGGGCAGAGATTTATCTCCCTGCTGGAAAACCATCCCTGGTTTGAGGTTACGACCATTGCCGCGAGTCCCCGCTCTGCGGGCAAGACATACGAGGAGGCCGTTGGCGGCAGATGGAAGATGGATACGCCTATGCCGGAGGCGGTGAAGAACCTTGTGGTCATGAATGTAAACGAGGTGGAGAAGGTTGCGGGCCAGGTTGATTTCGTATTCAGCGCCGTGGACATGACCAAAGAGGAAATCAAGAAGATCGAAGAGGACTACGCGAAGACGGAGACCCCTGTAGTGTCCAACAACAGCGCCCACCGCTGGACTCCCGACGTGCCCATGGTGGTGCCGGAGATCAATCCCGGACACATGAATGTCATTGAATACCAGAAGAAGCGCCTGGGAACCACCAGAGGCTTTGTGGCGGTAAAGCCAAACTGCTCTATCCAGAGTTATGCCCCAGTGCTCACCGCATGGAAGGAATTTGAGCCTTACGAGGTGGTGGCAACCACATATCAGGCAATTTCCGGCGCAGGCAAGACCTTTAAGGACTGGCCTGAGATGGAAGGGAATATCATTCCTTACATCGGCGGCGAGGAGGAAAAGAGCGAGAAGGAACCTCTCCGCATCTGGGGCGAGATCAAGGACGGGGTGATTGTTCCCGCAGCCAGTCCTGTGATCACCTGCCAATGTATCCGTGTGCCTGTGCTGAACGGCCATACCGCGGCGGTATTTGTTAAGTTCCGGAAGAAACCCACCAAAGAGCAGCTGATTGAGAAGCTGAAAAGCTTCAGCGGTGAGCCTCAGAGACTGGGCCTTCCCAGTGCACCCAAGCAGTTTATCCAGTACCTGGAGGAAGATAACAGGCCTCAGGTGGCTCTGGATGTGGACTTTGAGAACGGTATGGGTATCAGCGTAGGCAGGCTGCGTGAGGATACGGTGTATGATTATAAATTTGTAGGGCTTTCCCATAATACGGTGCGCGGTGCCGCTGGCGGAGCGGTGCTCTGTGCGGAACTCTTGAAAGCACAGGGGTATATCACAGCCAGGCCGTAAAAGACAAATGTGGTTTCAGTAAGTCCGCAATGGTTTCCCATACAGTTTGATAAACTGCCTGTGCGGCGGAATGAGAGGGTATATGAGCGAACTGCACTACCAGTTAGATTTGTTGAAAGCAATGAATCAGAAGCTAACGGAGAAGGAAAGGATGTACCACACAGTCTTTGATTCGGCTGTGGGGGCATTCCTTTACTATTCCTTTGAGCGGAACCAGATTGTGACCTTGGGCCAATGGAGCGAGTTTTTTGACTTTGACATCCGCGACCCAAGGGATATCTCCAAACTTGTTGATGCGGTGGACGACTCCTATTCCATGGCGCTCAGGGATGTCCTTTACCTTGAAAAGACAGGCCAGAATACAGCAACAGCGGAATGTATGCTGAAGGGGACTAAAATATGGCTGCTGTTCCGTTCCAAGATTTACTATGGGGATTATGGGCAGCCTGCCGATAAGGTGGTTTACATAAGCAACATCACGAAAATTCGAAGCCAGAACGAAGAATTGACCTATATGGCTTATTATGACAGCATGACAGGCCTGTTCAGCAGGAACTATTTTGTGCGCCTTTTGGGTGAATATATAAGGACAGCGTCGGAGACAAACAATGTTATCAGCGTTATGATGATAGATTTGGATGATTTCCATAAGATCAATGACGGCCAGGGCATGGTGGTTGGAGACGAGCTGATCCAGCAGTTTGGAAGTTACCTGAAAGAACTTTGCGAGAAAAGGGATGTGACGGGTTGCCATCTGCATACGGACGTATATTTGCTGGCCATTTATGACCCGTCGGGGGAGCGTACCATGGAAAACCTGCACAGGGAAATCCAGCAGAGGATCCGCAAACCTTTTAAACTCAGCAACGGGCAGGACCTTCAGGTGACTTTCAGCGCCGGCGTGGCGGAATACCCGGAGGCCTCCAAGTCTGCCATAGAGTTGATTAACTGCGCGGAGATCATGGTATTTAAGAGCAAAGCCATGGGTAAGAATATTATCCAATATTTCAATACGCCCGTATTGCAGGAATTTCTGCGCACGGCAGAGTTGGAATCGAAACTGAAGGAGGCGGTGTTCCGCCACAGCTTTGAAATGTATTACCAGCCGCAGTATTTTGCAGGCAACAGGAAACTGAGGGGAGTGGAGGCCCTGATCCGCTGGAAGAACGGGAATGAAGGCATGATCAGTCCCGCTATCTTTATTCCCATTGCAGAAAAGAACGGCGCTATCATCCCCATCGGCCAGTGGGTGGTGGAGCAGAGTATCAAACAGCATGCTTATTGGCGCAAGCGCTACGGAGCCTCTTATATCATGTCTATCAATATATCGGCGCTCCAATATAGCAGGGAAGATTTCGTGGATTCGGTCATAGGATTGATCAAAAAATATGACGTTACCCCTTCGGAAATAGAATTGGAGATCACGGAGACAATACTGATAGAAGATTTCCAGGCGGTTTATGACAAACTGAAGATCCTGAGGGACTTCGGCATCCGTATTTCGCTGGATGATTTCGGGACAGGGTTTTCTTCTCTGTCCTACTTGAAAAAACTGCCTATCGATACCCTGAAGATTGATAAGTCCTTTATAGATACCGTGTTGGCAGACCCTGCCACCAGAGTGATAACGGAGGCCATCATAAATATGGTGAAGGCTTTGGGTTTTGAATCTGTGGCGGAAGGCGTTGAGGAGGAAAAGCAATACGAGTATCTGCATTCCATAGGGTGCGATGTGATCCAGGGATATTATTTCGGCAAGCCGTTGTCCGCCGAGGAATTAGAGACGGTGCTGTCTTCCGCTTTTTCGTCTCCCCTCGGTTGAATGTAAGGCCGCCAAATATGAAAGCATGGGCAATGTCAGTGCAGGCAGCGGCAAAAGCCGATTAACAGGTTTGCCTCCGGATACAGGAAAGGGACCGCGTGAAAAAGTTTGTAGGGCGCAGCATGGAACTGCAGTTTCTAAATGAATATTTTCAGCGTGACGGTAGCCAGATCCTAGTGGTATATGGCTGTAAAGGTGTGGGGAAGACTGCGCTTTTACAGGAATTCTGTAAAGACAAGAAGCATTCCTACTTTCTTGCCAGGGCCTGCTCCGAGAGGGAACAACGTTTCCTGTGGGCGTCAGAGCTGCGTGCCTCGGGAAGGGAGATTAACAGATACCCCGAGTACAAAGAGCTGTTTGAAAGTGCGGCGGCCAGGCGGGAAACAGAGAAACAGGTTATCATTATTGACGAATTCCACCATATGGTGAAAGGGGACGGGTCTTTTTTCGAGACACTGATCCGGTATGTGGAGGACAGGCTCTTGAGCCGGCCTGTGATGGTGGCTTTGCTGACATCCGCCTCCGGCTGGGTGGAAAATACCATGGTCAGCAAGATAGGGCGGAGCGCCGCTTCCATCGACGGTTGGATGAAGGTCAGGGAAATGCCTTTGATAGAACTGGCAGAGCTTTTCCCCGGGTATTCCAAGGAGGACTGTATCGGCAATTATGCGGTCCTGGGCGGCGTGCCGGGGTATTGGGTGAATTTTTCCCAGGAACTTGACACAGGCGGTAATATCATTTGCAATATATTGCGGAAGGAAAGCCGTCTGTATGAAGAAATGTCGGTATATCTGCTGGAGGAGCTGAGAGAGCCGGCGGTATATAATACAATTCTTGCGGCTATGGCCAGGGACTGCAACAAGCTGAATGACATCTACAGGCACACGGGTTTTTCCAGGGCAAAAATCAGCGTATATCTGAAAAACCTGATGGAGTTGGATTTGGTGGAAAAGGTCTTTTCTTATGAGACAGCGGGGAAAGTGGAGACGCAAAAAGGTATTTACCGGATTTCCAATTCCTATGTCAAATTCTATTTTCGATACATTTTTTCCGGTATGAGCAGCTTGATGCAGCTTACCCCGGAAGAATTCTATGAGCAGAAAATCGCCCCTTCTTTTGTACTTTATGTAGAGGAAGCGTACCGGAAGATCTGCCGGGAGCAGATAAGCCGTTTATACCATAATGCCGGGGAATGGCTGGGGAAATCGGGTACCATTGACGTGGTGGCCGCCGATGCCCAGGGGAGGCTTACGGTAGCTGCCTGCTCTTATACGAAACAGATGACTTATGAGGATTATGAATGGCTGTTGTTCTGCATGAAAAAAGCCAGGGTGAAGAGCAGCGATGTCAGGATGTACTGTGAGAAGGGTTTTGATGAGCCATTGCAGAAGGCAGCGGCACAGGGGAAGGTAAAACTGCTTACTGTTTCGCTGGATGAAGGACGGTAGTTTGTGGGAAAGAGTTTATTTATTGCAGAAAAACCGAGCGTTGCAAGAGAGTTTGCCAATGCGTTAAAAATAAATACGAGATCACGGGACGGTTATCTGGAGTCGGAGGATGCCATTGTCACATGGTGCGTCGGACATCTGGTGACCATGAGCTACCCGGAGGTTTATGACGAAAGGTACCGAAGATGGAGCTTCGATACCATTCCGTTCCTGCCCCATGAATTTAAATATGAAGTGATAGACAGCTCCAGAAAGCAGTATGATGTAGTAAGCTCCTTAATGAAGCGGAAGGATGTTTCCACGATCTATGTCTGCACGGACTCCGGGAGGGAGGGCGAATATATTTATCGGCTGGTGGAGCAGATGGCAGGGGTAAAGGACAAGGAACGCCGCCGGGTGTGGATTGATTCCCAGACAGAGGAGGAAATCCTGAGGGGCATTCGCGAGGCAAAGGACCTAAAAGAGTATGACAGCCTGAGCGCCGCCGCATATCTGCGTGCAAAGGAAGATTACCTTATGGGGATAAATTTTTCCAGGGCACTGACCTTAAAATATGGGCGGAGCGTGAAAGATTACCTGAAACGTGACAAGGCGGTGATCTCCGTGGGACGCGTTATGACCTGTGTCCTTGGGATTATTGTCAACAGGGAGAGGGAGATACGGACTTTTGTGAAGACGCCTTTTTACCGGGTGCTGGGTAATTTCCGGCTCCAGGATAAAACGCTATCCGGCGAGTGGAAGGCCGTGGAGGGGTCATCCTATTTTGCATCGCCGAAGCTTTATAAAGAGAATGGCTTTAAAGAAGAGGAGAGTGCAAAACAGCTGGTGGCGCATCTGCAGGAGGAGCCTGTGGGGGATGTGGCTGTGGCATCCGTTGAGCGGAAGAAGGAGAACAAGAATCCGCCCCTTTTGTACAATTTGGCAGAGCTGCAGAATGACTGTTCCAAATTTTTCAAGATCAGTCCCGACGAGACTCTGAGGATTATCCAGGAACTGTATGAGAAAAAGATGGTGACTTACCCCAGGACCGATGCCAGGGTGCTTTCCACGGCGGTGGCAAAGGAGATCCATAAAAATATCGGCGGGCTGCGGAATTATGCTCCGACTGCCGCATTTGCGGCGGAGATCCTAGACAGCGGAAGCTATAAAGGGATCGCTAAGACAAGATATGTGAATGACAAACAGATCACGGACCATTACGCGGTGATCCCCACTGGCCAGGGACTGAGTAATTTAAAGAGCCTTCCTGCGGTCTCCGCCAGGGTCTATGAGATCATAGTGCGCAGGTTCCTGAGCATTTTCTATCCGGCAGCGGTGTACAGGAAGTGTTCACTTTCTGTAAAAGTAAAGGAAGAAAAGTTTTTTTCTAACTTTAAGGTATTAGAAGAGGAGGGGTACCTGAAGGTGGCGGCATTTTCTTTCAAAAAGGAAAATACTGCGGCGCGCCAGGAGAATGGGGATGAAGGCAAGCCTCCTGCTGAGGGAGAGGAGGCCGAGGCCAGCTGTGATGAATCCCTTCTTAAACTCCTGATGACGTTGAAAAAAGGGGACCGGTTGGATGTGGAATCTTATGTGATCAAGGAAGGGGAGACCTCTCCTCCTAAAAGATACACTTCGGGGAGCATCATTCTGACCATGGAGAACGCAGGCCAATTCATTGAAGATGAGGATCTACGGGCCCAGATCAAAGGGAGCGGAATCGGCACCAGCGCCACCCGGGCAGAAATCCTGAAAAAACTGGTGAACATTGAATACTTGGCCCTGAATAAAAAGACCCAGGTGCTGACGCCCACGCTCATGGGGGAAATGATATATGATGTGGTGAACGGTTCCATCAGGGCGCTTCTGGACCCGTCCCTGACGGCCAGCTGGGAAAAGGGGCTGACTATGGTGGCGGACGGGGCAATCACTTCGGAGGAGTATATGGCAAAGCTCACCGGCTTTGTGGGAAGAAGGACGGAATACGTAAAACAACTGAATAACCAGCGGTCCCTGTTTGGGCAGTTTGACGCTGCCGCGGCAAACTATAAAAAGCCTGGATGAAAAGGAATGCATATAAGATGTAAGACCGGAAATGAATAAAAATGTGATTTTGCGCAGCAAAGCAGCGCAGAGATGGAGGGAAGTTTGAAAGTAAACTTTCAAATTTTGATTGTTATTTGCGCTGAAGCGCATACGGAGGTGTAAAAAATGAACAACACGATTACAATTTCGAAGCTGTACAATCTTGGCGAAACAATCGCCGCAGATTTATTTGACGGGGCCACTTACCCTTGGGAAGTGCTGCCTAAGATCCATGATTTTATCATCCGGCTGGGCAATACGCTTCCGGAGGATATTTTCGAGAAGAGGGGAGAGGATATCTGGGTGGCAAAAAGCGCAAAAGTTGCCCCCACCGCATGCCTTAACGGTCCCCTGATCATCGACGAGGAAGCGGAGATCCGCCATTGTGCGTTTGTCCGCGGCAATGCCATAGTAGGAAAAGGCGCAGTGGTCGGCAATTCCACGGAGCTTAAGAATGTGGTTCTTTTTAATAAGGTACAGGTTCCCCATTACAATTATGTGGGAGACAGCATCCTTGGGTTTAAATCCCATATGGGGGCAGGATCCATTACCTCCAATGTGAAAAGTGACAAGACTCTTGTGGTGGTAAAAGGGAAGGGGATATCCGGGGAAATTGCCATTGAGACCGGATTAAAAAAGATGGGGGCCATGCTGGGTGACAATGTGGAAGTAGGCTGTAACAGTGTCCTGAATCCCGGAACAGTAGTGGGAAGGAACTCCAACATTTACCCCACTTCCATGGTGAGGGGAGTGGTTCCTGCGGACAGTATCTATAAAACCAAAACAGAAATTGCTGAAAAACATTGACAAATAAATTCTGCTGATGTATATTTTCTCTAGTGCGTTATGTTAATACGTTGACGCGCTGAAGTGACAAAGAAAAAAGTGCGGGGGGAAAGAACCTGATGCGCTTTTGGAATGGAGGAGGAAATTATGAAAAAGAAATTAGCAGCAATTGTATTGTCCGGTATTATGGCGGTTTCAGTCCTGGCCGGATGCGGTACTGACGGGAATGCCGGAAGCTCCGCAGCGGGCACGGGCAACAGCTCAGAGAGCCAGGGAGGCTCCACGGCTAACGGGGGCAGCTCTGACGCAGCATACACAGTAGGGATTTGCCAGCTGGTCCAGCATGAGGCGCTGGATGCGGCTACACAGGGATTTCAGGATGCACTGACCGAGAAGCTGGGTGACCAGGTAAGCTTTGATTTGCAGAATGCTTCCGGTGATTCACCCACCTGTGCTACCATTGCGAACCAGTTTGTATCCAACAAAGTAGACCTGATCCTTGCCAACGCAACCGCGCCCCTGCAGGCAGCGGCAGCGGCAACAACGGAAATCCCCATCCTGGGCACTTCCATCACCGATTATGCGACTGCACTCCAGATTGACAATTGGACCGGAGTTACGGGTACCAACATTTCCGGAACCTCTGACTGTGCTCCTCTGACAGAACAGGCGGATATGCTCCATGAGCTGTTCCCCGATGCAAAAACAGTGGGGATGCTGTATTGCTCTGCGGAGCCGAATTCCGCATATCAGGTGGAGATCGTAAAGGGAGCCCTGGAAGGCATGGGATATACCTGTAAGGAATACAGCTTTGCGGATTCAAACGATATCGCTTCCGTTACCACCAGCGCAACAGCGGAATGCGACGTGATCTATATCCCCACCGACAATACCGCTGCATCCGCTACCGAGGTGATCAACAATGTCTGCCTGCCTGCAGGTATTCCCATTATTGCCGGAGAGGAAGGCATATGTAAGGGATGCGGTGTGGCTACGCTGTCCATCAGCTATTATGACATCGGATACCAGAGTGGACTTATGGCTTACGATATCCTGGTAAACGGAGCGGATGTTTCCGCCATGGAGATCCAGTTTGCACCCAATGTCACCAAAAAGTTTAACGCGGATATCTGCAGCCAGTTGAACATCTCCGTTCCCGACGGGTATGTTGCCATCGAGTAAGCAATGATTGATTTTCAAAAAGAATTCTGATAAAATAAACAGGTACTGTTCCTAAGGCGGCAAAAGTGCGGTTACTCTTTTGCCGTCTTTTAGGGATTACAGAGAACCTGTCGGCTTTGTGATACGTGAAAGTGTCAGGTAAAAAGTAATTTCAAGATCCAATAATAGACAAGTGGAGGAAACGAAATTGAACATTATGGCATTGATTAATGCATTGCCCGGTGCCTGTGCCCAGGGATTGATCTGGGGCATCATGGCAATCGGTGTATTTATTACTTACCGTATATTGGATTTGGCGGATTTGACAGTGGACGGGACTATGTGTACAGGGGGTGCTGTCTGCATTATGATGATGCTGTCGGGACATAATGTGTGGGTCTCCCTGCTTGTGGCATTCCTTGCAGGTATGCTGGCGGGATTGGTTACGGGACTGCTGCATACGGCTTTTGGGATTCCGGCCATCCTTGCGGGGATCCTGTCCCAGCTGGGTCTCTATTCCATTAACCTTCGCATTATGGACAATAAGGCAAACCAAGCCATCAGCGTGGACAAATTTGGCCTGTTGGTTTCCCTGCGTTATATAAAGGGAGTCCCTTTTTACAAAAACACTCTGCTCATTGCAGTGGTCATTATTGCCGTATTGATTGCGCTGCTTTACTGGTTTTTCGGGACGGAACTGGGATGTTCCATCCGTGCCACCGGCTCCAACCCTAATATGTCCAGGGCACAGGGCATCAATACGGATCTCACCAAGATCATAGGCCTCATGCTGAGTAACGGGATTGTTGCCTTTGCCAGCGGGTTGTACGCCCAATACCAGGGATTTGCAGACATCAATGCGGGGCGGGGCGCTATCGTGATCGGCCTGGCAGCGGTGATAATCGGGCAGGTGGTATTCGGTAAGATCCATGGGAATTTCGCCTTTAAGCTGGTCTCTGTAACACTGGGCGGGGTTATTTATTATCTGGTGCTCCAGGTGGTATTGTGGCTGGGCCTGAATGCCAACGATTTAAAGCTGATCTCTGCCATAATAGTTGCCATATTCCTTGCAATCCCTTATCTAAAGGGAAAGCATTTTTCCAGGCCTGTGAAAAAAGGAGGTGCGGACCATGCTTGACATTAACCGAATCAGCAAGACCTTTAATGCAGGTACCGTCAATGAGAAAAAGGCATTGGACGGACTGGAGCTGCATTTGCAGGAGGGAGATTTCGTCACAGTCATCGGCGGGAACGGTGCAGGTAAATCCACCATGCTCAATGCCATAGCGGGGACATGGTTTGTGGATACGGGAAGCATCCTGATTGACGGCATTGATGTGACCAGGCTTCCGGAGCATAAACGGGCGGCTTACCTGGGGCGTGTGTTCCAGGATCCCATGACGGGGACCGCTGCCAGTATGCAGATAGAGGAAAATCTGGCGCTGGCATCCAGAAGAGGAAAACGGAGAAACTTAAGGATCGGGATTACTGCAAAGGAGAGGGAGCGTTATAAAGAGCAGCTTCAAATCCTGGAGCTGGGCCTGGAAAACAGGCTGACCACAGGCGTAGGACTGCTGTCAGGAGGGCAAAGGCAGGCCCTTACGCTGCTTATGGCAACACTGCGGAAGCCGAAGCTCCTGCTTTTGGATGAGCATACTGCCGCACTGGATCCCAAGACGGCATCAAAAGTGCTGGAGGCTACCGACAAGATTGTGGGTAAGGATAACCTTACCACCATTATGATCACCCACAATATGAAAGATGCCATCCATCATGGTAACCGCCTTGTGATGATGCACGAGGGCCATATCATTTACGATGTGTCCGGTGAGGAAAAGAAAAAACTCACCGTATCCGACCTCCTCCACAAATTCGAAGAAGCCAGCGGCGGTGAATTTGCAAATGACAGGATGATGCTTGCATAGTAAGTTTGGGTTTTTCCCTACAGGGAAAAAGGAAGAATTTTTAAAATATACTGGATTTTTTGGTATAAGTATGAGAAAATGTACCTGAATGATATATTTTTATCAATATAAAAGATTTGAAAGGAGATTTCACATGATCTACTCAAAGGAAGTTGAAGAAATGTGCCCGGTAGCACAAGGCGTTGCTCACGGCTGTGCTCCCATCCCTGAGGAAGCAAAATGGGTAA
>CANRWO010000083.1 GCA_947643615.1 uncultured Lachnospiraceae bacterium
AAAGAATAAGTCTGTAAGCTGTTTTTCTTGCTTACAAACTTATTATACGAGGAGGGAAGGAAATGAAGCTTGTATTTGTTGGTGCGGACCATGAGGTAACGGGAAGCTGTCATTATCTGGAGGCTGGTGGCAGGCATATCCTGGTGGATTACGGTATGGAGCAGGGTACGAACGTTTTTGAAAATGTGCCCCTTCCGGTGGATGAGGCGAAGATAGATTATGTATTCCTGACCCATGCCCATGTGGACCATTCCGGTTTGCTTCCTTTACTGTATGCAAAGGGATTCAGAGGGCAGGTCTATATGACGGAGGCCACGGCTGATCTGTGCAGCATTATGCTCCGTGACTGTGCCCATATCCAGATGATGGAGGCCGAGTGGAAGAACCGGAAGGCCAAGAGGAGCGAATCGGTGGCCACATCAGAGCCTCTCTATACCATGGAGGATGCGGACGGCGTTATCAAGAGGATAGTGTCCTGCCATTATGACACCATAGTGGAGGTTTGTGAGGGTGTTAAGATCCGTTTTACGGATATCGGGCATCTGCTGGGTTCGGCAAGTATTGAGGTGTGGCTGACAGAGGACGGCCGGACCAAAAAGATTGTGTTTTCGGGAGACATCGGAAATAAGGAACAACCCCTTTTGAGGGATCCTGCCTATACGGAAGAGGCGGATTATGTGGTTATGGAATCCACCTACGGAAACAGGCTCCATTCCTCGGGGCATCCCGATTTTGTGGGGGAACTGGCAGCCATCTTAAAGGAAACCTTTGACAGGGGCGGAAACGTGGTGATCCCTTCCTTTGCAGTGGGGCGTACCCAGGAGATGCTTTATTTCCTGCGGAAGATCAAGGTGGGGCGCCTGGTGGAAGGGCATGAGGATTTCCCTGTGTATGTGGACAGTCCCCTGGCGGTGGAGGCTACCCAGATCTTTCAGGAAAACCGGTTTGAGTGCTTTGACGAGGATTCGTTGGAGCTGGTGAAGGAGGGGATCAACCCCATCGCTTTTTCCGGATTAAAGCTGACCATTACCAGTGAAGAATCAAAAGAGATCAATTTTATCGACACACCCAAGGTCATTATTTCTGCCTCCGGCATGTGTGAGGCAGGGCGTGTGCGGCATCATTTAAAGCATAACCTCTGGCGCCCGGAGAGCACGATCCTGTTTGTGGGTTATCAGGCCGTGGGCACATTGGGAAGGGCCATCATCGAAGGTGCGGATGAGGTGAGGCTGTTCGGGGAACCCATCCAGGTGAGGGCACGGATCAAGCAGCTGGTGGGGATGAGCGGCCATGCGGATAAAGACGGATTGCTGGACTGGCTGGGAGGCTTTAAGGAAAAACCCAAGAAGGTGTTCGTGGTACACGGGGAAGACAGTGTCTGCATGGAATTTACGGAGTGCCTGAAGGTGGAATATGGCCAGCGCGCTTATGCGCCTTACAGCGGAACGGTGTTTAATCTCCTTTCCAACCAGTTTGAGTACGAGGCGGAACCTGTGCATGCCAAGAAGACGGCGAAATCAGCAATATCCGGCGTTTATGCAAGGCTCCTGGCGGCGGCGCAGAGGCTGCTTGCCCTGGTGCAGAAGAGCGACGGACTTGCAAACAAGGATATGGCGAAATTTACCAGCCAGATCAACTCGCTGTGTGATAAATGGCAGATCCATTGATAACTGAATGAAACGGGAGTGAAGACCATATGAATATTATTGTGGCGGCAGACAATAACTGGGCGATCGGAAACAGGAACAGGCTTCTTGTCAGTATTCCCAGGGATCAGAAGAATTTCCGGGAGGAGACTACCGGGAAGGTGGTGGTGCTGGGACGGAAGACCCTGGAAACTTTTCCCCAGGGGCAGCCGCTGCAGAACCGTACCAATATCATTCTCTCCAGGGATGCGGGTTACCGGGTAAAAGGCGCCACAGTGGTGCATTCCCTGGAAGAGCTGCTGGAGGAGTTAAAGAAGTATGATTCTAAAGATGTGTACATTGTGGGCGGGGAGAGTGTTTACAGGCAGATGCTCCCGTACTGTGACACTGCCCATGTGACCAGGATAGACCGTGCATATGAGGCGGACACTTATTTCCCGGACCTGGACCGGGATCCTCAGTGGAAGATCGTGGCGGACAGTGACGAGCAGACATACTTTGACATAGCTTATACTTTTTTGAAATATCAGCGGATCCCAGACAGACGATAAAGTAACAATGAGGTACATGCCATTATGAAGTTCCTGCACACTGCCGACCTGCATATCGGCAAGAAGGTTTTTGGACAGTCCCTGATAGAGGATCAGTCCTATATATTGGATAGGATATATGAAATTGCCCTGAAAGAAAAAGTGGATGCGGTGGTCATAGCCGGGGACATCTACGACAGGGCGATTCCTCCGGCGGATGCGGTGTGCCTGCTGGATGATTTCCTCACCAGGCTGTCCGGGGCAGGGATCCCGGTCATTGCCGTAAGCGGCAACCATGATTCGGCGGAGCGGGTCTCTTTTGCCGGCCGTATCCTGGAGAAGCAGGGGCTGCATATTGCGGGAGGGATCCAGGAACCTTTAAAGACAGTGGCCATGGAAGATGCGTATGGGACGGTGTCTTTTGTCTGTATGCCTTTTGTAAGGCCGGCGGAGGCAGGGGCTGCCACCAGTGCCCAGGCGGTGGAAGAGATACTGGGAAAGCAGCCTATGGCGCTTGCGGCGAACCGGAGGAATGTGCTGGTCACCCACTTTTTTGTCCTGGGGGACGGCGGGGAGGAACCGGAGATATCGGACTCGGAAATGGACGCCCGGGTGGGAGGGTTGGATGCCGTGCCGGCTTCTCTGTTTGGATGTTTTGACTATGTGGCCTTAGGGCACATCCATAAACCCCAGCATATGGGAAAGGGGCATGTCTATTATGCCGGCTCCCCTCTGAAATACTCCTTCAGCGAGGCTCAGTGGGAGAAATCCGTGAATATCGTGGAATTGGCGGAGCCGGGTAATGTGACGGTGAGGAAAGCGCCGCTTATCCCCCTCCGGGATATGCGGATCCTCCGGGGGAAGCTGCAGGAGCTGATGGAGCCGGAGCGGATAGCGGCGGAAGGGGAGAAAATCGGGGATTACCTGCAGGTTACCCTCACCGACAGGGAGGAATTGATCGACCCCATGGGAACGCTGCGCAGCGCCTACCCCAACGTATTGTTTATCCAGATGGAGAAAAATATGGACAACCGTGGGGAAGGGTATGTCTGCTGCCTGCCCGGGCGGAAAAAGAGTACGGCGCAGCTGTTTGGGGAATTCTATGAGATGTTGAAGGGGGAACCCCTGGATGAGAAGCGCCGGGAGATCGTGGAGGAGGCTGCGGAAGAAGCCGCTGGCTGAAGCAGGATAAAGAACATGCCTGGCGAATCTTGCGTGGCTGACGAAAAGAAGCCGTAAATGAAGTGTGGGGGAGGATATAGGGAGACTGTTACGGAAAGGAATGCGCGGGGCAGCGATACCTGGGCCAAAGCGTGCAGACGGGAATAGGGCATATGAGGCCGAAGTCATTGAAACTATGTGGGTGGGGGCCATATAAGGGCGAAGAGACAGTGGATTTCACTGTTTTTGAAGACAGAGGGATCTTCCTTGTCACCGGGGTTACGGGAGCAGGGAAGACCTCTGTTTTTGACGCCATTACCTATGCGCTGTACGGTTCCTTAAGCGGAGAAGAGCGGGACAAGGAGAGAGGAAGCGTGCGCAGCGATTTTGCGGAACCGGCAACCCCTACCTATGTGGAGCTTGTCATGGAGCATGGAGGGAAGACTTACCGGATCCGCCGCAACCCGGAATACATGCGGCCCAAAAAGCGGGGAAGCCGTGGCGAAGCCCTTACAAGGGAGAAAGAAAACGCCATCCTTTATTATCCGGACGACAGGGTGCTGGAGGGCGTAAAGGAGGTCAATGCCGCCCTGAAGGAGATCCTGGTGCTGGATCACCAGCAGTTTAAAAAGATATCCATGATTGCCCAGGGAGAGTTTGCCAAGCTCCTGGTGGCGCCGCCGAAGGACAAGACCAGGATTTTCCGTGAGATATTCGACACGGGCGTGTATGAGCGCTTTACACAGAGCCTGGGGGCAAAGGCCAGGGCGGCTTATAGCAGAGTGACGGAGCAAAAGCATAAGCTGGAGGAGGATGTGCGCCTGCTGACGGAGGGACTGGAGGGATCCGAATGGAGCCTGGAGGACAGGGAGGCCCTGGGTGGACTGACCTCGGGGGAAAACTGGAATTATCCGGCTATTGCCGCACTGCTGGAGCAGATGAAGGGAAAGGCGGAGCAAAAGGTAAGAGCCCGGGAGGCGGGTTATACAAAAGCGGACGTGCAATTGCAGAAGCTGGCGGAGGAGCTTGCCAGGCGGAAGGAAGAAAACGAAAGGATCCGGCAGTTTCAAAAAGCACATGCCGAGAAGGCAAGGCTGGAAGCAGAAGGGGTTCAACAGAAATCGGCACAGGAGCGGTATACCCGGGCAGTCAGCGCCGCGGAGGTGGAGAAGGCGGAGGGCCAGGCCAGGAACCTGGAGGGGCAGCTTGCCCGGAATCTGGAAGAGAGACGGCATATGGAGGCGGAGCGGGAACAGCTCTTAAATGAGGCGGCAGAGCTGAAAACCGTCACGGAGAATGCGGAACGGATCCGCAGCCTGCTGGAACTGCGCAAAAGCCTGGAGGATGAGGAGAAGTCATATGAGGTTATAAAAGGGCATCTGGAAAAGGAGCAGGCAAGGCTCAGGGAGAAACAGAAAGCATATTTGGACGAGGACGCGGATCACAACGGCAAGAAGGCCGCCTATGAGGAGGCGGAGCGGAAGAAGAGGCTGAATGTGATCGGCCTTGCGGCTGCTCAGTTAAGGGAAGGGGAGCCTTGCCCTGTCTGCGGTTCCCTGCATCATCCCGCCCCGGCAGAGGCAGCCGGGGAGGACATATCGGAGGGGACACTGGCAAAATTAAAGAAAGCCATGGAGGAATCCTTTGAGGGCCTGATGCGTCTGCATGAACAGAGCATTGCGTTAAAGACACAGGTGGAAAGCCTGGAGGAACAGGCCCTGCAGTCCCAAAAAAAACTGCAGGAGGCGAAAGCGCAGGCAGAAAGCTTCCAGGGGGAAGTGTATACGGCCTTCCGTGTGCTCCCGCCCCGGGAAGGACTGGAAAAACTGCAGGAGAAGTGCCACAGGGCCAGTCGGCTTTCCGGGCTGATACAGGAGAAGGACAGCGCCCTGGTGCGATATGGGGAGAGGGATAAGGCTCTGCATAAAGACTGGGAAGCGGCCATGGAACTCTTTGAAGCAGAGCTGGCCCGGCACGGATTCCGGTGCCCGGAGGATTATGCGGCAGCGGCACTCACAGCAGACCAGAGGGAGGAGCTGCGGGACCGGATGGAGGATTACCGGTTGCGCGTGGCGAAAAACCAGGAATTATACAGCCATCTGGAAGGGACTATCTCTGCGAAAGTACCGGCGGACCTTACGGAACAGACAGAAATGCTGGACAATCTGCGGAAAGAAAGGGATAATATCAGGAAAGGACAGGAACTGTGGAAGCGGCAGTTATCCGAAGTGGAGAAGACCCTTTCCTTAATGGAGGGGAAGCTTGCGGTCATGGAGAGGGAAAGCCGGGAATACGGATATATCAAGGATCTGGAGAATATGGCCTCGGGCAATAACGCCCAAAGGCTGGTGTTTGAGCAATATGTGCTTGCAGGCTATTTCGAGGAAATTCTGCGGGCGGCCAACCTGCGGTTTGCGAAAATGAGCGGCGGGCGTTATGAAATGTCCCGTGTGGCCCAGGTGGGTGACGGCAGGGTCAAGGATAGCCTGGAGATCCAGGTGATGGACTATTACACGGGGAAGAACCGTTCCGTCCGGACCCTTTCCGGCGGAGAGTCCTTTAAGGCTTCCCTGGCGCTGGCGCTGGGAATGAGTGATGTGATACAGGCTATGAACGGAGGCATCCGTGTGGATACTCTGTTTGTGGACGAAGGGTTTGGGGCGCTGGATTCGGAGAGCCTGGACCAGGCCTGCGACACCCTTATGGGACTGGTGGGGAAAAAGCAGCTGATCGGCATTATTTCCCATGTGCCGGAGCTCAGGGAGAGGATCCGGAGCCAGCTTGTCATAAATAAGACCGGGAGCGGCAGCACGATTAGAAATGGGGATTGGGATGAGATTTGAATCTAAATGGCAGAACAATACAGCAAAATACGGACGTAAGTGCCTTGCATTGATATTGGCGGCAGTTTTGGGGTTGGCCGGGACCACTGCCTGCGGCGGGGACGGAAACGGCAGAAAGGTAGTGTTTACCACCGGCTTTGACAAGGATGAGGTGTTCCGCATCGGCAACGCATCCTGCTCCATGGCGGAAGTCATGGTATACCTGACTACCACCCAGAACCAGTACGAGAGTGTCTATGGCCCCGAGGTGTGGAATGTGGCACTGGACGGGACTACGCTGGAGGAAAACGTAAAGGAGACGGTGCTTGCCAAGATCGCCCAGATTAAGACCATGTACCTGTTGGCCCTGAGTAAGGAGGTTACCCTGGATGAACATGAACAGGAGCAGGTGAGCCTGGCGTCGGAGAAATTTTTCCAGACTTTGAATGACAGGGAAAAGGAGCTTATGGGGGCAGACCTGAAGACTATTCAGCAGCTCTATACGGAGTATGCCCTGGCCGATAAGGTCTATCAATACATTATCCAGGATGTCAACCCCGAGATCAGTGACGACGAGGCCAGGACTATCACGGTGCAGCACATCCTGATCCGTACCTATACCATGGACGGCGCAGGCAACAGGGTTTCCCTGCCGGAAAACCAGAAGCATGCCGTTTATGAAAAGGCTCTTGAGATCAGGGAACTGGCGGCAAACGGCGAAAATGATTTTGTGGATCTGGCATCGCGCTACAGTGAGGATTCCACCATCACATATTCCTTCGGGAAAGGAGAGATGGACGCCGCCTTTGAGGAGGCCGCTTTTGCCCTGGAAACCAATGAGGTCAGCCAGGTGGTGGAAAGCGAGAGCGGTTACCATATCATCAAATGCCTCAACACCTTTGACAGGGAGCAGACGGATATCAGCAAACAGGAGATCGTGGAAGAGCGCCGCAGGGAAGTCTTCGGGCAGGAATATGATGAGTTTGTGGATACGCTGGTGAGGAACCTGAATACCCGGCTCTGGGAGGAGATTACCCTGATCCATGACCCTGAGGTGACCACCACCGGATTTTTTGAGATTTATGCGGAGTATTTCTCCAGTTCATAAAATTTTTAGAATTGCGGAAGTGCCCTGAAACAGAGGATTCCAAGCTGATTATTAGCACTCATTTGAAATGAGTGCTAATTTTGCCTTGACATTTATTTTTCATGGCGATAAACTTGTCTTTAACAGGTGATAAAGGCACCGGCGTGTGACGGTTTGGCCAGCCGAGGTGCGGCGGCCCGGCCGGATTATGATGCCAGGGTCAGGAAAGATTATGAGTAAGCAGAAAGGAATGTTGTAAAATGGCAGCAAAGAGCGGCAGTTTATCAATTAACAGTGAAAACATTTTTCCCATTATCAAGA
Source organism: uncultured Lachnospiraceae bacterium (assembly GCA_947643615.1). Taxonomy (GTDB): domain Bacteria; phylum Bacillota; class Clostridia; order Lachnospirales; family Lachnospiraceae; genus Acetatifactor. The sequence continues at coordinate 7,568 of CANRWO010000083.1, forward strand.
AGTGGCTTTATTCAGACCACGATATTTTCTACAGGGAGTTGATCTCCAACGGCTGCGATGCGGTGACCAAGCTGAAAAAGCTTGATATGATGGGCGAATACGCCCTGTCCGACGGCTATAAGGCCCGTGTGGACGTGGTGGTCAACCCGGAGCAGAAGACTCTGTCTTTCACGGATAACGGACTGGGGATGACAGAGGAAGAGGTGGAGGAATACATCAATCAGATCGCCTTTTCCGGTGCGGCTGATTTTATCGAGAAATATAAGGACAAGAGCAGCTCCGACCAGATCATAGGGCATTTCGGTTTGGGGTTCTACTCCGCGTTTATGGTTGCCGACGAGGTGCATATTGACACATTGTCCTTCAAGGAGGGCGCAAAGCCTGTCCATTGGGAATGCGACGGGGGCACGGAGTTTTCCATGGAGGATGGCGACAGGCAGGAAGTGGGTACTACCATCACATTGTTCCTGAACGAGGACTGCCTGGAGTTCTGCAACGAATATAAGGCCCGTGAGGTAATCAAGAAATACTGTTCCTTTATGCCCACGGAAATCTACCTGTCCAAGGCAGACACCAAGGAGACCCAGATCATAAAGGCGGACGAGCTTCGGGAGGGTGATGTGGTCCTGGAAGAGATCCATCCCGAGGAGAAGACCGCGGAGGATGGGACTAAGACGACGGAAGGCGAGGAGAAGCTTAAGATCCAGAAGCGCCCCGAGCTTTTGAATGAGACGACGCCTCTGTGGACGAAACATCCCAATGATTGTACGAGGGAAGAATATCTGGAGTTCTACCGCAAGGTATTCCAGGATTACAAGGAGCCTTTGTTCTGGATTCATTTGAACATGGATTATCCTTTCAACCTCAAGGGGATCCTGTACTTCCCCAAGATCAACATGGAATATGAGTCCATCGAGGGAACCATAAAACTGTACAATAACCAGGTCTTTATTGCGGATAATATCAAGGAAGTCATTCCCGAGTTCCTGTTGCTGTTAAAGGGTGTCATCGACTGCCCTGACCTGCCCCTGAACGTGTCCAGGAGCGCGCTGCAGAACGACGGCTTCGTAAAGAAGATATCCGAGTATATTTCCAAGAAGGTGGCGGACAAGCTCTCCGGCATGTGCAAGACGGAGAAAGAGGAGTATGACAAATACTGGGATGACATCAGTCCCTTTATCAAGTTCGGCTGCCTGAAGGATGACAAATTCTGTGAGAAGATGACCGATTATATTCTCTTCAAGAACCTGGACGGCAAATATTTGACCCTGCCGGAGTGCCTGGAGGTAAAGCCTGTGGATGCGGACGATGATACACAGGGGGCAACTGCAGAAAACGGGGATGCGGAAGCTGCGGAAGGAAAAGAGGCTGAAGGCGCGGAGAATGCGGTGGACGAGAACGGCGAGAAGGTGGAAGCGGAGATCGTCTCCGACGAGGCATCCGAAGCTGCAGAAAACGGTGAAGGGGAAGCTGCCGAGGAGGAAAAGAAGGAAAAGATCATTTACTATGTCACCGACGAAAAGCAGCAGAGCCAATACATCAACCTGTTTAAGGCGGCAAAGATGGATGCCGTGATCCTGACCCATAACATCGACCAGCCCTTTGTGTCCCAGCTGGAGGCTAAGAATGAAGGGATCAAGTTCCAGAGGATCGATGCCGATGTGACGGATGCGCTGAAGTCCAAGACCTCCAAGAAAGCGGAGAAGGAGATGGAGGAGCAGGCGGAAGCAATCTCCAAGATCATGAAGAAAGCCTTAAAGAATGACAAGATTGCAGTTAAGGTGGAGAGGCTGAAAAACAAGAAGGTCTCTTCCATGATCACACTGTCCGAGGAGAGCAGGCGTATGCAGGATATGATGAAGATGTACGCTATGCCGGGCATGGGGATGGACGGATTCGGCAGCGAGGGCGAGACCCTGATATTAAATGCAAACCATCCGCTGGTGCAGTATGTGACGGAGCATCAGGATGGCGAGAATGTGGAGATGATCTGTGAGCAGCTTTATGACCTTGCCAAGATCCAGCACGCGCCTCTCGGCCCTGACGAGATGACGAAATTTGTTGCCCGCAGCAATGACATAATGATGATGCTTGCAAAATAAACCGATTGCCGGAACGTAACCCGGGCAGCAGGAAAATGTACTCCTGCTGCCCGGGTTTTTGGCATATGTGCCTGCCGACATGGCCGGCCCTTTGCCGGAAATGAAAGCTGTCATTGGGTGGGGGTAGAATCCGGAATGCCTGCCGTGCCGCCATAGTGGGCCACGGTATAGTAACCGTGGGTGTTCAGGGTAAAGCCTGCCTGCTCAAAAGGAGCCAGGTCCGTGTTCTGGTTCAGGATGTAGACAGCGTCCGTTTCCGGTGCGGCAGGGTCGAAATCGTAGCTGAACCGCCCGAAAGAGCGGGCATCCAGATAAGCGCTGGGGTATTCGTAATATTCCACCGTTTCAATATATTCCGTCACCGGGACTTCCGCCAGGAAAAGGATATCCGAATGCTTCAGGCCATAGCTTACATAGATTTGGCCTTCGTAAGATACGGCTTCCTCCACGGCCTCCTCCAGGCCGTCGCAAAAATAGTATCCCAGGATGTCGCTGTACTCCGTGAAATAGTAATGCTCAAAGCCTATGAACATGCACAGATAGAAGGCGGCCGGCAGAACCAGGTAACGCAGGCCGATCAGGCTGCAAAGGTAGTAAATTCCCACCGCGGCTACGATTATCATGGGGATGAACAGGATATTGATGCGGTTTATGTTGGTGTATACCAACACCCCCAGCAGCAGCGCCCCTCCTATTTGGGTCAGTACAAGCAGCTCCGGGGCTTCCTTTTTCCGGACGGCCTTTTCAATGGAAGTTTTGATACAGTAAAACATTCCAAGGACAAAAAAGGAGAGGGTGCCGGAATGGTAAATGCCGTATTTGGAGGTGCCGTTCCAGGGCAGGTCATCCGATTGGAGCTTTATGATGGACCAGAGCCTGTGCGCTTTCAGGGAAAGCTGGGAAAAGGAGATCTCACTTTCACGCATGACCACCAGCCTTGGAATGGAGAGGAAGGGAAGGCGGATTTCCTCTATTATATCCATATTGACCAGCATAAAAAGCAGAAGCGGGACTGCCAGTACGGCAAGGATCAGGCCGGACAGCAGCAGGTGAAGGTTAAAGCGGATTTTCCGGTAGGCCAGGCCATAGGCCAGCTGCAGCAACAAAAGCAGTGGGACAATGGGCCATATGGTGGCGTAGCAGTACAGGGAAAGTCCATACATCAGCGCGGAGAGCATCAGGAATCTATTGTCTTCCAAACCCCGCACAAAAAAGTATAACCCAAAGATCAAGAACCCCGGAGCCATATTGCAGTCCATCCCCCAGCGGGACATGCCGATATGCCAGGGGGAGATGGCCAGCAGGAACAGCGCGCAGAGGGCAATCTTTTCCTGGAACAATCTTTTCACAAGCAGGTAAGTCACCCACAGGGTAAAACATGCCACAATGACCTGGGGGAGCCGGATGACCCATATTTTTGCCCCGAAGACTGCCATAAAGGGAATCATCAGGTAAGTGTTGAGGGCGCTGGTGCCGCTTCCCCATGTGGTGAGGTAGACCGGGAAACGGTAGCCGGCGGAATCCACCCCATAATGGAGCAGGTTGTAGGCATCGTAGCCTGCAAACGCCTCGTCGGGGTTGATATCGCCGGGAACGGCGCCGAACTTCCAGATTCGGGCAAAGATCCCCAGTGCCATGAACAGGAAGAAAAGTATACGCGTATATTTTTGAGGGGTTGTCTGTTTTTGGATTATCATAAAAATCCTCCGTTTTCTATTTCATATATGGAATATGGTTTGCTCCGCCGGCCCGAAAGCAGGGCGGCATCTGCACGGCCACAGGCCGGGGGAAGAACACTTTGCGGATATTATAACAGTTTGGCCATATTTTGTATATGGTCTTTTCTGCGGGGACGGAGTGTAGTAGAATATCCTTATAGGTATGAAAGAATCAGGAGAGGGCCATGACGGAGGAATTGTTGAAGGAATTGCGTAAGATCACGCCGGAGGAAGAAAAGCTGCTGTCCGGGAAATCAGAGATCGAAAAGACTATATATATGTCTTCCGAGACGGATATCGTGGATGCGGACAGGCTTCTGGATGCCGGGAAGATGATTGAGATACGGACTCATACTAGGTTTGTACATTTTCCGAAACACATGCACAATTACATAGAGGTGATCTATATGTGTTCCGGCAGTACCCGGCATGTCATCAATGGCGAGGATGTGACCCTGAAGCAGGGAGAACTCCTGTTTTTAAGCCAGACCGCCACACAGGAGATCTATCCTGCGGGGGAAGGGGATATAGCAGTTAACTTTATCATCCTTCCGGAATTTTTTGAATATGGCCTGAACATGATGGAACCGGAGGAAAACCAGCTGCGGAGCTTTGTCATTGACTGCCTGCGGGGGGAGAAAGAGGCCGCAGGCTATCTGCATTTTAAAGTAGCGGACGTATTGCCGGTCCAAAACCTGGTGGAGAACCTGATCTGGACCCTTTGGCATAAGCAGCCTAACAAGCGGCGCACCAATCAGGCTACCATGGGTTTGCTGTTCCTGCAGCTGATGAATTGTACGGATAAGCTGGCCACGGACCACAAGGCGGGGCTGCAGAAGCTGGTGATCTCGGTATTAAGCTACATTGAAAACCATTATAAGGACGGGGAACTGACAGAACTGGCCGGGAATCTGCATTATGATGTTTGCTGGCTGTCCAGGGAGATCAAGAACCGCACAGGGAAGACTTATACGGAGTTGATCCAGGCCAAGCGGCTGAACCAGGCGGCGTATCTGCTCTCTGCCACGGGATTGTCGGTGGCGGAGGTGTCGGAGGCGGTAGGGTATGACAATATCAGTTATTTTCACAAAATATTCCAAAAAAAATATGGCATGACACCCAGGAGATACCGGTTAGGGGAAAAAATGAAAAATTGACAAAATAGACAAAAAAAATTTAAAATGGACTATATTTTTGTGCTACACTTATGGTATAATAGAACATACAAAAATTTGGGAGGTATGTGGGTAATGGAAATCAGAGACTTTACGGATATGGCAAAATTTGAGCACATTATGTCCAGTTGGGCGAAAGCTACCGGCCTGGCTACGGTTGCAGTGGGCGGGGACGGTAAATATATTTCGGAGTGTTATAATTTTACTGACTTTTGTATTAAATTGACACGTGGAAGCGCAGAGGGGTGCGCCAGATGTGAAAAGTGTGACAGGGAAGGCCAGGGCGTGTACCATTGCCATGCGGGATTGATCGATTTCGGAATCCCCCTTATGGTGGACGGCAAACAGGTCGGATCCGTTATCGGCGGACAAGTGCTTCCGGAGGATCCTGACGAGGAGAAGTTCCGCAGGGTTGCCAGGGAGATCGGCGTCAATGAGGATGCCTACATTGATGCATTACATAAAGTAAATGTGCGTACGGAGGAGGCCATTCATGCTTCCGCAGAACTTTTGGGTGAAGTGCTGAACAATTTCATCAATGCGGAGTACGCAAAGAAACTGAACGGAAGGATTATAGAAAAGCTGTCCACAGGCGTAGAAGGGACCAATAAGCTGGTGGAACGCATCACGTTAAAGACCTCCGAGCTGAAGGCTCTGCAGAATAAGCAGAAGATCCTGGCTTTGAACGCAAGCATCGAAGCAGCCAGGGCAGGGGAAAAGGGCGCAGGCTTTGCTGTAGTTGCCAAGGAAGTAGGTAAGCTGTCCGAGCAGAGTACGGTAGTCAATAAGGAAATTGAAGAGATCGTATCCAATATTTCCGCCCAGGTGGAGGCTATGAGGGAGTGATTCCCTAACATAGAACCTTGTATAGAACCTTGTACTTTTGCTTCATGTTTATTCCCGCGAGCAACGAACCCAGTGGCTGCTTGCAGACATTTGGCGACTGCCGCGAGGGTCAAAACCCTGTTGCTTGCAGCGGGGTATTTGATTGTATTTACCTGCCTGAAGCCTACCAGTGGTGGTTATACAGCGCTGCAGATTAGGGTAATCGGTTTTGCGGCGGTTGCGGTATGGGCGCTGAGCCTGAACGGCACCAACCACAGCATGAATGCAATGGGTTCCGTCTTCAGCAGTGTTTGGTTTGCAGTTTCGCCCTCCCCGGACAAGAACGGGGAGAAAGTTGACTGGCCATACCAATTAGCTGTAAATTTGGCAAGGCCTTTACTTGGCGGTATTATGGCGGTTTTCGTAACAGGTTTATTTAGGCCAGGCTTGCAAAGAAATGCAAATAAGGACACTTTTACAACAAAAGGTGTCCTTTTTTTATACTCCCGTATATGATATGATGAGCGCAAAGGAAAAACAAGCGACGCGAAGCGGCATTTGTTTTTCCAGCGCCATCAACGAGCAAACGCCCGATGAAATCGGGCAGGAAGCGCGTCAGCGCGCGTTTGCGAGTGTGCAGGCGGCGTGAGGCGAAACCGGCGAGCGGTGCAGGAAGCGCGTCAGCGCGCGTTTGCGAGTCTGCAGCCGGCATGAGACGAAACCGACGAGCGGTACAGGAAGCGAGTCTGCAGC
>CANRWO010000084.1 GCA_947643615.1 uncultured Lachnospiraceae bacterium
AGGGAAAGTGGCATTGTCTTATGAAAAGTCAGAGCAGAATGTGGTGGGTGTGCAGACAGAAATTACTCCCGGAATATTAATACAGGATACTGCGGGAATTGCCTTGCTTATTACAATATCTGTATGTGCATCAGGTATTGCCATATTGAAAAGAAATCCCAAGGATATCTTGCAGGATCTGTAAACAGTTTAAATGCGCAGGCATTAAGGGAAACGCTTTCATCAGCGTTTCTCCGGAAATAAGGAGGACGGTTGAAATGATATTAGAAGCAAAAAATGTGGAATATGCATATAAATCCCAAAAAGACAGGAAAGTTTTAGGTGATATTTCTGTGCGGTTTGAAGAAAAAAAGTTTTATGCCATTATCGGGGCCAGCGGAGCCGGAAAAACAACTCTCTTATCTTTGCTGGCAGGGCTTGACAGTCCAACAGGAGGCACCGTTCTATATGAAGGGGAAGATATCCTTGCGAAGGGTTTGAATTACCACAGAAAGAACCATGTATCCTTAGTTTTTCAGGAGTATAACCTGATTGATTATCTCACCACGGAGGAAAACGTAAGGCTGGGAGGAACAGATAAGCCGGGGGAACTGCTTACAAAAGTGAATATCCCACAGGAAGCATGGAAAAGAAATGTAATGAAGCTGTCCGGTGGGCAACAGCAACGTGTAGCGATTGCAAGGGCGCTGGCAAGCAATGCAAAAGTCTTATTGGCAGATGAGCCGACCGGGAATCTGGATGAACAGACGGCAGAGGGAATTATTGAGTTATTAAGGCAGACTGCGCATGAGTTGGGGAAATGCGTAATCGTTGTTACACATAGTAAATATTTGGCAAATGAGGCGGATGAAATTGTGCAGATTACGAATGGAATAATTGATTCATAGAATGAAGGAACTTTACGAAAGACAGACCGCCGCACTATGGACTTCATCCGTCATATGCGGCGGTCTGCTTTTTCACCAGGCCGGCCGGGCGGCCTGATAAAGGAAATTACTTGGAAAGCTGGGATACTACATCGGACAAAAAGCAAAAAACTTTAACCCCGCCGGTGATATTCCGAGATTGATTTATAGTCATTTTGTGCAATTTATGGGAGTTTCGTGCAATAGGATTTGATAGGATACCCCATAATCCGATATAATTTATAGTGGAGAAAAACACAGAATTGAGGGAAATGCGATGAAGATAGCGGTCTGCGATGACAGCAGGGAGGACAGGGGCTCGCTGCTGGCGTTGCTGGAATCCTGCGGCCATGATTTTGAAATAAGGGAATACGGCTCCGGCGCGGAGTTTTATGCAGATATGGGGTATGTACGGGAATGCGACATTGGGATTAGTATGTCTATGAATGTGAATGGAAGCACACAGCAGACGGGAAGCGAATGGTTACGGATACCCCTGTCCAAGGAAGCTGGGAAACTGAAAGGGAAGAGGGAAAGCGGTGACGCATACAGCCTTTCGGACAGGGCTGCGTACTATGTAAGGGCGTATGGCAATCTTTACGATGAGATTGTACAGGGGTATAAGGACGGCACGGTGGAGCGTTATGTGGAGGATGGAAGTTCCGAGACAGGGTTCCGTAAAATGACGCTGGAGGAAGAACTGGCTGACCTGGATAGAGCATTTGGGAGGATGGCTGACGGGGCAGGCGTTAAGGAAATGATCTCAGGCGAGTTCAAGAGGCTGTCATCTAAAGCCGGAAGCAGGCAGACAGCTTTTGCGGATACAAATAAAAAGCCGCAGGGTACAGATGTGCCGCAGAAACTGATGGCTCTGGCACAGGCGTGGAAGGATGCCTATAAGGTTTCCGGTTCTAAAGAGGGTGGCATGGAGAAGGGCTTATCCATGCTGAACGGTATGCTTGGCATAAAAAATAAAGCGTAGGAGGTAAAGGATATGCTTATGATCAGGGATTTCAGTAACAGGTTCCAGCAGATATCGGGAATGCCCATAAACAGCAAGGGCGGTAAGGATATGCTGAAAAGGGCTGGCATTGATACGAACAGCAAACAGTATCAGGCAGTAATGAAAAGCATGTCGGCGGCGTGTTCTGGCGTTGGGTACACAAATGTTCAGGCAATCAAAAACAGAATGAGCCGCTATGATAAGGATGGCGACTACATCAGTCCTGTTACGGGATTGGCAGGTTTGGTTGTAACGGAGAAAAACCGTGCAGAAAAGAATAGGATCATTGATATACCGGAGAGTAGCAGGGATGAGATGTTTGAACTGACCAAGAAAGAGTTTCTGCAGGAAAACGGTGTAGGTAATGGAGACACTACAAGGCGTTCAGATGTATATTTGAATCTGTATCGGAAAATGGATAAGAATGACAGACTGGCAGCAGGGAATACATTAAGGCAGTATGAAAGGGCATATACGCAGGCATTTGTTGATGCGGTGAAAGTTATTGATCCAAAATGGGAGCCGGGAAAGTCAATACCATCTGGAGCATTGGACGGAATCACAAGGGAGTCCATTGATAATTCGCTTGTGAAGTCAGGCGGCTCTCTTTTGAAAAAAGTATCTTCGGGCAGCACATTGGATATACAGATATAACCTTTACACCCTATTCCGCAGAGGCGCATAAACCATGCGCCCTTGCCGGGGATTATTTGGAAGAAGGTGAAGGCCGGAGAAGTTAGGTGGAGTGGATTTATAAGGCAATGAACCGCTCGGACTTATTGCGAGGGAGCGGGTGCGGCTCTGACTGACAGAGGAGCCGCAATATTAAAGATAATGGAGGATGAAAGGAAATGAATGTTAATGGAATAGGGACAGCGGGATATCCGCTGACAGGATACACGGCAAAAAAGACAGGAAGAAGTGCGGAATCCGGGACTGTGGGATTCATGGAAACGGTGGAAGAAAAGGCGGCGCAGGGAAAGGCAGCCGACCAGGATGAGAAAGCCTTTGAGATGGTTGGCCCGAACGCTCCGCAGGAAGTGAAGGATGCGTGGATGGAGGCGGCGAAAGAAGTAAATGCGAATGGCATGGGAATCCGGGGCAACGGAATGATGAGCCACATATCGCAGATGATGGTGCAGAGGCTTAATAAACAGCTTAAGGGTGAAACGGAGAATTTTGACATCCTTGGAAGCACGGTGGAATCTGCAATCCAGGCAACGAAAAAGGCACTGTACGATTTGGAGCATCCCGTAGTATATACGCCCAGAAGCATAGAGGTTCAGCAGGCCCGTATCAAAGAAGGGGAATTTTACAGCGCATTTTTGGAGAAGCTGGAGAAATTATAGGAAGGTATAAGCCTGACAAGGCAGGCATCCCCGGTTTTAGGTAGATTGGGGAGTCGGGGGTGGGGCAGAGAAAGGATATATCTATGAAAGAACGTATAAAGAACCGGGTACATGAACTGTACTGGAATGATGATATAAACTGTGCGAGGACAGCAATCATCTGTTTGAGTGAATTATTTGAAACTGCTGTTGAACCGCAAACAATCTGGTCTGCTGTTGGATTACATGGCGCCGGAGGATACAGAGCGCAGTGTGGAATAGTTGAAGGTACACTTATGTTCATAGGGATCTACCTTCATGAGCTGGGAAAAACAGAAACTGAAATAGTATCAGCCTGTTATAGTTTTGCATCTGCTTTTGAAAAAGCATTTGGTTCATTAAGATGTTTAGAACTACGCCCTGCGGGTTTTTCAGAGAATGATCCACCACATATGTGTGAAAATCTGACTTGCTATGGGATTGAATTTGCATATCAATATATTTTAGAGGTCACAAAGTAATATCCCCGATAAGCCACAGCCTGACAAAGCAGGGCAGGCATCCCCGGCATTTCCGGCAGATCGGGGAATCGGGGAGTTGGGAGAGGAGACTTAAATGGATATTACAGGAATAGCAAAAAGCCATCAAGCGGGCATCCAAAAGACAGAAAAGAAATCATCCAAGAAGGAATGGAAGCTGTCTGATTCCCTCCGGGAACAGATAGCTGAATACGCCAGTGAGGATGCGGCACAGAATATCTATATGGGGAATAAGTTCCTTGCCCTGCGGAAAAACGAGGTCTCCAAAGTCGCGCCAAACAGGTCTGCGCTGATGGGGAAACTCAATCAGGATATGGCTAATATGAAGGAAATAAGGGAGGCGGACGAGAGATGGCTACGTCTCCTGTTCGGGGAGCCGTATGAAGCCAAGTTCCAGTCAGAAGGTACGGGTTCCGCCATCCATGTGTATGACGGAAATGGCGATGAAATCCTTACATACACGGCGGGCGTGGGTTGGCATGAGAAGGAGGCGAAGGCGGAGACGCAGGTACACAGGGTTTTGAAGGCTGCCTACTATGATGCGTATCATACAGCAAGGCAGGAGATAAATTCCGGCATTGCCGGGATGGAAGTTCAGGGCGGCTTTGATGCAACGGCATAAGAAGAAAACCAATAAAGCACAAACGATAAAAGGGAACTGGCAGAGACTGGCTGGTTCCCTTGTTCCATATCAGCGCTTTGGGAGGCGGTGCAACTGGAGATAGAGCGCAGGCGGCTTTTCCGGGAAAAGCACAACCTACAGAGCATGGGGCGCTACACGGACGTGCATCCTTTCACCTGCAAGGTCATATGCGGGAAATGAAGCGCGGTATACTGGCGGCGGACATGGACGCGGGGCAGCCGGAGAATCAGGGTGTGGCAGTGCGGGCAACGCTACAGGCAGAAAGGCGTGGCGGACTGTAAGGGCTTTAACCTTTTTGAAAAGGATTTAGAGCAGGCATTCCTGACGGCCTGGAACGGAATCGTGGAGAACAGGGAGTGCTTACTGCCCGAATGGGAAAAGCAGGTAAGGGAAGGGGACGCTTTAGAGAAATGGCGGGCGGGGCAGATGGTGCAGCTTACCGCGGAGCCGCCGCTTGGAACAATATGCCCGGAGATCGTGAACATGGCATTGGAGAGCGTGGAAGTCCACGATGGCGGGTTCTTGCGTTCCCGTTTCCTTGACGGCACGGAGCTGGAAATCGACACGGAAGAAGAATAATGCAGAAATATGGTGGGGCGGTATTGTGTCGCCCCATGCTTTCTGCTAAAATACATTTATGGGGTACTGCCATAACGGGTAGGCGGTCAGTCTTTCGATGCAAACGCAGAGGGGACTGCCCCTCTGACTACGGGTAAAACCGGGAAAGGGGGGATTGCTTATGAGTGATTATGAACTGCTGACGGTTGTCCTGATGATTCTTGGAATCATCGTGTCGATTCTGATAGCATACATAAATCAAACAAAAAAGTAACCGCCCTTTGCCGAGGAACGCGGTTACTTTTTTGTAGTAATCTAAACCGAGGCTGACCGTCTATCGGCAGTACCTCTTTTTGTGCTTTTATTGTAACAGATTCCCCTGCGGATGTCAAACGCCGAGGGTTTTTTTCGGCTCTGAGGGGTGCCTGTGGGGAATATTATAAGCCGGAAGGGTTGCGCTGGCAAGTGTGGCTCATATATTTATTGTAGAAAGAACCCCTTTTCCGTGGGGTGGGGTAAGAGGGGAGGGAGTTTGACAGTTTCGGCAGTCCTTTTGTGCTTTCAATTCCTGAAAAATAGTCGTTTCGTGCTACCGAGCGAAAAACAGAAAAATTTTATGTATAATTCAGTGGATGCTTTTGCTTTGAAGTATATTGTGGTAGAATAAAGCTATTCAGCAAATGAGAATCTTAAGGAGACCGAATTATGAAAAAAATCTTAAAATGGAGTTTAGTCATTTTATTTGTTGTTTTGTTAATTGATCTAGGGATAATTGGTATAAAGATATTTAGCCATGACTATGATGTCATTCCAGAATCATATATAGGATATGCATGTTTCTTGATGTTAGCTGCCTGTGGAATATTTATGCTTTTTTCCACAAGGTGTCCATACTGTGGAAAAGTACAAATAACGAAAGGCAAGTATTGCCCCTATTGCGAAAATGAAAAAAATAATGGAAACAGTAAGGTTGAGAAATAAAAGGATAAGTGAATCCTTTTCACCGGGGAGATTGCCGGATTTCTGAGGGCATATCTGTCGGGATGGTGAGCGGGTACTATGCCGCTTCCGCAATCATCGAACATTTTGATAATCCCCAAATGGCTTATGATGCTTATCGGCAAAGCACGGAATATCTGAAATCTTATATGCAGCACCAGCAGGGCCTTGTGGAAGGAATTGCGGGCACGTTCAGGGAGATGGAATAGATGATTTGATATCTGTTCCCAGTCCCAAAACGGAATCAAGGCGTAAAATCAGGGAATGATACGCTAAATTGACAGGATGACACGCTAAGGTGGTGGCATTTAGACAGCTTTGATTTTATAATCCAAACAGAAAAACAGAAAGAGAGGTTGTTTAAAATGACTTTTGGAGAGAAATTAAAGGCTATCCGCAAAGAGAAAGGATATTCTCAGGAGGAAATGTCAGGACTGCTGGATGTGTCACGTCAGGCTGTAAGTAAATGGGAAAGCGACAGGGGAATACCAGAGATCGATAAATTATTGCAGATCAGCAATATGTTTGGTGTAACTTTGGATTATCTGCTGAAAAGTGAAAGTCCGGATGAGAATAACCAAAGCGGTGGATATTATGTAAGCCGGGAGACGATTGATGGGTTCCTTTCCTATAAACGGCATCGGGCGAAGAACATTGCTATTGGGGTGGGGTTGATTATTGGTTCCGATATTTTTGGCAGCTTTTCTGATTATAGGCAGCTTCTGCTTCCACTATATTGGGGCACTATGGCAATAGGCATAGCCATGTTGGTATGGACTTTTTTTCAGCCGAAGCATTATCAGGAAATCTGCTCAAACTCATTGCTGTTTGATGAGGCAATCATAAAGTCTTTTCGTGAGGATAGCAGCCGGAACCGGAAAAGATATACAGGCATGATCGTATTTAGCGTTGTGCTGTTCTTCTTTGGGGCAGAATTTATATTTATGGCAAAAGAGATCGTGGGAAACGAAGTGTGCAATGCCTTGGACTGGCTGATAGATGCTGCGGCAGTTATGCTATTGATCATGGCGGGTATGTCAATCCATGCGGAAAATATCATTGCACAGAATACAGAGTATATTCATAAGAAAAATTCACGCGGTAAGTTTGCATGGGTTTATGTAGCTCTGCCTGCAACAGTTCTGGCAGTGGCGATGGGGATTGTCACAAATGCGTGGAGTCCGGTTTTCCCAATCATATTCCTGTTTTGTGCATTACTGGTAACGGTCTGCAAACTTCTTATAGAAAAGAGGGTATCTAAATGAAGGATATAATTTTATTTATACTGATGGATATTCTGATCACCATAGGATTAGTGGGCTGTGGTGCAGACCAGAGTGACAGAGGAAAAGATTTACAGGGACTTTCACAGATAGAAATATATTCAAGTGATGGAAATTTGGTCAATACTATTTTGGATGAAGAAATTCTCAGCCAGTTTAATGATTTAAATTATACGGACATCCTGGCTGATACAGATGAGGAGATGGATGCACTGGAGAGTAAAATTGGAGACCTTAACGTAATATGCACAATTATTTCCTACAAGACACCTGTGGCTGCCTATCATGATGGAAGTTTAGAAAATTTGATGGAACTGACGGTGTATGAAAATTCAAATATCATAAAAGAACAGATTGCCCCGGAAACAATAAAGGGAGGATATGTTCCAAAAGAATTTTTGACATTTTATGTTACTGTATCAGATGAAGATAAAAATTTTATTCTGTCATTGATGGAATGAAACAGGTAATGAATGCAAGCTGTTAAAAGGGAGACAGCAATTCAGGATTGTTTATTAAATAAAAGGATAATAAGCAAGACCGCCGCACTATGGACCTCATCCGCCATATGGGGCGGTTTGCCATTTCCGCAGGCAGACCGGACGGCCTGATAACGGAAATATGATTTCAGGTATTAAAGAAGTCTTTGTTGATTTGTGGGTAAACAAAGTGATAAACTGAAAGAAAAAGTAATATCAATTTTAATCATGTAAGTCAGTAACAGGTGGTACAAGATGGAAAGTAAAATGGAAAGAATCAACGCATTACTGAAGAAGCCATGCTTTATCATGGATTTTCTCCCAGAACAGGTGAAACGGGACAATGGCGGGCAGTTTTTTGATGTGGAATATTATCTGCTGAGCAACGATAAACACATTGGGATGAAAGACAGGTTCGTTGCCGTCATTTTGAAACTGATGTGTTATTACCATGTGGCTATTCTGTGGAATGGCTGGGTTGACCGACCCTCTCCGAAATTGATAGAGGAAGCAGTTAGTGACATTATGGGGAAACATTCGGGTACGTTGAATTTATTGTTTGTGGAGGAAGATGTATTGTTGGCTTTTGATTGGGACTGCTTAAATCTGTCAGTATATAATCCGTCAGAAAAAGTGCAGTCCATTATGGAAAGGATAGCGTTTTCGGAAGGTTTGTTCTGGAGGGAGGCGGAGGTTTGATATGGGAAAGGGGGGATTGCTTACATAAATCACACAAAAAAGTGACCGCCCCGTCCAAAGGTAAGGTCACTTTCTTGTAAGTATCTTTAATTTGGACTGACCGTCTATCGGCAGTACCTCTTTTTGTGCTTTTATGGTAATAGATTCCTCTGCGGATGTCTAACGTCAAGGGTTCTTTTTCAGCTCCAAACGGCGGTGGTGTGGTGCCTGATAGTGTATACTTGTAGGCAAAAGTCGGTTATTATCACGGAAACTTGGATACTCGCACGGAAACTGCTGTACTACCACGCAAAAGTCATACTCGCAGGCAAAACCCTTATACAAACACAGAAACCGCCTGTAGTATCACGGAAACCCTGCTGGGAGTTTTGGTGATACTATAAGGGTTTCCGTGATAGTATAAAGGGTTATTGTGTTTGTGTATGAATATACAGTAAAAAATATGGATAAATGATAAACATAGGAAAGGACTGTTTCGGCAGTCCTTTTTCACATTCTCTGGCATTTCAGGATACATTTCTTTATGGTTCATTTTTATAAGGATTCTGCCAGCCAGGGCAGAGGTATGTTTCGCTCCACGCCATCATGGTCTGTAGGACGGGGATGAAACTCTCGCCGAATTCGGTCAGGGAATATTCCACCTTCGGTGGGATTTCCTTGTAAATCTCCCGGTGGAGGAAGCCATCTCTTTCCAGTTCCCTGAGCTGCTTTGTGAGCGTGGACTGGGTGATTCCGTCAAGGCGGCGCATCAGTTCTCCGAACCGCTGGACTTTGTAAAAGGACACATACCATAAGATCAGGATTTTCCATTTGCCGCCGATTACGGACTGTAGCCTGCCCATAGGGACGCAGCGGGCGAGGGTTTCCTCATTGTTGAATTTATTGTCGGCCATCTCATTCCACCTCTTTCTCCATGAGTATATCCCGGCAGCGGAAAAAAATCAAGATACGGTTATTTTTGACAGATAGTATACTTTTTGTCAAAAGTATGAAAAAGTGAACTACCGACACAAAAAGACAGTACTTGATTTCATGGAGTTTTAGATGTAATTTGGTGCAAAAGAGGAAAGGCTTAAGGAGGAATGAATGATGCACTATACAGGAACGATATGGAGGCCGCCCTATGAGGCATCTTCCCTGCTGCTGGAAGTTACCGCAGGCTGTACGCACCACAGATGCAAATTCTGTACGCTTTACGCAGACCTGCCTTTCCGGTTCAGGATGTCGCCGGTGGAGGATATAGAAGCGGACTTGATAGAGGCGCAGAAGATGTACCGCCGATTTATGGGCAGGAATGTGACACGGACTTTCCTGACCGGGGCGAACCCCTTTGTTCTGAAATATGACAGGCTGATGGAGATTGCGGGACTGGTACACAAATATTTTCCGGGAATGGAGACCATTGGCTGCTTTGCCAGGGTGACGGACATTACCCTGAAAACGGATGAGGAACTGGCTGCCCTGCATGGGGCAGGCTACGACGGACTGACAATCGGCATTGAAACGGCAGATGACGAGGCGCTGCGGTTCATGGATAAAGGCTATCTGGCGGCTGACATATTGGAGCAATGCGGGCGGCTGGACAGGGCCGGCATCCGTTACAGCTTTTTCTATCTGACGGGCATATCCGGCGCAGGGCGTGGGGAGGACGGGGCAAGAGCCACCGCCGCTGTATGCAATCAGCTCCATCCGGCCCTGGTCGGCGTAAATATGCTGACCATCTATCCGGATGCAAGGCTGTATGAGGAAATCCGGCAAGGGAACTGGAAGGAGGAAAGCGAGACAGAGAAGTACAGGGAAGTCCGGACATTGGTGGAAGGACTGGAAATCCCCACGGAATTTGCCGCTTTGGGTGCTTCCAATGCATTCCGATTTCATGAGATGTTACCAAAGGATAAGAAGAAACTACTGGCCTTTCTTGATGGCGTGATAAAGAATGTGGGCGAGGACGAACTGCGGCGTTACCGTGAGAGCGTCCATCATCTGTAGGGGGTGATCCAGATTGCATTTTACAGGAAGGACATGGCGGCCGCCCTACGAGGCGCATTCCGTCATCATACAGGCGACTTCCGGATGCACTTACGGGAAATGCCGTTTCTGCGGCCTTTACAAAGATGAGTGTTTCCGTATGTCCCCGATAAATGAGTTCGAGGAAGACCTGGAGGAGATCAAAAGCTACCAGCCTTATGCGCGGCGCATCTTCTGGACAGGGGCGAACCCGTTTGCCATGAGCTACGAGAACCTGAAGCTCCGGGCGCTTACGGTGCGGGATTCCCTCATCAAATGTCAGACGATGTCCATGTTTGCGAGCATCAGGGATATCAGGGACAAGGAAGTGTGGCAGCTTAAAAAGCTCCGGGCGATGGGGATAAACGGGTTGACCATCGGGACGGAGAGCGGTGATGATGACACGCTTGCCCTGGCGGGCAAGGGATATACGGCAGCCGACATACTGGAGCAGTGCCGAAAGCTGGACGAGGCGGGGATTGAATATTATTTCGTCTACATGACCGGACTTGCGGGGAAGGGCAGGGGATACCGGAATGCGGTGAACAGTGCAGAGTTGTTCAGCCGGCTTAATCCTTATTTTATCTCGGTAGATTCCCTGACGCTGTTCCCGGATACGGAGCTGTACCGCATGGAGCAGGAGGGGCAGTTTGCCCCTGCCGGCGAAAAAGAGCGTCTGGAGGAACTGCAGGTGTTCATCAAAAATTTGCAGATACGGACGCACCTTTTTGCCAACTCCAGTTCAAACTTTTACCCGGTTACCGCCTATTTGCCGAAGGAACGGGATTTTGTGGTCAGTGAGCTGCAGCACATCATGGATACGGTAAGTGAGGAGGATATGGCGGAATACCGCAGAAACCTGAAATCTTTAGGATGAGGAATTTACTATACAAAGGCAACCGCCGTACTATAAAAACACTGTATTTTCGGCCGTTTATAGCCATAATACAGTCCGGTTAATTAGCATAGGCGAAGCCGTTGCTTTTCCGCAGGCAGAGCCGGGTGGCCTGATAACGGAAATTACTTGGAAAGCGGGGAAATCAGAGAGGTAATATACTTACACGGCGGTTCTTGTTTGTGCTGCCCTGCAGGGAATAATAAGGGCACCTCAAAACCAAAAATATCTGCGATTCACGTAGCCAGATTAACCATTCACGAAGTAGGTGTTAGTAATTCCCCTGATTTTTCCGATATGTTAGTTGGAGGCTGGAGGTGGCAGAAACGATAAAAATTGCGGTGTGTGATAATGAAAAAATATAAGGTCTTGCATTGTTTCGCTCATCAAAAAGCAGGGCGGGGAATGTAGTATCACGGAATATGCCTCTGCGGATGTGTACCTCTTGGACGGTAAGGAGCATGACATTATATTCCTGGATGTAGAGCTGGGCGGCTCCGGCGCAGGTCTGGACGGCATGGAGCTGGCAAGGCATGTCCGGGGCATGGCGGCACAGAAGCAACCCGTCATCGTTTTTGTGACAGGGTATGAAAAATATGTATATGACGCATTTGACGTAGGGGCGTTCCAGCATCTGGTAAAACCCCTGGACGAACAGAAATTTACGGAAGTGTTCGGACGGACTGTAGGGCAGGTTTTATCCGAAGCAGAGCAGCGGAAGAAAAAACTTGTGATCCAGTATGGCGGCCAGAGAAAGGCCATACCGCTGAATGACTTTTTTTACATGGAAAGCCGGAACCACAATATCATACTGTACCTGAAAGCCGGGAACAAAGCCTGCGGAGGCAGACTTGAATACTATGCGAAAATCGGGAATTTGGAGAAGGCGCTGGCAGGGCGGTTTTACCGCATCCACAAGGGGTAGTTTTAATATTAAGGCATAAGGAGATATTGTCTACACTTTATCCCGCAGAGGTGAAAAACCATGCGCCCCTGCCGGGAATTATTTAGCAGGAGGTGAAGGCCGATATGGGATATGACAGGGGAAGACAGGCGGAATGTATTTATGGGGCAATTAACCGCTAGTATAATCCACCCTAATTGCCCGTATGTTTGGCGCAGGATAAATTTTCAGCCTGCAAGGCGGCTGAACGAGGCGATGCGGTGGCATCGTTGAGTGAAGCCAACGCAGTCAGGTGGAAATTTAAACCAGCGAAACATAGGGATAATATAGGTGGATTATACTAGGACTTATTACGGGGGAGCGGGTGCGGCTCTGACCGACAGAAGGGTTGCCATAAGAAAGAAACGGAGGACTGAAATGTATATTAACGGAATAGGAACAGCAGGATATCCGCTGACAGGATATACGGCAAGGAAGACAGGAAGAAGCACGGAATCCGGGACTGTGGGATTCCTGGAAACGGAAGAGAAGGCGGCGCAAGGCAAAGCAGCCGACCAGGATGAGAAAGCCTTTGAGATGGTCGGCCCCAACGCCCCGCAGGAAGTGAAAGATGCATGGATGGAGGCGGCGAAAGAAGTAAATGCGAATGGCATGGGAATCCGGGGCAACGGAATGATGAGCCATATATCGCAGATGATGGTGCAGCGGTTAAATAAACAACTTAAGGGTGAAACGGTGAATTTTGACATCCTTGGGAACACAGTGGAATCTGCAATCCAGGCAACGAAAAAGGCGCTGTATGATTTAGAGCATCCCGTAGTATATACGCCCAGGAGCATAGAGGTCCAGCAGGCCCGTATCAAAGAAGGGGAATTTTACAGGGCGTTTTTGAAGAGGTTGGAACAGTTATAATAGATTTACGGGAGGTTGGAATAATGCAGGTAAGTTCGTCCAATGGTTCATTGCAGAACAGATATTTTTCAGGAACAGGAAGCATAGGCGGTATCCATCTGCCTGATTTTCATGATAAATACGTTTTCTCCAAAAAGAAAAGCGGCACCAGTGATGAGGAATACCGGAAGCAGATTCGGGAACAGGCATATGAGGATTTTGCAAAAGGGCAGTTCCAGAATAAATCCGAAGGGTTTAACAGACTGATGAAAAGCTACACATCGGAAGTGTCCCCGGACAGAAAAGGTATCATCACTTCCGGTCTGAAGGCTGTTTCGGGGAACAGGCAGACTGTGCTGAAACCCATAGACTTTGTGGCGACGCTGTTGGAAGGGAAAGTGAAATATCAGAAGCTGCCAACGGGCAGCAGTGATTACATAGAGTTTTATGATAAGAACGGGGAGATGGTGGCGACTTATTCTAATAATGGGTGGACGATGTATACCACCAATGCGGAGGCTGCCAGGCAGACGGAAATGTGCATGATCTATAATGAGGCATGGGGAAATGCCAAGAGGGGCATCCCGCTGACGAATGAAGAAGCAGTGGGTGTGGAAAATCCGCAGAATCGTTTTGACGTCAGGGCATAACAGGAAATAAATCTTGTGGGTGCATACCCCCAATAAGGCACAGCCCGACAAGGCAGGACAGGCATCCCTGACATTCCAACAGATTGGGAAATCGGGGGAGCAGAAGGAAAACCGATAAAGCACAAATGATAAAAGGGAACCAAGCAGGAACACTTCATGTCT
>CANRWO010000085.1 GCA_947643615.1 uncultured Lachnospiraceae bacterium
AGGCACAGCAATGTGCAAAGCTGACCCGTACTAATTGGCCGGTAGCTTGACCAAAAGCAAGGGAGTATTGCAAGGTTGTTTAGCCAGTGTTCGGTTTTGAGGGTACAATAGTGCCCCTGCACCATATATGGCCCAGTGGCGCCAGTGATGGTGCCCAGCGTGTGGTGGTATAGTCCTCGATAGCTCAATGGTAGAGCACTCGGCTGTTAACCGAGTTGTTGTTGGTTCGAGCCCAACTCGGGGAGTAAAGTGCCAAAGGGATGGTACTTAAGAAAAGTCCGCAAACATCAGCGTTTGTGGACTTTTTGTTGTCTGAAGATATTTTGTGGAAATCAGAAAAAGGAAAATGCCATAAAAAAGCAGGCAGGGAAATGTTAACCGGAAATAATTTGGGATTGCGTTGCATACTGAGGCTGGGTTGCTATGGAATTGCTGAATTTGGACGGGGAGTCGGAAAGTCTTGTTACCCCCTGTGACCGTCCATGTGGCGATTTGGAGAAAAAATCCCAAACCCTGTCCGCAGGGAGTGCGGGTAGTCTCAAATGAAGAGGCAAAACGGGGAGAATAGCAAGGGTCGAAATGTGTGCAGGTTAAAGGTCGGGTGGCTTTTGCAAACCCTCTCGCCCGGAAAAGCACCACAACGCCCAACAAAGCTGGGCGTATTGCAAGGCTTGGCGGGAAAGAAAGATGCCACCCAGAGATATGGGTTACTGTGAAATTGGGTGGCATAGGAAAAAGTTTAAAGGTGGTCGCAGGGAACCGAGGAAGTGTGTTGTTCAGCATGACCAGAAGAAGTCGCTGTAATCGCACCCCAATATTTTCTGAAGGGCGATCAGTTGTGCGGTGGTGGGATTGTATGGGCGCAATGATGGGATATAATAAACACACCCCTATTTATGAATGGACATGAGGAAATTTGATTACGAAAATTATTTCGAGCAGATTAAAACCATTCCGGAACCGATTATGATGAGCGAGCTTCCGAAAGTAAAGCTGGATTTAAATTGATTGTATGATATGATTTTGGTGTTGCCGGTGGCGGCAAAAACAAGAGTTTATGGAGAATCTTAACATGGCAAATTTAATTATAATATGTGGCCCTCAAGCAGTAGGGAAAATGACGGTTGCGGAAAATCTGAGGGATAAATTGAAGTACAACATGATGATGAACCATGACAGCATAGAAGTGTCTGATAAGATATTTGGTTTTGGAACTCCGGCACAAAAAGAGTTTAACGCCGCCTTTAGAGAAAAGGCTTTTGAACTTGCGGTAAAGCATGATGTCGATTTGATATTCACCTATGTTTGTGCTTTTGAGATGCCGCAGGAGCGGTCGTATTTGTCGGGGGTGGCGGATCTATTTACAGCGAATGGCGGCAATTTTTATTTTGCCGAATTAAGTGCGAGTCTCGAAGCAAGACTTGAGAGAAATGAAACTCCTCACAGAATGGAGCGTAAAGCATCAAAAAGGGATATCGCATGGAGCAAATCCAATCTATTAAGAGACATTGAAAGGCATAGACTGAATTCAAATGATGGAGAAATATGGTTTCAGAATCATATTAAGATAGATAATACAAGTCTTCGTCCAGATGAAGTGGCAGATATGATCATAGAAAAATTCGGGCTTGTTGCAAATGAAAAGGAAGAAAAGGAATACCGTTTTGGCGTGTGAGTCTGTTCGGAGGTGTTGTTATGTGTTTGGAGCTCAGAAAACTTAGCATAGATGATGGATGTGATATCCACGAAATACTTTAGGAATTACCCGCAGAAGAAAATGGATTCATCAATTCAGTGAACAACAACACTTATGATGAGTACAAGGAATGGTTAAGAAGGTCAGCTAAAAACTCTAATGTGGTTGGTGTCATTGATGGATGGATAGCCCAGAAACTATTTTTTGGCTTTTGGAAAATAACAACCCCGTAGGTTTTGGTAAAGTACGGCATTTCTTGACAGACGCCTTACTGGAAAACGGCGGAAATGTGGGATACACTATTCGTCCATTCGCAAGGTTCGGAAAGCGCGGTTATCAGGGAGTGTTATGAGGAAACGGGGTATCATTTTGAAATTGATAGATTAGTTTTATTGAAGAGCGTTTTTTTAGTGTTGACAATGCTAATCATCGGGAACTTGTGTTTTAATACTTAATGAGGAAAGCAGACATAAGGATAGTCAGTGGTATCAGTACAGATCAGAATAATGAACATTTGTATTGGATACCTCTGGAACGACTGAAACATATTGACCTTGTGTCTAAATTTTTAAAAACTTCATTAGGAAATATCCCAAGCGATATTACACACATTTTGTCATATGAATAATCGTGATATGGCTATTTTAGTCTGAATTATTTCATTTTTTCACTTTATAATATATACTAAATTTTTATCACGTTGAGTTTTTTGTTGCAGAGTGGGCATAATTATGCTATAATTATGCAAAAGAGAGGAGCGAAGCATTATGCCACTTATTATGCCTATTAAGGATTTACGTAACACAACCGAGATTTCAAATATTGCACACAAGGAACAGGAGCCTATTTTTATTACCAAAAACGGATATAGTGACCTGGTTGTAATGAGTAGTGAATTGTATGATAAATTTGCAAGAATGAACCGCATTGACCAAGCTATTTTCGATTCCGAGCAGGAAATTGTTAACGGAGCAGAAACAGTTGACGCAGAGATAGTTTTTGCCGAATTGGAGAAAAAACATTTTGGAAAAATACAAGGTAAAGTTTAACCCTGGAGCTATCCGTGAATTAGATCACATATACGAATATATTGCAAATGAGAAATTGGCTCCTGAAAATGCCAAAGGACAAGTTGACCGTATTAAGAAAGCGGTTTTAAGTTTGGGCACCTTTCCGCAGTCCCACCAAGAGCGTAACGAGGGCAGATATGCCGGAAAGGGTTACAGACAGTTGCTGGTTGATAACTATATCGCCATTTTCCGTATTGATGAGTTACAAAAAACTGTCTATGTGGTGACCATACAGTATCAAGGACGGAGTCTATAAGAAAGCATATTTCAGCTAGAGTAAGAAAGGATTTATATAATGACAATCCGCGAAATGACCATTTCTGACATTAAAGATGTGGTGCCGTTATATGTATCCTATTATAACGAGTAGGAAAACAGAAGAAGACAGTAGGGCAGTGGACTTAACATTCTGCAAAACATTTTCCGGTTGCATATCATACAATGGTAGAGCACTCGGCTGTTAACCGAGTTGTTGTAGGTTCGAACCCTACTCGGGGAGTGAATTAAGTCATTTATTACAAAACCTGTAGACAGAGTGTTTACAGGTTTTGGTGGTATTAAAAGCCTTGATCTGTGAAAAGTTTTGAAAAAGTCTTACCTTCTTGTAAATTAAGACACTGAGAAAATAAACTGGAATTCTGAAGGGGCGTATACAATGGAACGCAGGGACCTTTTTGTAAAGATCCGAAGACGAGAAGAAACAGGTTTTTTCAACGCCTTTTTAATCTATATTAACGAATACTTGGAAGGTTCCATCTGAAATGGCTTGCAAGGAGGCGGATGATTACGACCAAAAGTGCACTGAACAGCATGGCATAATCTGAATTTGTAAATTGCAGGAGCAGTACATACAAGCATGCACCGGAGACGGAAGCGCATGCATAGACATGTTTTTTCAGCACAAAAGGAGTTTCACCTGCCATAATGTCCCGCAAAATACCGCCTCCGATTCCCGTAATGACGCCGAGGAAGATAATCAGGAAATGGTACTCGCCATAGCCTGCTTTTACCCCGGTATTTATCCCTGTGACAGTGAATGCGCCAAGGCCCACCGCATCCACAATGTTCATGGCTTTTTCGAAGCTTTCTATATGGCGGCTTGCCAATAGGAAGGGCCAGCGGCGGAACAGCAAAAACAGGATAAGGGCAGTCAGGAAGGCTGTAAATACGTATACGGGATTCAAAAACATGCTTGGAGGGATGCTGCCGATCACCAGGTCGCGTAGCATTCCTCCACCTACGGCAGTGACGACACCGAGTACAACAATTCCGAAAAGATCTAATTTTTTACGAACCGCTACCATGGCGCCGGATGAAGCAAATGCCACAGTGCCGATAATTTCTACGGGAAAAATTACGCCCAAATCCAGTGCCATTCTAATCCCTCCAATATCCCTTTTGAATTATTTTATATCCGTCATAAGATCCAGCACCGTCTCAAATCCTCTTTCCGCAGCAATTTGTGCAGGCGTCTTGCCTTCATTATTGGGCCGGTTGTAATCAGCGCCCTTTCTGATCAGGTAACGTGCTGTTTCGACGGAGCAACTTTCCAAAGCATAGTGCAAAGCAGTGTTTCCGCTGTTATCGGCAACATTTATTTCGGCGCCGGCCTGGAGAAGTCCTTTGATAATATCTTTGTCTGTAATGAGCATTAAAGCCGTTCTGCCATCATTATCCGTATGATTTACGTTTACACCTTTGTCTAAGAATATGGGAAGCAAATCTTCGTCCCAAAATGTAAGCAGCATAAGAGGGGTCTGCCCATCCTCCCTGGGAATATCCAGGTGTTTCAGCTCCTTTAGAAGTTCGGCTTTCTGCTCCTGGTTCAATTTTGCGCCCCATTTGTTTTGTAAGAGGACAAAGTGCGCAGGAGTCTCACCCTGTGAATTTTTTAAGGTATCATCTGCACCGGCGGCTATAAGCAGTTTAACCACGTCTACCTGACTGTGGGAACAGGCCAGATGAAGGGGAGTTGCACCGGCTTCCCCGGGTTCATCTTCCGTAAGGTTGATATTTACTTGTTTTTCAAGCATAACCTTCAACATTTCCACGTGCCCGTTTTTGGCTGCAAGGTGGACGGCGGATACGCCATTATTGTCCAGTTTTTCCATGGACTCTTTGGAAAAAAGTTTTGTGACTTCCTCATAGAATTGCTTGTCGCCTCTATTCGTGGAGGCCAGGACATTGGCAGGTGTCCGTCCCTTTACTACCGCTGTATTCATGTCTACACCCAGCTCCTGAAGCTTATGGATAGTACTCATTCCGTAACAGCTTTTCAGGCATTCATCCCGCAGGCAAAATATCTGGCCCGAATAGTGTAGCGGCATGGTAAGGTCAATACCTCCATCCTTGCATGCGTCCAGCACGTGGGCGTCCTTGTCGGAAATCAGCGCATTATGTAATATGTCTCTGACTTCCCCGATTTCGTCATCGTCATCCGGGTCTATCTGACGGATCATTTTATCTGTCATGTACAGGGCGATGCTCAAACCGTCCATATTATCGTTACCTATATGGGCAAAGAGATTACTTGTGATCTGGCGGAGAGGGAACAGCTCCATTTGGGCGGAGGGTTCTGCGCCATGGTCTTTCAAAGCCAGATACATTGCCTGGTTTCCATATTCAACAGCATGCTGTAGGGGGGTGATGCCGTTTTTGTTTGCTGTATTTATCATTTCCGGGCATCTTTGTATCAATTGCAGGGCGGCGGTATTGTGGCCGTTTCGCCTTGCCATCATCAACAATGTGTTGCCGTCTTCATCCATATACCCGGTGGCGGCGCCTTTATCCAGGAAGACCTCTGCAAGGGGCCATGTATAGCTGGAGCAATAGCCGGTTGACAATAGCTGCTCTAAAGCGGTTAATCCTGTATTATTTTTCTGATTAATTTCACAGTTTATCAGGCGGGCAATGGTACCTCTTTGTTTTACGCTTCTTTCTAAGTACGAAAAACTTATTTGCGGAATATCATCTGTAAGCCTGGGGTATGCCAAAAGATGGTAAGCATTCATACCTCTATCGTCACATAGGGAACTGTTTGCACCATGATCCAGTAAAAGCTTAGCCATAGCAAGGTTTCCTTGTACACAAGCCAACAGGAAAGGGGTAAGGCCGTGACCGTTTGCATCGGCTATGTCCACGTCGCTATCCGTTATCTTCCCGCTGAGGAACATTTTTTCCACGCAATTATAAAAGTTATGCCATACTAGAAGATGGAACAATGTATATCCCCCACGGCCAATAGGAGAAAGAAGATCTTCTTTAAAGCACGTTTCCAGGCATTCCTCTGCATCCTGTATGGTTTCAGCCTTAAACATGTCATATTGATAGAAACAATCCTCATAATTTTCTTCCCACCAGGGAATAAATTTGTATTCGCCGTATTTTTCACTGGATGTCACCAGAAGGTCTGAGAGTTCTTTAACGTCCATAATTGCCTCCTTGATTCATTTTTTGCCTGTAATCGGTTAAGGAATATGCCCTGGCATTCCATGGGACTGCGCTGCTTTCAGCGGGGATGCCGCCACATCGCCTCGTTCAGGCGCTATGCCAAAGAAAAGCTGTTCAGATGAGCTTTGCCAGATATCAACACTACCTAAAAACCCATGTGGTATATTACGATTAATATACCACATGGGAGTGTTCTAATCCATGATTAATGAATAAATTTTCATGAGTATTCTCAAAATTTTGTGATTCATAAAATTTGTTGTATATTAAATAGCACTGTACATTGCGAGGCGGGTCGCTACCGTGTATAATAAAAACCAGACGAAGAAGCATATGGGTAGAAGAGATACGCGCATAAAAGCATTCTGGCATGGAGGGTTTAAATGAAATCAAAAAGAAAGCGCTGGGGAAGCGGAATCATAATTTTATCAATGGTATTCTCATTGGCCGCCTGCCATCAGGAAACGGTTGCAATCAGGCATTATCCGAGCAAGGTTCATGAACCGGTAGATTATTCGGATATGGTATATACGGGCTTTGATGAAACTATCATTCAGGAAGCTTTGGCAGAACTGGAGGAGCTTCATGATTCCGGGGCGCTCCAGACGGGGGATACCCAAACCCGGGAGAGGGTGGAGGAGCTTTATAAGATTATTAAGGCGCAGCTGGATATCTTTACCACTCAAGTCAGCCTGATTGGCATTCAATACGATGCCAATGGAGCGGAGGAGCACTTGGCGGAAGCTTTCGCAGAAATTTCTGCCCAGGGAAGCGTTCTGTACGACAAATGTTATCAAGTATTGGCATTGTTGGTGGATACCCCCTGCCAGGACATTATTGAGGCAGATGCAGGGGCGGACAATATGGAAGGCCTGCGCCGCTATGAGGCGGTTACGGATAAGGAACTGGATTTGCGCCAGGAGGAGAAAAAGCTGGTACAGGCTTATGACCAGATTATGTCTCAACTTATGGAGGTGACAGTGGACGGCAAGGTCTGGACAGAGGAAGAACTGAACCAGGCGGAGCTGAGCAACAGGGATTATCAGAATATCTATACTGAGCTGGAACATGCCAGAAACCAGAAGGCTGTGGAGGTTTATTGTCAGCTGGTAAAGGTTCGGACCGAGATAGCCAGGGAAGCAGGATATGACAATTATGTCGATTATGCTTACCGGGAAACCTATAACCGGGATTATACTCTGGAGGATATCCGATGGGTGTGGGATGCGGCGAAGGAGTATATTGTCCCCATGGAAGAAATGGTTATAGACAGCATTAACAGCCGGGAGCTTCGGGGACTGCATCGGTATGCCAGATCCAGCGGAGAGGAAATACTGGATGCAATACAGCCATATATGGGCAGGATCGACCCTGATTTGGGGGAGACTTTTGATTTTATGCGCCGTTACCATCTATATGATATTGAATATAGCGACAGCAAGTTGTTTACAGGGTATACCGTGAGCCTTCCCCAGTATGGCACGGCATTTATCTTCAACCAACCATATGGGAATTATCAGGATTACATTGATACCATCCATGAGTTCGGGCATTTTAACGAAACTTTCCATTGCGCGCAGCATGATTTGTGGGCAGACTTTAATATTGATGTTGCAGAAATCCATTCCCAGGGATTGACTCTTTTGTTTACCGAGTATGCGGACGAGCTTTTCGGAGAATATGGGGAAGCGTTTTCTCATGTTATTCTCTGGAGTATGCTTGGCTCAATTACGGACGGCTGCCTGTATGACGAGTTCCAGGCTACAGTCTACCAGAATCCCGATATGACCCCGGAAGAGATCAACAGCCTGTATAAGCGGCTTGCGGAGCAGTACGGATATCAATTTGGGAAGGATGAGGAAGCCTATGATTGGATTGATGTTTCCCATAATTTCCAGAGTCCTCTCTATTATATAAGCTATGCCACATCCGCGCTTTCGTCCCTGGATCTGTGGTTGGTTTCTCTGGAGAACAGGGATGAGGCTGTGGATATTTATTTGGAGCTCGCAATGATTTCCCTTTCGCTTCCATATCGGGAGGCCATAGAGGAAGTAGGGTTGCGTGATATTTTCCAGAAGGAGACTATCCCGGAGATGGCGGAGGAGTTGGAGGAATATCTGGGGACTGACAAAGGGGACGGCACTGGAAAAGCTGCCTGATTCCAGGCGGCTTTTCAGGGACTGACATAATGTATGCCGCGTGTAATTTATTGCGTTACAGTTCACACGCGCCATTTGCAAAACCGCACTTTCAGTGCTCGCCGCTGCTGCGCAGCTGTTTTTGCTCATAAAATGGCGCTCCCTTCGTCCGTTCGTACCCAGATAACTTCTTATGCAAGCATAAATTTATCTGGGTACAACTGACGTGTGAATTGTAATAATTTATTGCAGATTATCCCAATAAAATATGAAAAAGTACTTGCAAAAAATTTTTAAATATGGTAACATACATATTGCGTCGCGAGTACGATGTAGTGCAAGATTGTTCTCATTCTTTCGGTATAGAGCAATGTGCATGGGCAGATGAGGCTCCATGGTCAAGCGGTTAAGACATCGCCCTTTCACGGCGGTAACACGGGTTCGATTCCCGTTGGAGTCATCTTTTACTTTTTATGGCATATAATTAAATATGGTGCGATAGCCAAGTGGTAAGGCCCCGGTCTGCAACACCGTTATCGCCGGTTCAAATCCGGCTCGCACCTCTATGATTCCCCCGAATTTTCGGGGGTTTTGTTTACTTCCGGGGCATTTTCCAAACACGCTCTGGGAAACGTATGCCTGAGCCGGCACATCGGGGTGTGAACCATGCTCCGGAGACTGGTTGATCCGATTATTTGCCGAAAGCTGTATCAGACGGAGTGTAATGGAGATGAGATATTATATTGCAGATTTACATTTTTTCCATGCTGCCATGAATGACCATATGGATTGCCGTGGGTTCAACAATGTGGAAGAAATGAATGAATATATGATTGCAAAGTGGAACGGAAAAGTCCGCCGGAATGACGAGGTAGTGATTATCGGGGATTTGTCATGGGGGAAATCCGAGGAAACAAACTCGCTTTTAAAGCGTCTCAACGGTACGTTGTATCTCATCCAGGGAAACCACGACCGCATTATATTCGACAAGAAAACAGATATCAGCCGTTTTAAGTGGGTGAAACCTTACGAAGAAATTTCTGACAATAAGCGAAGAGTAATTTTATGCCATTATCCAATCCCCTTCTATAACGGGCAGTACCGTCTGGACAAGGAGGGAAATCCCAAAACTTATATGCTTTACGGCCATATCCACGATACTACGGATCAGAAACTGTTGGATCAGTTTCAGGAGATGATCCGCAATACCGTGACAATCAATATGCAGGGGGAAAAACAAAAAATCCCCTGTAACATGATCAATTGCTTTTGTGGGTATTCCGATTATGAACCGCTGACTCTGGACGAGTGGATAGAACTGAAGCAAAAGCGGTCCATGGGTTAGTACCACGAATATGAATTAACTGATGTTTTGGCTTGTTTGATTTTTCATCTGCTTCATTGGTCTACGCTCCGCTTCGGGCCGTGCCGGCTGTGTGCCACCGGCACACAGCACCAGCACCGTCAACCGACGTAGCCACCGCCAGGGGCCGTGGCATTACGACGGTTAAAGCTGGGAAAATACTTCTCCGATAGGGGCCTGTACCAACAAGTCGGCATGGCTGTCGCGGGGGGTAGGAGCCTTATTGACCACCACCAGCTTACTGCCCTGGAAATAATCTATTAATCCGGCGGCGGGATATACCGCCAGGGAAGTGCCCCCTATGATCAGCACTTGTGCCTTCTGTATATAGCGCACTGCGGAATTTATGGTCTTTTGGTCAAGTCCTTCTTCATATAATACCACGTCAGGTTTCACGGGGCCGCCGCATTTCTGGCATTTGGGTATGCCTGAGGACTCCAGGATATATTTTACATCGTGGAATGCCCCACAGCGTTCGCAGTAGTTGCGCAGCACCGAACCATGCAGTTCCAGGACGGTTTTACTCCCCGCTGCCTGGTGCAGGCCGTCGATATTCTGGGTGATCACTGAACGGAGTTTGCCTTTCTGCTCCAGTTCGGCAAGCTTTAGGTGGGCAGCATTGGGCTTGGCGTCCAGAAACAGCATTTTATTGCGGTAGAAACGGAAAAATTCTTCTCCGTAGTGCCGATAGAAAGTATGGCTTAAAATGGTTTCAGGAGGGTAATCATACTGCTGATGATACAGGCCGTCAACACTCCTGAAGTCAGGGATCCCACTTTCGGTGGAAACCCCGGCTCCACCGAAAAAGACAATATTGTCATATTCTGCCACAATCTGTTTTAGTGCCTGAATGGTATCTTGCGTATTTGCCATATGATTCCTTTCCGGGAGTACCCCTCTGCATTTTCTTTAAAAACAATGGCTTTCCGTGTCAACATTATAGCATATTTTAAGTTAATTTTTCAGCTTTTTACATAAATTCTTAAGAAACTAAGGGGGTTGCGCTATTGAGAAAATCGGGCGGTATATGATATAGTATATGCATGGGAAAAAGGAATAAGCAGTTGATACCGTTGGAAAAAAGTAAGAGAGTGATTTACCTTGACAGGCGCGGCGCGGCAAAGGGGCATAAATCTGCGGCGGCTTTTTTTGGCGTGCTCGGCACAGGATGCCTGGGGTATTTTGTATATCAGCTTATTTTTGTAAGCGCAGGTTCCGGCTTTTTCGTGATCTGGGGGTTGATGGCAGCAGGCTGCGGATTCCTATCTGTTTTCCTGGCACACCGGAACTGGGTGGAGAAGGTTCCCAAATGGTGCAGGAGAACCATACAGATATTGTTTGGGATGTGCTTAGTGCTGTTCCTTTTGGTGGAAGGCCTGATCATCAGCCGATTTAACGCATGGCCTAAGGCAGGGGCCGATGTGTGCATCATCCTGGGGGCCCAGATGAAGGAGTCAGGCCCAAGCGATGTGCTGCAGAGACGTCTGGATAAGGCGTTGGAGTATCTTAATGAAAATCCCGGTACCGTAGTGGTAGTGTCCGGGGGCCAGGGCGGCAATGAACCTGTCAGCGAGGCTCTGGGGATGAAGGAATATCTGGTCGCAAAAGGGATAGCCGAAGAGAGGATCCTGACGGAGGATGCCTCCACAAATACATGGGAGAATCTGGAATACAGCGCAAAGCTGATAGATAAGGACAGGGACAGTGTGGTGATTGTGACAAACAATTTTCATGTGTTCCGTGCCATGTCCATTGCAGAGAAACAGGGTTATAGAACGATAGAGGGGTTAGCGGCGAGTACTCACAAAGGAAGTCTGTTGAACAATATGCTGAGGGAGTTTTTGGGGGTAATGAAGGATTTTCTGGTAGGGAATCTGTGACTGGGCGGTGAAGGGAGCGCTGCAGGCATGGACTATATACGGTTTGGGGTAAGGCGGATGCTCATGGGGTAACCGGGGAGTCGAAAGATATCGCCATGGAGATTGGCCAGTGCATGAAAAGAAAGGTATGGTTGTTGGAATGGAGATCAGTGTAGGGGACATTTTAAAGTTAAAGAAACAGCACCCCTGTGGCAGCAAGGAGTGGGAGGTTCTGAGAGTAGGGGCAGATTTCAGGATTAAATGTAAGGGATGCGGACATCAGATTATGATAGCCAGAAGGCTTTTGGAAAAAAATATAAAAGAAATTTGCCAGGCGGAGATGTAACCGGTGAATTTCTTGAAAAAGATCTGGAAAAATGCTCGGGAAAATATAGGAAAATACTTGAAATGCGCGGGCAGTTATGGTATTATATTAAATCGTGATGAATAAAATTCCTTGCTCGCATTCAGCTGCGGGCCAGAGACCAAAAGGAGGTAACAAGCATGAACAAGTATGAATTAGCCGTTGTTGTTAGCGCTAAAATCGAAGATGAAGAGAGAGCTGCCATTGTGGATAAGTGCAAGGCTCTTGTCGAGAGATTCGGCGGTACCATCACAGAAGTGGACGATTGGGGCAAGAAGAGACTTGCTTACGAAGTTCAGAAGATGAAGGAAGCTTTCTACTATTTCATCAGATTCGATGCTGAGAGCACTGTTCCGGCAGAAATCGAGAGCCGTATCCGTATCATGGACAATGTAATCAGATACTTAATCGTTAAACAGGACGAGGCTTAATAGAAAGCGAGAAAACAATATGAATAAAGTAATTCTTATGGGACGTTTGACAAGAGACCCTGAGGTGAGGTATTCCCAGGGAGCCAGCCAAACCGTAGTGGCACGTTTTTCTGTTGCAGTGGACAGGCGTTTTAAGCGTGAAGGCGAACCTGACGCAGATTTTTTTAACTGCACCTGTTTTAATAAACAGGCTGAATTTGTTGAGAGATATCTGCACAAGGGGACGAAAGTAGTTCTCTGCGGAAGGATTCAGAATGACAATTATACCAACAAGGATGGCCAGATGGTATACAGTGTCCGCGTCATGGTAGACGAGATCGAGTTTGCCGAGAGCAAGAACGCATCCGGTGGGAACGGGGGAGGCTACAACAATGACGGCGGTTTCAATAACGGCGGCTTTGTAGGTGGTGCAGGCAATGCACCGGCAGCGTCCGGAGCCGGGGATGGCTTTATGAACATTCCTGACGGCATTGATGAAGAATTACCGTTTAACTAAGTTGAGTTTGAAAGATAGGAGGCATTGACATGGCTTACAATAAAGCAGAGAAACCCGATTCTCCCATGAGGAAAAAAGGCGGAGTCCGCAGAAGAAAGAAAGTCTGCGTATTCTGTGGTAAGGATAATGTGATCGATTACAAGGACACTAACAAGCTGAAGAGATACGTATCCGAGAGAGGCAAGATCCTTCCCCGCCGTATCACCGGTAACTGCGCTAAGCATCAGAGGGCATTGACAGCTGCGATTAAGAGGGCACGTCATGTTGCATTGATGCCTTATGTTCAGGATTAATTGGTATAGGAATGCAAAAGCTCCGGCTGAAAAGCCGGAGCTTTTCGGCTTGTGCGCCCGGCGGCGCACGTTTCTAACCGGTGCAAGTCCGGAATCCGCCCG
>CANRWO010000086.1 GCA_947643615.1 uncultured Lachnospiraceae bacterium
AAGTTCATCTGAGGAGATCCCATGAATCCTGCTACGAACAGGTTCTGAGGCTTCTCATACAGATTCTGAGGGGTATCCACCTGCTGGATAACGCCGTCCTTCATAACAACGATTCTGGTACCAAGGGTCATAGCCTCTACCTGGTCATGTGTAACGTAAATGATAGTGGTACCCAGTCTCTGATGCAGCTTGGAAATCTCAACACGCATCTGCACACGCAGCTTAGCATCCAAGTTGGACAGAGGCTCATCCATGAGGAATACCTTCGGGTTACGAACGATTGCACGTCCCATGGCAACACGCTGTCTCTGACCACCGGACAGAGCTTTAGGCTTACGGTCAAGGAGAGGAGTCAGATCCAGGATCTTAGCTGCTTCTTTAACCATCTTATCGATCTGATCCTTGGGAACTTTTCTCAGCTTCAGGCCGAATGCCATATTGTCGTATACGGACATATGAGGATACAGAGCGTAGTTCTGGAATACCATTGCGATATCACGGTCCTTAGGCTCTACATCATTAACTACTCTGTCACCGATCTTCAGCTCACCGGAAGAAATATCCTCCAGGCCTGCAATCATACGAAGGGTGGTGGACTTACCACAACCGGAGGGACCTACGAAAATAATGAACTCCTGATCTGCAATCTCAAGGTTGAAATCCTTAACTGCTTCAAAACCGTTGGGATATACCTTGCAGACATTTGTTAAAGAAAGACTTGCCATAGTAGTAAACTCCTTTCATGTTCACATAATCACTTTACCTTTTTTAATCGCTGAGGGGTTTATTACCTCTCTACTTGAGAACTAGTATACAGAATAATTATAGTTAATGCCATACTACTATTTCACAAAGATTTTTAATATGATTGTATGAATTGCTTATAAACAAAAAGATTTTGTCCGGTTCTTGTCACTTTGAACAAAATCTTTTTATTATCTTGGACGAATTATACAATTTTTTTATTTTTGCGCCTTATCTTCCATGATCAGATTTTCGCTGATCTCGTCGCTGAAAATATGCTCGTCCTCATCCGGGGCCTGCTCGGGCGGATTTTCTGCCAGCACCTGATCCTCCAGCTTCCTGAAAAATTTATTGTAAAGGTGGGCGCAGAGCCACGCCGGGCCTGACAGTCCGAACAGGAATACTATGGGCACCGTTCTGCCGGAGATATAAAGCAAAACCAGCGGCAGCGCCCAGATCACGATCATCAGCAGGGTCTTCGGGAACTGCATAATGCTCATCAGGAAAGCGTTCTTGATGGTCCTCCATGTGGTATTGGCGAATTTTGCCAGGACCGGATAGACATACATCACCGTAAAAACAAACAGAACCGAAATAATCGTGATCAAAATCTGCAAGAACTTGCTGAAACTCAAAGCTGGATTCCTCAGAAGGATAAAGTCGCCGATCAGAAGCACCGTCACAAACAGCGTAAGGATCCCGATCAGGACTCCCTGGCGGAAGTTCTCCTTAAAGGATTTAAAGAATCCTCTTGTGATATAACATTCTTCGTTCCGCACCATCTTCAGGGCCATATAATGCATGGCCGTCAGGGATGGACCGATGGTGATGATGGGAATACAGCAGACCAGGGTCAGGAAATTAAGCCACATCAGATCCGCCACCTTACCCAACGCCTGCATAACAGGACTGTCTAAGTTAAATATGTTCATCTTTCCCTCGTTTCTGCGCTGCTTAAAGAAGGTGAAGCGCCTCCCTCTGTGCATAACGGATTTTGTGGCAGGCAGCGCCCAGACACAAACCCGGGATTGAAGAGATCCAATCCGTTAAAACAATACTTTTTCCATTTCCGTGACGCGGATCCCGGAATATTCCATCTCCGGCTTTACCGCCCGGAAACCCAGCTTGCGGTAGAAATCCACCGCGTAGGGAGCTGCTTTCAGGGACATGCGCCGCTCTCCTGCCTCTTCCCGCAGATAACGGCTCAATCCGTTTATGATCGCCCTTCCCACCCCTCTGTGATGGTAATCCTCGTCCACAAACAGCAAAGAGAGCTGGTTTCCTCCGCGTATGGTCCCTGCGCCGATAATCCTGCCGCCCTCCACCGCTACCATCATCTGATAGCTTCCCCTTAAAAAGGCGGTGTACAATTCATCGTCCGTAATGAAGTCAAAAAAGTTCTGAATGCCTTCCCTGGTGTAGTCCTTCCCCTCAAATTTTAAAAAGGTCCGCCAGATCATTTTCATAGCGGGCGCCCACTCTGTGTCATGCGCCCACCGGATCTGGTAAGTCCCCGCTGACCTTGCATCCATACACTCGCCCCGCTATTTTCCCTTCCTGTCACGCAATACTTTCTTTTCGATCCAGCCATAGATATCCTCCATGACCTCCCGGCGGTTTGTCTCATTCAGCAGTTCATGCCTGCCGCCCTCGTACAGCTTGATCCTGATATCCTCCAACCCTGCCCTGCGCAGGGAATCATATGCTTTTTTCACGCCCTTCCCGTAACCGCCCACCGGGTCGGCATCTCCCGACAGGAGAAAAACCGGCATATCCTTGGGTATGCGCTGCAGATTTTCCGGCCGGTGCAGCCGGCTGATCAGTTCAAACAGGGCCTGGAAGCCATTGATGGTAAACACAAATCCGCACATAGGGTCATTCAGGTATTGAGCCACCCGTTCCCCGTCCCTGCTGAGCCAGTCAAAAGGAGTTTTCGGGTCCTCGATACGCCGGTTATAGAAACCGAATGCCAGCTTATCCACCATTTTCCCCTTTTTCTCCGGGCCAAAGACCTTTCCCTGCAGGGCAGCCACCGACCGGGACAGGGCCAGGACCGCCCTGTGCTGCATGCCGGTACCCATGACCAGGGCCGCATCTATCCCTGTCCCATAACGGAACATATAGTTTCTGACAATGAATGAACCCATGCTGTGTCCCAGTATCACATAGGGAACATCAGGATAGAGCGCCGCCGTCGCTTTTTTCAGACGGTGGACGTCCCGTACCAGAACCGTTGCCGGATCCTGCTGGCAGAAATAACCGTATTTCCCGTTCCTGCCCACAGACTTGCCGTGTCCAAGGTGGTCCTCACCCACCACTACAAAACCCCGGTCTGTCAGAAACCTCGCAAATTCCTCATACCGCTCGATATATTCTGCCATGCCATGCACGATTTGGACGACGCACCGGATACACTCTTTGTCATCCGGCGTATACCGGACACCGTGGATCCTGCTCTTTTTGTCCTGTGAATTAAAGTAAAGCTCTTCTTTTACCATTTCTGTTCCCATGCCTTTCCCGCAGGAGCCTTTCCCATGCGGGAGCAGTCCCAAATATGCGGATTGAAAGATTTCATTTTCAATCTTATACCTGTTTATGCCTGTCTTTGCAGAAGATTTTAATCTCCCTTAAAGGAGTATACATTATTTTAAACCGAATTTTAAGTACTTTATATAAATTTTATTTCTACCGGTATCGTCCCCGGCAAACCCGAAGCTTATTCCCGGTGAACTGGCCGGATCAGCAGATCTCCGCACCGGCAGGCATCTCTTTCTCCGGCTTCATCAGCGCCAGGTTCCCGTTGGCGTCCTCCGCACAGAGCAGCATTCCCTCGGAAACCACGCCGGCAAGTGTGGCAGGCTTTAAGTTCACCAGAACCATAACCTTCTTCCCCACCATTTCCTCCGGACTATAATACGCCTTGATGCCGGACACGATCTGCTTCACCTGGCTTCCGATCTTTACTTTACTGCAGAGAAGCTTTTTGGATTTGGGCACGGCTTCGCACGCGATAATCTCCCCTACCTGGAACTGGAGTTTTGCGAAGTCGTCATAAAGGATCTCCGGTTTTGCCTCAATATCAATGACGTCCCCGCCTGCGCCGGGACAGCCGGCGTCACCGTGGCCGCCTTCCTCCTGTGCTTTCTCCTCCGCAGCCGCCATAGCCGCGGCAAGCTGCTCTTCTTTCTTAGCCACTTCCTTCATATCCAGGCGGGCAAAAAGGATTTCCGGCTGATCCGTGACCTTTCTTCCGCTCTCGTATAACCCGAATTCCTCCAACCGGCCAAACTCCCTCAGGGAAGTATTCAGCTGCCCTGTGATCCTTTCCGCGGTCTCGGGCATAAACGGCTCCAGGAGGGAAGCTCCGATCACTATGCTTTCCACCAGATGATACAATACGGTGGACAGGCGGTCCGATTTGGCTTCATCCTTTGCCAGCACCCAGGGTTCGGTCTCGTCAATGTATTTATTACAACGCCTGAAAATATCAAAAATCTCCGTCAGCGCATCCGCCACGCGAAGTCCTGCCATCTTCTCCGATACCTTTGCAAGGGTTCCCGTCACAACTGACTTTAAGTCCTCATCCACAGCCTCATAGGCACCCTTGTTAGCCACCACGCCGCCAAAGTATTTATTGGTCATGGAGATGGTACGGTTGACCAGATTACCCAGCGTGTTCGCCAGGTCGGAATTAGTCCTCTCCGCAATCAACTCCCAGGTGGCGCTGCCGTCGTTCTCAAAAGGCATCTCATGCAGCATGAAATAACGAACCGCGTCCACCCCGAAAAAGCCGATCAAGTCATCCACATAAATCACATTCCCCTTTGATTTGCTCATCTTTCCGCCGCTCATCAAAAGCCATGGATGGCCGAAGATCTGTTTCGGCAGAGGCTCCCCCAGAGCCATCAGGAAAATCGGCCAGTAAATGGTATGGAAACGGATAATATCCTTTCCGATCAAATGAAGATCCGCAGGCCAGAGCTTCTTGTATTGCTCCGTACTGTTTCCGTCCGCATCGTAGCCGATACCGGTAATATAGTTTGACAGGGCATCCAGCCACACATAAACCACATGCCTGTCATCAAAGTCTACCGGGATCCCCCATTTAAACGAGGTCCTGGAAACACACAAATCCTGCAGTCCGGGAAGGAGGAAATTGTTCATCATCTCGTTCTTCCGTGAGACCGGCTGGATAAACTCCGGGTGCTCGTTAATATGTTTGATCAGCTTATCCGCGTATTTGCTCATGCGGAAAAAGTAGGCCTCTTCCTTGGCAGGCTTTACCTCGCCGCCGCAGTCGGGGCACTTGCCGTCCACCAGCTGGGACTCCGTCCAAAAGGCCTCACAGGGCATGCAGTATAATCCCTCGTAGGCTCCCTTATAAATATCCCCCTGGTCGTACAGGCGCTTAAAAATCTTCTGCACCTGCTTCTCATGGTATTCATCCGTGGTGCGGATAAATTTATCATAAGAAATATTCAGCGTATCACACATGCCGCGAATCACCCCGGCCACCTTGTCTACAAACTCTTTAGGCGTAACGCCCGCATTCTGTGCTTTCAGCTCGATCTTCTGGCCATGCTCGTCAGTGCCGGTCTGAAAAAAGACATCATAGCCTTCCTTCCTCTTAAAGCGGGCTATACTGTCAGCCAGTACAATCTCATAATTGTTGCCGATATGCGGCTTACCCGATGTGTAGGCGATAGCCGTCGTCAAATAATAGGGTCCCTTGTTCTGCATATTCCAATCTCCTTTCCAATGCGCAGGCTGCAATGACAAATCCCCTCCGCACAAAAAAACCCGTCTCCCTGTATTCTCTACATAGAAGACGAGCTTATACCCGTGATACCACTTCTTTTCATCCGCCCTTCACAGGACAGACCTCATCAGGTTCGCAGCTGCTTACCGCCATAAACCCTGTCCGCTATAACAGGCGGAACCTGTCGCAGCCTTACCCTTGCGGCAAGAGGCCGTCTCCGGCCCTCTGCGGTACGGCATCCCCGTCCCCTGGGATACGATACGATGCCCAATACTGCTGCCCCCTGGCTCGGTGCGCTGCTCGGAAGCCATCTTCCGCGTCCTCCCGCCCCATCCCTCTCAGCAGCCAATCCCTCCGCTGCCCTCCCGGGCGGCAGGATTGCCGGAATGTTCTCTGTAAAGCATCCACCACGCGTACTCTCTTCGTCACTGCGTTTGTAATTTTGGTAAATAATAGTCTAACACATAGATGGCATGGCTGTCAACGGAGAGTTCGGCAACTTGCAATTTACCCTTGCGATTTACTATAGGCAAATTCCTGTACCACTGACCTGTTGCGGCAGCTTCATTTGATGCCGGGCACTGGATTCCACGGTAAAAATCTGTTATACTGTATAAATCCAAACTGCAATTGCCATAAAATCAGGAGCGTGTCTGAGAAATACTTTGGCAAAAGAGTTATCAGGCCGTAGTCAGTGGAAATAATATTGGAAACGGAGAAGCATATGAGCCATAAAACAGTTACGGGAAAGGCACCCGGCCAAACGAAACAGACGGATGCGCCGGCAGAAACCAGGCAGAAGAACAGCCGGATGGCTAATCTGGAGCTGCTGCGCTGCATTGCCATGATGATGGTGGTAATACTGCATTTTCTGGGTAAGGGAAATCTCCTGCCCTCCCTGGAACAGCCGGATATGGATTTCACAGGCTATATGGCCTGGCTGCTGGAAAGCTTCTGCATTGTGGCAGTGAATACCTACATGTTGATCAGCGGTTATTTTCTGTGCACATCTTCCTTTAAGTTAAGCCGCCTGGTGAATCTTTGGTTCCAGATTGCCTTTTATTCCATAGGCTTCGGTTTGATTGGCGCTCTTTCGGGGATTCTCAGGGAGACACCCTTTGACACCCATTATATCCTGACCCTGTTTTTCCCAGTTTCCATGGGACATTACTGGTTCCTGACAGCCTACGTTTTCCTGTATCTTATGCTCCCTTTCATAGGAAATGCCGTCAAGCAGATGGGCAGGCAGCAGCTGAAACTGTCCCTGCTGTTTCTGCTTTTCATGTTCTGCCTGTTGAAAAGCATACTGCCACTGCGCCTGGAGATGGACCAAATGGGATACGACTGCCTCTGGTATCTGTGTGTATTTCTTACAGGCGCTTATATGCGGCGGTTCGGTATTCCCTTTCTGTCGAAAAAAGGCCGGGGGACTTTCGTATATGTAATTTGTTGTTTTACCATTTTTGCAGGAACCATGGGCCTGAGGGCAGTCTATCTGAAAACCGGCAGCTTGGGGTTAATGCTGAAAATGTTCCTTGAATACAATCATATCCTGCCGTTCCTGGCGGCGCTGGGGTTATTCACCGCCTTTGCAGGGATCAGGCTGCAGGGCAAAACCGCCTCCATTGTCACCAGGATCTCCCCCTATACTTTAGGCGTGTACCTGCTTCACGAAAATATCGGCTTCCGTTACAGCTGGCAGGAATGGTTCGGCGCTCCCGGGGTGGATTCCCTGCCGCGCCTTCTGCTGTGCACAATGGCAGCTGCAGCCTGCGTATTCTGCTGTGGTATTTTGACTGATATGGCGAGAAGCGCCTTAATGAACGGACTACACCACCTGCTGGGCAAAACAGCATTTTACAGAAAAATCACCGAAAAAACAGTCCGCGTGGACTCTGCCTTTCGATCCTGACGCATAAGAAATCAGCCTGTGGCAGGCGCCACTGCCTTACACGGTGATTGCATTGTCCGCCTAATATGCTATCCTATCCAAATGAACCATGGTTCTATCAACACATAGCCTTACGAAGCGGAATAGGAAAATTATGAATTTCGGGAAGAAAATAAAAGAACTTCGTCTGCAGAGGACTGTCACACAAGAACAGTTTGCCACATTTGAAACGCATGGGAGGGCGTCCTCAAGCTCCGCCTGGAAGAATGGAAGTATCAGGAAGGCGAAGCTGTTGACCAACCCTTTCGGGAAATATCCGGATTAAAAGAACTCCTTTAAGGATTCTGTTCGGTACTGTAATCCTTGAGCACAGGCGGAATCTGGGACATCATATTATCGATATCTTCATACATGGCGCTTTTTGTCGTCCCCATTTTACTGGCCCGGGCAATATGCTGCATTACTTTCTCATACTGGCCTTTTAACTGCTCAAAAAAAGCGCTCAATGTCTGAAGTTTGTTCTTGGAATTATCAATGACCTGTGAAATCTCTTCCTGTACGGATTCCGCGCCTTCCGCTGCCTGAGTGATACTGTCAAACATTTCGTAGGTCTCATCCACTTTGGACAGGCTCTTTCCCAATGCCTGATGGGAAGTATGTATGCTGGAACTGAGCTTTTCTGTGCCTTCTTCCACATCCCCGATGCTGGAATCTACCATATCCGCAAGGTTTTTGATTTCCTCCGACAGACTCTTTACTTCTCCGGCTACCGCGGCAAAACCCTTCCCCTGTTCCCCCGCCCTGGCTGCCTCTATGGATGCATTAAGGGAGAGGATGTTTGTCTGGTCCGCAATGGATACAATCTTACTCATGCACTTTTTAATCTCTGCCAGAGAGACCTGAAATGCTTCAAAAGTACTTTGCATCTCGTCAAAATAGCTTTCCACCAAAAGGGAACTGTTCTTCAGCTCCTCCACCTCGCCCTGGGCCTGGGAGACGGATTGAAAAATATTATCCTTCACTGACGCAAATTGCCCGGAAACTGCGCCGATATTTGAAAAAGTCTCTTCGAAATCCTGCAGGGACCCCTTTAAGTTCTCCGAATCCTTCAGCACATAGCCAAAGGATTTGTTCACCATGCTCAGTTCATACAGAGATAACACCTCGCTTTGCACGAGTGTGTTACGGTATTCCTGAAGGCTCTCTATCACATGAAGCACCGGATCAAGGCTTTTCGTTTCCTGCCGGCTCTTTTTCCATAATTTCATCTTTTCCTCCATTCCGGAGCGTTCTATGCCAAGGAACGCACTATCCTATTTATTCAAACACAACACAGGTCATTGACTGATTGACAAAACGATTGTTATAATGTTCCCCATATCCCACCAGGCCGGCATGGTTATTCAGGGAACTCATGTCGTGCAGATATTCCTGCATATAATGATTGTCGTTAAAGAGCAGATACCGGAACAGGCAATTGACGGAAAATACGGCTGAAATCTTTGGGAACTCCTCTTTGATCATCCGAATAGTGTCTCTGACAATGGCCCTGTAGTCTCCAAGCTCCAGCATAATGAGCACATCGGAATCATTTACCTGGCGGAAGCACGTCAAAGCATTCCCGCTCACTTCTTTTATGGAAATGATACATGTGTCATCTCCGTTGATCTTGCCAAAGGGATTTTTAAATGTCTGTGTCTGTATTTCTTTCTCCGTCACATGGAGAATCTCCTGATAAACCTGTTTTGCAGGCATTCCGTTCAATTGTCCGATCTTGTAATTTGCCTTGTCCGTCCTGGACGCGATGAAACGGTAATTTCCCATCTGGTGGTAAATATTTTCCTTGTAGGTCTTTACTCTTCCGTGATTGTTTTTCACCAGGGCATATGCCACCGCATCCCGGTATACCTTACCGTTTGCCGACACCATTCCCCCATCCCCGGTTCCCCCAACCAAAGATATATTATTGCGTTTTAAAACACTGTAAATCGTTGTCAATGCGCAGGCATCATTTCCGGTGCAGAAATCAATACATACCGTATTTTCCCGGGAGCTGTTGATCCTGCGTACATCCTGCTTCAGCCGCTCAATATATTTCACGGGCATGACAGATACTTCTTCCAACACATTGGCTGCTGCTGTGACTCCGTCATAGTAAGCTATGACCCCCACTCCTTTTTCCACTACCTTTGAGTCATAACTCATTCCGATGCATCCAATACTCGGCACATGGGGATAAAGCGCTTCCAATTTTTTTACATGCGCTTCAAACTGCTCGCTATTGGACAAAAGCATCAGAAACTGAGGATTGCTCAATCCCCTGACCGCTTCCTGCAAATTGCCGCTCTGGCTTTTCCCAAAAAATTGTTTCAAAACGTTTTCCTCTCTTCATATTATTTTATTTCCACGTCTAATTACTTGAAAAAAATTATACTTCATGCTAAAACATTAAGTCAATGCCGTTTTAAGAAATATTCTGAATTACATAAACTTTATTTTTTTGTTGTAAGTTTGGAATATTCCCCTTTACGGTCATAGGAATCCATCAAATAGCTGTCCTCTGTTAAAACGCAGTTAATCTCCACCGTATCCTTCCGATACCGGCTTTGCCTGGGCAGATCCTCCCTTGGCCTCTCCTGTTTTGCCTGAAAAGAGTTCTTTGTCCGGAACCTGCCGCTTAGCTGCCCCGAAACGTTGCGGAGCCGCACCTTAACTTTTTGCAGAAGTGTCCGCTTCTGGTTCCCGGTCTCTTCTGCGGCGGGAAAATGCGGGTTGTTATGGATCACTTGTGGTTGCATTGTCACATGCGCGGCCATAACTGCCTTTTCAGCCGCAGCGCAGTCTCCTGTATTCACCAATGCCTGGGACGCCGCCGGCTGGATCCCACCGGCGCCTGCTGCCCCTGTGCGGCCTCCGGTAACGCCGTCTCCGTCTGCCTGGCCTTCTCCCCAAAAATTCAGCAGAAATCCCCTGCCGTTGCCCAGCATATTCCTGACCCATGCAGACAGGGAAAACTGGCCGTCCTGGACTAAGCCTGCCTTGTCCCCAAGAACCCCTGAAGACGCGGAAGCTTTCATTGCAGCTCCGCCCTTTGTATCCTTTATCTCGTGGTGGTCATGTATGCAATTTGTCACATGGTGGTCGCTGGTGCTGTGCTTGCTGCCAAGTCCGCCAATTTGCATTACCTTCCTCCCTTTCACTTATACAGCCTATTTACACCCACTTATGCCCAGGGGCGTCAATCCACCATGCCTATCCATGCTGGTTAACCTTTATGCCATATCCCAAAGGATTTTGAATATTGCGCGCTGTCAATGAGCTTTTCTCATCTGGCTTAAAAATTTTTTCACATTAACGTCAATATCATTATGGAATACCGAGGAACCTGATACAATGACATTCGCCCCTGCATCCAGAATCAGGCCCAAGTTTCCTTCGTTGATTCCCCCGTCAACCTCTATGTCCACATGCTGAAGTCCCCTGTCCGCCAAAACACGGCGAAGTTCCTTCACCTTCTCCACACATTCCGGAATCAGCTCCTGTCCGCCGAATCCGGGTTCCACAGTCATGACAAGCACCATATCCACCAAATGCAGATAAGGTTCCAGCTTTTTCACCGGTGTTTCGGGTTTAATAGTAACACCC
Source organism: uncultured Lachnospiraceae bacterium (assembly GCA_947643615.1). GTDB lineage: Bacteria > Bacillota > Clostridia > Lachnospirales > Lachnospiraceae > Acetatifactor. The sequence continues at coordinate 11,040 of CANRWO010000086.1, forward strand.
ACTTTTTTATTTAACGCACGGATTTTATCAATCACTCCGTTTACATTATCTGTCGCTTCCAGGTGGAAATTAATCAGGTCGGCGCCGCAGTCCGCAAATTCACCGACATATCTCTCAGGATTTTCGATCATTAAATGCACATCAAAAAAGAGGCCCGTACATTTTCGGATGGTACGGATAACAGGCATACCAAAAGAAATGGACGGCACAAACACTCCATCCATTACATCGATATGCAGATACTGCGCCCCCGCAGCCTCCGCCTGTCCAATCTGTTCCCCTAATCTGCAAAAATCCGCTGCTAAAATAGACGGTGCTAAAATGTTCATCCCATCGTTTCCTCCTGAGTCTATTTCACACCGTCTATTTTAACAAATATTTTATTTTACTGCAAGGGGCGTATCATTCTTTAAAGCTTTTCTCCCACATCTTTCTTTAAGCGCTCCCATGCATCCTCATGCTCCGTATAATAAATAGGGCATTTCTTTCCGCCACAGTCATAATGGCGTAAAATATCATCCGTTTTCAAGTCATATGTATCCGTCAGCCATGCCAGCAATTCTATCAAAGAATCATATGTCTCCTGAGTAAAAGAACCGTCCGCTGATTTATAACAGCACTCGATGGATATGGAATCAAAATTCCTGGTCTGTACAGCATAAGCTATCTCATCCAACGGAATGCACTGAATAATTTCGCCGTTGTACCCGATAATAAAATGTGCCGACGCGCTGGTGATATGGGTATCCTTCAGCTGTTCGAAATAACTCCTGTTCTGCGCCGCGCTGGTATTGGGATTTGCGGTATAATGCACAAAAATACTGTTAACCTCCTCCAGCGCATCCCCGGGACGGGAATACTCATTGGGAGTCAGGAACTTCTCCTCCCATTCGGGATGTTTTGCAAATTGCGCGGCAGCAAGTCCCTGTACCAGGCCTGATGAGGGTGCCACCGGCAAAGTGTCGTCCGCCACCTTTTGCTGGGGCACCTCGCTGCCCGGCTCGTCCGCCTTCACATCGATGCGTTCCATATATAATATACCACAGAGCAGTGCAATGCAAAATACCCCCGCAAACAGCACCATCCTCTGCATTTTCACAATGCGCTTCCTGCGGGCCGCCGCCCGCCTTTTCTCCATGGCCGCACGTTTTCTCCGGGCCTGTGTAAGAGTATTTTCCTCCGGGTACTGGCCTATACGTTCTCTCTGTGGCACTACTTGAACCGCCTGTTTCTTACGGACTGCCACCTCCGTTTCAGGCTTCCGGGGAATCCCCGTACCCCTCTGTGCAACTCTCTGAGACGGCCTCCTCACTTCCTGGCCCCATTGAGCCTCCTGCCCCATCTGCGAAGGTCTCCGGGATGCCCGTCCCGCTTCCCGGCCCACTCCATACTCCACATTCCTTTGGGAAGCTCTCCGGGATTCCCTCTGCCTTTCCTGCCACTCCTGGCTTTGCGGTATTCTCTGCTCTCTATGGCTTCTAAGCCTTCGCTGCTGCTCGTAGTCTACCAAATAAGGATTCCGCTTAATATTGATCACGTCCGGCGTAGCTTCCCTGTATGCCCCTTCATCCCTATAAGCTTCTGCATTCATCTGTACTTTCCCCCACTTTACTGTACCTTATCGATTTACATAAGAATAACGCTTATCCTTTATATGTTAGATACAGTTTAATATAAAAATGTATCATTTTTGTTTACCTTTTTATTAATATTTTTTTAATTTATCTATATAACCATACCTATATCTACCTTACAAAAGCGTAAGCTGCCGCCTGAAATTGTAAGCCGAATCGATGGAAAAGGAATTTATTTTTTGATATCCTGATATCAGAAAGAAACAGAGGTAGTGTCAAGTAGGCTATGAAAAAACAGGGCCGAAAAAATAGGCTCAAACG
>CANRWO010000087.1 GCA_947643615.1 uncultured Lachnospiraceae bacterium
GCGCCGATCCCCAGTCCCAAGTATTCCCGCCTGCGCCAATAGCCGCAGTTATGGCGGCATTCATACCCGGGAAGCGCATAATTTGATATTTCATACCGGTGATACCCCGCCCATTCCAGCCTCTCCTTCGTCTTCTCATACATCGTCCTGTCGCAGTCCTCATCGGGAAGCCTTATTTCCCCCTTCTGCTCCATCTCATAAAATGGCGTCCCCTCTTCCAGGATCAGGCTGTACGCGGATATGTGTTCCGGGGGCGGTTCCAGCGCCAGCACCTTCTCCAGTGTCCCCAGCCAACAGGGCAGCGTCTGTCCCGGCAGGGCGCTCATCAGATCCACATTAATATTGGAGAATCCGCATTTTCTGGCCATATGATATGTGCCCAGGAACTGCCCATAGGTATGGATCCTGCCCAGAGCCGCCAGCTCTCTGTTATCCGCAGACTGCAGCCCGATGCTGAGCCGGTTTATTCCTGCCTGAAAATAGAGTTGCAACGTTTTTTCGTCCACAGTACCCGGATTTGCCTCTATGGTGATCTCTGCGTCCTCCTCCAACTCATAGCCTTCCCGCACTGTATCCAGGAGCCTTGCTATCTGCTCCGGAGGCACTATAGTGGGGGTTCCTCCCCCTATAAAAACAGAGACTACACGGTAGTCCCGGTAGTCTCCTGCCCTCTCCTTTGCCTCCCGGATCAGAGCATCCATGTACCTTACCCGGATCCTGCCGTCCGCAGGGGCGGACAGGAAATCACAGTACAGGCATTTTCTGACGCAGAAGGGAATATGAAAATACAGTTCCAGTTCTCTTTTATTTATCATCCAGCTTTAACACGCTCATAAATGCTTTCTGGGGGATTTCCACGTTGCCGATCTGGCGCATACGCTTCTTACCCTCCTTCTGCTTCTCCAACAGTTTCTTTTTACGGGTGATATCCCCGCCGTAACATTTTGCAAGGACATCCTTGCGCATGGCTTTCACCGTCTCCCTGGCTATGATCTTGCCTCCCACAGCCGCCTGGATGGGTATCTCAAATAAATGCCTTGGTATCTCGTCCTTCAGCTTTTCACACATCCTCCGGCCTCTCTCGTAAGCGGAATCCGCATGTACGATAAAGGACAGCGCATCCACTTCCTCCCGGTTGATCAGGATGTCCAGCTTCACCAGCTTTGATTCCTCATACCCCTTGATATCATAGTCAAAGGATGCATATCCCCGGGATCTTGATTTCAGTGCGTCAAAGAAATCATATATAATCTCGTTTAAAGGCAGCTCATATTTCAGCAGCGCCCTGGTTCCCTCAATGTATTCCATCCCCAGATAGCGCCCCCGCCTCTCCTGGCAGAGTTCCATAATAGACCCGATAAACTCACTTGTGACCATGATCTCCGCACTGACCACCGGCTCCTCCATATACTCGATCTCGGAAGGGTCCGGCAGGTTGGAGGGATTGGTCAGCTCGATAACCTGGCCGTTGGTCTTGTACACCTTATAAATAACACCGGGCGCAGTAGTCACCAAATCCAGATTATACTCCCGCTCCAGCCGCTCCTGAATCACCTCCAGATGGAGCAGTCCCAGGAAACCGCAACGGAAACCGAACCCCAAAGCCACAGAGGTCTCAGGCTCATAATTCAGAGAGGCATCATTCAACTGCAGCTTCTCAAGGGCATCCCGCAAGTCAGGGTATTTCGCTCCGTCTGCAGGATACATGCCGCAGTATACCATAGACTGCACCTTCTTATAGCCGGGCAGCGGTTCCCCGCAAGGACGGTCGTCGTCCGTCACGGTATCCCCCACAGCCGTATCTTTCACATTCTTAATGGAAGCGGTAATATAACCTACCATTCCGGCGGAAAGTTCCTGGCAGGGGATAAACTGCCCCGCCCCGAAATAACCCACTTCCACTACCTCTTGTTTTGCCCCTGTGGCCATCATACGGATCCTTGTACCCTTTTTGACCGTACCTTCCACAATCCGGCAGAAAATAATGACCCCCTTGTAGGAATCATATACGGAATCAAAGATCAATGCCTGCAAAGGGCCGTCCGGGTCGCCGGAGGGCGCCGGGATCTTCTTTACCACCTGTTCCAGCACATCCTCGATCCCGATACCGTTCTTTGCGGAGATCAGAGGGGCGTCCTGGGCCTCAATGCCAATCACATCTTCAATCTCGTCTATCACACGTTGGGGTTCTGCGCTGGGCAGGTCAATCTTATTGATCACCGGGAAAACGTCCAGATCGTGATCCAGAGCCAGATACACATTTGCCAGCGTCTGGGCCTCAATCCCCTGTGCCGCGTCCACCACCAGGATGGCGCCGTCACAGGCTGCCAGGGAACGGCTCACCTCGTAATTAAAGTCCACATGTCCGGGAGTGTCAATCAGGTTAAAAATGTACTCTTCCCCGTTCTGCGCCTGGTAAACGGTACGCACCGTCTGGGCCTTGATGGTGATCCCCCGCTCCCTTTCCAGCTCCATATTGTCCAGCACCTGGGCCTGCATTTCCCTGCTGGTCAGAAGTCCTGTCTTTTCTATGATACGATCCGCAAGTGTGGATTTGCCGTGGTCAATATGGGCCACGATACAAAAGTTGCGGATTTTACTCTGGTCTGTCACTGCCATACGATTCTTCCTCGTTTCTGCCATTCTGGCCGGGGACCGTTCCTGGACCTGCCTGCATTTTACATGCTGCCTTCCCCTTATGCCACTTTTTCCGGCGCCTCTCAGGGGGGCAAAAACCTCCCCCCGAGCCGTGCCCGGACTGTCACCTCATTGATTGTAGCAGAATTTCGTCTTATTGTCCAGATAATACCATGTCCAGAATATGTGCCAGGGGATCACAGGCGTTCATGGCTTCCTCCACCGTATTGTTCTGCGCCCCCAATTCTATCAGCAGGCTTTTGGGGCGAAGATGCATGTTATAGCGGTATCCTTTTAAATAGATCTTTCTGGTCAGTCCCGGATAATACTCCGCAGCCTTCAACTGCATCTGGAAAGAAAAAGCAAGGTTTGCATTCTGGTTCTCATTGTACAGATATGCTATGTTCCCGGTTTTCCTCGTTCGGCTCAAACCGTTAAAAAACATGAATCTCGCCGTAGGCCTGCCGTCCAGATCCATCACCAGCCTGGTCTCTGCCGCCACGGAATCCCTGTGCAGGTCAATGACTACCTGGATGGACGGGTTTTCCTCCAGCAGCCGCTCTATCTCCGGCAGCGCTTCCGCATAGGCGTCATCTCTCACCGTATCATACTGGGCGGTATGGTGCAGCACATTATATCCGTATCGGTCCCGGAGGATCTCTGCCAGACGGTCCCCCACCCCTACGATAGAGGTTCCCTGGTCCCCCGGCACAGAATCCGCAAACGCTTCCTGGGAGTGGGTATGGTAAATCAGGATCTGAGGCCCATCCCCCTCCCTGGAAACGGTCATGTCTTCGGATAGAAGCCGTTCCACATTCAGCTGGTCACTGCCTGCCATGGTATTGGCATCTATGGTATAAAACTCCTGCACCAGATTTTGGTAACTCCCCAAGCCCGCTAGGTCAATCTGCGCCTGCTGGGTATGGGGAAGGAACGAACCGGCCTCCCCCGACTGCCTCATCTGTATGGCCGCCTCATTCTCTGCCCGGAGCAATTCCTCCAGTGATTGCCCGTCCTCTTCGCTGCCGTTTATGTACAGAGGAGTTTCCTCCTCGCGGTAAGTGCCCTCTTCGGCCTCCGCCAGAAGGATCTCCCGGAAAGAAGCCGGTTCCCCCTCATCTGCATCCATATCCGCCGTATAAAATTCATAAAAGGGGAGCAGACTGTCGATCTGCTCCTGGAACACCCAGTGAGTCTGATGCTCGCTGCCCTGAGCAAAGGAAATAAGGGGGACAAACCCGTTATATAGGGAATTGCACCAGTCTTCCGCAATCCCCTGGAAAAGTGTGGTTTTAAAGCTTGGCTTTTCCGATTCCTGTGTTTCTTCCGCCCCACAGCTACCGGATACCGCCTGCAGCGCCAATAGCAGGAATCCCAGTATCACAAGGTATTTTATCCTGCTTTGTGCAGTCATATTGCGTTTTACGGGTCTACACTTCCCTTCTGCAGCTGTCTCTTAAGCATTATATGCCCGCCTGTCTCACTCCATTCGCATTTCCAGCGCCAGATTGATCCCCTCCGAGACGGTGTAGCTTACCCGCTTGATCACGGCATCGATATCCTTTCCCGTCATATACATATTATTCAGTTCCGAGAAGACATTCCTGTGCTGCCCCAGATATTTCATGCTGTCAAATTCCTTTTCATCGCTCAACAGCTTTTCCAGCGCATCCCCCACTATGGTCGCCGCATCCACCACAGTGGGGATGCCTATGGCCACCACGGGAATACCCAGGCTTTCCTCCGTCAGCGCATTGCGGTGATTCCCCACGCCGGAACCGGGTTGGATCCCTGTGTTGGTAATCTGTATGGTACGGTTCAGCCTGCGGGTACTGCGGGCGGCCAGCGCATCTATGACAATCAGCAGATCCGGCTTTGTCTCTTTTACCACGCCGGCCACAATCTCCGCAGTCTCCATACCGGTCTTTGCCATAACGCCCGGTTCCAGCGCACTGACCATATTCATCTTATCGCAGTCATACGCCGCTTTCCCGTATTCCATTACAATATGCCGGGTAATAAAAAGATTGTCCACCACCTGGGGGCCCAATGCATCCGCCGTCACTTCCCGGTTTCCCAGTCCTACGATCAGTATGGACTGTTCCTGCCCCATGCCCGGAAGCATCTGCCGAAGCTCCTCTGCCAGGCCTTCCGAGATTTCCCTATGGTAATCGTCATCCGGCTCTACCATGGCGGGAGCCTCCATTGTCACATAGACACCCATGGGTTTCCCCATGGCCTTGGCGGCATTTTTTGTATCAATCACCACCTTCGTGACACGGATATCCTCTTCCTCTTTATAGTATTCTTCGACACTGACCCCCCTAAGCTCACTTTCGGCTTCACTGATGCTCTCACGAGCCTCCAGGGCAAGGTCTGTCCTCACTTGAAAATTTCCCATAAACCCTCTCATACATTTTTATATTGTTTGCCGTAACAGTCCAGCCATACACGAATGGCCCACTTCTTACCTGTGGGAGCCTGCTCTCCAAAGGCAGATTGAACCATCGTTCCCATAAGGCAAATACCCATATGAAATAAGCTGCCGGTATGGCAAGACTGAGCTACAACTGTTTGTACTATTTTTTGCAAAAAAACCAATAATATGTATTGACAAATTACCAACAATTTACTAGACTAATAAAGAATGTTTGCATTAGTCTTCCGTGTCTGGCTAAGGTGAAACAAATCATTAAACGATTATTGTATACGAATTGGAGGTGTACGACTTTGGCTAACATTAAATCCGCTAAAAAGAGAATTTTAGTAAACCGCACCAAGGCTGATAGGAATAAAGCTATCAGATCCAGTGTAAAGACTGCTACAAAGAAGGTTTTTGCCGCTGTAGAGTCCGGTGACAAAGCAGCTGCAGCAACAGCTCTTCGTAATGCGACAAAGACCATCGAGATGGCTGCGTCCAAGGGTGTTTACCACAAAAATAATGCGGCCCGCAAGGTTTCCCGAATCAGCAAAGCAGTAAACCGGATGGCTTAATTTTTAAGTGATAAATTATAATAACGCAAAAAGCACTCATACCGTCATGTGAGTGCTTTTTGTTTTGGGTTGGGAGTACAACGAATACTAAATTTCTGATATGTCGGCGCAGAATGCTTCTTTCATATGCAAGGCGAAGGAATCAGGCGTAGCGGTGGCTACGTCGATTGATGGCGCTGTATGCCAGCGGCACAGGTCCAGCACAGGCCGAAGCAGAGCATAGACCAACGATGCAGATGAAAAATCAGGCAAACCAAGGGGTCAGTTAAATAATATTCGTTGTAATAGTACTATGGCAGCCATTTTAATGTCTGTGGCTCCCACCTCCATGGCTTGCCCCACTGCTGCTGATATGGTGCCCACCGCCACCGCTGCTGCGGGAGCCTCCGCCGCCGCTACTGCTGGTCTCTATCTTTCTGGATACTACGTTCTTACGGATAAATTCATCCGCCCGGCCCTTCATCACAGGCTTTCCGCCTTCCACATAGGTACTTGCGGTAGTGGTATCCTTTGCCGGTTTCTGTTTCAGGTTAAACAAAGCGTAAACCAATGCCGCCACTATGGGCACTACAAACACTGCCCCAAGGGAAAAAGTTCCGCTCTCCCCTCTTTCCCTGCCCATGATTGAAGCCACCGTATCCACGTATGCCATATAAGCCCGATATGGATCCGTATCGTAGTAATCGTCAACGGCATAAAGTACCGTGTCAATATCATTATAACTGAACCTGTCCTCCACCCTTCCGCTGGTTGACAAGTGCTCCCCGTTCTGCCCCTCAAACCAGTTATGTACCAGAATGCATCCGTCGCCTTCAAATCCCTTATTATAACCGTATTGGTTCTCGTCCCAGAAATCGTCGGCATAATCCATCATATTCTGTTCCCAATCCGCAGACCGGTAACCATACTGCCGCCTGGCCTCCTCTCCTTCTACCGATTGGTTGAAGGTCACCAGCACGATATCTATGCGCAGCCTGCGCTCGACCTCCGCAATCCTTTTGCGAAGGCTCTCCTCCTCCACATCCGTCAGCACATCGGCGTAGTCGTAAACTCTCTCCGTGGGTGCCGAAAGATTAGGACGGGGCACATTGATCTCAATCACATGCTTCACGCCTGCAATGGCCGTGATCACCAGCAGGATACCAATGCCAATGAACCAAAACCGGAAATAATGGAAATATTGTTTTCTTATCTCTTTCTTTATATCGTCACTCATGTTGATGTCTCATCCTTTCTTTCTCCATGCCTGGAACCCGGACTGCCTTAGATACATGCCGTAATAAAAATCCACTCTGTGGACAGCCGCGGCATACTCCGCCACATCCCGGTTCCGAATGAACGCGCTGCCTCCCGCGATCCGGACCATCCACCGGTCTTTGGGAAAGCATGCCCCATTTGCACTCTTCTCACAGCATCCAAACGGAGATCAGCTGCAGCAATATCATAATAATTGTCAGGCAGCCCCAGAGCGTACCCGTGTAACCCCAGACTTTCTTCTTGGAGATAGGCGGGATTCCCACGATTTTGCCGGTCTGGCCATTGACATAGAAAGGATAGGCCTTACCGTTATACTGGTAATTGTACTTCCAAAGAGGGATCAGTCCATATTCCGCCTCGCTGCTTTTCACATGGACTTCCCTGCGACCGGGCGATACTGTAGCATAACCGGAAATGCTATCCTTCAGCAGCTTATGCGCATCCTCCTGCATATGGTTCTTTGCCCGGAATTCCACAATATCAGAAGTCATATTGTATTTCTCCCCGTAAAATCCCGACATAAACTCCGGCTTAAAACTCTCCATCTGCCCGTAATGAAAGGGCGCGATCAAGTCCATCACATCATCCGGCATCTGTACGGAAGCGTCTACCGGAATGTTCTGAAAATCGATGTCCATATCACGGTAAACCCTGTAATAAGAGGTTTCCGTGTATTGCATATTGCCCGACCTCCAGCTTCTCACCTTAGTTCCTTCCCCCTCGTACCTGCAGCTGGTATCATAGCTGTAGAACCAGAAAGGCACGTAATGCCCCTGCATACTGTCCAGCCTGGCTTCTGACAGGAAGTCGGTGGGTGCGAAGGTAAACTTTTTGAACTTTTCCCTCAGGGAATTTTTACACGCCTCCTTACCCATCTGGAATGGAATAATCTTCTTCGGCGCATACGCCCCTTCCACCCGCTCGTTGAAAATCATGTAGTTGTCACAGTACGGGCACTGAGTCGCCGAGGTATGCTCTTCTACAGGTATCTCGCCTCCGCAGTTGGGGCAGACCGATATTTCCCCGCCAGACAAGTCCCTTCGCTCGTCACTCTTCACACTGTCACAGTATGGGCAGAACATACTATGCTTCTCCGGACTGTAAACAACATTTCCGCCACAGTTCTTACACACAAATATCATTTTTGCTGGGTTCCTTTCTATTTGTATTTTGTTTTATATTTTTATTTTGTATTTATAATTTTGAAACCTTTTTTGTCTTTCTTTATTCTGTATTTCTATTCTATATGCTGCCTTGTGCATATCCAGTTATGTATTCCTGGTTTTGTGCTCCTGGTCTTATGTCCCTGGTCTTATGTCCCCGGTTTTGTGCTCCTGGTCTTATGTTCCTTGCATGATGTTCGCCACTATGCATTCCCCGCCTCCGAAATCCCTTAATCGCTTACCGGATTGCGCATTCTGTTTTTGTTATTCCGATCCGTAACGTAAATATGTCCGGCTGCAAACAATAATGCAAAGACGATCAGGGGCACATATCCCAAGGCAATACCGTCCAACAAAAACAGGCACGAGGGCAATACCGCCAGGGACATTTGCAGTGCCGCAGTGCTCCGCACCTCCCTTTTTCCTGCAAGGGAGACCGCCGAAACGCCATCCTGCCTTCCGTCCCTTCTCCCTGAAACATGGAAAAACACACCCCACAGAACCCAATATGCCAGAAGGATCAGCAGATTTCCAAAACAGTATGCCAGGAAAGCCGCTGTAGAGGAAAAGCAAAACCCTCCGCTTTTCAGGCAGACCACCATAAACAGCATGGAGCCATACCGCCCCACCTGCTCCAGAATATTCATAAATTTATTTTCACAGAGATTCTTTTCGTCCCTGTATTTTACGGCATAAATAATATTGGGAAGAAGCAGAAGCACGATTGTGATCAATCCAAAGATGTTAATCCAATTCCATACAAAGCCAAAACCGCCCATACCGGGATTCCCCGTCCCTACCTTCCCTGCATAAAAATAAGCGGTAGGTCCGTCCCCATGATTTATGATATGGTAACCCATCATTATCCCCCCTGTTTCCTGTGCAATACACGAAGCATACCGCACATTTCCAGTAAAGCATATCATATTTTAAAAAGCTCCGCCACTGTTTTCTGCGCACGATATCCTGTGTTTTCATGCTCCTCAAACACAAAAGGCGCTGTAGAAGGATTTTTATATCTCCTCTACAGCGCTTTTTGCATTGCAATCGTATCTTTTTACATTCTAGTACAGCATTGCCTAATTAGCAATGCTGTACTAGTTACAGTTCCTGCAATTCATCCGCGGAGCAAATCAATAATTGACGATCTGGCCGAAGTCAGGCTTTAATGACGCGCCGCCCACCAGGCCGCCGTCGATATCCGGCTGTGCGAATAGTTCCGGAGCACTGGACGCGGAAACAGAGCCGCCGTACTGGATACGGATCGCCGCCGCCGTGGCATCATCATAAATTTCCCCAATACAGTCGCGGATTGCCTTGCAAACCTCCTGTGCCTGCTCGGTGGTAGCTACCTTACCGGTTCCGATGGCCCAGATAGGCTCATAGGCGATAACCGCCGCAGCCGCCTGCTCTGCAGTTACGTTCAGGAAAGCAATCTTAATCTGCTGACGGATCCAGTCAATGGTAATGCCCTGCTCTCTCTGGGTCAGGGACTCGCCACAGCAGATGATGGGAGTGAGGTTATGTTCAAAGGCCTTCAGAACCTTCTTGTTCACAGTCTCGTCTGTCTCCGCGAAATACTCCCTTCTCTCGGAATGCCCGATGATCACATACTGAACTCCTGCATCCACCAGCATCGCGGGAGAGATTTCTCCGGTGTAGGCTCCCTTTTCTTCGAAATACATATTCTCCGCACCGATATTAATGTTGGAACCCTTCGCTGCCTCCATGGCGGGGATGATGTCAATGGCGGGTACACAGAACACTACATCCACTTCGTCATTCTTTACAAGAGGCTTTAAGGTATTCACCAATTCTACCGCCTGGCTGGGAGTCATATTCATCTTCCAGTTGCCGGCTATAATTTTCTTTCTTGCCATTTTCTGATTCCTCGATTCTTTTTATACTTTTGCGCTTCCTGAAATGCCTGCACAACCTTATGAAGCTGCCTGCAGGCATTATTTTCGGAAGCATTCCCAGTTTTGCAGCTATCCGAACCGCCTCCCCGGAGGAAACACAAAGTGTTTTGGCATCGGCCCGGAATAGCTACACTGGTTTTCTCATACGGCATCCGGAACTTGATGTATATACATTCTCTTCCGGCAGCCTAAAACACTACACACTCCACCTGGTCATATTTTTCTCGAACTTTTTCACATATGTCTGTTTCAGTTCATCCGCGGATATTCCATAGCAAAGCATGACATCTCCGTAATACATCAGGACGTCCGCCATCTCTTCCACAAGATGTGCTTTAATCTCCGGGTCTGCCACAGCGCCGGGGCCACCGTTTTTCTTCACGATGTCAATTACCTCACCGATTTCCCCAATCATCCACAGGAGCTGGTTCTGCCCGTTCTCAGGGATATGAGGCTTCCACGCATTCCGATAATGCTCCTGCAGCTTCTTCTGCATCTCCAGCACTTCAGCTACGGTAAATTCCGCCATTTTCTCTTCTCCCTTTTCGATAATAGTGTGAGGCAGCCTGCTGTTTTATCTTACTTATCGTCTGCTGCTGCCACACACGGTGAGGCAGCCTGCAAGTTTATCTTACTTATCGTCCGCTGCTGCCACACCGGGAAGTACTTTGCCCTCCAGGAACTCCAGGGATGCGCCGCCGCCAGTGGAGATATGGCTCATCTTATCACCGAAGCCAAGCTGGTTGACTGCCGCTGCGGAATCGCCGCCGCCGATAATGGTAGTAGCGTCTGTTTCTGCCAGAGCCTTTGCCACAGCAATGGTGCCTGCTGCCAGAGTAGGATTCTCGAACACGCCCATAGGCCCGTTCCACACCACAGTCTTCGCGCTCTTTACGGCATCCGCATACATCGCTGCGGTCTTAGGGCCGATATCGCAGCCTTCTCTGTCCGCAGGCATGTCAGCCGCCTCATATACCTCTACCTCAACAGGGGCATCAATGGGGTTAGGGAATGCGGCAATGGTAGCGGAATCAACGGGAAGCAGAAGCTTCTTGCCAAGCTTCTCAGCCTTCTCGAGCATTTCCTTACAGTAATCTATCTTCTCATTGTCTACCAGGGACTTCCCGATTTCATAACCCTGTGCCTTTAAGAAGGTGTAAGCCATACCGCCGCCTATGATCAGGGTATCACACTTCTCCAGCAGGTTGGAGATCACATTCAGCTTATCGGCAACCTTTGCGCCACCGAGGATAGCCACAAAAGGCCTTACGGGATTCTCCACCGCGTTGCCAAGGAAGTTAATTTCTTTCTGCATCAAGTATCCTACCACGTTCTCGCCGCCCTTTGCGGTGATGCACTTGGTAACGCCTTCCACGGAGGCATGAGCCCTATGGGAAGAACCGAAAGCGTCGCACACATACAGGTCAGCCAAGTCAGCCAGCTCCTTGGAGAACTGCTCGCCGTTCTTGGTCTCCTCTGCGCCGCGGAAACGGGTATTCTGAAGCAGCACCACATCTCCCTCCTGCATGGCTTCAACCGCTTTTGTAGCAGCTTCGCCGGTCACACTGTAATCCCCTACAAACACCACCTCTTTGCCCAGTTTTTCGGAAAGCCTTTTTGCCACGGGTGCCAGGGATTCCTTCTCGTTGGGGCCTTCCTTAACCTTACCCAGGTGGGAGCAGAGGATTACCTTGCCGCCGTCATTTATCAGCTTCTGGATAGTGGGAAGGGCCGCTACGATACGTGTCTCGTCAGTAATCTCACCGTTTTTCAAGGGCACGTTGAAATCGCATCTCACCAGTACTCTCTTTCCCTTTGCGTTGATGTCATCAACAGATTTCTTGTTCAAACCCATTTTTCAATCTCCTTTTTTATGATTTTGCCGCGTTAGAGTTCGTCCGGCATGGACGAACGAAAAAGGAGGTCCGGTCCAACAGACCGGACCCCTATAGGCCTTCGTTTTCCACGTGAGAAAGGTTCACCTACAAACCACAGGACTTCTCAGCCTGCGTCCTCTGCAGGGTAAGAGCTTCTTCTCACACTTTTATGCCAGCTCGCTGAAATACTTGATGGTACGAACCATCTGGGATGTGTAGCTGTTCTCGTTGTCATACCAGGAAACAACCTGTACCTGAGTATTGCCATCCTCCATGGGAGCAACCATGGTCTGGGTTGCATCGAACAGGGAGCCGTAGGTCATACCGATCACGTCGGAAGATACGATCTCGTCGGTGTTGTAACCGTAGGACTCGGTCTGAGCAGCCTTCATAGCCTCATTTACCTGATCCTTGGTAACAGTACCCTTCACAACAGCTACCAGGATGGTGGTAGAACCGGTGGGGGTAGGAACACGCTGAGCGGAACCGATGAGCTTGCCGTTCAGTTCAGGAATAACCAGGCCGATGGCCTTTGCAGCGCCGGTGGAGTTGGGAACGATGTTCTGAGCGCCTGCACGGCTTCTTCTCTTGTCGCCCTTTCTCTGAGGTCCGTCAAG
>CANRWO010000088.1 GCA_947643615.1 uncultured Lachnospiraceae bacterium
TTAAGGCTGCTTAATCTCTTCCTTAACTTACTGACATTGGTTCACACGTCAGTCGTACCCAGATAAATTTATGCTTGCATAAGAAGTTATCTGGGTACGAACGGACGAAGGGAGCGCCATTTTATGAGCAAAAACAGCTGCACAGCAGCGGCGAGCACTGAAAGTGCGATTTTGCGAATGGCGCTTGTGAACTGTAACTTTTTGTTGTGCAGTTCACACGTCAGTCGTACCCAGATAAATTTATGCTTGCATAAGAAGTTATCTGGGTACGAACGGACGAAGGGAGCGCCATTTTATGAGCAAAAACAGCTGCACAGCAGCGGCGGGCACTGAAAGTGCGATTTTGCGAATGGCGCTTGTGAACTGTAACTTTTTTATAATGGTTGAGCCTTATTCCATTTTAATAGAATGTGCTCCTGGCCCAATGTCCAAATACCCCTCCCTATGCTGTCCAATGCCTGGCCAATATACTTTTGCACTTGTATTACCCGGAATTTCTACTTTCATTTCCCGTTTCCCCGCATCAATCTCCATACAGACCGGTCCCCGGACGGTGGGGATCGTGGCGCGCAAATACTGTAAACTGCCTATCTGTGGACGAATAGCCATGGTTTTGAACCCGGGTTCTGTAGGATGAATCCCACATAGATACCTTGTGATCAGGTTCCCCGGAGCCGTTCCCCATGCATGGGAAAAGGTCATATTCGGTTTCTGCTCCGGATCCCAACACTCAGGTACTATCGTTGCCTTTAAATTATGGATAACATGGTACCAGCTTCTACCGTACTCCCTGCTCGTTAAAAAGGAGAAGGCTTCTTTGCCTTTGCCGGCCTGATACAATGCAGAAAGGAAGAACTGTGCTGCATAAATACTGCATTTCATCCCGTCTGTAATAAGCGCTTCCGCTATCCTCCCCCTCTGTCCTTCTTCCTCCACACAGCCAAAAGCCAACGCAAAAAAAGACGCATGCTGGGAACAGTTCGCGGTAAGAGTCCCATCCGCAAACATACCGTCCGCAAACCTTCCCTTTTCGTATAAATACAGTTTTTTCATTCCTGCTTTGATATCGTCCGCCAATGTGCTGTAGTATTTTCTATCTTCCTCCCGGCCAAGGACATGGCATATCTTGGCCATAGTGTCTGCAGCAGCATAATGGAACGCATTTAGTACCGTATTATAATCGGCAAAAACAAAACCATCTCTCTGGGAGGGAGGCCAATCTACAAGAATAGAATCGTATTTTCCCGGTTCCACGGCACAGTGCCGGAACAGCTTCTTATCCCTGTCGAATTTGCCGTCCACATCCAAGAATTTTCTCTTCAACACAGGAGCCAACCGTTCCAGAGACCGTTTGTCTCCTGTATACATATAGTCTTCCCAGGCGGAAAGTATCGTCATCTGATGGTACTCTTCACACCATTCCGGCTCATATGCCAGATACTCGTTGGTAAAGCGGGAAAGGTTATAATTCCGGTAAAAAGAATACATGGACATTTGGTTTACATACAAATCCCCCTCATAGGGCCCCCGTTCCCTGGACTGGGAATCCACCATCATATCCTGTGCCGTAGCTTTAATCGAATATTTACACAAACGGTATATCTCATTCAGCAGGTCATCATCGGATACAAATTCCGAATCGCTGTCAGAAAGCTCCTGACGCAGGGCAACTCCCAGGATCTGATTTTTTTCCAGCTTCACTGGGGCACCAAGTATCTCCAGATAACGAAAAGTCTTCATGCCAAAATTCTCCAGCGCCTGATCCCCTGCCTTCAATTTGAAAAATTCCTGATAAGTATTTCCAGTTCTCATGCGAAACTTCACAGACGCAGGAACCGTGGGCAATAGCTCCTCCCCATACCTTAATTCCAAGCGGCAACCAGTGGGGACACCAGAGAGTTCCAAACGGATACCGCCTACAAATTCTCTCTCAAAATCTATAAAATAGTGGCCGTTCCCCCTGTCCTGAATCTCCACGGGAAACACCGTATATCTTCTGACCGGGTCCACAGGAGAAGGCTTCAAATGCTCAATCACTGGTTTTATCAAAGGCTGCTCCCACTCCTCATCCGGAAAGTCTGCCATATCCCAGCCATAAGGGAATCTCTCTGCATCTATATTTTCCGCCATGGCCTGATAATAATGGGTTCCGATTGAAGCTGCACCTTCTTCATATACGCTTCCGCCATCCAGCACCCGCCACGAACCGTCCGTCCACCCTTCTGTGCAGCTACCGTCTTTATAAACCGCTTTAAACTGCATCTGAAACCGATGGTCTTGTGCTGCATAGCAGATTGCGCCAAAAACATTATTCCCCTTATGCACAAAGTCTGTCACATCATAAGTATGGTAAAAATAATCGCCGTCAAATCCGGAAAAATGAGGCCCAATGCCTGTAAAATTTCCATTCGCATACAATTTGTATACAAATTGCCGCGTAGTGTTTTCCCTCTTCGAACCTCCCGAAAAAGCCGCCGTTACATGGACGAAAGCATACTCAAGCTCCTTTTCTTCCAGAGGAAAACACTTTCTCGCAAATATTACATTGGGTTCATAAGAGCTTTTCCCTGCCCAGATGGCAGCGCATCGCCAGTTCTTCAGCTCAGTTATGAAAAAATGTGTTTCGGAAAACGGACCGACACTACCCGCCTGGTTCCAAAGCCTGACCCTCCAAAAAAATCCCGTATTCTCAGGCAGTGCTTTCCCTGTGTAGGGAACGGATACAGACGACTGGCCCTCTGTCTTGCCGGAGTCCCACACATCCCCCGTCCCCGTCAACGCAAGCTCCCTTTTTGAAGAAATGATAATCTGGTAATGGGTCTGCCGGTCGCACTCCTGTTCCCCAGCCATAATCCAGAAAAAGGAAATAGAGTCTGCTTCAATCCCCCATGGAAACCGTCTTAAATTTACCATCAGTCCCGATGGTTTCTGCATGTTTTCCGCATTCATATATGCTCTTCCCTCCGCAAGGCATTAATTGGCTTTTAGCTTTCTCCCATCTTTACCAGCTTGGCTGCCTGGTCGGCAGCAATACATGCGTCCAGGATCTCCTGGATATCGCCGTTCATCACTTTATCCAGCTTATAGATAGTGAGGCCAATCCTGTGGTCAGTGACACGCCCCTGAGGGAAATTGTAAGTACGGATCTTTTCGGAGCGGTCTCCCGTACCAATCTGGTTTCTCCTCAGCTCCGCCTCCGCGTCATGCCTTTGCTGCTGCTCAATATCGTAGAGTTTGGCCTTTAACAGTGCGAAAGCCTTAGCCTTGTTCTGTATCTGTGACTTCTCCGTCTGGCTGTAGACTACGATCCCGGTAGGATAATGGGTCAGGCGCACAGCAGAATCGGTGGTATTGACACACTGCCCCCCATTTCCGGAGGCACGCATAACGTCAATCCTGATGTCCTTATCGTCGATTACAATATCAATGTCCTCGTCCACTTCCGGCATCACCGCCACAGAGATCGTGGAAGTGTGGATACGCCCGCCGCTCTCCGTCTCAGGGACCCGCTGCACACGGTGAACGCCGCTTTCGTACTTCATCCTGGAGTACGCGCCCTGGCCGTTGATCATAAACTGCACTTCCTTCATGCCGCCGATGCCGATTTCGTCCACATTCATGGTCTCCACCTTCCAGCGCTGGCTCTCCGCATAGTGCACATACATACGGTAAATCTCGGCGGCAAAGAGCGCCGCCTCGTCCCCTCCGGCGCCGGCACGGATCTCCACAATCACATTTTTCTCATCATTGGGATCCTTGGGAAGCAGCAGGATCTTTAATTCCTGCTCCAGCTCCTCTGCGCGTTTCCTGCTGTCACCGAGCGTCTCTTTGATCATATCACGCATCTCATCGTCGCTCTCCGCCTCCAGCATTTCCAGCGAATCTTCTATATCCTGCCTGCACTTCTTATACTCCGTATACGCTTCCACCACAGGGGCCAGGTCACTCTGCTCCTTCATCAGTTTGCGGAAGCGCTCCTGATTATTGGCCACGGTAGGCTCGTGAAGTTCACTTAGGATCTCCTCAAAACGAATCAATAGATCATCCAATTTATCAAACATTTTACTCACTCCATTCCATTACACATACATCGGTTACCGTCCGTCCCAATGCAAAGCTACTTATGAACTGCATAACGGCCAACACGCTTCACCCGCCCGGCATGCCGGCCGGTCGCCAGCCTGAATTGGTACCGGTGACCATTATGAAATACCTAAAGACAATGTACGGCGTGGCACAGTACGCCGTACACCACTCTGTCCAAGCCTGCATAATCCTTGGTTACCCTTATTTCCCCAAAACCATTCCGGGCCAGGATCTCACTGACCTCCGCCCCCTGGTCGCATCCGATCTCATAAAACAGCAAACCGCCTGGTTTCAAGTGTTCCTTGCACCCTTCCGTGATCTTATGATAAAAGTACAAGCCGTCTTCGCTGCCATCCAGCGCACCCAGGGGCTCATGCTCCCTTACCTCCGGCATCAGGCTGTCTATCACTCCACTGGGTATATAGGGAGGGTTGGACACGATCATGTCAAATCTCCCTTCCACGGCATCAAACAAGTCGCTTTCCACAAACCTCACCTGCTTCTCGGGCGGAAGAAGGCTTCCCGCATTTTTCTCCGCTACTTTCAGCGCATCTCCCGATATATCAATGCCCAATCCGGTACAGTCATTGGAATAATGCAGCAGGCTGATCAGAATACATCCTGATCCGGTACACATATCCAGAATATCCATACCATCCCGCAATTCCCGCATCGCTTCCTCCACAAGGATTTCCGTGTCCTGCCTGGGAATCAGCACATGCTCGTTAACCTGGAATTCCAATCCCATAAACTCCTGCACTCCTGTGAGATACTGCAGGGGAATCCGTTCCCCCCGCCTGCCGGTCAGTGACAGATACGCTGCCTCCTGTTCCGGCAGTACCTCCCTGTCGCCATGGACCAGCAGATCGTTGCGGTTGGTCCCACACACATGCTCCAAAAGCAGCCTGGCATCCAGTTCTGCCTCTTCAATTCCCTTCTCCGCTAAGGTTCTTTTCCCTTTTTCCCAGCATTCCCTGTAATTCATAAATTCCTCAAATATGCTTTCCCGTCCAAATCAAATACCTCCCAGCATTCCCCAACTGTCCGTGTAAGTATGGCCGTTTGGCCTTTCAGGCAGTTATCCGGCCTCATCCGGGGATTCCGTCTCCCTACTTATTAGTTTCGTCCATCCATGATTCGTCCACTTCATAGCCGAAATTATCATACAGATATTGCCTCCAGTCGAAAACCGTCTCAACCGCAGCTATGGCGACTTCCGCCATACTCTCGTCAGGCTCCTTGGTAGTCAATCTCTGGATCAACATACCGGGGGCAGAAAGAATACGGACCAGAATATTGTTGCTCCGCCCTGCCAGCCGGATTATCTCATAAGAAATTCCGGCAACCACAGGCATCAGCAGAATACGCAAAATCACTTTCTGGGCCACATTGTCCACCTGGATAAAGAAAAAGAGTATGATACTCACAAAAAATACAAAAAACAAGAAACTGGTACCGCATCTCCTATGCAGCCTTGAACTCCTCATCACATTGTGTATCGTAAGGGGCCTGCCTTTCTCGATACAATTGATACATTTGTGTTCAGCCCCGTGGTATCTGTACAGCCTCCTGATATCTTTCATGGCACTGATGCCCCAAACGTATAAAATAAAGATCAGGATTCGGATCGCCCCTTCAATGATTGCCATCAGCGACTCGTTTCGCACATATCCCTTTAACAGTGAAGCCAGAAAATAGGGCAGCACCACAAAAATACCTACCGCCATGACAAGGGCAAACACCGTCACCAAAGCATTCAAAAGCTTTTCCCCGCTTCCGCCGTTTGCTTTATCCGTTTTGCCGGAGCTATCCTCCTCATAAAAAGAAGCAGAATAATTCAACACCCTCATACCCAGTATCATGGAATCTATAAAGTTAAAAATCCCTCGTACAAAAGGGATCTCCTTTATCTTACTACCATGCATGACTCCTTGGTAATTTTCCAGCTCAACACTGATCTCACCGTTCGGTTTTCTGACTGCTACGGCATATTTTTCGCTGTTTTTCATCATAATGCCTTCCAGGACGGCCTGTCCGCCTATCCCAGAATAGCGGCTATTTCTTTTTCTTGCCATGTTTCCTCCAAATTTTCACTTACAGCCTTCCCTCACTGCCCCATCCGGCTCCTTTAATGAGCAGGCTCGAAAGGCTTCGCCTTCCTCTTCTGCTCATCCCACCTGGTTCCTTTGAATGAGCAGGCTCGAAAGGCTTCGCCTTCCGAGCTCGCGTTGCTCGTCATAAGCACATTCATGCAGCCGCCCATGCAAGCATGGCAGCTGCATGAATGCACTTCTGACTCTGCTCATTCGCGCAAAAAAGGTTGAGATACAGCATCTCAACCTTTCCTGACTTCTTATTTAACGCCGTATTTTCTATTGAACTTCTCAATACGTCCATCGGCTCTGGCAGTTTTCTGCTGGCCGGTGTAGAATGAGTGGCACTTGGAACAAACTTCCACGTGAATCTCAGACTTTGTAGAACCAGTCACAAAAGTATTGCCGCAGTTGCAGGTTACGGTTGCCTGATAGTACTGGGGATGGATACCTTCTTTCATCTCTTTCACCTCTCTATAGTAAGTAATCGCATGCATGTTTTGTCTGTTCTCATCCGCACTGCTTATGGAACCACAAACAGCGGTATTATTGTAACACATGGATTTTCACCTTGCAAGTCCTATTTTAAATAAATTTGTTCTTTTTTACCATTTGCACAAATTCGTTATTGTTCCTCGTCTTGGCAAACATATCCAGGATACGGTCCGTGGCTTCGTCAGGCTTCAGGCCGTTCAATGCTTTCCTCATAACATTGATAGCCTCCAGCTCCTCGGTGTTCAACAGCAGGTCCTCTCTTCTGGTACTGGATTTGGACAAGTCAATGGCAGGGAAAATACGTTTCTCGGAAAGTTTACGGTCCAGTACCAGTTCCATATTACCCGTACCCTTAAATTCTTCGTAAATCACATCATCCATTTTGCTTCCGGTCTCCACAAGGGCTGTAGCCAGAACAGTAAGGCTCCCGCCTCCGCGCATATTTCTGGCCGCGCCGAAGAACCTCTTAGGCATATGCAGGGCAGCCGGGTCCAGGCCGCCGGAAAGTGTGCGCCCGCTGGGGGGCACCACCAGGTTATAGGCCCTGGTCAGGCGTGTGATGCTGTCAAGCAGGATCACCACATCCTTTTTATGCTCTACCAGGCGCTTTGCACGCTCAATCACCATCTCGGAAACCCTCTTATGGTGCTCCGGCAGTTCATCGAAAGTAGAATAGATCACTTCCACATTATCCCCTACGATGGCCTCCCGAATATCCGTTACTTCCTCGGGGCGCTCATCAATCAGCAGGATCAGCATATGCATATGGGGATTGGCGCGCAGAATGGACTTTGCCACCTCCTTGAGCAGTGTGGTCTTACCTGCCTTAGGCGGGGACACGATCATGCCTCTCTGTCCCTTTCCCACAGGACTGACCAGATCCATAGCCCTCATGGCTATACTGCAGCCGGGCGTCTCCAGCCGGATCCTCTCGTCCGGGAATACCGGCGTCATATCCTCAAAATTTTTCCGTCTTGCGGATTCTTCAATGGTGTAACCGTTGATGGTCCGAATGAACAGCAGGGCACTGAACTTTTCCTGCTGTGTCTTTATTCTCTTATTTCCCCTTAAAATGTCGCCTGTCTTCAATCCAAAACGACGGATCTGGCTGGGCGCCACATAGACATCATTCTCTCCGGGCAGATAATTTTCGCAGCGGATAAAACCGTAACCGTCCGGCATGACCTCTAAAATACCGCTGGCTTCTTCGCCGCTGTCCAGCTCCTTGGGATAGTTCTTCTCGTCATATACTTCGTTGGTGCGGTTAGGCCGGGGCGACTGCGCCGCATCCTGCCTGGGTGTACTGTCACTGCGCTGGGTGCTGCTGGCCTCCGCACGGTAGCTGCTCTCACTGCGCACGCCCTGTGTCTGGGCCGCCTCCGGTTTTCTGGGCGCCGGACGGCGTGGGTTTTCACCCCTGGCCTCATTTTGGGGTTCGTTCTTTGGTTCGTTTTTAATTTCGTTCTTTGGTTCGCTTTTCGGCTCCCGCTTGGACTCCTCCAACTGCTTCAGTCTCTCGTCCTCTGCCAGCATAGTCTCCACCAACTCGGCTTTTTTCATGGTTGAAGTCCCCTTCAATCCTCGTACCTTTGCAAGCTCCTTCAACTGTACAAGCGCCAATGATTCGTATTTTTCTCTCATAAATTCCCTCCGATTTTAAAGCCGTAAAAACCATCCATAAAATGTATCGTCTTTTATTTCTTATGGTGGGGTACTGGCAAGATGTGTCATGGACGTGATTCCTTGACTTCATGATTGACGTATCATGCTCTTATGGACATTATAATACAAAATCATCAAAATAGGAAGCATTATTTTTCATTTTTCCTGCAAACAAGTCCTTGCGAACCGGTTCAAACTATTATATGATGATACCATAGTCCGAATGGATCCAGGCCTATGTTACAGCGGGCATTGTGCTGCGTCGCCCCTGCGCCGGGAGCCTGTGATATAAAAGGAAAACAAAATTATTTTCTAAAATATAAATAACAATATTTTTAAGAAGAAAGAGGAGCATCATGACAACAAACGAAAAGTCCCTTATAATGCACGAACAATGGAACGGCAAACTGGAGACCGTATCCAAAACCCCTGTCAAAACCCGTGAAGATCTGTCCATAGCATACACTCCGGGCGTGGCGGAACCCTGTAAAGAAATTGCCGCGGACAAGGAAGCGGCCTATAAATATACCATAAAAGCAAACACCGTAGCCGTTGTATCGGACGGAAGCGCCGTCCTGGGCCTGGGCAATATCGGCCCCCATGCCGCTATGCCTGTCATGGAGGGAAAGGCTGTCCTGTTTAAGGAATTTGGCGGGGTCAATGCTGTCCCCATCTGCCTGGACACCCAGGACACAGAAGAGATCATTAAGGCTGTCACCTGGCTGGCGCCCGCTTTCGGCGGCATTAACCTGGAGGATATCTCCGCACCCCGCTGTTTTGAGATTGAGGAGCGGTTGAAAGCCACTCTGGATATCCCCGTATTCCACGATGACCAGCACGGTACTGCCATCGTAGTCCTTGCAGGGATCATCAATGCACTGAAAGTCGTAAATAAGAAAAAGGAAGACTGCCGGGTCGTTGTAAACGGTGCGGGAAGCGCCGGTGTAGCAATCACCAATCTTCTCCTGACCTATGGCTTCCCCAATATCATCCTGTGCGATAAAGTTGGCATTGTATCCAAAGATACCGACGGATTGAACTGGATGCAGCAGAAAATGACAGAGGTGACGAACCTGGGCAACGAGACAGGGACTCTGGCCGATGCACTGAAAGGCGCCGACATCTTTGTAGGCGTATCCGCCTCCAATATTGTGACTTCTGAAATGGTAGCTTCCATGAACCGTGACGCGATCCTTTTTGCCATGGCAAATCCCATCCCCGAGATCATGCCGGATATCGCAAAAGCCGCCGGCGCAAGAGTGGTGGGAACCGGACGGAGCGATTTCCCCAATCAGGTCAATAATGTGGTGGCCTTCCCCGGTATTTTCAAAGGCGCACTGGAAGGACGCGCCACCCAGATCACGGAGGAAATGAAGCTGGCGGCTGCGGAAGCCATTGCCGGACTTGTGCCCGCCGACGCCTTAAACGAGGATAATATTATGCCCGAAGCCTTTGACCCCAAGGTGGCCGAACTGGTAGCCGAGGCTGTAAAGTCCCACATCCGATGAACTGGCATGGTAAACCATATTATTCCCTGGATGCATGGTGCAAAAACACACTGCACCACAAATGTTACAAAATAGCCCTGAATGCCCACATGACCTGCCCTAACCGGGACGGCTCCATAGGCAGTCGGGGTTGTATTTTCTGTAGTGCCGGAGGAAGCGGCGAATTTGCCGTTTCCACTGCCGGGAAGCCTGTGGCGGAACAGCTTTCTGAGGGGGAAAAGCTCCTTTCTGAGAAAGTAGTTCTTTTGAAAGACCGCCCCTGCATCATTGCATACTTCCAGGCATACACAAACACTTACGCCCCTTTAGAATACCTGGAACAGATCTTTTCACAGGCCCTGTCCTCCCCCAGAGTGTGCGGTATCTCCATAGCCACCAGGCCGGACTGCCTTCCCCAGGAGGTACTGTCCCTTCTCTCCCGGCTAAAAGGCGTTTACCCCGAAAAGTTTATCTGGGTGGAGCTGGGACTGCAGACGATCCATGACGCCACAGCTCGCTTTATCCGGCGGGGATATGGTTTGGATTGTTTTGAGGAAGCTTTCTGCCGGCTGGGAGATTTGGATATCCCTGTGATTGTCCATACCATTCTGGGACTGCCGGGGGAAACCCGGGGACAAATGTTGGAAACGGTTTCTTACCTGGACCGTCTCCGTCCTTTCGGTGTCAAGCTGCAGCTTTTGCATGTCCTGCGGGGCACCGACCTGGCTCAATGTTATGCCCGGGGAGAATTTAAAGTCCTGGAAAAAGCAGAATATCTGGAATTGGTGGCAGACTGCCTGGAACGGCTCTCGCCCGAGATCGTGATCCACCGCGTCACCGGCGACGGTCCCAAAGACATCCTGGCGGCTCCCCTGTGGAGCATGGACAAGCGCAGTGTCCTCAACGGGTTACACCAAACGCTCCAAAGGCGCGGCTCCATACAAGGCTGCCGCAGTCCCAAAACAGGGCAAATACCGTAAGCAGTACCTTTTGCCCTAAAGAGTGCAAAACTCTGAAATCGCCAAAAGCCAAAACACAAGTTTACACCAAAACAAAAATTGCCAATTCCAGAAACTACGGCATTGGCCATCACAAATATGCAAATTGCCAGCGGCAGAAGCCGGAACAGGAGTGAGGATTATGTTGGAGGATTCCCTGACTATCAATAAACTGATCGTGCTCTACATGCTGAACCGTGTCACATTTTCCATGACCACGGCCCAGGTCAGCGACTTTATCCTGGAGAAGGACTATATGAATTTCCTCACTCTCCAGCAGGTCATCGGCGAGCTCACCGAGGCAAAGATGATCTCCCCAAAGACCATACGGAACCGGACCCAGCTCTCCATTACGGAAGAGGGCCGGAGCACCCTGTCCTTTTTTGAGAACCGTATCAGCGAGGCCATCAAAGAAGACATTAACGGCTACTTCCGCGAAAAAGAATATTCTCTGCGCAATGAAGTCTCCATACTGGGGGATTATTACAAATCCACTTCAGGGGAGTATGAGGCCCATCTTGTGGCAAAAGACAGGGGTATATGCCTGGTAGATATCACTATGTCTGTGCCTTCGGAGGAAACGGCTTCCGCTATCTGCGACAACTGGCAGAAAAAGAACCAGGAAATTTATCAGTTCCTGGTTCGGCAGCTGTTCTGATCCATCCAAAAGGAGTGTATCGTAAAGTAACGGGGACACCCCGAAAACAACAGGCAGTCAGGCCACAGGCGGCACAGGGGCGCGGGAAAGGACGCGCCGAGGTGATTTTGACGGTAGTATATCACAGACAACCGAATATGGAAAGGGGGCTAATCCTATGCCGGCAGTAACAGCAGACAGGACGATTGAACGCACCGACAAGCCGCTGCACATCACAAAGCGGATTGGCTCCACGACCTACAAGGTGAGCGTCCATTTCAGCAGGACGAGCAGGGAAACCATGGGCGATAAGCTGGTACGCCTGATTGAAAGGGACGCGGTGAAACAGTGAAAACGACACCGAGAACCGCCGCGCCGGACAGCCGGAAAGAGGGAACCATGAGCGACAACAAGCTGACTATCCTTTACGAGAGATTAAGTCACGAGGACGGGCGGAAAACGAATCCCTGTCCATTGAGCATCAAAAGGAGTACCTGGAGGAATACGCG
>CANRWO010000089.1 GCA_947643615.1 uncultured Lachnospiraceae bacterium
CTTTTCCCTGAAAATCTTTTTAAAATAACTCTTGACTATTTACCAAATTGCTTTTAATCCATATTTTCTGTTATCAAAGTTACTATGCTCACCTGCTTTAATTTCGCAGAAAAAAAACACGCAAATAAAAAGAATAATACCGGTATGACAACAAGCGGCAGGAATGTCCCCATCACACTGAAACCCGAATGGAAATCCCCGATTCCGAATGGCCGGAACACCTCCCCGATCATCCCGTCAGCAGTCAGGGCAGAGAGCAGAATCCCTGCTGCCGTCCCTGCCGCTGCCACAGTCAGAAAGCGCAATGCAAAAGACCGTCTCAACCTTCCCGTGGATAACCCCATACTTTTATAGACAGCCATGTTTCCCGTCTCAGCCTGCAGCAACTTTCCGGAGATGAGCGCCACCGATACAAGGATGAACACTGCAGCAATCAGATATAGCGCCAAAATCAGGATATGCATCAAAAAGACGATTTCGTCCAGTCCCGACCAGCTGTTGGTATGTACATCAATTCCACGGTAATGCTCCTGTAAATAACCCATTGCAAAGTCCCGCATATTCCCATTTTCCAGAATGTAATGGTAACACCAGATATAGCCGGTAATATCGCCTATTTTGGAATAGCCTTCCATGCTCATACCGATACTGCTTCCCATGCCGTTTGCACACTGGTAGATCCCGGACACCTGATAGTCCCCGCTGCGTCCATTTGCTGCCACCTTCACGGTATCCCCTATGGAAAGCTGCAATTCATTTGCCACGGTATCCGTGATCAGGATGCTGTCCCCATCACAGACACGCCCTCTTAAGATATGGAACCAGTCTGTATCATTCAGCACATTCGCCTCATATTCCTGCCCGTTTACCGTGACGCTCTCCATAGCCAGTTCATACCTTTCCCGGATAGGAGAATACCATTCTATGACCCGTTCAATCTCGTCCATAGGCACATCCCGGTTAAAGGGCTGTATCCCCAGATCATGGTCCGCCACGCTGAAAGCATTCATCAACCCCTCCCCGTCTGGCCCCAGCCATGTTCCCATCCGCCCGATCACCGCCAGAAAAACTGCCAGAAAAGCAGCTATCAGAAACAGTGCAATATAATTTTTCTCTTCAAACCTTAATTCCCGCAGGGCAATATCCCATTCCAGAAACCGCCGGCGGATTTCCAGGTGATTCGTCAGACGAATCACCTTGTGTACCTGTTTTCCCCCCGCCGTTTCCCGGATGGTTTCCATAGGCGCAACCGTCAGTATCTTTCCCGTCCGCAGAACCAGGAAGACCGCGAATACCAGAATAAATGCCATAAGCAGCAGGAAACAGAGCAGAAAAGGCTGCTTTACGGAAACCAGCATTCCCGTGGAGGTCACCAGTCCCCTGGCCAGCATGTCTGCAAGCCTTTCCGCGAACAAAAGCCCAAAGAGCATCCCTGTCAGGATAACGCCCCCATAAAGCAGAAAATATACATTCCGGATTTCCCCTCCGGGCATTCCCAATGTTTTCAAGACTGCCATGTCCTTTTTATCCTGTTTCACCACTGCGGATAAGCTGTGCCCCGTCACGATCATGCAGACCAGAAATAAAACTGCGGAAAAGGCAATCAGAAATCCTGCAAGAATATCCTGCAATAAAAGCATGTAGTTCAAAATGGACTCCTGCCTGTAGCTAAATTCCGTATAAAGGGATATATCCGTATCTTCCTGTATCGCCTTGTGAAAATCCAGCGCTGAAAGCGGACTTCCCTGACTTTGAAAAATATGCAGCATGGCGCCTTCCCGCCCCAGTACATCCACATCCGCTGCGGCATGGACAATTTCCTGCATGGCAGCATAATCACCCTTGCTGATCAGAAAGCTTTTCATATCAATCATGGAGCTTCCCATAAATCCGTCCGCAAAGTATCCTGCCACGGTCAGGCTGTAAATACCATCTTTGCGGGACAACTCAAACTGAATGCTGTCCCCGATCTCCACATCAAAGGCAGACCTCATGGCCGGGGAAACGTAAACGGTCCCCGGAACAATTTCCGATGTATAATCTCCCGAATCTGACCTGCCGGATGTCGATTGTTCCGAAACATAACCCTCAGAAATTCCCGATTCATGGACAGGCAACACATTTCCGCTTTCATCCGTCAAACGATAAGGAACCGAACCGTCAAGATAAAGGAGTTGCCCCTCATTATCGGAGTAGCGGCCGTTTACTTCATAGCCGGAAAAGATAAGCGGCTGGTATGTCACCCGTTCCACATCCGTAATATTTTCGATTTCCTCCGCCAGACCTTCCCTGCCCCCGTTTACCCATATGGTAAGATCTCCAAATCCCAGACGTTCCATCTCCGCCTTTACGGACTGCCTGCCGCTGACATACAGCGCCAGGGAGGAAAACAGACACATGGAAAGAACAGCCACCAGCAAAAAAATTCCGCAAATACTTCCTTTTTGCTTTCTCCAGGCTGCCCACAGCAGCATTTGACACTTTTTCACCATTGAAAACCCTCCAACCAGGCTGCAAGTTTCTGTTCTCTCTCCCTGTCCTTTCCCTGATAAGGACTTAACTCCAGTTCCCCGACAATGCTGCCGTCCTCCAGATACAGGATGCGGTTTCCGCGCAGGGCAGCCTCCCTGTCATGGGTCACCAGCAGAATGGACTGCCCCTGGGCATAAAGCGCTGTCAGAAGCTCCAGAACTTCTTCTGTGTTTGCCTTGTTCAAAGCTCCCGTCGGTTCATCCGCAAACAAGATCCTTGGACCTGCTATAACAGCCCTTGCCACAGCCGCCCGCTGCGCCTCCCCACCGGAAACCTGTGCCGGCAGTCTGTCTTTCGCCTTTTCCAGGCACATTTGACGGATTAAGACATCTGTTTTCTCCCAAATCTCCTTTTCAGACATGGAACCACAAATTAAACCTGCCATGCGTATATTTTCTTCCAACGTCAGACTGCTGACTAAATGGGACCGCTGGAACACAAACCCAAAATCCTCCGCCCTAAGGCGGGTCAGCTCCTTTTCCGACGCATGTGCAATATCAATCATTTCATCGGAAGGCGGATTTCCTTTATAAAAAAGCTGTCCCCCACTTAACCGGTCCATTCCGCTGACTGCATAAAGAAAGGTAGATTTGCCAGAACCGGAGGAACCCATGATGACCGCAAAATCGTCCCTGTACAGTTCCAGACTGATTCCGTGCAAAACGGTTGTTTCCCCATAAGTTTTTACCATATCCGTCCCCTGAAAAATTATCTCTTTCATCTTTTCCTCCGTTCCGAAGCATTTACGCTGAGGCCGCGAGCAGAATCTCAAATTCTGCTCTGCGATCAATGGATATTCCATGGCATACAGGCCATTATCCAGCTTTTCCACACTTGCTGCTGTTCTTATCACCCTCCAGAACAAGACTATGGCAATGATAATAACCAGCAGGAATAATACTGCTATCACCAAAAGTGCTTTTTTCCATCAACACATTTTACTTTTCATCAGATTTCTCCACTTTTGCAATCATATAGTCCAGACAGGCAAGCTGCTCTTTCCCTTTTTTCAGTTCCTCACTTTTTTCCCTGCGGAAACGGCAGATCAGTCCGCACTGCCCCTGTATGTTGCCTGTCTCCTGATAACGCCGGTATTGCTCCAGCATCGCAGGATCAACGCCTTCTTCTGTTAATCTCTGACAAATCGTTGTTTTTTCCTGCATACCCAATCTCCCCTGAGAAGATTGCCGCTTTAGCGACACAAACAATCCGTGAATCTTGGATGAATCGCTTCAGCGATTCTCCGAGGAATGACTTAGATTTTCTTAGGCGGCGTCCTTTGACGCCTTAGAAAATATTCATTCCTTTCACGCTACTCTTGTAAAATAACAAAAAGCTATATAAAATATATTTAGATAGATTTTAAGAATAAAAGGAGTATTCCCTATGATCGAAACCCGCCTGCTACAGTATTTTCTCGCCGTTGCTGAGGAACAGAGTATTACAAAAGCCGCTGAATATCTTCACATTTCCCAGCCTACACTGTCAAAACAAATGATGGATTTAGAGGAGAATCTGGGGAAACAGCTCCTGGTCCGCGGCCGGAAAAAAATCACTCTGACGGAAGAAGGGACATTTCTGCGTGGCCGCGCCCAGGAGATCATTTCTCTGATGGACAAAACTGAAAGCGCCTTCCGCGAAAACGAACAGAGCATTTCCGGCGATGTCTATATCGGCTGCGGCGAATACCGCTCCACATTTTCCATTATGCAGATTATCCGGTCGATTCAGGAAGAATATCCCGACATCCGGTTCCACTTTTTCAGCAGCAATGCGGATGCCATCATCGAACGGCTGGACAAGGGACTTCTGGATATGGGTTTCTTACTGGAGCCTGAGATTACTCCCCGCTACGATTACCGGAAGCTCCCGCTGCGCGAGGCGTGGGGCATCCTTATGCGGAAGGATTCCCCTCTTGCAGACAGGAAAGAAATCTCTTCCGCGGATTTAGCAAACCTCCCGCTGATCATGCCAAGCCAGACCTCCAACAGCCACCATATGACCACATTTTTTACCGAAGCAATGTTGAAACCGAATATTGTTTCCACCTACAACCTGATCTATAATGCTGGTCTTATGGTGGAGGCCGGGATTGGCTATGCCCTGTGCATTGACGAACTGATCAACACTGCCGGCAGCCATCCTTTGACATTCCGCCCCCTGTCCCCGCAGCTTTACTCAAGCGTATACCTTTTTACAAAAAAGTATCAGGTCTTTTCCAAAGCCACAAAGCTGTTTTTAAGCCGTCTGGAGACAAGCACCGGCAGCCTGTAATTACCTTAATTCCAATGTGATCGTCACATCCCCGCTGCCCAGCAGAACCTCCAGTTCTTCGGCGGATTTGTCCGTAATCTTTCCGAGTCTTGTGTATGCCCAGGAATTGGAACCATAAAATACCACGATCTGATTGCCGGAATACAGGACAATATCCCCTGCCTGCGTTGTTATCTGTTTATCCTCCCTTGTCAGGCTTGTTCCAAAAGAACCAACCTGTTCAAAGTCTCCGTACATGGACGTCTGTATGGTTAAGGGTTGTTCACGGAGTAGTTCTGCAAGCGCCGAAACCGACTCATTATCTTCCCATTCTACCGCAACAGCTTCATCATCAATTTTCATAAATATATTCATTTCTTCCATCCCCAAACTGTTTTCTTCTTCCAATTCAGAAGAAATCGGTTGTACACTCTGTACCTGCTCCGTGCTCTCCTGAACCGGCACAAATTCTTCGGTTTCCATGCTGCCTTGTACTTCAGGCTGCCCTGTGGGATCCAACTCTGTGAATAACTCTTGAAACTCCATATCAGCTATGCTTTGCTGCGGCCCCTCCTTTGACATCAGACTGCCGCATCCCGCCAGAACGCTTATCAGGCATATGGAAATAACTGCCAACTGATGTTGTATCTTTTTCATACACTGTCCCTTCCTGATCGGCCCCTGACGGAACTGTTCATAAACCATCCCTTAGGAGCTGTCACAAAATATTTCACCAATAGTCCGCAGGATTTTTCTTCGATAGTGCCGCTTGACGATCAGGCCCATAGCGGACTATGTAACTGATCGTCAAGTGGCACTATCGGGAAAAAAGACAAGAAATATGGGAAGATATTTGGGGAAAGCTGCTTAATCCCCAAACTGCCATAATTATGCCAAACCCTATCATAAGACAGCCTAAAATGCAGTTCAGCCATCGGTATATTTTTCCTGTCACTCTGTCCCGGAAATGTGCTGTAATGCCACTGAGCGCAAGCCACCAGCAAAGCGTTCCAATAAAAATTCCAATAATCAGGACAGTTCCCTGTCCTGCATCCAGCCCTCCCCGAATCCCAAAAGCAGCAAAGGCTGCCATAAACGAGAGTACGGTTGCCGGATTCACCATTGCTGTCGTAAATGCCGACAGAAAACAAAAAGCTAATGTTCCTTTTGATTCTTTCTGTACAGCGCTACACTGCACCGCTGCCGCCTTCTTTTTGCAAAGTACACTGAACCCCAAGAGCAGGATCAGTATTCCGCCAATGACCTGAAGGATATTCTGACCGGCTGATAAAAAATCGGAAACCACCGTAATGCCAAACACACCCACACAGGAATAAATCAAATCTGCCACTGAGGAACCCATTCCGGTGAGAAAACCGGCTGTAAATCCCTTATCCAGCGTTCTCCCTATTGTCAATGCACCAATGGCTCCGGCAGGCACCCCGAATATAAAACCAATCAGCAGACCCTTACAAAAGTATTCTGCTATCATGTATCTCCCTTTCGTATCCAGCCCAGAACATCATCCAGATAGTCTATACAGGACTGATCCGCGTGAATCCCGTCAAGCAGCGCCTCCCGCTGGCTCTGCAGCAGCAAAAGTCCTTT
The DNA here is from genome assembly GCA_947643615.1 of uncultured Lachnospiraceae bacterium. Taxonomy (GTDB): domain Bacteria; phylum Bacillota; class Clostridia; order Lachnospirales; family Lachnospiraceae; genus Acetatifactor. The sequence goes on from CANRWO010000089.1 coordinate 6,394, forward strand.
TTTCTTCTGCCCCTGCTTTAAGCAGGCCAGCACACCGGCAACTGTTTCTTCCCTGCATCCGGCATCTACCATATTCTGAATCAATTCTTCTTCCGTCTGGTAACCGCTTAACATCGTTTCCTCTCAATCCGAAGCGTCACAAATTCTAACTGAACAAGTTCAGTTTGTTGAACTAAATTGCTATTCAGAGAATTTATTCATCCTCTCCTCTCATTCCGCCGCATAAGCGGCATCTAAACAATCCGAGAAGAACGCTGTTCAAAGCGAACTCGTTCGCTTGCGTTCTTCTGTGTGAAGTTTTAGAATTTCTCTCAGGCAATGTCCTTTTTCATTTCAGCAGTTTTATCTATTTCTTTCTTCGGCTCAGTCCGGAGTATGACCTCTCCCGTACATTCCATGACGGCATCGCCCCGGATGATCTCTCCCACGCTGTCCGCAGTAATCCGGCCGGATCTGGGATTTTTCACGGAGAGGATATGGCCTTTCACATCCGCCTCCACATCAGAGTATTCAAAGGACAGATCCGTATCCTCCATGGTGCAGTTTACCAACTTCAGATTTTTACAGTAGCACAGGGGCTGCGTTCCGATAATTTTGCAGTTAATCAGTGTCAGGTTCTCGGAAAACCATCCCAGATACTCGCCTTTCACGATACTGTCCCTCACTGTGACATTTTTGCTGTGCCAGAATGCATCCTTCGTGTCCAGCTCGCAGTCGTCTATCTCCAGATTTTCCATATACTGGAAAGAATATTTTCCCTTCATCTTTACGCTCCGCAGCTTCACGTCCTGGCTGTCCATGAATAAATACTCCGACACAATATCCGTATCGACCAGCGTAATATCCTGTGACTTCCATCCAAATTCCTGTGATTCCACCTGGCAGCGTTCCAGAAGGATATGTGCGCACTCCCTCACCGCCTTGATCCCTCCCAGCACACAGTCTGTAATATTGCCATTTTCCGCATACCAGATTGCAGCGCGTGTTTTGTCATCCATGGAGGAATCCGCCATGGTAAACCCTTTTACATGCCACAGGGGATAACGCAGGGAAAAACGGCAGTTATAAAGTCCCACGTCTTCGGACTCCTTCAGTACGGATTCCCCATCTGCCGGCCCTGCAAAGATGCAGTCCGTCACCTCTGCGTTCTGTAAATGGTACAGCGCCCGTTCCTCATCAAATTGCTTCCCGATAATGTTCATCCTCGTCATTTTTTCCTCCATTCCGAAGCGTTTACGCATTTTTTTATCCTCCATCCTCTTTATGATCAATGTCTTTTTCCCTGTATACCGATCCGGTGCGATCTGCTCCACAAACCGGACTGAAAATTGAATCTCATCCAGATTTTTATCTGCCAGCAGTTTTCCTACCTGTCTGCATACTTTCCCTGTTATCTTTGCAGGCTCCGCCGATTTCCCCGTTTCCGCCAGCATTTCAAAGGAAGTGCCGGAAGTCTGGCAGAACTGATAATCCAACAAACCCTCCACGCAGAACCCCTCCATGGAAAGGGGATGCAGGCATTCCCTGCTGCCGTCCGACTTTTCAAACCATAGCACATCCTCGCTACGGCACAGCAGCACATCCGCCCTTGTAAAAAATTGAGCTTCGCTCAATTGCGAGTTTCGCTTCGCGAACTCGAATATACGGCGCTTCTTATCGGTCTTTGCCTCATGCAGAACGAGTCTGTCGGAAATATGGTAACGGATTAAGGGTTGTGTGAAATTGTATAGGCAGGTCACATACAAATCCCCTTCAATCACTTCTATCACATTCAGATCATCAAAAAGAATCATTCCCTCATCCGCCCGTTGCTCCACTCCCAATGCAAGAGATTCGCTCGCGCCATAAAAATTGATTACCTCTGCATGGAACGCATTTTCAAGAAATTTGCGCAATCCTGCACTTAACGGTTCCCCGCAGGAAATTACCCGTTTGATATGCAGTGGCATCTTATCCCTCTCTGTCAGTTCCGCCAAAATTTTAACCGCAGAGGGGTATCCTATAATGATGTTGGGGCGAAACTCCCTTACCATCTCACTCCATTTTGCCAGCGGCGTGTTAATATCCAAAAATCTCTGTTCTGCGTGGACTCCCCTGATTCCGTCCCCCACTGCCATAGCGCCTCCATAACGTCCGTCCGTGGCTGCTATATAAAGGATTTTTGGTTTCTCTGCCAGTAATCTCAGAATAGAACTTATGGACATTCCCCAAAGCGCACCACGTATAATCCCAATCAGCATCTGTTCCCATGCCTCATTGTCATATACAAAATACCTGGGCGTTCCGGTACTGCCGGAAGAATGTACTACATGGTATCTGCCAAGATATATTTCTCCGTCAGCTTCTGTGTTTTCATCAAATTTGAGTAATTCTTTCTGTTTCAGTCTGCGATCCGTCACCAGCTCGTCAAAATGTTCCATCAGGATTTCCTTATCCAGCACCGGGAACTTCTCAAGGGGTGTCGTCCTGATATTTTCCCTGAAAATGCCCTCTGCCTCAAATACCCTCCTGTAATAAGGGGAATGTTCATAAGCGTATAAGAGCAGCTTTTCCAGCTTCTTTTTCTGCAGCCTCTCAATTTGTTCTTTCGCCCTGCCTGTATTTCTTATCAGCCTGTAAAGATTCCACAGCAGGCGGAAATAATTGATACTATCGGCCATGCCCCGTCACCTCTCATTTTATCCTGTCATGCGGAACAAGTAATGAAGAATGCCTGCCCAAAACGAATGAAATTCGCTTGGCATTCTTCCAGTGTGTAATTTAGAAATTTATAGCGGGTGTACTTTGGCCGCATAGAATTCCTTAACACACTTAAGTCTATACTTGTTTCCATAGAATAGCAAATGCCTATATTAAATGCATTAGCATAGGTTTTAAGAATGTTAATTCAAAAATTCTATTCTTCCGTGATTTGAAAAAAATACGCGTTTCCATAATTCTCCCTATGGTAATAAGTCGCAGTCAAGGCAGACTGGTCAAAGACAATGCTCCACTCCGTTGTCTCAATCGGACACTCGAAATCCGTTTCACTACTTCCTCGTGGACGCATCCCACCTTGCGGGCTGCGTCCAAACTCACCGAAATTGCCCTTGCTTACACTGTCCAGGGCATCCCTTACCTCAGCCTGCGTCATGGATGGTTTCCCTGTAAGCGTCTCTGTCAATATATCAAACCTCTCATGGGACTGACTTGTACCAATTCCCTGTTTTTCCCCCTCTGCCAGATAAAAATTGGTCAGTACGGGTGTCTCTGTCACCACCATTTCATTGTCGATATACTCCACCGCCACGCTGTTTCCGTCCGCATCCGCAATGGCAAAATGAACCATGTAATTCATGGAGGCGTGGAGGTCATACTGCGAAAGCAGCTCCAGCGCTTCTTCCACTGTGGCTGCCTGATTCAGCAGCAGACGGATGGCTGTCGTGGTGGTAAGAGCCCTTTTCCCTGTACTTTGTGAAATAGTGGCTCCGTCCTGTATCATATTGACGGATACGCATAAACCCTTTTCATTCATGCCGTCCAAAGGCGCATACAGTGCCGCTATTACCATCATGTCATCGCTTAACAGACTGCCTGCCATCCCGGCTCCCTGGCGGATAAAGTCCTGGTTCACCGTAGAAACAGAGGCATAACCGTCCTCAGGATAAGAGATAAGGATAAGGGCATTGCAGGCATTCCAGTCAAAGTTCCTGCCAAAAAAATAACCGCCCTCCAGGTTCTGTACGGAAAAGGTACTGCATCCAAAAGCCTGTGTATCCATGGTAAAAGCGCCCTGGTTTCCAGCTAAAAAGCTGTCTGCCAGAAACCGCACGACTTCCCCGTCTGTTTTTGCGCCTCCCTCAGATAAAAATGCATTAAATCCATCCTCTCCTTCATACCGGACGGCAGATAAACCTTTTTCCAGTTCCTTTATTTCAGAATCAACCTGTACTGTCACAACATGATCTGTCAGAGCATCCGCCTCCTCCGAATTTTCTATTACCGCCAAATCCCCTTCTCCTTCCCGTCTGCCTTGCCCGCCCATGGAATCGTCCCCATTCGTATCCGAAACATGCGCTCCGCATCCCGCAAAGCTTATCAACAAAATAAATACCACTGCTATTATCAATGCTTTTTTCATTCAAACTTCCCTCCCTGTATCTGCCCGTAACCTTTCTTCCAAAACCATACTGCCAATGGTGTCCCTAAAAATTCCGCAAAAATAAATCCCATCCACAGCAGATCCACATTTCCCAGCCTGCTGAGCAATCCTGCAAAAAGAAGCGGCAGGGCTGCCTGCCTCGCCATTGTAAGGATCATGCTGCTCATTCCCATGGATAATCCCTGAAGTCCTGCCGATATGGTAAGCGCCGGAATTGCCACAATCCATGCAAAGGCCAATATGCGGAGCGCCGGAATGCCAATCTCCAGCATATAGTCCGAAGCCTCAAAAATACGCAGGACCCACGTTGGGACAATCTCCAGCACTGCAAAAAAGGGCAGATAAAACAGTGTGCCGTATAGAAACGACCACCAAACCGCATGGGAAACTCGTTTCCTGTTTGCCGCACCATAGTTATAAGCGACAATCGGAATCAGTCCATTCGTAATCCCATGGATTCCTACTGTCGAAACACCATTGATGCGTATACAGATTCCATAGACAGCCACGGCGGTAGACGAAAATGTAATTAAAATGGAGTTCATCAGGATACCGACAAAGGATGTCAGAATCTGTACCAAAGTAGAAGGAAACCCGACTTTCAAAATATTCAAAATGCTGTTTTTGTCCGGCCGGAGAGTAAACCCAAACGGGATTTCCCTGTTCCACTTCCGGTTAATCACGATCCCCGCAAACATACCCACTGTCTGCCCGATGACTGTAGCAATAGCCGCGCCCAATGTCTCCAGCCTCGGCACTCCAAATAACCCAAAAATGAAAACCGGGTCAAGAATCAGGTTTGTAATGGAAGCCGCAGACAGCGTAAACAGAAACAGGCCGGAACGTCCGCTTGCAATGACAAAACGGTCAAATACCCACTGTCCCATCTGTCCCAGAGAAAACAGCATACATACTGAGAGATACTGTATACCGTATCCTGCGATCACTTCATCCCCGCCTGACTGCCATACAAAATAGCGCTTTACAAACAGCAGGCACAATACGGTAATCACCACCCATGAACAAAGGGCAATAAAAATCGCCGCATCAGCCGCCCTGCGGACTTCCCCTGTATCCTTTCTGCCAAGGGCCTTGGAGATTACGGCATTCAGACCTACTGCGTTCCCCAGTCCCAGCGCAGATACCAGAAACTGTACCGGCGCCGCCAGGGAAAGTGCCGCCAGCGCTTTTTCCGATACCTGTGACACAAACATGGAATCAACAAAGTTATACAGGGAATTGATAAACAAACTGATCATTAGGGGAATACCGGTAAACAAAACCAGTTTACTCATTTTCTGCGTCCCCATAATGTTTTCTTTTTGTGCTGTTCCTGCCATACTAATCTCCATTCCGGAGCGTTTACGCGACGGGGCGACACAAATATCA
>CANRWO010000090.1 GCA_947643615.1 uncultured Lachnospiraceae bacterium
AGACATCCACCATGGGATCAATACCGTTTTTGTTCAGGATATACTCGAAGACCATTTCCGGCATACCCCCGGCCCTGCCTCCCAGCACATCTTTCCCCACAAGCATTTCCCACTTAAAGTCATCAATGGGTTCTCTGGACACCAGGAAATTACCGGCCCGCTGGGTCAACTGCGCAAAATTTACCACATAATCCTCCGTACCGCCTGAATAGGTGTAGATGGTACTCTCGCTTCCCATGAAGCCAATGTCCGCTTCCCCGGTAAGCACCGCCGTCATGGTCTTATCGGCGCCAAAGCCTGTGACCAGTTCTATGTCGATGCCCTCCTCCGCGAAATAGCCTTTCTCGATTGCCACGTACATTGGCGCATAAAAAATAGAGTGGGCAACCTCATTCAGTACTACTTTTGTCTTTCCGCCCTCCCCTGTTTTGCCGTCGCTGCCGCAGCCTGCCAGGGCGGACACAGCAGCCATCGCCGCTATACACACTGCCAAGGCTCTTTTGCCTAACAACCTTTTCATAGAAATGTTCATAAGGACCTCCCTTTTTTGTGATGCTTTATTTTATGAACTTCCTGAAAAAAGGTTACAAAAATCCCTGATGCCACATACCGCGGCCCGGCAGGTTCCGAGTCGTCCGGTATGACAGCTTCAGGGATCTGAATACACGGTATCAAAAGCACAGGCAGGATCCCCCCAGGGAAGCGGCCCTGCCGCTTATAGCTGCGCCTTGATCTTTTCAATCATTTCGGCATACTCTGCATCCGTGAGGAAGGTCTTTCCGGGGTTCATCTGGAACGTGCCTCCCCACTCGTCCCCGCCCTCATACTTGGGGCAGAGATGCATATGGAGATGGCATCCTGTGTCCCCATAAGCGCCGTAATTCAATTTATCAGGGTGGAATGCCTCATGGATCGCCTTTGCGGCATGTGCCACATCAGCCATGAAAAGGTTCCTTTCCTCGTCGGAAATGTCAACAATCTCACTGACATGGTCTTTATATGCCACGATACACCTGCCGGGTTTTGACTGTTCCTTAAACAGGATCAGGCTGCTGACTTCCAACTCACAGATAAAAATCCCGAACTTGTCCAGCAATTCCCCTCTCATACAGTAACCGCAATTAGAATCCTTCATTTTCAACCACTCCTTTTTCCGGCTTTTCGCCCTTGTAATTTTTCTTTTTATTTCCGTCAGCCTTTGCCGCCGTATTCCGTGCCGCCCTCTCCTGCGCAAGCTCGTCCACAATCTTTTCAATCATCAGCTTTTTCATATAGACATCGTAGCTCAAAGCACATATAAAAGAAAATTTTCTCAGGAAATCCGCGTTTTCTGCCGGGGCATTTTGGAAAGTCTGCTCAGCGGCATGGTACTTCCTGATAACATCCTCCTTCAACGTCTCTATCTCCGCCTTTTCCATGCTAAAGACTTCTCGGTATATCTTTTCTAAATTGAAATCACCGCCTGTCCGAAAGTACTGCTCCGTGATGGGAGTCAGCAATGTCTGAATATCATTGATAGACAAAATTCCCTTATAGTAATAGATAAAGATCAGCAGCAGCACATGCTCCTTGGAATATTTCTTTTTTACCGGCGGCGGCAGAAGGTCATTCTTCGCATAATTATTAATCATGGTCTTGGTCAGGATCTTATCTTCATCCGGGAACCTGGAAGCCGGCCTGAGCTTCGTGTCCATAAAAGTGGTGACCTGGTCCATATACAAATCGATGTTGGGAATGTCTTCAGGGTCAATATGCTGTATCCTGTCAAGGCTTTCCAATATACTGTTTAACAAATCCCCATTGTTGATGGTCATGCGTATTTCCTCGCTTCCATGCCAAATAAATGCACTAATGTTATTATATAGTAACCAATACTACATGGCAACTGTTTCTTTCAATATATTTTTTTCAATATATGTGCAAACTGGGGGAGGAATGAATTTTCAAACACGCTCTGGCCTTTACATTGCATCCCCGATATGATAAAATCTGTTTTGTAGGACTGTAAAACTTTACAGTGCAAAAGCAAATAGAGAGGTGTTTCCAATGAATAAGAAGATAAAGACCGATGCCGTGGATTCTTTGTTTGATGCCATTCTCTGCCTGAAAACACGGAAAGAATGCTACATCTTTTTTGAAGATTTATGTACCGTTAATGAATTACTTTCATTGTCCCAGCGCTTTGAGGTGGCATCCATGCTGAAAAAGCGTAAGACATATCTCGAGATTGCCGAAAAGACCGGTGCTTCCACAGCCACCATCAGCCGGGTAAACCGTTCCCTGAATTACGGCAACGACGGATATGAGATGGTATTTGGGCGCATGGAAAACCAAACGGCGGAAGAAAACCTGCCCCCTTCACAGTGACTGTCCCCTTGGAACCTGTTTCCCTCATGGGTAACTTTATGGAAAAACCCCGGCAAATGCATCCGCATGCCGGGGTTTCTGTACTGGTACAACAAATTTTAATTAACTGCCGTTGGCATAAACGCTTCCCGCCATACCAACACTGTAAACATTAATCTCTCAACGGAGCCTGTCCGGCTTCAAACATAGCTTCGGAACTGCCCTCTCCATCCTCCACTTCCTTTAAAGCTTCGACAATTGCCGCTTTTGCGTTTTTCTTCCCGTCCTTCACTGCCTTGGAATTGGGTTTTGCCCTTTTGCCGGTAACCTCCTGGTTCATATTACAGCTTCCCTGGAAGATAGCGTTCTCGTCAATAACGATTGTCTTGGTGGTGATATCCCCCAACACCCTGGCTGTGGATGTCAATTCCGTTTTTTCAGGGGCATTGATGGTGCCAATGATTTCACCGCCGATAATCGCCACCTTCGTCGTGATGTCCCCGTTGACTACACCGGTAGCCCCCAGGATAACCGTCTCCGAAACATTGATATCGCCATTGACCGTACCGTCGATCCTTACGCTTCCCCCGGAGCTGAAATCGCCGTTGCACTCTGCATCTCTTCCAATGATCGTCGTAATCCTTATTTCACTTTTCTTCCCTATCATTTTTATCCTCCATCTTACTTTTTAATATATTATATTTGTTACTGTCCAGAACCAAGCAATTTCAGCTGAAACGTGCGATAAATGCATGCATTGAACCGCATATTATCAAATGAACTTATCTGGCGGGAGCCAAATATCGAAGAAACACATGGTGTTTTCGAGATTGGTCCTGAATAGTCACTTATACTTTATGAAATATACCTTTCCTATCCGCTTATGGTAAGCATTTCCATAGGATCAATATATTCGTTATCCCTCATCATCTGGTAACCGAGCTTATTGTTTTCCTCACTGATCAGAAAAAGCGTCGCCCCCTGTGTGACTGTCTCTCCCTGCTTTACCATCGCATCTCCCTGATTGCGGTAAATAGTGATATAGCCGTTGCCATGGTCTACCCAGATATTATGCCCGTACTCCGTATCGTCGTTCACGGCAATCACGGTCCCATTGGCGGTGGCTATGGCCATCGTCCCGGATGCAGCCGTAAATACACACATAGGGTCGCCTTCCGTAACTTCTTCCATTGTAGCCGAACCGGTCAACGGAAATTCAGTGGGGGTAGTCTGCCTTTCCAGCTGCTCCGCCAACGCCGTCTCGCTCTGTACCTTCTGATTCACCGTATCGCTGAGAATCCGAATCTTCTCTTCCTGTGCCGCCAGCTGAATCTCTAATTCAGCATTCCTCGCTGCCAGTTCCTGGTTGTCGTTCTCCAGCTGCTGTATCTCCGCAGCCGATTTGTTTGTCTGCTGAAGCTTGTTATCTGTCTCGTAGTAGACGTATCCGATGACCGCACCGCACAATACGCAGAAAACCACTATTATTGCCTGTAAGATCCATGGCCGGATACGGAATTGCTTCAGCTTTGCGTCAACAGCATCCGATGTGACAAGCACAACATGGCTGTTTTTCCGCTTATGCCTTTTTTTTCCCATAAAAGAGTCACCTCCGGTAAACCATTCCATCTTACCATAAGAAAAGTTTTTTATCAATATTTTGTTAATATTTTTGTAATAAATCTCTAAAATATTGTGTAATGGTTGTGCAGTTTTACAGGCAATTTATTCTAATTCCCACATATTTCCAATACTTTATCCCATTCCAGCGTCCCTCCGAACAGATCCAGGGCGCTCCCTATGGTTACGTTTAACCGATTCCTCCCACATTGCCTCAGCTGCCTTAAGTCATCATAGCTGTGGACCCCACCCGCATAAGTAATGGTTTTCTTCCCCCATTGCCCCAACAGGGCGGCAAGCTCCCCCTCAATCCCCTGTGATTTTCCTTCCACATCCACCCCATGGACCAGGAACTCGTCACAGTACGCGGACAGTGTCTCCAGCAGGCCAGCATCAACCCTTTCCTCCGTCAGCTTCTGCCATCGGTCCGTCACCACCATGTATCCTTCCGCAGTCTTCTTACAGCTGATATCCAGCACCAAGTGTTCCTTCCCCACAGCCTTCACCATTTTTTCCAGTCTGTCATAATGGATCCTGCCGTCCTGGAAGACATAGGAAGTGACAATAACATGGGAAGCCCCTGCCACCAGGTACTCCTCCCCGTTGTCCGGGGTGATGCCGCCCCCTACCTGCAACCCTCCGGGGTAGGCCTCCAGGGCCCCAAAGGCCTGGTTCCTGGAAGCCTCATAGTATTCGCTGTCCCGTGAATTTAATAATATAATATGTCCGCCTTTTAAACCGGAGCGCCGGTAAAGCTCCGCATAAAATGCGGCATCCTGCCCTGCCACAAAATTTTCCTCCGCCCGGTCCCCCTCATCCCTGAGGCTTCCTCCCACGATCTGTTTCACCCGTCCGTTATGTATATCAATACATGGCCTGAATTCCATATCTCTCTCCACTTCTGCGTAAATCTGCATTTAAAAATTTTAAATTCGAAATTTTCAAAATATTAAAATGAACCAACTGCACATTTCTGCCTTTATCCTCATGCATATTTTTTCTTATGCTCCACATACTACTCACAAATCACCCAATATCAGGACTTTATGGCGTTGATTTTAATGCTAACCAGCAGAATGGAGGAAACTATGAAAAAATCAAATCACTTGAACGGAGCCAGAAAGCTCCTGGCGCTTAGTCTGGCGCTTGCCTTTATGTGTGTCGCAATTTCATGCGGCAAGGATAATTCAGGCAATTCCGGAAGCATGGCCGGAAGCGGTTCCTCGTCAGGGGCCGGCACCGAAAGCGGTGCCGGCAACGGCAGTACCGCAAACGGAAGCTCTGCGGGAAGCAGCAATGCCGCAGGCAACAATGGCACAAACAGCAATGGCGTAACCGGAACCGGCGGCGCAACAGCAGGGGACAACAATTCCATCCTGGATGATGCCGGCAATACGATTACCAATGTTTTAGATGACGTGGCCGATGGTGCTTCAGACCTCACCAACGATATCATAGGCGACGGCAATCATTCCAACAACAATAACGTAAACGGCTCCGGCGTAGGCACAGGTACCAATTCCGGCACAGGCAGCACAGGCACGGGCACCAGCACTATGAACGGTTCCGGCACTATGAACGGTTCCGGCACGGGTGTTACAAACGGTTCTGCCACAGGGACCGGCACTATGAACGGCTCTGTAAACGGATCCGCGGTCCAATAACAGCGCCCATCGCTGGGTTTGAAATCGAAAACAACGGAAGCTCGCAGGGAATCCCTATGAGCTTCCGATTTTCTTTTCGCCTCCGAGGCCGCAGCTTGCCTTTTCTGACTGTGCCTGCTGCCCCATAGCGGCATTGTACATCCCACTGCTTCTCATTATTGTTCCATGATGGTGCCTTCGCGGTATGCCTCCAGCAGTTCCTCCAGATAGTAAATGCTCTCTTTGAGCTCGTTCCCGATATCCGTATCCGCCACAAGCTTCCTGCGGGTAAAGGTCTCCACATCTATGGAATCGGAAAAAATATCAGACTCCTTTTTGATCGCCGCTTCCGTGGACTCAAAAGGTTCATGCGCTACCAATCTCATCCCCCGGGAATTACATACCAGCGTATACCCTGCAATCCCCGTCTTTTTCTGGTATGCTTTAGAAAACCCTCCGTCAATGATCAGTAGCTTGCCCCCACACTTGATAGGCGACTCCCCATGTATCTGCTCCACAGGCACATGGCCGTTGACAATGTGGCCTTCCCCTGCGTCCAGGCCGAATTCCTGGAGGATCCGGTTCACTGTCTCCTCCTGTTCCAGAAGCTGGTAATAACTGTTTTTCTTTTCCTTGTGGGCGGCCGGTTCTTCCACAAAATAGGATTCAAAGGTGGCCATTTTCGCTTTGCCGAATACCGGCGAACCTTTTCCCGCCCAGATATACCACATCATGTCCTGGCTTGCGGAACGCTCCGACGCTTCCTTGGCATAGTAACCCCTTCTGGCATAATATTCCAAAATATCATACAATGCCTTTCCGCTGTACTTTTTCCCGTATATTTCCACACAGGCGAAACTGCCATCCGGGTTCATGGGCATACAGCCATGGTACAGCAGATTCCCGTTATAAATTTTGTAGATGCCGCCTTTTGCATAGAGAAAACGGACATGCCGCTGCAGTTTCTCGCACTTCATGAATGCCTGCTGCAGGCGGGACATGACTTTCGCCTCTTCCTCACTCAGCTCATAGGGTTTCTCCCTGTCAACCGTGGGGAAATCCAGGTCTTTCATAGGATATTCCTCACCGTCTATACGCACCGTACCCTTTTCATAATCTATTTTATCCAGCAGGAGCCTGTTGTCCATGCCAAACTCAGGATGGCGCATAATCAGCTGCCCTTCCAGTTTAAACTGGATCACCGTCATGGCTTTGTGCATCTTGGTGTCAAGGCTTAGGTCCTTGGTATTGTAGTCCGTATTGTAGCGGATGGAAAACAGGTCACAGTTCGTATCCGCATAGGTTTCCAGGACAAAAGTGGCAAGCGGCAGCAGATTAATGCCATAACCGTCCTCAATGGTGGCAAGGTTTCCGTATTTCGCCGCCATCCTTACCACATTGGCAATACAGGCCAGGTGTCCGCTGGCCGCCCCCATCCACACCATGTCATGGTTCCCCCATTGTACGTCCACGGAATGATAGGCGCAAAGGGTATCCAGAATGATATGGGGGCCGGGGCCTCTGTCAAAGATATCCCCGACAATGTGCAGATGGTCGATGACCAGGTGCTGGATCAGGTTGCTCAGCGCAACGATAAACTGAGGCGCCCTGCCGATCCGGATGATAGTGTGTATGATCTCATTGTAGTAAGCTTCCTTATCCTGGATCTCCTCCTTCTCCGTGATCAGTTCTTCGATCACATAAGCAAAATCCTGAGGCAGCGCTTTCCTCACCTTGGAGCGCGTATACTTCGAGGAAACCCTCTTTATCATCTGCACCAGGCGGTGGAGGGATATCTTATACCAATCCTCAATATACTCTTCCTCGCGCTGGGCAATCTCTACCTTTTCCTCCGGGTAATAGATCAGCGTGGCAAGGCTTTTTTTATCCTTTGTGCTGATGGTATTTCCGAACTCTTCATCGATCTTCCTGCGGATAGAACCGGAGCCGTTCTTAAGCACATGGTTGAACTGCTCGTATTCTCCATGGATATCTGTCAGGAAATGCTCGGTTCCCTTTGGCAGATTCAGGATAGACTGCAGGTTAATGATCTCTGTGGAAGCTGCCGCAATATTTTTATATTGCTTTGCCATAGTCTTTAATACCTTGCGTTCTTTATCGTCCATTGCTTCCTCCCTGTCTGCCCCGGGTATTGCCCTGCCGTGGGCAGACACGCTTTCTGATAAACTCAACAGCCACAGGCTTTGCCAGCGTCCGCGGATCCTGTCACCGTGGACCTCACGGATTATGCTTACCCGTTTATCACGTCACTCATATCATACATTCCGGCAGCCTGCTTTGCAAGAAATTTTGCCGCCTGTACCGCCCCTTTGCCGAACGCCGCCTTTGAGTAAGCTCTGTGGGAAAGCGTAATCACCTCGTCAGGCCCCGCGAAAATAGTATCATGGTCCCCCACGATGGTGCCGCCCCTCACGGCGCTGATGCCGATCTCCTTCCGGGGCCGGCTCTCCCTGCGGGAACTTCTGTCATATATGTACTCGTAGCCGCCCCCCAGTTCCCCGTTGATGGCGTCTGCCAGGGCCAGCGCAGTGCCGCTGGGCGCATCAATCTTCAGATTATGGTGCTTTTCCACGATCTCCATGTCAAAACCTGCGGGTGCAAGCAATCCTGCCGCGTCCCTCACAAGCTTCAGCAGCAGGTTGACACCCAGGGACATATTGGCGGAACGCAGTAACGCTATCTTTTTGGAACACTCCTCTGCCTTCCCCAACTGGCCTGCATCCAGACCCGTGGTGCAAAGCACACAGGGCAGATTCCTGGCCACACAGTAATCCAGCATTTTATCCACTGCCGATGCGGTGGAAAAGTCGATCAGGCAGTCCGCCTCCACATCACAGTCATTAATATCCGTAAATACGGGATATGGATTATGCCCATTGTCCGTGACGTCAATTCCCGCCACAATTTCCGCCTCCGCATCCGCGGCAACCAGGCCACTTATCACCTGCCCCATCTTCCCGTTGCACCCGTTCATAATGATTCTTGTCATAGCCGTAATCTCCCGTTATTCCTTATAAAATGCCGTAAGCTTTCATTGCCTTTTCCAGCTTCCCGGCGTTTGCAGGCTCCATTTCCGTAAGGGGCATCCTTAAAGGGCCTGCCTCCATGCCCATCAGGTTCAGCGCCTTCTTGACCGGGATGGGGTTCACCTCACAGAACAAGGCATCGCACAGTTCCAATGCATCAAGCTGCTTTCTGCGGCTGTCCGCCACTCTGCCCTCCAGAAAATCCTGGCAGATCTCATGGGTCTGTGTGGGCGCCACATTTGCCAGTACAGAAATCACTCCCAACCCGCCCAGCGCCATAATGGGCAGGATCTGGTCATCATTTCCGGAATAAATGTCCACACATCCGTCAGCGATAGCCGCCAGATGGGCAATCTGGCTGATATTGCCGCTGGCCTCTTTTACACCTACGATATTTTCCACATCCTTACAGAGCCTCACCACCGTTTCCGGCAGAATATTGCATCCTGTGCGGCTGGGCACATTGTAAAGAAGCATGGGAATCTTTACCGAGTCCGCTATGGCCTTAAAATGGGCATACAAGCCGTTCTGTGTGGCTTTGTTATAATAAGGGCTCACTAACAGCAGTCCGTCCGCCCCAGCCTTCTCCGCCTCCCGGGACAGATAAACGGCCGTTTCCGTACAGTTGGACCCGGTTCCTGCTATGACAGGTACCCTTCCGTTTACTGCCTTGACACAGTACCGTATCACATCCAAATGCTCCTCATGGGTCAGTGTGGAGGCCTCGCCCGTAGTGCCGCACACCACAATGGCGTCGGTCCGGTTCCCGATCTGGAACTCCACCAGTTTCCCAAACTGCTCATAATTTACTTCACCGTTCTCATACATGGGTGTAACGATCGCCACACCGGAACCCTTAAAAATTGACATAGCCTTCTCCTCCATTATTAAAAGTGTGTAAGTACATTTCACGATCCTGATTTGAATGCCCACAAAAGCGTGCAGATGGAAGTTTGTGTAAAAAGAAACCGGCACTGTGAGCGCCGGCAAAAATAGCATTGATATCATTGCTGATAGCGCCCCATCCGATACCGGATGACAGTCATACGGCTCTTAACCGCATGCCCAAGAATCGATTTACAGGTTCTCTCCTCTTTCGGCGTCCTCCCCTTTCGTCTTCCCGCCCTTACGCCTGCCGTATTGGGAAAATTACTCATGAATAACGCAACCTCTATCTTCTTATAAACATATGTACTGCATGCTTGAATCATAGCATTTTCCGTACGCTATGTCAATGTTTATTTTCAGGATAGTACTGGCCCGGTTACGGCCAACACCTCCAACGGTTTCACGCTCCTTTGCGTGGCAGGGCCGAACCCCACTCCGGCCTATTTTACCTTTAACGTCTCTATCTTAGACACCTCATCCGCCAGAACGCATATTTCGTCATTGATCTTGACCCCGGTCAGGATGACACTGGTATCCTCCCTGCAGGCAAGCATATTCCTCAAGTCCTCCACGGTTATGATCTCTTTCTCGATCAATCCCAGAACCTCGTCCAGGATCAGCAGGTCGCATTCGCCTGTGGCAAGGACTTTTTTGGCAAAGTTCATGCCGTTTCTGATATTGCTAATTTCCTCCTGCTTCTTGTCTTCGGGGAGCTGTTCAAAATTTTCACCGGACTTTTCAAAACGGAACAGCTTTATCTCCGGCTCCATTCTGCGCAGGAAATCAGAATCCTCCAACCCTCTTCCCTTGAGGAATTGGATGATCACCACGTTTTTCCCGGCAACCGCCGCCTGTACTGCTCTGCCAATGGCTGCGGGGGACTTACCCCGCCCGTCACCTGCATAAATATATACCATTCCGTCTGACATACCGCACCTCAATCCAGTTCTTTCGTGTAAAACAGTTTTAGGGGTCTTTCAGGGTTTCCCCTGATCTTCAGGATTTCTCCTGAAATTCAAGACTTTTCCTGTATCTCAGGGCAGAGACCCGAATTTCAGGATTTCTCCTGAAATTCAAGACTTTCCCTGTATCTCAGGGCAGAGGCCCTGATCTTCAGGGTTTCTCCTGTATCTCAGGGCAGAGACCCTGAATACCCTTGGTATTCAGGGTTCGCTTCGCTCGTCAAATGGCCAAAGAATTGTCTGCTCGAGCAAGCTCGGCAGATATTTCTTTGGCCACTTGACTCTGCCCTTTGCGGACATTATAGCATAGTTGTGTTAGTTTGGCAATTCCTGGCAATTGTCTTCCATTTCTTCACCTTCGCCAAGTTCCATTTTGCTGACGGAGACTTCAAATGCCACTCTTTTCTCCACGTTTTCCTCGTCCAATTTTTTCATGTATTCACGGCTCTGGATGCGTCCCCAGACCGCACAGCGTTCACCTACTTTAAATTGGTTGGCATACCGGGCATTCCTTCCCCAACAGATACATGGTATATAATCCGATTTCCCATAAGGCCGGTTTACGGCCAACAGCAGATCCGCAATCTCTCTTCCCAAAGGTGTCTTCCGGTAAACAGGTTCTTTACAGATATAGCCGTCCAGAAATATCTGGTTTGTCTTGGAGCTTTCCTCCATCTCTTCTATAAAGCTGATCTCACGTGCAAAGACGGACAGCACCAGGCGGTTTTTATGTTCCTCATGCCTGTTGTAAGAACGGAACTGCCCCACCACACAGATCAGCTCTCCCATATAATCACCGGTCACGTCAATCAGCCGCTCGGAGACCATAACCGGAATAATGTCATAACTTTCGCTCAATCTTTTACATTTGACATCCACCATATAAAAGCCTTCTCCGAAGATTTCATGGCTGTAGGAAAAAGTGCTTACGATTTCTCCCATAACCGTTACCTGGTTGTTTTCAATTACCTTATCTGTCATTTCTGTTCTCCCTTCTTACACCTTAAGAATTTTTCCGGTA
>CANRWO010000091.1 GCA_947643615.1 uncultured Lachnospiraceae bacterium
CCCATAAATCAAGGTTTGAGTAACAAAAAAATAAGGTAGTATTTGACACTACCCGCAATGAAAGAGAGGTTATTGTTATGAAAAAGAGTCTTATGTCCATAATGCTTCTGGCTGCAAGTATCCTGCTGGCATCCTGTGGCAGGTCTCAGGGTGAACAGGGTGTCTCTCCGGCACAGGCAGCAGGAAGCGGCTACGAGTCCTCCGCAGAACCGGGGGGCAGCGCTGGGGGAGCCGGGACAGTCGCAGGAGACCGGCAAGGAGGAGAACCGTCCGGGGACAGTACGGGGGGAGGAGAGGTATCCCCTGCAGACAAGGAGGCGGGAACAGGGGAAATGTGGGAGGAAGAGGAAGTCTTCCTGTCGGATGAGATCCTGAATGCCGGCGACACCATGCAGGTAATGTATTATCAGGATGCAAATACCCTGTGCCATGGACTTGACATTACGCTTCATAAGGCAGGAGTGTACGATTCTCCGGAAGAGGCCGGGTTGGGCAGTGTGGAGCTTGTGGAGGAAGCAGAGGTTTATGACAGGGACGGCAACCCGCAGTTACTGAATACCGCAGGAATAAGGCTTCTTTCCTGTGATCTGACCATACAGAATATTGACGATGCCCAGGGCAGTGAGCAGCATATCAGTTCAATCATGCTGGCTTACGCGGATCCGTCCACCAAAAAGGTTACAATCGTATCCTGCGGACCGGCTTATTTTTCGGCTTCGTCTTCCAGGCCGGGTGCAGGAGATTATTATCACTACCAGCTGCCCCAGGGGGAGAGTAAGGATATGACGGTGGCCTGGCCGGTGCCGGAAGAGTATGAGGAGGAAAACCTGTACCTTTGTGTGACCTATGACAGCAGGGAACCGGAGGAGAGACAGTATTTCAGGCTGGCCCATTAGTTTCCTGCTCAATTGCTTTTCCCGTTTGGGCAGCAGGGCCTTCTGGCAGTGACAACATTTTATTTCTGACCTGCATGATAATGATTCCCACCGGCCGGTTGCCGATGGGAATTTTGATATCTGCTTTTTCGGCCAGGCAAAGCTGTTTTTTAATCTGTGGACGGTAAGTGATGTACGGAAACCACAGGACAATGGTTTGCCATGCATAACAACATGCCTTGTATCACAGCAATTTCTATGATAAAATCAAATATATAATAAAATAAAGAAACACAGATCAGTACATATTGATTCATGATCGGCAATACCAGGAGAAGCAGGATATTATAATAAATGACAGCCGGATATCCGGGCCGCAGCTTATGGGAGGAATCAGGGATATGGGAGACAGAACCTTTAACTGATATATCCGGCGTTTGAGGAAGAGAGTGGCAATGCTGCATACGCTCTAAGAAAAGACGGAAATGGTGATTTGTATATGACAGCCTGGAGTGCGGGAAAGGAGAGCGGTTATGGGGAAAGATACTCGTCTGGTCAATATATATCTGAAGATACATAACAAAAAAGTACTCACAATGGACGACCTTGCTTATCTTGCGGAGTATGACCCGGAGTGCTTTGTGAAAACCTGTAAAAATGTTGTGTATAATATCCCCGAGGCCAAACCGCTCATGGAACCGTCCCCTGCAGAAACCGTAAAGGAAAAGCCGGAGCCGGAAGCCTTTGAGCGGCAGAACATAGAGAAGATCCTGGAAAGGCTGAGGCGTCTGGAAACAAACGATTTCCCCAATATAAGCATTGATGATGAAACCGTAAAGAGCCTGTTGGGAAATCTATATATGGAAATGCTGTTTCCCCACAACGACAGGGACACTTTCATGAATATGGCAGGAATCGAAAATAAGCCTTATTTTGATAAAAGAGTGTGACTGGATTTTTTTGGCTTTGGGAATAGAAGATTTTAAATACGGAATCAGGAAGGCAACCTATGGAAGAACTTAGGCTGGTACGGCCATTACCGGAACACAAAGAACGATATGAGGCCATGATGGATGAGTGGGAGGCATTTGGAGGGAGGCTGAACCCGGGGGCGTTAAGACGCTACAGTCCCGCGGAACAGAAAAACGTTTCCTATGAAAGGTGGCTGGAACGGGCCAAAGAGGACAGGGAGACCGTTCAGGATCTGTACTTTTTGATGGAGGGGGAATCCCTGTTGGGGGCAATCAGTATCCGCTCCCAATGTGCCGATGTGGATGGGCATTCCGGTTTCGGGATTAGGCCTTCCCAGCGAAAAAAGGGATATGCTGCGAAAATGCTCTCCATGGCGCTGCCAATCATGAAGGAGTATGGGATAAATCCCGTGATCATCTCCTGTGCCAAAGACAATATCGGTTCTGCGAAAACCATACAAAACAACGGCGGCATATTTATCCGGGAGGCAGATGACGACGGTGAAATAGTCCAGATATATCATATTTTTGTCTGATTTTTTGTATATGCGCTCCGAACACTCTGGCTGCTTTAAAGAACGGATGAAGATGAACTGGAGAAATACATCCGCTGCTTCTGGGGAATTGAAACTGAATATAAGAAATTGGAGGGAGCAGCATATGGTGGACTACAGTGAGCAAAACAAAAGAGCATGGGAATACAATGCATATGAGTTCTTCCGCGTGGGTATGAGGCAGTGAACCTGAAAAGGTTTGCTGTTTTTTTGTGCGCAGAAATCCGCATTTTACTGCATTCTATGGAGCATAGGGTGCAAAATATTTTTATGTGAGGTACACTGAAACTTGTTGAAAAAGGGTCTTGCCGAAAGGAGGGCGTGGATGGATGCAGTAGAGATTGGAAGCTTTCTGGGCGAATTGAGGAAGCAAAAAGAGTTAAAGCAGAAAGAGGTCGCCGAGGCATTACAGGTGTCGGACAAAGCCATATCCAGATGGGAGACGGGCAGAGGAATTCCTGATGTGGATTCCCTGCAGAGGCTGAGCGAGTTTTATGAGGTCAGCATTAATGAGATCCTGGCGGGCAGGCGCGTTATGGAAAACGAAGTGGAGAAGGTAGCGAGCCGGAATCTGGAGGTAATGGTTAAAACGCAGTTCAAACTGAGGAAAAAGCTTGTCCTGGCAATATCGGCGGTGCTTTTGCTGTTGGTTCTGTTGGCAGTCCTGCTGGTGGCTGTGGTGCCATCGCATTACCTGAGCCTGAGCATATTGAAAAGTTATGATGTCTTTGGCGAAGACGGCATGGATGAACTGGAAAGGGCATTTCAGGATGTGGAACGTTTGGAAGAGAAAGGCATTTCATATGTAGTTTCACTGGAAAGCATATCAGATCAAAAATACCTGTGTGTCACCGCCGTTTTTTCTACAGGAAAATATTCCACATACAAAGCGACAGTAGGGCAGGGAAAGGATTTTCTGGAGGAGAGCATGAAGGAGAGCGAAATCATAGAATACCTGAGGGAAATCGGATTTCTGTAGAAAGACCGGATACCACGGATATGGGGCCGCTGGAACTGATAAAAAACGGAAACAGGGAAGTAATTGAAGAAAAGTAATTGATTAAAAGAATTGGAGGCTTGAGATGAAATTTCATATTTCGAAGAAAAAAGTAATTTCCATATTGCTTTGTACAGCAGCCATTTTTGGCTGCTGCAGCTGTGGGAGTCCTGCTGCCGGTGACCCTGGCGAGAACCCGGGTGGGAAAGAAATGGGGAGGTATGTGGAAGATACAGTGGAACTTGGCGGTGAGGGCGGAAGCTTTACCGGCATGGTACAGGAGGGAGAAAAGATCCGCTTGATTGATTTGTATGGAATGGATATGGTTTCTGCCGACGGAGGGAAAACTTTTGAGGCAGCCGAGACTGTTCCCACAGCGCCTGCAGGTGAGGAAGGAGGAGTCTCCTATGTGGCTGTAGCAGGAAACCCGGATGGGAGCAGGATCCTGTCGGGATATACAGGGCAAGGGTTGGCATGGCGGCTGGCTGCAGCAGATGGCAGTGTGATAGAGCTGGATGCCGTTGGAGAGAACGGATCCCCGTCATTTTACAGCGGGTCGGACTGTTTTTACATGAGCTGTGATTATGGGATATACCGGGTGGATTCGGAAACAGGGGAAACGGAGTTCCTGACAGAGTGCGCTTCTTACCCGCTGGCGCTGGCGTCCAATGGAGAGCTCCTCTTTGTGGCCCATACAAGCGGTGTCCTGATTTATGACCTGCAGAAAAACGAGGCGGCGCAGAAGCAGGATGAAGTATTGTCCTCTTTTTTTACCGGGAAGCTGGAAGATATTTTAAATAATCCTTCGTCCCTGTTCCTTTATCCATGGGGAGAGGACATCTATGTGTTGTCCCATGACGGAATCTATTGCCATGAGCTGTACGGGGAAGAGATGGTCTGTATCGTAGAAGGCAGCAGTTGCAGTATCGGCAATATCGACAGTGGATTTGCCGGTATGGCTGTGACGGAGCCGGACGATGGCGGAAACGGGGAAAAGATTTTTACCGTTCTTTATACGGACGGAAGGCTTATGCGGTATACAAAGGATGAATCCCTTCCGGCAGAGCCGGAGGTATCTTTGCGCATATACAGCCTTTATGAGGACGGGAATATCCGGCAGGCGGTGAGTGCATTCCGGCAGAAATACCCGGAGCTGTACATAAAATATGAAGTAGGTGTGAATCCCGAATATGGCGTGACAAGGGAGGATGCCCTGCGGAATCTGAGCACGGAGTTGGCGGCAGGCACAGGGCCGGATGTTCTGGTGATGGATGATATCCCTTTCGGGACATATGCGGAAAAGGGCGTGCTGGAGGAACTGGGTTTTCTCAGGGAAGGAATGTCGGAAGAAGAATACTTTAAGACGGTGACAGACGGATTTGCTACGGAGGAGGGCCTATATGTAATGCCTCTCACATTTGCTGTGCCCGTCCTGGCGGGGGAGGCCGGGGAAATGGCTGTGGCCGGGAAGCCGGAGAGTCTGTCACAGCTGGCGGATATCCTGGAAAAAGTATCGGGACAAAGGGAAGCACAAAACGGACAGGCGGAATCCGTCATAGGTTTTCGGTCGGCGGAAGAGGCGCTGCGTCTTTTTGCCCAGTCCTCCATGGGGGCGTGGTGTACGGAAGAAGGCGCTTTGGACAGAGAGGCAGTGACGGAATTCCTGACGCAGGTGAAAAGAATTTACGACATCCAGATAAAGAGTATACCGGAGAGTATGCAGTATAGTTACCTTTCCGGCATGGACTGGGGGAGCGGGGAAAATGCCTTGGCCAGGCGCAGCGGTTCTTATGGCCTGTCGGAGGAGTTAGGGAAATGTATGATGCTCTTCCCGGGGCAGCCCTTCTGTGCCGGGTATCTGAGCAGCGCTGTGGAAGATTTCCCCATGACCCTGGGAAGGCTGAAACAAATGGAAGGGGAGTATGTGCAGATGCCCGGTCAGAGTTTCGGGAAATGCCTGGCCTCCACATTGATGGCTGTCAACAGCAGCTCCGTGCACCCGGAAGAGAGCAGGCTGTTTATGGAATATATTTTTTCAGCAGAGTTTCAGGGATCGGTTTCCCTGAACGGAACGCCGGTAAATAGAAGCGCTTACCTGCAGAGACAGAAGAATCCTAAGGAGGGGAGCACGGGGCCTTATATTACAATGGGTTATGGAATGGCTGACGGGTCAGTGACTACTTTGGAGATATATTGGCCCTCGGAAGAGGATTATGGAAATTTAGATCAACTGATGGATGGCATTTCCGGGGTGAACGATTGTGATTACCGAATCTATGAAGCGGTGACAGTATTGGGGCAGGCGGCGTTGACAGGAGATGCCAGTATAGAGGAAACGGTGGATGAAATTGAGAAGACATTGGAGTTGTACCTTGCGGAATAGGAGGGAACTGCGCAGGGCAAAGCGCTTCCTTTTTCTGCTTCCCAGCCTTGTGGGGGTATCCTGCTTTGTGCTGCTGCCCTTTGGGCAGGTGACGGTTTCTTCTTTTTTCACAGTGCTGACAGGGAAATTCGTGGGATTGCGTAATTACGGGGAGGTATTCCAAAATGCAGCGTTTGGACTTGCGGCGGCTAATACGGCGCGGTTCATCGCTGTGGGGATACCCCTGCTTCTGGCAGGCAGCCTGGGACTGGCGCTTATGATCCACGGTATTTCGAAACCGGATAAGTATAAATATCTGTATCTTCTGCCTATGGCAGTGCCGGCAGCCACTATGGCGCTGGTATGGAAGCTTCTTTTTTCCGGTCAGGGATTCTTAAACAGGATATTGGGTACCCATGTGGATTTCCTTGGCCAGGGGAGCGCATTCTTTATCCTGGTGGGAAGCTACATTTGGAAAAACCTTGGATATACCATGGTACTCTGGCTGGCGGGGTTGAAATCCATATCTGACGGAATATTGGATGCAGCGAAGGTGGACGGGGCCGGAAAGGTAAAAAGTTTTTTCCTGATAACGCTTCCCTGCCTGAAGGGAAGCCTGTTCACGATCTTTGTGGTGTCCCTGCTCAACTCCTTTAAGGCATTCAGGGAAGTATGGCTGGTGGGAGGGGCGTATCCCCAAAGGGATATCTATATGCTGCAGAATGTCTTTTATAACTGGTATGTGAACCTGGAGCAGGATAAGCTGGCAGCAGGGGCGGTTATATCGGCAGTTATCCTTGGGACGGTAAGCCTGCTGCTGCAGAGGCTATGGGACAGCGGAGACAGGTAAATGATAAAAGGCGGTAAGCTGCAAGGGCGTGCAAAGGCAGGAGGGTATGGCCGTTTCCGGGGCAAGCGCAACGCCGGCAGGAAAATCTAATACCTATCCGGGAGCAAACGGGAAACAGAACCATGGAAAAACCGGGAACAAAAGGGGAAATAAGCAATGCGCGATAGCAACGGCAGAAGAATAAGAATGGGAATCAACATGTGCCTGAAGATTGTTTCAAGGTGCTGTGTCGCAGGCGTGGGAATCCTGGTCTGCGCACCGCTTTTGCTGCTCCTTAGCGGGTCACTGGCAGACGGGATTGAATGGAACCGGCGGATCCAGCCGTTGTTAAGGGACAGCCAAGAGTATATAGAATGGAAATGGATACCGGATTATCCCACTTTGGAAAATTATAAAGAGCTTCTTTTTTATGCGCCGGACTTTTTGGTGCTGTTCTGGAATTCCGTGAGGATGTCGTTCTGCATTCTGACAGGGCAATTTCTCGTCGGGGTGCCTGCGGCATGGGCATTTTCCGTATATCGGTTTAAGGGCAGGGGAGTGCTGTTTTCTATATACATCGTTCTCATGCTGCTTCCCTTTCAGACCACAATGCTTGCAAAATACCTGGTGCTGGACGGTATGGGACTGACGGACAGCCAATGGGCGGTGATCCTGCCGGCGGTATTTTCTACGGTACCTGTATTTCTGATTTACAGGGGGTTCCAGGGAATCCCGGGGGAATTGCTTGAGGCGGCGGAGATGGACGGCGCCGGCCAGTGGGATATTTTTAGGAGGATTGGGTTACCTCTCGGTGAAAGCAGTATTACGGCGGCTTTCGTCATCGGTTTTTTTGAAGTCTGGAACATGGTGGAAGAACCTCTTGCTTTTCTGAAAAGTATGCCTCTGTGGCCTCTATCCCTGTTTTTGTCCCAGGTTGGGCCGCAGCAGGCGGGGAGGGCCTGTGCGGCATCTGCGGTCACGCTGGCGGTTTCCCTTTTTGTGTTTGGGATGTTCAGGGACTCTCTGGAGCAGGGGATTGTTGCTTCCGCGCTGAAGATGTAAAAGCGCGGCGTTTCATTTGGTATATATTTTTTGAGCCTTTTCCCACATAGGAAGGGTTCATACGGGAAAGGCGCGGGTACAGGGATGAATCTGACAAAGGGAAAGAAGGCGGCTGCAGTCGGCCTTGGAGTATTTTTTGTTTTTATGGCAGTTTGTACTGTTGTGGCCAAAGGAATTTATCGTTCGGGACTGGCGCATGTTACAACACAGACTCCGTATGGCAGCAGCCTGGTGCATGAAATTAAGGTTAACGGCATGGTGCGGCAGGGGAAGGAGTACGGCGTTTTTACGGAGAGCGGACTGCGCATTGCGTCCGTTGCCGTTCGGAAAGGCCAATATTTTGAGGCGGGGACGCCTCTTTTTCAGGTAGATACGGATGACTTGCAACGATTGATAGAGGAGAAAGAGCTGGAAATCGGTAAGTCGGAAGACCAGTGGAAGGATAGGCTGCTGGAAGAACAGCAGGCAGGGAGGGCCCGGCAGACAGCGGAAGAGCGATCCAGGGAGGATTATGAAAATGTCCTCCGGGAAGAGGACGGGGAGGTAGAAAAGTGCCGACAGGCGCTGGAAGCCGCCGGGCAGGAGCTGGAATTGTATGACCAGTACCTGTCACTTTTGTCACAGGGGAGCGGCCAGGTAAGCGGGGGTGATGCAGCAGGGGGAAGTCCGGGCGGTTCGGACACTGGGGACACGCCGGAACAGCAATATAGCCGACAGGAAAAAAGGCGGCAGCTCCTGCAGAACGTGATATCCTGCTCCCAGGCTTTGGAGGATGCAGAGCGTGCCAGGGATATCGCCTTACAATCCGCCGCCAGAGCGATAGAGGATGCCGGGGACAGTCTTTCCTCCGGTTTTTCGGCGGATCCGGCGGAACCGGACATTGCATTTCAAAGAAAGGAATTGATGAGGCTGATACGACTGGCGGAGAATGACGGATGGGTTTACAGCGGGACTGCCGGACGTGTGACAGAGTGCCGTGTGTCTGTGGGAGAAAGGACGCAGGACGGGGCCGGCATTTTGTATGCGGCGGATGACGGGGAGAAGGTAATTGAGGCTGTCTTTGCCAAAGAGAGCAGCCGTTTCCTGACTTTGAATGCTGAAATTTCCTTGAAAGCTATTCTGCCGGGAGGAGGCAGGATCAGTGAAAAGGCACCTCTGAATTATATGGAGGTTATGGAAGACGGGGATATTTTGGTAGAATTGCCGGCAAACGACCTGGAACTGGTAATCGGACAGAACGTGGAGCTGAGCTGCCGTATGCAGACGGAAAATTACATGACTTGTATTCCGGCTGTCGGTATCCACAGCGATGAACAGGGAGGAAGCTATGTCTATGTAGCGGAAGAGAGAGAAGGGATCCTGGGTACGGAATGGAGGGCCCGGAAGGTATATGTCTCGGTCCTGGACCGGACGGATTCCGTTGTGGCGGTGGAAAGCGCCGAGATTGCCGCTGAAACGAAGATCATAATGAACGCTACGAAGGAGCTGAATGACGGAGATGTTGTCAGATTGGTGTCCCCATGATAAAGAAACGAAGTTCCCAGACTCTCTTTTTATCTGGAAATATGCTCCGTAATATGGTACTGTAAATACAGAGCATCCGCCGGCAGGATTTGGATACATGAGGCAGATTCCTGCTGCGGATGGCAAAGCGGATCCATAGGGGTAAGGTGAAATGGGAAAGGGAGAACAAAACATGGGAGTAAAAGACAACAAATCTGAAAAGCAGGCGGATCCTGGCGGCCCATATGCCAGGGAAAGTATCCTGAAGGATGGCTTCGACCTTGGGCAATGCCGTGCCGCCGCAGAACAGGGGGATGCTGACGCCCAGGACCTGATGGGTGACTGTTATCAATATGGGTGGTATGTGCGAAAGGACTATGCCGCCGCCGTGGCATGGTATGAGAAAGCTTCTGCCCAGGGGCATGCCGCAGCGCAGCGAAGCCTTGGCTGGTGCTATAAAAACGGCTACGGCGTGGAGCGCAGCAACGAGAAAGCCGCGTATTGGTACAAAAAGGGCGCGGAAGGCGGGGATGTGGATGCCCAGCACAATTTGGGAACCTGTTACGATTACGGCAAAGGGGTGGAAGAAGATAAAAATGAGGCCCTGAAATGGTACAGGACAGCGGCAG
The DNA here is from genome assembly GCA_947643615.1 of uncultured Lachnospiraceae bacterium. Lineage (GTDB taxonomy): Bacteria > Bacillota > Clostridia > Lachnospirales > Lachnospiraceae > Acetatifactor. The sequence continues at coordinate 9,783 of CANRWO010000091.1, forward strand.
AGCAGGGCCATGAATGGTCCCAATATAATCTTGGGGTATTCTATGACCGCGGCTATGCCGTGGAGCAGAACCATGAAGAGGCTGTAAGATGGTACACGAAATCTGCCCTGCAGGGATATTCGGACGCTCAGTTTAATCTGGGGAACTGCTATTATAAAGGGCAGGGCATCCTGCAGGACTATGAAAAGGCCCTGGAATGGTACAAAAAGGCTGCTGCACAGGGTAGCCTGGACGCCTTCAGCCAGATTGGCGTGTGCTATGAGGAAGGCACGGGTGTGGGGCAGGACTATGGTGCGGCGGTGGATTGGTACCGGAAAGCTGCGGAAGGAGGCCACTCTGTCGGACAGTATAATTTAGCGGGATGCTATTACTATGGAACCGGTGTGGAACAGGATTACAAAAAGGCTTTTTCGTGGTTCGGGAAGGCAGCCGCCCAGGGGGATGCGGAGGCCCAGTACAGCCTTGCGTGCTGCTATAAAGACGGGGAAGGTGTGGGCCAGGATTACGGCAAAGCCGTGGAATGGTACCGGAAGGCAGCGGAGCAGGGAGATGCGGATGCACAGACGGACCTGGGTTGGTGTTATGAGAAAGGCATGGGAGTAAAGCAGGACATCTCCCTGGCTGTGGAATGGTGCAGAAAGGCGGCGGAACAGGGTTCGGAACAGGCACAGTACAATCTCGGCATTTACTATGAGCAGGGAAAGGGCGTGGAGCAGGATCAGGAACAGGCTGCCGGCTGGTATGAGAAAGCTGCCGGACAGGGCAATGTGGACGGGCAGTACGAGATGGGATGCCGTTACAGGGACGGTAACGGCGTAAGCCAGGATTATGGGAAGTCGGCAGAGTGGTTCCGGAAGGCGGCGGAACAGGAGGATGCCAATTCCCAGTTTTGCCTTGCAGTCCGTTACATAAAAGGGGAGGGCGTGAAGCAAAGTGATTCCCAATCTGCTAAATGGTGCAGGAAGGCGGCCCAACAGGGGCATATGGAAGCTCAAAATACCCTCGGTGATTTTTATGCCCACGGTACAGGGGTAAAACAGGATACGGCCCAGGCTCTTGGATGGTATGAAAAGGCTGCGGAACAGGGGCATATGACGGCACAGCTGAATGCCGGAGTGTGTTACTTCATGGGAATCGGAACAGAACAGGATCTGGAAAGGGCGGCCATGTGGTTTACCGAAGCGGCCCAACAGGGTTCCGCAGCCGCACAGTACAATCTGGGGTTGTGTTACGGAACCGGCAGGGGAGTTGCGCTGGATGTGGAAAAAGCGGCGGAATGGTTTCAAAAAGCTGCCGCCCAGGGTTATCAGAATGCCTTGGTGGCGTTGAGTAAGCTTGGCTGTTGAGAGGGATGCATTACAGAGCTTGCGGAATGCCTTTGTATCGGGTTAACACCGATATTTTAAGGTATATGCCAAAGAAATTCCGGAATGCCTGGGTTTGCCGCCCGGAGCACCGGGACAGATTATGGGACATTATGATGAGGCCGTTTATCCGTGTGACTGCATGGATGCGCCCGAATGTGGGCCCGCCAAAGCGGGCAGATGGGAGTTAGATTGAAAAATAAGTCTGATGACTTTATTTTTCAATCGGCAATTTGA
>CANRWO010000092.1 GCA_947643615.1 uncultured Lachnospiraceae bacterium
CCCATAAATCAAGGTTTGAGTAACAAAAAAATAAGGTAGTATTTGACACTACCCGGCGCTTGGGGGAGGGAAATTGAATGGGTTTTTGTTCAGGCGGAAGAGTGAAATGATGGTTTACAGACGAAAAATGGATTACACAGACAGGCTGTTTTATTTGGGCGATTATGCAAAAGAAATCCGTGTGAACCAAATAGCGGGAATGCTGATTGAGGATTATAAAAAAGCGGTACGGGATATACGCCGGGTAATTGCAAAATATTCCGCGCCGATCGTGCTTTTTGCACATCTGGAAGATATCAGCACCCTTTTCTTTGACGTTATTTATGTGACCAGCCTGGTACTGCGCCTGGTGTTAAAAGGGTTGATCACTGTGGGGGATTTCGTCAGCATGATAAATTCGGCCTGGACCTTGAGCAACAATATCAGGGCAATTGCAAAACAGGTCAACGAATTGAATGACCACAGCATCTATATCGGCAGATACCGTACCTTCCTTTCTGCAACGGACGAGCCGGATCCGGGGGATAAGCTGTTGGAGGGCAGTGCCCCTCACATAAGGTTCCATGATGTGCAGTTTTGCTATCCAAATGAGGAAAAGGATGTCCTGAATGGCGTTACGTTTGGGGTGAAACCACATGAGAAGATTGCACTGGTGGGATATAACGGCTCGGGAAAGTCTACGCTGGTAAAGCTGCTGCTGAGGCTTTACGAACCCAGGCAGGGTGGAATAGATGTAGATGGCTTCGACGCAAAAGCATATTCCCTAAATTCATACAGGGCAGGATTCGGGGCGGTCTTTCAGGATTATAATCTGTATGAGGTGTCGCTGGCCGAGAATATTGCCATGGAGGAAGCGGATGAACCGCAGTACGGACGGGTGAGAGACGCCATATCCGCCGTCAGGCTTTTTGCCGGAAACGGGCCGGAGGATGCATTATTCAGGCATGTGGGAAAAGAGTTTGACGAAAACGGATCTATGCTTTCCGGCGGCGAGAGCCAAAAGATTGCAATTGCGCGGGTCATCTATTCTTCCCGGGATATCATCGTGCTGGATGAGCCTTCGGCGGCATTGGACCCGGAAAGCGAGTATTACTTTAATAAGCTGATAACGGAAAAACTTGCTTTTAAGACAGTCATAATTATTTCCCACCGCCTGTCAACCACACGGATGATGGATAAAGTATTCATGATGGAAAAGGGGAAAATAATTGAGAGCGGAACACACAATGAACTGATGGAGTTAAAAGGTAAATATGCCCAAATGTACAAGGTACAGGCTTTGAGGTATGGGGTATCGGAATGAAAACAGTCCCAAGGGCAGGAGTAGACATTTGTGCCGGGGTGTGTTATGCTTGATTTCTAAAAGGCGGTGCATGGGCGGACCGGGGATCAGAAAGGTATTTTGACTATGAAGATATTGACAATAGACGGAAATAATTTCAGTGATATCAAGGGATTTTATGATGAAATTGACAAAATACTCACGAAAGATTTAGATTGGAAAACAGGACATAATCTTGACGCATACAATGATTTGCTGAGAGGCGGATTTGGGGTACATGAATATGGGGAGCCTATTGTACTCAGATGGCTTAATTATGAAAAAAGCAAACGTGAACTGGGCAGCGACCTTATGCTGACTATTTTAGAAATTACTTTGGATTGTAATGATACCGGGCATGATTGTAAGCTGGAATTATATTGAACAAGTTTTATTTTCCATACGAAGGGATCCACACTGTTAGAGGCAGCAGGTAATTTACCTGCTGTCTCTGTTTCTGTTTACCGGTTTTTCCTTAATCATATGATAACGCCTTGCAAGCGGTTTGGCGGAGGATGACAAAATGGGATAAGAAAAAACAAATGTGGCAATTCCGCCTTTCGGGCGGGTCAGATATACTAAGTACAGGTAACAAGGCAGGCATCGTGGGCATCCGGCCCACTTTGCAGATAATTGTGCCTGCGCTGCATACATCTTAACCAGGGATTCGCAGGTGCACTATGAATGGAGGAATTACTATGCAATACGGATATTTTGACAATGGGCGCAGGGAATATGTGATCGAGAGGGTGGATCTGCCTACTTCGTGGACTAATTATCTCGGCGTGGAGGACATGGCGGCCGTAGTCAACCATACGGCAGGGGGATATTCTTTTTACAAGAGTCCCGAGTATCACAGGATCAGCCGTTTTCATGGCAACAGTGTTCCTATGGACCGGCCGGGTTACTATGTTTATATCAGGGATAATGCGGACGGGGATTATTGCAGCATTTCCTGGCAGCCTGTGGCGAAACCTTTTACGGAGGTATCTTATCGCTGCCGCCACGGTATGTCTTATACGGCCTACGAGTGCTCTTACAGGGGCCTGGAGGCATCCCAGACCATGTTTATCCCCCGGGGGGAAAATGTGCTGTTGTGGGACGTGCGGATCAGAAATACAGGGGACCGGGCGAGGGATATCAGCCTGTTCTCCTACCTGGAATTTTCATTTCATTCCATCAATATTGACAACCAGAATTTCCAGATGAGCCTTTATTGCGCAGGCAGTTCTTACAAGGACGGTATTATAGAGGAGGATCTGTTCTATGAGCCGGATGGCTATCAGTATTTTACGGCCAGCTTTGAGCCGGACGGTTTTGACTGTATGCGGGATGACTTCCTGGGACTCTATCACACCGAGAGCGATCCGGCGGCGGTGGCACGGGGGCAGTGCAGCGGCTCTTTTGAAAAGGGCGGAAACCATTGCGGCAGCCTGCAAAAGAACCTGACCCTGGAGCCGGGTGAGGAGGCCCGGCTGATCTATATGCTGGGAGAGGGGAACCGGGCGGCAGGGCAAAGGATGCGGGCAAAGTTCAGCGATCCGGCGCAAGTGGATCTCGCCTTTGGGGATCTTCACCGCTACTGGGAGGAGAAATGTGCCAAGCTACAGATCAAAACACCCAACGAGGGCATGAATACGCTCATTAATACATGGACGTTGTACCAGTCCGAGATCAACGTTATGTTCTCACGGTTTGCCTCCTTTATCGAGGTGGGAGGACGCACAGGCTTAGGGTACCGGGATACGGCCCAGGACGCCATGACGATCCCTCACTCCAACCCGGAGAAGTGCAAACAGCGCATCCGGGAGCTGATGAACGGCCTGGTCTCCCAGGGGTATGGCCTGCATCTGTTTGACCCTGCGTGGTTTGTACAGAGCAAGAAAGAAGAAGACGGCTTCAAGTCCCCCACAGTGATCCCGGTATCCGAAAAAGACCGTATCCACGGGCCGGAGGATGCCTGTGCTGACGACGCGCTGTGGCTGGTGGCGTCGGTGGTGGAATACATAAAGGAAACGGGAGAGCTGGATTTTGCGGAGGAAGTGCTTCCCTACGCAGACGGAAAGCGGGGGACTGTGTATGAGCATTTGAAGGCGATCCTCGACTTCTCTGCTGGGCAGGTAGGGGCAGACGGCGTATGCAAGGGACTCCGCGCGGACTGGAACGACTGTCTGAATCTGGGCGGAGGGGAGAGCGCCATGGTATCTTTCCTGCACTATTGGGCGCTGTCCCATTTCCTCACACTGGCACGGCGCCTGGGGCATTCGGAGGACGTGGAACTCTATTCAAAGATGGCGGAGAGGGTCAGAAAGGTGTGCGACGCGGTGCTCTGGGACGAAGAGTGGTACATCCGTGGCATCACGAAAAACGGTAGGAGGATCGGTACCATACAGGATGAGGAGGGCAGAGTGCATCTGGAGTCCAATGCCTGGGCAGTGCTCTCCGGCGCGGCCCGGGGCGAGAGGGCAGTAAAGGCCATGGACGCCATCCACCAATATCTGTATACGCCCTACGGACTGTTGTTAAATACTCCGGCGTATACAAAGCCGAACCCGGATATCGGATTTATCACCAAGGTGTATCCGGGACTGAAGGAGAATGCCTCCATTTTTTCCCACCCCAATCCCTGGGTATGGGCGGCGGAGTGCCGGCTGGGGCGGGGCGAAATGGCCATGAAATATTATGACGCCCTGTGTCCCTATCACCAGAATGACAAGATCGAGATCCGGGAGGCGGAACCTTATTCGTACTGCCAGTTTATAGTGGGCAGGGAGCACACGGCCTTCGGCAGGGCCCGACATCCCTTTATGACAGGCTCCGGCGGCTGGGCTTACTTTTCTGCCACCCGGTATATGCTGGGCGTGCGGCCGGACTATGATGCGCTGGAGGTGGATCCCTGTATTCCGGCAGGCTGGAAGGAGTTTGACATAACCAGGGAATGGCGGGGCAGCCGTTATCACATCCATGTGGACAATGGGGCAGGCGTGGAAAAAGGCGTGAAAGAGATTTGGCTGGACGGAAAGCAGGTGGAGTGGATACCGGCTTACACGGATCACAGCGAGCACAGGGTAGTGGTGGTTATGGGAAGCTAGTACTAGTATAATCCACCTAAATTATCCCTATGTTTCGCTGGTTTAAATTTCCACCTGACTGCGTTGGCTTCACTCAACGATGCCACCGCATCGCCTCGTTCAGCCGCCTTGCAGGCTGAAAATTTATCCTGCGCCAAACATACGGGCAATTAGGGTGGATTATACTAGTGAACTCTGGTAATCTGGTCAGCATACCGGGAAAATTTGTAACTGTGAAGAACAGAGGCCTGAACAGTTGCGAAAATTTAATGAAGGGAGAGCGGCATGGTAAAATTTGGGACCGGCGGCTGGAGAGCCGTCATCGGAGATGAATTTACAAAAGAGAATATACAGCGTCTGGCAAAGGCGCTGTGCAACAAAATGAAAGATGAGGATGCGGCCGGAAAAGGTATTGTACTGGGATATGACCGGCGGTTTCTCTCCAAGGAGGCCATGCAGTGGGCCGGGATGGTGTTTGCGGCGGAGGGCGTCACCGCCTATCTCATTAATAAGTCGTCACCCACGCCGCTGGTTATGTTCTATGTGATGCGTCACCAGTTCCCCTATGGCATGATGGTTACTGCCAGCCACAATCCGGCCATCTACAACGGCATCAAGGTATTTACGGCGGGGGGCCGGGATGCGGATGAGACGCAGACACGGGAGATCGAACAATACCTGCAGGAGATTAAGTGGCCTGTGCCGGAGATGGAATATGACAGAGCCAGGGAGCAGGGACTGATCCAGGAGATTTATCCCCTTAATGAATACCTGGACAATATCATGGATGCAGTGAATATGGAGGCCATACGGGAGAGGGGACTTCGGGTGGCTCTGGATCCCATGTACGGCGTCAGTGAGACTTCGCTGCGGATGATCCTGCAGACGGCCAGATGTGAGGTGGCCACCATACATGACCGGCATGACACGCTCTTCGGAGGGCACCTTCCCTCTCCCTCCGCGGCCACGCTGCGCTCCCTGCAGAATTATGTGATGGACGGCCATTATGACATCGGCATCGCCACCGACGGGGACGCGGACCGGATTGGCATCATTGACGATACCGGGCGTTTCCTGCATCCCAATGAGATCCTGGTGCTGCTGTATTACTATCTGGAAAAGCACAAGGGTTGGAGAGGGCCGGCGGTGCGCAATATCTGTACCACCCATGTATTGGACAGGGTGGCGGAGAGCTTTGGGGAGAAATGTTACGAGGTTCCGGTGGGATTCAAACATATTTCCGCCAAGATGAACGAGACGGACGCCGTGATCGGCGGAGAGTCCTCAGGCGGCCTCACCGTGCGCGGGCATATCCGCGGCAAGGACGGGATCTACGCGGCCATGCTGCTGGTAGAGATGATTGCGGTGACGGAAAAGAAGCTTTCCGAGATCATCCGGGACCTGGAGGCGGAATTCGGCCCCATCTATATGGAGGAGCGGGATTATCATTTTAACCAGGAGAAAAAAGAGCAGATCCGTAAGCTCTTGTTGGAAGAGAAGGAGCTTCCCGCACTTCCCTTTGAGATCGATCACGTTTCCTATCTGGACGGCAGCAAGATTTACTTTAGGGACGGCGGCTGGGTCATAGCCCGCTTTTCCGGGACGGAACCGCTCCTGCGTATTTTCTGCGAGAGAAGCCGCCCGGATGAGGCGAAGAACATCTGCCAACGCTATGAGGCATTTTTAGGCCTGTAAAGCTTTGAAAAAGTTGTTATATATGGTACAATCATTTTATATGAGAAAGAAAATGACATCTTTACGTAAAATTTTGCTAGTGGTATTTGTGGGCGCCTGGCTGATCCCCATCACTTTCCTCTTATGGTTCATTTTCCATGGTTATCAGAAAGCATATCTTGAGAAAATGGACCATCTGTTCGGCAATTCGGTGGCGGTGTCGGGCGCTGCGCTTACGGCGGACATTGACGAGGCCATCGGGAAAATATGGAAACCCAGCTATGAGGGTTCCTGGGATAGTGAGTACCGGCGCTATAAAATGGGGATCAAGAGCCGGAACGAATATCTGACGGTTCTCCGGGCGTCCCTCACATCCAGGTACTATATGGACGGCCAGATGGCGTGTTATGCGTTTTATCTGCCGGAGGATGAAATGCCCAGCTGCTACGCGGGGAAAAACGGTTATTCCTGGGAAAATTATGTGGAGAGAGTGCAGCCGCTGGTTCATGGTATATCGGAAAAAAACGAAAGCAGCGCGGAGATTCATGTGGTGGACAATCAGGTCTATCTGATCCGCAATTTCCATACGGCCAAGGATGACGAAAAATACGCAACGCTGTTGTTGGGCCTGGACGGGCGGAGGCTTCTGGAGGAGCTGCCGGTAGATAACCCCCAGGATATCCGGGTGGCGTTTGGAGGGGAAGAATATGTGACCCTGGCGAGAACGGCCGAAACCAATGAAGAGCTGGAAAAACTTTACGGGAAACTTTTGCGGATGGTGGGGCAGGGGGACAGTGCCGTGCAGATTTATCATGCCATCCAGGGGAATTATGTGGGATATATTTACAGCTATCAGGGTGACAATTACAGCATGACCGTGTTCTATCCCCTGCTTCGGCGGGAATTAAGCGCGGGGATCGACCGGCTGAACCTGTTATTGGCTGTTATTTTGTGCTGCATGGTTCCTTTTGTGCTGTTTACCGGGTATATCCTGACCGTACATGTGAGCCGGCCAATGAGGGAACTGATAGATGGGGCGAAACACTTGGAGGATGGTGATTTTGGCTACACCGTGGATGAGAAGTGCGCGAAAAACAGGGATTTTTTAAGCCTGGTGGATTCCTTCAACGCCATGTCCGGCCGGGTGGAATATTATTTTAATACCGTCTATAAGGAAAAGCTGGCGAAAAAGGATGCCCAGCTGGCGGCGCTGCAGGCCCAGATCAACCCACATTTCCTGAATAATACGCTGGAGATGATGAATTGGCAGGCGCGGATGAACGGGGATATTGAGACCAGCCGTATGATTGAAGCCCTTGGGATCGTGCTGGACTCCAGCATGAGCCGCAACAATGACCGGACCGTGTGCCTGAAGGAGGAACTTCGGTGTGCGGATGCGTTTCTCTATATCATGTCCATGCGTTTCGGACAGCGCCTGAAGGTGGAAAAGCTGGTGGATTCTTCCCTGTACTTATTGCAGGTCCCGCAGCTTATCCTGCAGCCTCTCCTGGAAAATGCCATTAAGCATGGGATCGAGAAGATTGGTTCCGGCACCATCTGGGTAAATATCTACGATCAGCAGCAAACGGTTTGTATCGATGTGATCAATACCTCACGGCAGATGGGAGAACAGGAGATCGAGAACATCAATGCCATCATACAGGGAAGGCATGAGATCGACCATTCAAAACCGGGGGCCCACAAGTCCATCGGCATTTACAATGTGAACCGGCGGGTGCAGCTGATCTATGGTGAGAAATATGGATTGAAGGTATTCCTGGAAGGCGGGAACCATTTTGTCTCCAGGATTACAATACCCATGCCGCAGAAGGAAGAGCCGTCGTGCAGCGACACCGACAGGTGAATCCACGAAGGTGCACGAGAACATGCTTCATGAGATATGAATCGAATGAAAGATGTCTCTCCGTGAGAGTGAGCCGAAGTGGTATCACCCTTTAGAGATGTCGCGCAGCCACTTAATTAGGAGAAAACCGATGTATAAAGTGATATTGATTGATGATGAGCCGATTATCGTGCAGGGGTTGGCGCGGAGCATCCCATGGGATATATACGGCTGCCAGGTGGTGGATACCGCGGGGGATGGCATTGAGGGGAAACGGCTGATTGAAAAGCACGCTCCGGATATGGTATTTTTGGACATCTGTATGCCCCAGATGGACGGACTGGCCATGGTGGCGGCGCTGCAGTCGGAGTACCGGAATACACAGATCACGATCCTTACAGGCTTCCGCGATTTCGATTATGCGAAGCAGGCGCTCAACCTGGGAGTAGCCCGGTATCTGCTGAAGCCTTCCAATATGGATGAGATTGAAGAAGCGATCCGTTTTATGGCCTCCAGGATACCCGACAGGGAGGACGGCCCACAGGAGGCGCCGGCGGAGCATGAGAATGTGGCAGGCAACTTTATCGTGCGCAACGCCCTGGCCTATATTGAGGAGAATTATAAGGAGAAAATCCTGCTGTCGGATGTGGCGGAGAAGACCTATGTGAGCCAGTGGCATCTGAGCAAGCTGCTGAATAAGGAGACCGGGCAGAACTTCTCGGAGATCTTAAACGGGGTCCGGATCGACAAGGCCAAAGAATTGATGAGGGATCCGTCCCTGCGTATCGGGGATGTGGCCGAACAGGTGGGATTTCTGGACCTGGCGCATTTCTCCAGAGTCTTTAAAAAATTGAACGGAATATCTGCAAATGAATATCGGAACCGGTATCGGGAAGACTGAAAAGGGTTTGTACAATTTGTACAGACCTTTTTGTTTTATAATGGCTGATGTAACAATTTTAGCCAAAAAACAACAACCTCGTGCCGTGACTTTGGTGCAGATAGATAATACAATAAATATAACAAAGGAACTGCTGGAGCATTTATAAAGGAGGCAATATGAAAGGGAAAACGAAAAAGACACTGCTGTTATTGTCAATGGCATTACCCGGCGCGATCTGGTTTTTCCTGCTGCGCTATATCCCCATGGCAGGGATCGTGCTTGCATTCAAGGACTACAAGGTCTACATAAAGAATCCGGGATTCTGGAACAACCTGATTCACAGTAAGTGGGTGGGACTGAAAAACTTCCAGTTTATGTTTTCCACAAAGGATTCCTGGGTCTATGTGAGAAATACGCTGCTCTACAACATCTTCTGGATCGTTTTGGGATTGGTGCTGGCGGTGGCGCTGGCAATCATTTTAAGTGAGATCACCCAGAAGCGCGTGGCGAAGGTTTATCAGACCTTCATGTTCTTCCCCTACTTTTTAAGCTGGGTGGTGGCAAGCTATTTCGTGCTTGCGTTCCTGGATCCTACCAGAGGCCTTGTGACCCACTGGCAGGCAGCAGCGGGGGGCGAGGTGATCAACTGGTATCATGAGCCGAAGTACTGGCCGGTGATCCTCACGATCTGTAACGTCTGGAAGACAACGGGGTATTCCTGTATACTGTACCTGGCTGCGATCACCGGCATTGATATGACGCAGTACGAGGCGGCTTCCATCGATGGCGCCAGCAAATGGCAGCAGATCCGCTATGTGACGCTGCCCCATCTGCGGACGATGATCTCCATTTTGTTTATCATGAATGTGGGAAACATCGTGAAAGCGGACTTTGGCCTGTTTTACAGCGTGCCCATGAACTCAGGCACCCTGTTCCCCACCACAGGCGTTATCGATACCTATGTTTACCGGACCATGACGGCTACGAACAATATCGGTATGAGTACCGCGGCGGGACTTTTACAGCAGCTGGTAGGTTTTGTATGTATTATGGCAGCCAATAAGATTGTGACAAAGATTGACGAGGACAGCGCACTGTTCTAAAGGAGGCATTCTATGAAAAACAAGAAAAGACCTGTAAATGCCGTGAGCAGACCGGCGGAAGCGGTGATGCACCTGATCCTGGCCTTGTTCTGCTTTGCATGCATCCTACCCTTCGTGTTTGTGGTAATCATCTCCTTCTCCTCACAGGAGAGCATCCGGGAGCTGGGTTTCTCCTTCACGCCGAATTCCTGGGCACTGGACGCGTATACCTATGTGGCCAAACTGGGGCAGCAGCTTTGGCGCTCCTATTTCAACAGCTTTTTTATCACCATAGTGGGGACGCTGTGTACGCTGCTTGTGACAGGACTTTACGCCTATGCGCTGTACCGAAAGGACTTTAAATACCGCAAGTTTTTTACCTTTTTCTGCTTCTTTACAATGATATTCGGAGGAGGCCTGGCTCCTACATACGTGATATGTAAGCAGTTTCTGGGTTTATCCGACAGCTATGCGGCGGTCATTGTCCCCATGCTGCTGAACCCCTTTAATATCATTGTTATGCGGACTTTTTTCCAGAGCTCCATACCGGGGGACCTGATTGATGCGGCGGCCATCGACGGGAGCGGGGAGTACCACACGCTGTTTCGGATCGTGGTTCCCATCGCGAAACCGGGTATCGCCACGGTGGGCCTGCTGTCAGCGCTGGCTTACTGGAACGAATGGTTTATCCCCATGCTCTATGTCAGGGAAGCGAAATTTTACCCGCTGCAATATCTGCTCCAGGAAATGCAGTCCAAAGTGGATTTCCTGTCCAAAAACAGTTCGGTGATTGGTGCGGAGGCGGCGGCCATCCGGGCGAGCCTTCCCTCAGACACGCTGAGAATGGCGTTGGTGGTGCTGATCGTGGTGCCCATCGCTTTCGCCTATCCCTTCTTTCAGCGATACATTATCTCAGGCCTGACCATAGGTTCCGTGAAGGGATGACCGGCAGGAACAGAAAAACAACATGGTAGCTGCGGCAGAGGCCGTCTACATATACTATTTACAACACCAGTAAAAGCCTGCAAATAAAAAGTCAAGCTAAATTTTAAAGAACATCGAAAATTTTATA
>CANRWO010000093.1 GCA_947643615.1 uncultured Lachnospiraceae bacterium
ACCGGGCGGATTCCGGACTTGCACCGGTTAGAAACGTGCGCCGCCGGGCGCACAAAGAAAACGGCATGAGCAATCATGCCGTTTTCCCTTAACGCATAGTAACTGTCCGGAACCCTGCGTATATTCCGGAAACACTTTTACAGGAACTCTTTCACGGACTTATAAACACCCTCTGCGTCCAGGCCGTACTTCTGCACTAACGCCGCTGCGGAGCCAGACTCGCCGAACACATCCTGCATACCCAGCTTTTTCACTCTGGTGGGCAGGTTCGCGCTGAGACAGTCGCAGACAGCGCTGCCCAATCCACCGATCACGGAATGCTCTTCCACCGTCACAACTTTGCCTGTTTTCTTCGCACTGTTTAGAATGATCTCCTCATCCAGGGGTTTAATGGTACAGATGCTCACCACCTCAGCATTGACGCCTTCCGCCGCCAGCTTCTCCGCTGCACCCAATGCAGAATCCACACAGATGCCGGTTGCCACGATGGTCACGTCCGTTCCCTCACGGACAATGGAGCCTTTGCCGATTTCAAATTTGTAATCCGGCCTGTCATTGATCACCGGAACGGCTGCACGGCCGAAACGTATGTATACAGGGCCCTGATACTCCAATGCTGCCCGGACGGCTGCCTTGGCCTCCACATCATCTGCAGGGCACATCACCACCATACCGGGAATCGTCCTCATCAGAGCAATGTCCTCATTACACTGATGGGTAGCGCCGTCTTCTCCCACCGTAATGCCTGCATGAGTAGCTCCAATCTTCACATTCAGATGAGGATATCCGACAGAGTTACGAACCTGCTCAAAAGCACGTCCCGCCGCGAACATAGCAAAGGAGCTGACAAAGGGAATCTTACCCACCAGGGACAACCCGGCTGCAATGCCCATCATATTTGCCTCTGCAATACCGCAGTCTATATGGCGGTCCGGATAAGCCTTCCGAAAGATACTGGTCTTGGTGGCAGCTGCAAGGTCCGCATCCAACACCACCAGGTCGGGAAACTCCTCCGCCAATTCTTTCAGCGCATTACCATAGCTTTCACGAGTTGCAACCTTCTTAACTGTATTCTCGGCCATTATGCTTCACCTGCTTTCTCTAATTCTGCACCGATCTTCTCCAGGTCGGCCATTGCCACGGCATATTCCTCATCGTTAGGCGCCTTGCCGTGCCAGTCAATATTGTTTTCCATGTAAGAAACACCCTTGCCCTTCAGGCTGTGAAGCACAATGCAGGTAGGCATTCCCTTCGTTTCCCTTGCTTCCTTAAATGCCCCACGGAGAGCGTCAAAATCATGGGCATCCACATTGATCACATGGAAGTTAAACGCTTCAAATTTCTTGTCAATAGGATAAGGGGAACATACCTGGTCAATGGGGCCGTCAATCTGGAGATTGTTATTGTCCACAATGACACACAGGTTATCCAGCTTTCGGTGACCTGCAAACATGGAAGCTTCCCATACCTGCCCCTCCTCCAGCTCGCCGTCTCCCAACAGTGTATAGACACGGAAGCTCTCGTTGTTCAGCTTTGCCCCCAAAGCCATGCCTACTGCGGCGGAAACACCCTGTCCCAGGGAACCGGATGACATATCCACGCCGGGAATATGGATACAGGGATGTCCCTGAAGATAGGAACCCAGATGGCGCAGCGTCTTCAGATCCTCCACCGGGAAAAACCCTCTGTTGGCCAACGCGGAATACAATCCGGGAGCAGTGTGCCCTTTTGACAGTACAAATCGATCCCTGTCCTTCTTACCAGGATTCTCCGGGTCAATATTCATTTCCTCAAAATATAGAAATGTAAATGCATCTGCTGCGGAAAGAGAACCGCCGGGATGGCCTGCCTTTGCACCGTGAACTGCGGTTACAATGCCTTTTCGCACTTCATTTGCGTGCTTTTGCAGTTCTAAATTGTTCATGGTTTCCTCCATTCTGCCCAGGACAGCGCCTGAGGCTTCCTTATTCGTCCGAATTTAGTAACAGTCCCCGTTTTCTGATCAGCACTCCGGAAGCGCCCGTCCTTTACACATTTGGCAAAACGCTGCTCTTGGCGGAGCCGTGCCGTCACTTCCGGGCGGTTGGGACATTACAAATCCATACTAGCATAATTTCCGTTCCCCGTCCAGTATTTTCAGCCACAAAATAGCCAATGTGCACGAGCACATAAGCCTTTCTCCAGTCAGTGAACCCAGGGCGTTCCCTGTCTTTAATTCACCTTCTGCCCATAGTAAGCGTTGGCCCCATGCTTCCTATAGTAATGCTTATCCTGCAGCTCCTGGGGCGCAGGTTGGATCCGGGGATTAATGGATTCTGCACGATAAGCCATTTTTGCCACTTCCTCCAACACTACCGCATTATGGACTGCCTCTTTTGCATCCTTTCCCCATGCGAAGGGGCCGTGGTTCTTACAAAGCACTGCAGGCACCGCCGTGGGATCCTTGCCCAGGCGCTTAAATTCATTGACGATCAGATGCCCCGTATTCTCTTCGTATGCTTCCTCAATCTCTTCCGCGGTAAGACATCTGACACAGGGCACTTCCCCATAAATGTAGTCGGCATGTGTGGTCCCATAGCAGGGTATGTCTCTTCCTGCCTGGGCCCAGCTTGTGGCATAGGAAGAGTGGGTATGTACAATGCCGCCGATGGCAGGAAACGCTTTATAAAGCTCCTTATGCGTGGCAGTGTCTGAGGATGGATTATAGCGTCCTTCCACCTTATTCCCCTCCAGGTCTACCACCACCATATCCTCGGGCCGCAGCCTGTCATACTCCACACCGCTGGGTTTGATCACAAACAGGCCGCTCTCCCTGTCAATGGCGCTGACATTGCCCCATGTAAAAGTAACAAGGCCGTACTTGGGCAGATCCATATTTGCTTCATAAACTAATTTTTTTAATTCTTCTAACATGACACCCTCCTTTTTCCATTCCATCATAAACGCAAAACACGTTTTATGGGAAATTTTCCAGCCAAAAATCCCCTTCGATCCGGCAAGATACTCTGGAGAAACTACATTACACGCACACTTTCTACCGCCGCTTTCTCTGCTTTTAACCCACTCTTATAAATTTCGATATATGCGTCAAATCCATCCACATCTTCTTCTTTGGGTTCTATGGTGGTACCGCTCTGGCCTGCAAATATCTTATCGCTCAGGTAATCTGCCAAAGTCTCGCCCTCCGCCTTTTCCGCCATATAACATGCCAGCACCGCCATACCCCAGGCGCCGCCTTCGCTTGCAGTATCCATTACCGTGACAGGCGCATTCATAGCGGCTGCCATGAGCTGCTGCCCCACCACCGGCGTCTTAAACAGGCCACCGTGCCCTGTCAGGGAATCCACTTTTACCTTTTCTTCCTTCAGCAGGATATCATTGCCGATCTTCAGGGTAGCCATGGCGCTGTAAAGGTTGCTGCGCATAAAATTGGCAAGGGTAAATTTGGCATCGGGAGTGCGGATGAACAAAGGCCTGCCCTCGTTCAACCCCGTCACAGGCTCCCCGGAAAAGTAATTGTAGGAGACCAGGCCGCCGCAGTCCGTATCCCCTTTAAGAGCTTCCCTGTAAAGCCTTCCGTAAAGCTCATCCATATCCGTCTTCCTTCCGAAGGCATCCTCGAACTGTTGAAACAAACCAACCCAGGCATTGAGGTCCGAGGTACAGTTGTTGCAGTGTACCATGGCAACCGGACTTCCGTCGGGAGTTGTCACCATATCAATCTCCTCATATACCTTCGACAGCGCCTTTTCCGTTACCACCATGGAGAAAATAGATGTACCTGCGGAAATGTTGCCGGTACGTACTCTTACCGCATTGGTAGCCGTCATGCCGGTACCCGCATCCCCCTCGGGCGGACACATGGGCACGCCTGCCTGTAAAGCGCCCGCAGGATCCAGCAGTCTTGCGCCTTCCTCCGTCAGCATGCCTGCTGCCTGCCCTGCCTTCAGCACATTCGGCAGAATATCCCTGACCTTCCAGCCAAATCCCTCCGGTTCTACCAGCCGGTCAAACTGATCCAGCATCCTCTCATCAAAACTGCATATCTCCGAATCAATGGGAAACATGCCGGAAGCCTCACCCACACCCAGAACCTTCTCACCTGACAGCTTCCAGTGAATGTATCCGGCCAGGGTAGTGACAAAGGCAATGTCTTTTACATGGGATTCCCCGCTTATAACTGCCTGATAGAGATGGGCAATGCTCCACCTCTGGGGAATGTTAAAATCAAACACGGATACCAGCTTTTTACAGGCTTCCTCCGTCATGGTATTCCTCCAGGTCCGAAAAGGGACCAGAAGCTCCCCTGAGGCGTCAAAGGGCATATAGCCGTGCATCATGCCTGAAAATCCCAGCGCCCCAAGCTTTGTCAGCTTCACGCCATACTTTGCCTGCACATCCTCCACCAGGCTTCTGTAGCAGGCCTGCAGGCCGTTCCAGATATCCTCCAGGCTGTACGTCCAAATATTATTTTCCAGGCGGTTCTCCCAGTCATGTGTTCCCATAGCGATGGGTGCATGGGTCTCGTCTACCAGGACCGCCTTAATCCTGGTGGAGCCGAATTCGATGCCAAGCACCGCCCTCCCCGCTTCAATTGCTTTCTTTGCCGTTTCACTCATTGATCTGACCCTCCGTTCTGCCGCCCCTGCGGCCTTATTATTATCCTATCAATCATCTTGGAATTCGTCAATCCTTATTCAGAGGCCGGAAAGGCGTAACGACCCCAGCCTGCCGGCCCACAGATTGCAGGGGGATACAGGCTGCGCCCCGGCAGGAGAAATGCCGTAACTCATAGATCCGAAAAAGCCTGCATATATTAAATCAATCTCAAGATCCCGGCGGTGAAACCTACTTGAAACATAGAAACCCACTTTCTGCAAGGCAGATGGCATTGGCGGCAAGTGTTTTCCTGGCCTTTTCTGCTGTCACAACATTTCTCTTTGCATACAAGCAGGACGAAAAACGCTTTACCCACATCACTTCTACTCTGTTTACAGAGGAAATGCGATCCAACACATTAAACATGCACTACACCCTGGCATATCCGGAAAATTACGGCATCTATGACTACGAACCTGTCCTTGCCTGTTATGACAGCGAAGCATCCGTGCAAAACCGGACTGCCACTGAAAATACCATCACCGCACTGCAGTCCATACATAGTGACAATCTCTCCCACGGGGATGCCTATCTCCACCGGCTGCTCACCCGCTCCCTGGAAAACTCCTTAGCCATGGCGGAGTATCCCTATTATAATGAGCCTCTGGCCCCCAACTCCGGTATGCAGTCCCAGCTTCCCATCCTGCTGGCAGAATATGCTTTCCGCTCCAAGCGGGATATTACCGATTATCTTGCCCTTTTGGATCAGACGGACGAATACTTTTCCTCTCTCCTTACCTTTGAACAGGAAAAGGCTGCCGCAGGACTGATCATGCCCGCTTCCTCCCTGCAGGATGTCCGCAGGCAATGTGACACAATCGTCACAAAATCGGATTTGGACAACGGGACCCACTTCCTGCAGACCACCTTCAGAGAACGGCTGACGCCGCTCCTACAGGCAGATACCATTACGCAAGCCGAAGCGGACGCATACATTGCCCAAAACGACCGTCTTCTAAAGACAGTGCTGCTGCCCGCATATATTGCCCTGGGAGACGGGTTGATCCTGCTGGAAGACGAGAATATCGTTCTATCAGGCCTGGGGCATACGGAGGCCGGAAAGGAATATTATCAATATCTGTTGATTTCGGAAACCGGCTCCTACCGGCCCGTGGAAGAAATACAATTGCTCCTGGCCGAGAAATTCAAAGAAGAATATGAAGCAATGCGCAGCCTCGTTGCTGCCAACCCCGGCATTCTAACGGACGGTGCCGAAAGCAGGCAAAACTCATTTCCCTACACGGATGCGGCAGAAATGCTGACGGACCTGCAGCAGCGGATGCAGGGACAGTTCCCCCCTGTCTCCGGCGGGCATACTACCGTCACGGTAAGGCCCGTGTCCCCAAGCCTGGAAAAGTACACCGCACCCGCCTATTATATTACAGCGCCCATAGACGACACAACCCAGAACACCATCCACATCAATACCAGCAAGACACCCAACGGCCTGGAGCTGTATACCACGCTGGCCCACGAAGGCTATCCCGGCCACCTCTACCAGACGGTCTACTACAACCGCAAAGCCGCGGAACTTGAAGAGCGGCCTGCCAGGGAACTGCTATGGTATGGCGGTTATCAGGAAGGCTGGGCGCTTTATGTGGAATTCCTGTCTTATGATTACGCCGCATCGCTGATGCAGGAGCAGGGATACAGCACGGATGCCGTTATGGCAGAACTGGAAAAGCACAACCGCAGTATGCAGCTGTGCCTCTATTCCATGCTGGACATCATGATCCATTATGAAGATGCCTCCTATGGGCAGATTGCCGAGATCCTGGGTAAATTCGGGATCAAAAGCAGCAGTTCCTGCCGCTCCATCTATACCTATATCGCACAGGAACCCTGCAACTACCTGAAATATTACCTGGGATACCTGGAAATCCTGGCCCTGCAGGAGCAGGCAAAGGAACTCTGGGGAGAAGAATACTCCGATTATCGTTTCCGCTGTTTCTACCTGGACTGCGGCCCTTCCGATTTCCTGTCCCTGCAGGAATGGCTTGAGCTCCATTCATAAGGCTAATAATTTACATCCAAATAAAGCTGCGCCTTGTTTTGTATGATCTCCACGCATTGCTCCACTGTCTTGTCCCCGGCGAAGAAAGCCTGTATTTCCTCATGGATGATCTTGTCAATCTCGCCGGTAGAAGTGAAGCTGTCCAACCGCAAATGCTCCATTACATTCCGGAGCCTTTCCGCCATCTCCTCGGAAGTATCTTCTCCCTCCATATGATACAGGGGGTTATAAGGTTTCCTCAAGTAAGCTTCAAAAGCATCTTTCCGTACCGGGAACCCGCCTCTTTCACTGCCATACCAGCTCTGCTGCTCCTCCGAAAGCACAAACTCCAGGAATGCCCAGGCGCCATCCTTACAGGGAGAAGCGCTGCAAATGGAAAACTGCAGCATCGGACTCATCAGGTAGCAGAGCTCGCCATCCTGGGTAGGAAATCCCACATCCCATGCCTTATCCCTGTACTCGTTATACTGTTGGCTGTAATCATATGGACTATAATAATAGATATATTGGAGCAGGAATTCCTTTTTCAGTAGCTTTGCAGCTTCCTCATCACTGTAAAAAACTCTTTGGTCTTCCTGGTTCTCCGGATAGGACAGGCCCTTCACATTTTCCAGCAGGCCCTTAAATTCCGGCGAGTCAAAATGACACTCCCCCTTTTCCCAATCTATATACGAGTCCATCGTATTGGACAAAAGATTCCATACGGATCCTGCAGAATATACATTCAGAAGCTTTGAGTCAGGATAATCCTTCCCCAACCCAAAGAGCTGGTCATAAGTCCATCCTGACCGGGGGATTGTATCTGCTGTGGTATAAAGGGAAGTCAAGGAAAAATTGGTCATCATACTGTACAGTCCTTCTTCGCTCCCGCAAGAATCCCAGACAGCTTCCATGATATCCGCCTCACCTACAACGTCGCTCTCCTTGAAATAAGGGGTCAGGTCCTCCAAAAGTCCCTTTTTCTCCAGCATGTCCTTATTCACCCAGCCAAGCTCCAGCATATCCGGCACTTCCGACGGGTTAAAGAGCAAATCGTTGGTAAAAGTGTCCATATCATCATAATTTTTAATAACGACCTCATATTTCATATTGGACCGGTTGAAGCTGCGCACCAACTGCCCCATTCGCGGAGTAGAGACATATGCCATGCCAAGCGTAACGGTCTGTTTTTCCGGCACATATCCCCGGTCAAGGTAACCCACCCGGACAATCTCCGGGTTCTGCCCGCCGGAAAGGGATACATCATAAGAAAATGCCTCAAGAACAGGCGGGATTTCGGGGACCGTCCCGGGAACCAACCCACCTTCTGCCGGCGGCTCCGCATATCCGCTCAGGTTTTCCAGGGGAAAATCCGGCTGCAGGAAACGTATTTCCGTCAGGATGGAACCATCCACCCCCATTTTCTGCCAGTCCAGCAGCTCTAAGCACTCCCCCGTATCGTAATCATAGGACCAGAGTCCGTTCTCCATGGAAATCAGGATGCCCAAGTCATAACCGCTTAGGATGGTTCCGTTTTCCATCCCGTTCTTCTGGGCAGCCGACAAATCCCTGCTCTCTTCCGCCCCCAGCCTGCCCCCGGCAAAGTCCACCTTCTGAAACACAAAGTTCTGTGTGCCCCATGTTACGCCATCCTGGCAGACATAGAAGTATCCCTGGCTCCCCGCGTCTATCATCTGTCCCTGGTACGCCGGAACCTCATCGCTCCCTGTGTACCGGCCCTCCGTGTCGAAAAAATATCCCCTGTTGTTGACACCCTCCAGCAGGAGATTTCCGTTGCTGTCCACATGCATATCCGAAAAGGAATGGTAGGATTGGGCCAAAGTCCCAAACTCTTCCCCCTGGACCGCCTGGAGATAAACTTCCTGCAAGCCACTGTCCAGCTTCCTAAGATAAAGCGAAGCCGCACCGTTCTCTTCCATTTTCCTCTCCAGGAAATAAAAAGAACCCTCCCGGCCTACCGTAAATTGCAGAATGGAATAATCCTCCGAAATTCCTGTGTAAAGCGCCTCCGGCGCCCCTGTCCCGTCCTGATTTACCTGATACAGCGTGGTCTGGGCTATCTGCCTCTCCTTATCCCATGTGCTCTCCAGATATAAAAGGTGGTCGTCCTGCCACACAAATTTGCTCAGGTTTCCAAGATTAAATTTGACCTCCTGAAAACTGGCCGTGGGAACCATCTCCCCGGTGAGCACAAGCTCCTTATCCTCTTCCTCCTCAGGCTCCTTTGCGGTTCCGCAGCCTGCCGTGCCCAAAAGGAAAATCCCCGCCAGCAGCAGGCATCCGAAACGTCTTCTTATGTCTCCTCGCCCCATAACACTTTCCCCCTTATATCATCTACTCTCCCGAACCTCTTCTGCAGTCACTTGTCCAAAATCTGTTTCTTGGCCACCGGCTGCTCTTCCGGACTGCTTTTTCAAATGTTCTCCCCCATCATCTCCTCCAGATAGCCTCTGTCCCAGAGCAGTATTTTCAATTTCCCGGCGGCCTCCACGGCGGGGGCGGTGAAATATTGGTTGGTGAGGACGGCGCCCACCATCCTGTCATAGTAGTCCCGTCCGGCATAAGCCTCCTGCACCGCCTTGATACCCACGGGCGCACTGTAGCATTTGCACTGGATGGCATAAGTCACTCCTTCCTTCTCTGCCAGGATATCCACACCGTAATCTCCGCTGCCCCTGGTGACCTCCACATCCTGAAAGCCTCTTCTCTGTAGCAGCTCCGCACAGAAATATTCAAATTCATGCCCTTCCATCAGATCCATATCCTCTGCCATACGGCGCCTTTTCCTGCGGATCGCCCACAGTGCCAAAACAGCCAGAAGACAGGATAAGAGAAGGATGGTTATTGTCATAATTTCTTTTGTGTATTGGCTCATGGGGGAATTATATCACATTTTCCGCTAAGATGGTACTGGCTTTTTGCACCCTTATACCTCTATTGGCAAATGGATTTCCGGCCATGGCTGTAGTCAGCGACACTAGTGTGCTGACCGTATTACATTTCGCTAAATATCTTGTCTGAATTTCCATCTGCAACGTTAGATTTCCTAGACGTAGCCACCACTACGCCGTCGGAAATCTGCCTTGCAGGCTGAAAATTCATTCTGCGCTATTTAGCTGAAAGTAATCTGGTCAGCACACTAGACAGAAGCCACATGAATCCTACATCATGGTGCAATGTCGGAAATCGTATCCAATGAAACCGTGAATTCACTCACATAGGCATAACCCTGGCCTGCCCGTATTTGCTGCGGCTCCACTTTCCACTGCAGGACATGAACCTGCTCCGGCTCCCCCTGATGATTAACATGGCAAACTTCCTGTTGCTCAATCTCTCCACAGACGCCCCGGAGCACGATTTTGGCGAAGTGCTTTCTTCCGTGGATCACGATCTGCCCGTCCTCCACAGTCACCGGAAGTCTGGTGACAAGATTTTCCTTAAATTCCACCGCTCTGTCCGCCTCTGCCACATCCGTCACGGCAAGCTCCCCTGTGGCTTTCTCCAGATGCAACCGCCTCTCCAGCCGCCTCAGATACGGCTGCCCGTAAGCCGCCTCAAACCGGATCACCGCAGTCCCCTTCTCAGGGACGTCAAAGCTTTCCGCACGGTATTCCCTGCCGGGACACTGGTCACAGCCGTCTATCAGAGGGATATTATGGCTTGCTCCCCGATTGCAGAAGACGGTATATCTTTTGTCCGAAAAATAATCCTTCGTATACTCGCCGCAGCCCAGATCGTCCAAAAACGCCTCCCCGTCCGCCAGATAAAAGAAACTTCCCACATCATTGTGGTTGTGGGATTCCTCGTTGTGCCCACCCTTTACGGCAACAGCACTTCCCTTTGCTCCCCGGAAAACCGCCCACTGCACATCCGGAAAGATTTCATCACTGCAATCCGCCAGAGTCTTTGGTGTTTCCCACACTGTCTCCAGAAATCTGCCTGTCCAATACCAGTCCCA
>CANRWO010000094.1 GCA_947643615.1 uncultured Lachnospiraceae bacterium
CTGCGAAAGGAGATGCTGATATGTGTACTTTATTTAATGAAATTGCAAAAGAGGGCGAAGCCAGGGGTGAAGCCAGAGGCAAAGCCAGGGGCAAGGCCGAAGGCATTATTGAGACAGGCCTTGACTGTGGCCTTTCTGAAAACGATATTCTGGAAAGACTACAGAAAAAACTGGAAATATCCCTCCAACAGGCCCAGGAATATCTGGCAATGTTTGGAAAGCAGACAATATAACAATACACTGCCAGATATTATTTTATTTTGATTTGGGCAGGATCTGGCCTTGGCAGTGTTCCCCGACCAGTGGCTGGGATTGAAAGAGCCTGTTTATCCGTCTATTGTGCCGCCCTGCTTTCCTTCCAGTTTCCCGAAAAAACCTGTGGCAAGCAGTCCGATCACGCATATCGTGATACCCGAAGGGATCAATACAAGATACACTGCCCCATGGAACCGGTCAAACAAAATTCCATATACCATCTGTCCAATCGGCTGGGCACACATCGTAACAGCGGCTGTATAAGCCATGATCTTCCCAATCAGCTTATCCGGCGTATTCTGCTGGATCATGGATACCGCAAAAATAGAAAAGATACTGATTGCGGCCTGCATGCCGCAGAAAGCAGCAACAATCACGGCATATCTGATAAACGCGCCGGAGGGGAAAAGGAATACGGTCCCTGCCGGAATGATACAGATACCGATTGCCGCAAGCACATAAGATAATCTGCCGGATCTTAACTTCCCCGTAAGAAATCCTGCGGCAATACTTCCCAAAATAGTTGCCACCGCCAGTGCGCTCTCCGCCCCTCCATAAAATTTCGCGTCCAGTCCCAGCACGGTCCGCACAAGAAAAGGCAGTCCGACCAATGTGACCCCCATGACAAAAAAGCGTGAGAGCGCTGCCAGAAGCAGCATCTTCATGATATCCGGCCTCTCCTTTGTGATAAACCGGATACTTTCAGAAAAATCATCTTTTACCATAGATAAAATATTCCCCTTGAAATCCCTGGCCTGATATCTCAATTTGATAAAACATTCAAACAACGCCGTTATAAAAAAGCATACGGCACTTGCATACATCACCGGCTTCAACCCCACTGCCACATACAGAATACCGCCCAGCAAAGGCGCGATTAAATAAGAAATGGACGCCACTTGGTTTACGACCGCATTTCCCTTAATAATGTTATCGCCTGACAGCATCTGTGGGATACAGGCCTGCACCGTAGGCGTCTCAAATGCCCCAAGGACTGAGAGTACCACCAACAGCACACCGATCACAGCAATGTCATTCCTCCCGGACAAAAAAACTACCGCGCATAAGACAGACATCCCCGTAAGCGTATCCAACGCCACCATAATGTTCCTCCTGTCTGCCCGGTCAGCCAAAATGCCGCCGAAAGGCGATAAAAGGATCGTGGGTATTGTCGCAATGGACAAAATGCCCGCAAACACAGCCGCTGAACCGGTCACTTCCAGAACATACATAGACAGCGCCAAACGTAAAATATAATTCCCAAACAAAGAACTTGCCTGCCCCAGTACAAGGAGCGTAAAATTTCTCGTAAACAGTTTCTGACCCATACGCTACTCCTTCCTTTCTTCCCTATAGCCTCCCAGTATCCGCTCTGTCCGCCCAATCATCTCATCCTCTATGATCGGAAGTCCCATTGCCGAAAGGACTTCTGTGACAAACCGGCATTTATGCCGGATTTCTTCCGCATCCGCCGGAAACACGGACGGCAGCAGCCAGAAATTAACAAGGGGCAGCAGCTCGGAAAGTTCCTTTGCGTATTCCGTCCGGATGGAACCGTCACGCCGCCCTTCTTCGATCAGTTCCAGCCATAAAGGAGTCAGCACCCGCCGATTCGCCTCCATTGCAGCCGCCAGAATGCGCGGGTCTTTCAGGATAGGGATTGCCTGCATGTTAATCTCCTCCCGTTCTCCGTCAGCCCTGTCAAAAGCAAGCACTTCCCGGATCTTCTGCAATCCGTTCAGGCCAGAACGCCCCCTGACTGCCTCAAAAGGATTATTTTCCAAAAACATCTGATCCCCTAAAGCGTGCATGACCTCTTCCTTGCTCTGGAAAAAACGGTAAAACATCCCCTTTGCGCCGCCTGCCATTTCCATAATATCCGTAATGGCAGTTTCCTCATAACCCTTTGATAAAAACAGTTCCTTTGCCGCATCCAGAATCTCTTTCTTCCATTGTTCCGGCTGTTTTTTCACTGGCCTTGCCAATTTTCATCCATCCCTTCCATAGTTATTGACTTTAAGTCAATAACTATTATACAAAGAAAATGCTGACATGTCAATCACTTCCGCAAACACATTCCCTTCCCGATGGAAAAGCATTCCACAAAAAAAGGACTGAAAATACCTCCCGGGCATTTTCAACCCTTTTTTGTAAACTTACAATAAATTTTAATAATAAATCCTATCATGGATTCTATGATATCATCCAGATTTCGCTCCTAAAACGAATCCAGATATCTCTGGAGCATATCCGCAAACTGCCCGATATGTATCCCATCCGCAAAAGAATGATGAGCCTGGACAGATACGGGCATCACGATCTTACCATCCTTCTCATAATACTTCCCCCAGTCAAACAAAGGCGTCGCATTATCCTTTTTCCCGGAATTGGTATGTGAGATATGCGTATAGGTGATCCAGGGCATAGGCGAACACTGGAACACATCATTTCCAAGGGGGCCGGTAAAATATTCCTTCTGCTCCCTGGCAGCCCTTCCCGCTGTCGCCACATATTCCTGAATACTGCCCCGAAGCGGCACATTAACCACTTTGAACAACCCCGTATCCTGATTCAGATAAGTAAACGCAGTATCAATATGGTCAAAAAGAACCACCTTCCCGTCCAGAAAACGATACCGAAACGCTTCAATCTCATTCGCGCATTTACATACCGCATACACAAACGCCAGCGTAAAAGAAAGATTCTGCGCCTTCACCTTCCGCCGGAAATTTGTAATATCAGCCTCAAAAGTCACACAGAAAGCAGGCTCCACACTTTCCCTGAAAATCCTGCAGTGCATGGCCCTCTCCCAGTTTTTTTCGTCTATCACCTGATAAGTGTTCATTTCAGGTCTTCCCTTCTATTTCCACACATTTCACTTTCTTTTGGCAAATTTCTCTTTTGCATATCCATATGCTTCCCGGATATACGGCCTCAAAGCCTTGCGCTTTGCCTGTGCAATCATTTTGTGCCGTGATATATTTCTTGAATTATCGCCGGCAAAACATTATACTGATAGTATCGGCAGGAAAAACAGAATAATAAATAAAAGAATCCACAGGAATCAATCAAAGACCCCGCTTCAAGCAACGGGGTATCAAACTTGCAGCGCTGCAGAGCAGCGGGGTATTTGACCCTAGCGGCAGTCGCCAAATGTCTGCAAGCAGCCACTTGGCTTGTTGCTCGCGTGAATAAAAACCCAATGATATTATCATCCGGATTATCAGCCGGCAGAAAGGAAAATCAAAATGGCAAATGATATAATAAGGTCTCTTTATGAACGGAAATCCGTCCGTGCATTTACAGGGGAAGAAATAACCCAAGAGGACAAAAACAGCATTTTACAGGCGGCGCTGCAGGCCCCTTCGGCAGGCTGCCAATTGTTGTACACCATTCTCGATATCACGGATGAAAACAAAAAAGAACGGCTTGCCGTATTATGTGATAACCAGCTCTTTATGGCAAAAGCGAAGATGGTGCTTGTATTTTGCGCGGACTGCCGGAAATGGCTTTCTTTTTATGAGGAAGCAGGGTTAAAGCCGCGTGTCCCCGGAGCGGGTGATCTGCTGCTGGCTGTGGAAGATGCACTGATTGCGGCACAAAATGCGGTGACGGCAGCGGAAAGCCTTGGCATCGGCTCCTGTTATATCGGGGATGTCATGGAAAATGCGGAAGAAATGAAAACGCTTTTGCAGCTCCCCGAATATGTATACCCTGCATGCCTGCTCATTTTCGGACATCCCACCGAACAGCAGAAGGAACGGAAAAAGCCGGAACGGTTCCGGGTTTCGGATATCGTCTGTGAAAACAGCTACCAGGATAAAAGCGGCGCCCAGATCCGGGAAATGTTTTCGGGAAGAACCGACGGAAAAAGCTATGAGGAATGGATGGAAGCCTTCTGGAAAAGAAAATATGAGTCGGATTTCTCCAGAGAGATGAACCGTTCGATGGAAATATATCTGCGTGATTTTCTGGACATTGAACAACCGGATTAGAGCCAAAGTGCTTGCCGGAAAAGCGTTTCCATTGCCTTTTGGAAAGTACCAATCTGACTTTGTGTCCGGATAAGCAGGTTGGAAATCATGCTGTTGCACTGATTTTTACTGCTCTGGCTCATTTAGTATTTATATAGGAGAAAAAGCGAGTTAATAAGAGAAAAATAAAGATTAATATAGGAGGATGCCTATGAAAAAGGCTGCATTGATATTCGGAATCATATGCCTGATGCTTACCTTTGCCGGTGGCATATATGTGCTGATCCACCACGGACAAGTGAGTGCAGGATATGCCGCTATTCCCTGCCTGTTTACTATAATATGCTTCGGTTATTACCGTGGCGGAAAACATAAGTGAATAAATTTTTGTATTAATTAATCAACTCCCTTTTTAGAATTGTGTAACCACTAAAAATGAATTTATAAAGATACATAGTTAGTAGCAGATAAAAACTTATATTCAAATAAAAAGAAATTGTAGAGGACAATAAATGTACTATGAATTACAGCCACTGCGAATCCAGGCAGGATGGAAAATAGAATATAACAACTTTACAGAATATGATCTTGCCATACATGATTTAAATGATTTATTTGAGTTGAATGAAGATTTAATACGACTTCATAATGAAAAGGCTAATCTGACTATTGATTTGGGTTGGTATCCCAGCCATAATATTAATGGAAATTATTTGTTGCTACTTGTCAAAGATTATAAGTGGGATTATCCTTTAGAGCAAATTACTTCTAAAAATAAATCGGAGATTATTGCTTGTATAGAAAAATGGGTATGTCATGATTTCTTTTCCAAATATTGCAGTCACTGAATACTTTTAATTTTATGCGCCGGGAATGCTTTCCCGAAAAAGGAGTTAGGAATAAATAAATATGAAACATAAAGACCACTATAATGATGATTATATTATCAGCCTTTCTCAAAAGATACTTTTCGTAATGCCTGACTTTGACGAAAAAGCCTTTTGTCACTCTTTAATCGGCAGGTTGGACGACAAAGAGTTATTTGCAAGGTTGGACTGTATCGTAGATGCTATGCAAACAAGCATGACAGGCGATTATTCAAAAAATATCCAGGCATTTTTCAATATGCTGGGGCCCGAATTAGAACAACCTGAAGGAATGTTCAATTTGGGATGGTGGTTATGGCCTATTGGCAGATATGTCGAACGATGCGGAAATGAAAATTGGGTTTTATCACTTATGTTTTTGAAAGAATTAACCAAAAGATTTACCGGAGAGTTTGCTATCCGCCCATTACTCCAAGAGCATCCCAAAGAGGTAATGGACGAGTTAATAAAATGGACAACTGACAAAAATGTGCATGTCAGGCGGCTTGCAAGCGAAGGGGTTAGGATACGGCTGCCATGGTCGAAAAAGTTATTTGTTGCATTGAACGAATTTGAAAGATATACAGCCATTCTTACAAAATTAAAAGATGACCCGGAAAAATTTGTTCAAAAAAGTGTGGGGAATAATCTCAATGACCTGTACAAAGACGCTCCTGAGAAAGCTGATTTTATTATTTCACAGTGGGAGAAAACAGGAGAAAGCAAGGCCCAGGATTGGATTATTAAACACGGAAGAAGAAATCAAAAGATTCATTAAATAAATAATAATTGCTAATATTCTATGCATTGTTATTGCCCCACTGCCGATCAGGAAATCGGAAACTCCGTTAAAGCAGACAGAGCGAGGGTGTCGCCCAACCATCCGTTTTGATGATTTCGCAACACCCTCTTTTTTCATCACAGGCCATCACAGGCCGTATGTATGGAATCCTATACCGTCTGGTGCTTCCCGATGTATACAGGGAAAGTATCCGTGCCCTTCATGGACTTGCCCGCCGAAACCGTGACATTCTTATCCATAATCAGATACTCAATATCCGCACCTGCCTCGATCACCGCATCCTGCATCAGAATACAGTTCTTGACTTTGGCGCCCTTTGCTACCTTGACGCCACGGAAAAGGATACTGTCCTCCACTTCGCCTTCGATCACGCAGCCGTCAGCCACCATCACATTCTGCACCTTTGCACCCTCAATATATCTGGTGGGGTTATCGTCACGGATCTTGGTGTAAATCTGCTGACTGGAGAACAGAGCATCCAGATTATGGTCGTCCAGAAGCTTCATGTTTTCTTCAAAATAGCTCTTCATATCACAGATACGCGCCACATATCCGTCGTATTTATATGCCTGTATGTTCAGCTTGCTCAACTGCGGAAGAAGCACATCACGCTCGAAATAGACCTGCCCGCGGACAGAAGCCGTATTGATCAGGTCGATCAGCAGCTCACGCTCCAGCACAAACATATTCATGGACATATTCTGGATGCCGGTCTTCTTGGAGTTCACATGGATCTGTGTGATCCTGCCGTCCTCAATATTCAGCGTATAATAGTAAGCCAGTCCGTTGTCCTCATTTTTCATCATGCTTTCCGGAAGCTCCTGCTCATTATAAGCCACAGTCACATCCGCGCCGCTCTCGATATGGGCCTTAATCATGGCGTTGAAATCAAAGTTCACCACAATATTGGTATCTGTCATCACTACATACTTTTCCTTCTGGCTTCTCAAAAAGCCAAGAATGCTTGCCACTGCGCCCACACGGCCTACATAAGGCTTAACACCCTTCTCCACAAAAGGAGGGAAAATATGCAGTCCGCCGTTCTTGCGCACCAGGTCCCATTCACGGCCGGAGCCGAGATGGTCCATCAGGGAGTGGTAATTATTGTTCACCATAACGGCAATATTGTCAATATCGCAGTGCGCCATGCTGGACAGGATAAAGTCAATCAGACGGTAACGGCTGGCAAAGGGAATGGATGCCATCAAACGCACATTTACCAGATCAGGAACCAACGCATCATAGCTGTTGGGAAATACTATACCAAGTGCACTTGTGTTTGAATTCAGCATTCTACTTCACCGCCTTCCACGTTCTTCCTCACCATAGCCTTAGGGCCAACCTTGGCGTTATCGCCGATGGTAACACCCTCGCCGATGGTGGCAACACCGTTTTCCTCCTCCGTAGGCATAGCGCCCACTACCGCGTTTTCTCCGATGGTAACATTCTCCGCCACGATACAATGCTTTACTACAGCTCCGGACTTGATCACCGTGCCGCCCATTATTACCGCATCCTCTACCACTGCGCCTTCCTCTACCCTGACGCCGGCAAAGAGGATGGAATGCTTCACTTCACCCTTGACACGGCAACCGTCTGTGATCATGGAATTCTCCACCACAGCGCCGGCACTGATCTTATGCCCGGTCATACCGCTGTTACGGCTGTAAATCTTCCAGTCTTCGTCAAAAAGGTTGATCCCGCTGTGCTCAGGGTCAAGGATCTCCATATTTGCCTCCCACAGGGAAGAAATGGTTCCAACATCCTTCCAGTAACCGTCAAAATGGTAAGCGTACATCCTGCGGCTGTCTTTCAGGAGATTGGGGATAATGTTATTTCCGAAGTCATTCTCGGAATTCGGGTCTGCCTCATCCTCCTCCAGATATTTCTTCAGAATATCCCAGTTGAAGATATAGATACCCATGGAAGCCAGGTTAGACTTGGGATTCTTGGGTTTCTCCTGGAATTCCGTAATCTTGTCATCCTCATCCGCAACCATCAGGCCGAAGCGGGAAGCCTCTTCCCAGGGAACCTCCATCACGGCTACGGAGAACTCCGCGTTCTTCTCCTTGTGGAATTTCAGGAAATCACTGTAATCCTGCTTGCAGATCTGGTCACCCGACAGAATGATGACATACTGGGGATCGTATCTTTCGATAAAGGAAATGTTCTGGTAGATTGCATTTGCAGTCCCCTTATACCAGTCGGAACCGCTGGCCTTTTGATAGGGCGGAAGGACATGTACTCCCCCATAGAGACGGTCCAGATCCCAAGGCTGCCCGTTTCCTATGTACTCATTCAGCACCAGGGGCTGGTACTGGGTCAGGATACCCACCGTGTCAATCCCCGAATTGACACAGTTGGACAGCGGGAAGTCAATAATACGGTATTTTCCGCCAAACGGAACTGCCGGCTTCGCAAGCTTCTCAGTCAGAGCGTACAAGCGGGAACCCTGTCCGCCGGCCAGAAGCATTGCTATCATTTCTTTTGCCATAGTATACCCTCCTAGATTATATTCTTAAGTAAGATTATACCATAAAATCCCTTCTGTTGTATAGGAAATCCTTTGAAAAATCTGACAACTTAAAATCTCTTTATTTTTTTGGTGGTATTCTTCTCAAACTCTACGTCGCGAACCTTCAGCTTAAATATACGCTTGTAAAGCGGTGCAGTGCTGTTGTACTGATCAATGGCCTTCTGTAACTGGGCAGGCACGTCCTTGATCCGTTTCTTCGCGGCATACTCAAAATCAGGGAATATCTCCGCCTCGATCATGCCTTCACTGTCCCGCACCAGCACTTCCTGGATCAGCCGCTTCTCCCCCAGCTTGTTCTCAATCTCCTCGGGGGACACATTCTCCCCGTTGGGGGTAATGATCAGGTTCTTTTTCCGCCCGGTGAGGAACAGGAAACCATCCTCATCCACGTATCCCAGATCACCTGTTTTCAGCCAGCCATCCTCAAGGGTCTGGGCCGTTTCTTCCGGCATCTTATAATACCCCTGCATAACGCTGGTACCCCTTACCCAGATCTCTTCCTCAACGGTTTTGGCCTCACAGTTGGGCATACATTTCCCCACCGCCCCGGCCTTCATGGCCTGATTGTAATTGGTGCTGATGACGGGGGCGCACTCTGTCATGCCATACCCCTGAAGTATGGTGATATTGTACCTTTTAAAAAGATCAATGTATTTAGGATTTAAATACGCGCCGCCGCTGCAGATCGTATGGAACTGCTTCCCAAAGACCTTCGCCTTTATAATGGGAGCCGGGATCAGCGCCGCCTCTTCCAGCTTTTTGGCCAGCGTTTCCACCATCAGGGGCACCATCAGGATCATCTCAGGCTCAAAGAGTTTGATGTTCTGGGCAACCCTTAAAAGAGAGTCATTGATGCAGATGACGGCTCCTATGGATGTGCCTTTTAAGATATCCATGCTCAGGCAATATGCATGGTGTATAGGCAGAACGCTCATGACCACCATTCCGGGTTCATATCCCATGTCAAGGGATGTGGCATTCTCGGCAAGGTTTCTGTGGGTCAGCATGACCCCCTTGCTCTTTCCCGTAGTGCCTGAAGTAAACATGATGGTAGCCAGGTCCTCAGGCTTCGGATTGCAGCTTTTGTCCGGCTCCGCCCCCTGGATCAGCTCCCACAAGGACAGTGCGCCGGAAACCGCGGAGTCTGCCTGCATGGCAATCAAATTCTTTAACCCTCCGCATAGTTCTGATGCCTTCCGGGCCACATCTGCCTTCGTCTCATCATATACAAGGGTTGTTACATCCGCCCTGTCAATGAGCTCACACAGATCCTCTGCCGGGAGATTCGCATCCAGAGGCACCGCCACACTGCCGCTGCTGACAATGCCGTAATAGGCTGTGATCCAGGAATAAGAGGTAGCGCCTATAACGGCAATGTGCTTCCCCCGTTCCCCCAGTCCCCCAAGGGCCGCAGCAAACCGCTCGCTGTCGTTCCTAAGCTGGGTATAGGTCTTCGACTCTACCTTCGTTTCTTTTTTGCCGTTTTCTCCGGGGCGCTTTACCTTATATCTGACCGCATCCCGGGAACCATAGGCTTTTTCTGCTTCTACAAGCAACTCATATATAGTACTCCGTAACTCGTTCACACTATCCTCCATGCCGCCTTTTGGCGGCTCAAATAAAAACGAAAAACGCCGCACTTTGCGTTTTTCACGTGTGAGACTTAGTACTTCTCCGCGAAACAGCCTTTGCTGTGAGTGGATAGAAGTACTTCTCAC
>CANRWO010000095.1 GCA_947643615.1 uncultured Lachnospiraceae bacterium
ATTTGTGCCGGAGCGCCACAAATTTGTTTGATGGCAGACGCAAATTTGATATTTGTGTCGCCCCGTCGCGTAAACGCTCCGGAATGGAGATTAGTATGGCACAAGTATGGGAATATATTAAGATTGCCCTGATGAATATACGGAGCAATAAAGGCCGGTCCATATTGACGATGCTGGGTATCATTATTGGGATATCATCTGTTATTATGATTATTTCCATCGGCAACGGCGTCAAAGGCGGTATCAACGACGAATTGAACAGTATGGCAGGAGGCCAGATTTACATATACTCCTACGGAAACAATGACGAGGGCATCAGCCTGGAATTTACCGATGAAGATATAGAGGCTATCCTGGAGAAAGTGCCTCATGTAAAGGCGGTTACTCCGAAGTGGAGCTGGCAGGGGACGGCTTCGGGCAGAAAGGGGATTTTTACGGCATCCGCGTCCTTCGGCATGCCCGGATTGGAATATTCCAGCAATGACCCTGTGATAAAGGGCCGCTATTTTGATGACAGTGATTATTATTCGGCCAAGAAAGTCTGCGTTATCACGGAAAGCAGCGCTAAGACCCTGTTCGGGACGACAAATGTGATCGGCATGACATTTGACTTTTCCCTGTATGGGACAGAGCAGGAATTCACTATCATCGGTATCCGGCAGGACAATGCCTCACTGCTGGGAGGAATGATGGGAAGCAACACTGTGACTATGGAGGTGCCTCTCTCCGTGATAAGCGCTTCCTACGGGTTTTGGATCGAGAACAATGACCTGCTGATCATTTCGGAAAGTGCCGAATATGCGAACCAGGTGGCACAGGATACGGTGCGATTGATGGAAAACCGCCACAATGTCCGCGGCAGGAATGCCATCCAAGTGGA
Source organism: uncultured Lachnospiraceae bacterium (assembly GCA_947643615.1). Lineage (GTDB taxonomy): Bacteria > Bacillota > Clostridia > Lachnospirales > Lachnospiraceae > Acetatifactor. The sequence continues at coordinate 881 of CANRWO010000095.1, forward strand.
GAACTTTAACGATTATATGAGCCAGATGGATGAGATCCTGAGCTATATCACCATATTTGTAGTATTTGTGGCAGCCATATCGCTGCTGGTGGGAGGCATCGGCGTTATGAACATTATGCTGGTGTCCGTCACGGAGCGGACCAGGGAGATTGGTATCCGTAAATCCCTGGGGGCAAGGACAAATTCCATATTACTGCAGTTCTTGTCGGAGTCGGCCATCATCACTTTGCTGGGAGGTATCATAGGCATAATTATCGGCGTTGCGGGTGCTTACGGAGTCTGCTCCCTTGTGGGTTTTACTGCCAAGGTCAATCTGAGCACCGTGCTGGGGGCCAGCCTTTTTTCCTCTGCGGTGGGTATTTTCTTCGGCATCTATCCCGCAAGGAAAGCGGCAAAGCTGAGTCCTATCGAAGCATTGCGGCATGAGTGATCGGAAGGTCCCATACAAGTTACTGTTCGCTGGCTGAGGCGGCGAGGTGTTTTCACGCTGTTTCTGCGTGGCAAACCCGAGACAGACATGCGCGAAATCGCTGTTTTTGCAATTTCTGTGCATCTGCTGTGAACGGAGCGAACAGAAACCCGCTCCATGGGCCAGGAGTCTGAACCTGTACATTAAGGCTTGATTTTTCGGATTTTTTAGAGTAAAATTGCATAATGAAAGAGAAAAGCACCTATCTGTCGGTTAGGTGCTTTTTCAAAATAAAGACAAACGGGAAAAGGGAAGTATTATTATGATAGAGCTGGACATCAAAATAGAGGCCGGTGACCTGTACGATTATATGCTCCGACATTCCTACAACAGCTCTTCCGGGATAATGGGAAGCGCCTTGGGAGCGGTGATGGTCATTGTGGCGATGGCCAAAAGCCAATGGATCTTTTTGGTCGGGGGATTGGCACTGCTATTGTATCTGCCGTGGGTGCTTTTTATCAAAAGCAGGCAGCAGATTTTGAATAATCCTGTTTTTAAGGAAACCCTGCATTATAAGCTGGACGAGGACGGGCTTACCATCACACAGGGTGAAGCGGAGGAGAAACAGGGGTGGGGTGACATGCATAAAGCGGTATCCACCGGAAGGAGCATTATACTCTATACTTCCAAAGCCAATGCCACCATATTTCCCAAGAGGCAGCTGGGAGACCAAAAGACAGCGGTAGTGGAGATGATCTCTACCCATATGCCGCCTGCAAGGGTGAAAATCCGTAGTTAGTGTAACGGAATAGACCTTGCATCTAATCTGAGAAAGGTATAATTATATGGAAGCGACTGTTATTGAAACCAATACCCCGGAGGAGACCTTTGCACTGGGAAGAAAATTAGGGCAGGACAGCATTCCAGGGCAAGTCTATACCCTGATTGGGGATTTAGGGGTAGGAAAAACGGTATTTACCCAGGGATTCGCGTCGGGACTGGGTGTGGACGGCCCGGTCAGCAGTCCTACTTTTACTATATTACAGGTTTACGAGGACGGCAGGCTCCCTTTTTACCATTTCGATGTGTATCGGATCGCAGATGTGGAGGAGATGGATGAGATCGGATATGAGGACTGCTTTTACGGCAACGGAGTATGCCTTGTGGAATGGGCAGATCTGATCAGGGATCTCCTGCCTGAAGAACACTGGCAGGTCACAATAAAGAAAGACTTGGAGAAAGGCTTTGATTACCGCCGGATTACCATAGAAAAGTGCGGGAAACGCGAAAGGCTGGATGGCTGATTATGAAAATATTGGGTTTGGACAGTTCCGGATTAGTAGCGGGTGTGGCTGTTATGGAAGATGATGTGTTGCTGGCGGAGTATGTTACAGATTTTAAAAAGACACATTCCCAGACGCTCCTTCCCATGCTGGATGAGCTTCGGAATATGATAGAACTGGATATGGATACCCTCGACGCCGTGGCTGTCGCCTCCGGCCCGGGTTCCTTCACCGGGTTGCGGATCGGTTCTGCCACGGCGAAAGGATTGGGACTTGCTTTGGGCAAACCCATTGTGGAAGTCCCGACCCTGGAAGGGTTGGCCTGGAACCTGTGGGGTACGGACCGCTTGGTCTGCCCGCTGATGGATGCCCGGAGGAACCAGGTTTATGCTGCGGCCTATGAATTCTGTCCGGCAGGGGAAGGGTTTCAGCTCCAAAAGGTGATCGGGCAGAAACCCATAGATATTGTGGAGTTGACGGTAGAATTAAACAGGCTTGGCAGAGAAGTGATTTTTCTCGGAGACGGAGTGCCTGTTTACCTGTCTGTTATAAAGGAACATATGAAAGTGCCTTTCCGGTTGGCCCCTGCAGGCTGCAACAGGCAGAGGGCGGCCAATGTGGCGGCTCTGGGCGCCGTGTATTACGCCCAGGGGAAAGTAGTGGCAGCGGCAGAGCATCAGCCGGAATATCTGCGCAAAAGCCAGGCAGAGCGGGAGTCGGCAAGTGAATGATATAATGCGTATAGAGATCAGGAGACTGAGAGCGGAAGACATTGAAACCATAAGCCGTATTGAGTCGGAATCCTTCACTACGCCCTGGTCGGCAAAGGATTTCCGTGATTTGTTAGCCAGGGATTACTGCATGTACCTGGTGGCGCTGGCAGACGGGGAAATTGCCGGATGCTGCGGGTTGACTAATATCTGCCAGGAAGGAAATATCGATAATGTGGTGGTGGCGGAGCGTTTCCGAAACAGAGGGATTGCTTTCGCTATGCTGAAGGAACTGATTGCCATGGGGGAAGAGGCAGGAATAAGGGCATTTACCCTCGAGGTGCGGGTGGGCAACGCAGCGGCTATTCATTTATACGAGAAACTGGGTTTTGTGTCCGAAGGGATACGCCCGGGGTTCTATGAAAAACCCACAGAAGATGCCAGCATTATGTGGCGCAGGCATCCATAGCATTTCCTGTGCTGCCGGAGTTCTGGAACGGAGCGTGCAGGCCAGTAATTACCAGCGAAAATCGTGATAAAATCCTGTACAATGTGTATGTAACTTGTTGGCATGGCAGAGGCAACGCCATGTTTGTAAGGAGAATAGGCGGAGGATAAGATGCGAAAATACCAGGTTGGACAGGAACGGATATTGACACAGGTGTTATGTAATCAGTGCGGCAGAGAATTAAAAGTAGAAGACGGATATCTGAAAGAGGGATGTTTTACGGCAGATACGGTTTTCGGATATTTCAGCAAAAAAGATGGAAACAGACACCATTTTGATCTTTGCGAAGACTGTTATGACAAAATGACGGCCCGGTTTAAGGTGCCTGTGCAGATTGATGAGGAAACGGAACTTTTGTAAAAGAATGATGATGCCGTTTGTGCGGCAGAATGAGAGGAAACATGTTGGATGTAAGTCTGCTGGGAACCGGCGGCATGATGCCCCTTCCCTACCGATGGCTCACCTCGCTGATGCTTCGGTATAACGGAAAGAGTATATTGATCGATTGTGGGGAAGGGACACAGATAGCCCTCAGGGAAAAAGGATGGAGTCCCAAGCCTGTGGATATCATTTGCTTTACTCATTTTCATGCCGACCATGTCAGCGGACTTCCCGGCATGCTGCTTACCATGGGCAATGCGGAACGTACGGAACCGCTTTTGCTGATTGGGCCAAAGGGGTTGGCCAGGGTGGTAAATTCGCTTCGGGTGATTGCCCCGGAGCTCCCTTTTGAGATGAAATACCTGGAGATCACAGAGAACGAACAGATATTTTCTTTTGACGGATTTCAGATTAAGGCTTTCAAGGTGAACCATAATGTGGTATGCTATGGGTATAGCATGGTGGTGGAACGGGGCGGGAAGTTCGATAAAGAACGCGCCCTGGAACAGGGGATCCCGATGAAGCTCTGGAGCAGGCTGCAAAAAGGGGAAGTCATCGAGCAGGACGGAAGGACTTATACTCCCGATATGGTGTTGGGGCAGAAGAGGAAAGGCTTAAAAGTGACCTACAGCACAGACACCAGGCCTACGGAATCCATCTACGCCAATGCCGCGGGATCGGACCTGCTGATTCTGGAAGGGATGTACGGCGAACCGGAGAAGCTGGCAAAAGCGCGGGAGCATAAACACATGACCATGTATGAGGCGGCACAGATTGCCCGCAAGGCGCAAGTGCCGGAGTTGTGGCTGACCCACTACAGTCCGTCCCTGCTTCACCCGGAGGAATATATGGCCGATGTGAGAAAGATTTTTCCGGCTGCCGTTGCCGCCAGGGATGGCAGGACGATTGAACTTAATTTTGATGAAGAGTGATGAAAGAAGGGTTTTGTTATGAAAAAATCCACAGTACGGATAACCATTGTTTTGATCATACTGCTTGTAGCTGCGGTGGGGGGATATGCCTATCTGGCAAACAGGTCCCGGAGCGTTACGGAAGAAGCGTCCATGACCAATGCGGAGAAAGTGCTGAGCCGTGACCTGTCATACGATTATCCGGCTACTCCCAAGGAGCTTCTCAAATATTATAACGAGATTCAGAAATGCCTATATAATGAGAATTGCTCCGACAGCCAGATCGAGGAGCTCACAGTCAAGGCCAGGGAGCTTTATGATGCGGAATTGCTGGCCAATAATGAGCTGGAAGTACATATTGCATCTCTGAAAGCGGAGATCAAAGACTACAAGGATCATAAGCGTGTTATCAGTGCCGTTTCCGTGGCGGCAAGCACTAATGTGGATTTCTTTGAGGAGGACGGGTTCCAATTCGCACGGATCTACTGTGGATACAATATAACGGAAGGCTCTGTGACCAAGCAGGCACGGCATATTTTTCTGCTGCGCAGGGACGAAAACAGACGGTGGAAGATTTACGGATGGGATTCGGCGGACCATGTGAATCTTCAGTAATGGTTCAATTGCCGGGGGCAGGGGCCATATTATACTGATACGGAGCTGCTGCGCAATGGCTCCGGTACATGATACAAGGAATGCGAGGAATTACCTTTGGAACAGCAGAATAGAGAGGATGTCCTGATACTGGCTGTGGAGACATCCTGTGATGAGACAGCAGCTTCCGTGGTCAAGAACGGCAGGGAGGTGCTGTCAAATGTTATTTATACTCAGATTGCACTGCATACAAAATTTGGCGGCGTAGTGCCGGAGATTGCTTCCAGAAAACACATTGAGAAGATCAACCAGGTAATTGAAGGGGCCCTGGAGGAGGCAGGGGTGGCGCTTCGGGATATCACGGCCATTGCGGTCACTTATGGCCCGGGCCTGGTAGGGGCTTTGCTGGTAGGAGTGTCGGAGGCGAAAGCGCTCAGCTTTGCTACAGGGATTCCGTTGGTAGGCGTGCACCATATCAGCGGGCATATCAGCGCCAATTATATTGAGCACCGGGAGCTTGAGCCTCCGTTTGCCTGCCTTGTAGCCTCCGGCGGCCATTCTCATCTGGTAGTGGTCAAGGATTACGGCCAGTATGAGATCATCGGCAGGACAAGGGACGATGCCGCAGGGGAGGCCTTTGACAAGGTGGCCCGGGCTATCGGCCTGGGGTATCCGGGAGGGCCCAAGATAGACAAACTGTCCAAGGAGGGAAACCCTGACGCCATCCCTTTCCCCAGGGCAAAGGTGGGATCCAATGAGTATGACTTTAGCTTCAGCGGCCTGAAATCGGCAGTTTTGAATTATTTGAATTCTTGTCAAATGAGAGGGGAAGGAATCAATCAGGCGGATGTGGCGGCTTCTTTCCAGAAAGCGGTGATTGACGTGCTGGTGGAGCATTCTCTCCATGCGGTAAAGGAGTATGGCTTTCATAAATTTGCAATTGCAGGCGGTGTTGCCGCCAATTCGTCTCTGCGGGCGGCTTTTGAACGGAAATGTGCCGGACGGAATGTTGCGTTTTATTACCCCTCACCAATCTACTGCACGGATAACGCGGCAATGATCGGTGTGGCAGGATATTATGAATATATTCGCGGGGTGCGCCACGGATATGACCTGAATGCGGTGCCCAACTTAAAATTGTAGGGAGCAGTACGGTCAGGGCGTGCTTGGAAAGTCATGCCCCCAGGGTTATTCCCAGGGGCATTGCGGGAAGGGCCAATGCACGGCAGAGTCGGCAATGTCAGGTATACGGCGAGCCGTATGTACGGGGGAGTAGGGTTCACAGGAACACGCGCCGGGGGAAAGCCGGGGCGCCTGTCCCCGCTGGGTTTGGAGGATGGTGGAATGGATACGGAGAAGAGGCGGTGTACTGCGGTGGTTCTGGCTGCAGGAAGCGGCAGGCGTATGCAGTCGGCTACGGCAAAACAGTTTATGGAACTGGCAGGGAAACCGCTGATCTGGTTTTCTCTTCATGCGGTGGAGCAGTCGGGGATCATTGACGATTGCATTTTGGTCACGGCACAAAATGATATACCCTTTGTATGGCAGGAGATAGTAAGAAAATACGGATTTAAAAAGGTGACGGATGTTATTGCCGGTGGCGGTGAGCGTTATGCGTCCGTGGGCAATGCCATGCGCTATATTGCCCAGGGAAGGCAGCCTATACCGAACAGGGACGGTTATGTGTTTATCCATGACGGAGCAAGGCCTTTTCTCTCCGAAGAAATTCTGCGGAATACTTATGAGGATGTGAAACGGTATGGCGCCTGTGTGGCGGCGGTGCCATCCAAGGACACGATTAAGATCGGGGACGAAAAGGGATTTGCGGTTTCTACGCCGGACAGGAGCCTTGTTTGGAATATACAGACTCCCCAGGTCTTTAAGACGGCACTCATCACAGAGGCTTATGCAGAACTGGAGTCAGCGGAGCGAAGCGGAAAGGGAGCGGCCGGAGCAGGCCCTGGCAGAGAAGGAACGGATTCGGAGAGTGAGGTTCGCCGGGATGCAGGCACAAGCGCCGGGGCCGGGCAGGGATTGGCAGGACGGGGCGTGACCGTGACGGATGATGCCAGCGTGGTGGAATTGTTTACTGACCATAAGGTAAAGCTGACCATGGGCGCTTATGAGAATATTAAGATCACTACGCCGGAGGACATCACAGCGGCGGAGGCTTTCTTATCGGGAAAATGAAAACAGAAGATGTGGAATAAAAAGATATGGGACAGAAAGGGACAGCAAATGAACAAGATATTTTGGGCAGGAGATTCTATCGTACAGACAAATGACTACACTACTTACCCGCAGAATGGAATCGGCCAGGTATTCCCCTTTTTTCTAAAGGAAGGATACACGGTTGAAAACCATGCCAAAAACGGCAGGAGTACTAAGAGCTTCATGGATGAGGGGCGGCTGGCAGTGATTCAAGAAAGGATCGGGGAGGGGGATTTCCTCTTTATCCAGTTTGGGCATAACGATGAGAAAATCAATGACCCCACCCGTTACACAGACCCTTTTGGCGCCTTTAAAGAGAACCTGAAGACTTATATCCAAGTTGCCAGGGACCATAAGGCGTTTCCCGTGCTGATCACTCCGCTGGAGCGCAGATGTTATGTGGAGGAGAAAAAACTTGGCCCAGGGGAGCATGGTGATTATGTGGCAGGTATGAAGCAGGTGGCTGAAGAATGCGGTGTTCCGTTGGTAGACCTGAATGCCATGAGCCGCGCCGCGCTGGAGGAGGCCGGCGAGGTGGAAAGCCGTAAATGGCACATGTTCTTCGATGCGGACATCTATCCTCAGCACCCCGAAGAATCCCGTGACAATACACACCTGCGTTATGAAGGAGCCGTCAAATATTCTTCCCTGATTGCAATGGGCCTGAAGGAAATAGGCGGCATTTATGGGGACATGGTATTGGACGGAATTTTCTGAGGCCCCGGTTTTGCGTACCGCAAAAGGGCCCATCTGTCCTCCAAAACGGCAGTAATCCACGAAAAGAAGATGCCGGATACAAAAATATGTAAAAATTTAAAAAAAGTTGTTGACATCATTATACCTTTTTGTTAGAATAATCCTTGCCGTTGAGATAGCGGCACGCTTGGAGAGATATCGAAGTGGTCATAACGAGGCGGTCTTGAAAACCGTTTGTCCGCAAGGGCGCGTGGGTTCGAATCCCACTCTCTCCGCTTGAGGGACAGGACAGAGGCCCCTTTTAATTCAATAGAACCGTTAAAGATTCAACTTACTTGTGGAGAAGTACCCAAGAGGTCGAAGGGACACCCCTGGAAAGGGTGCAGGTCGTTAATAGCGGCGCGAGGGTTCAAATCCCTCCTTCTCCGTTCAACGAGAAATCGTTGTATATTCCATATTTTTGGAAGCAGAGCACCTTGACAAATAAACAGTAATGCAACCCTGAAAGATTCCAAGAAAAAAAGA
>CANRWO010000096.1 GCA_947643615.1 uncultured Lachnospiraceae bacterium
GGATTCAAATGCTCATTGCATTCGCGCTTGAATCCCTGCTGGCAAGGCAAAATACACTCAAGAATCCATCCGCTTCGCGTCTGCCGCGCTTTGCGCTTGCTGATTCTTTCGTTGCCATGCCAGGTGGATTCAAATGCTCATTGCATTCGCGCTTGAATCCCTGCTGGCAAGGCAAAATACACTCAAGAATCCATCCGCTTCGCGTCTGTCGCGCTTTGCGCTTGCTGATTCTTTCGTTGCCATGCCAGGTGGATTCAAATGCTCATTGCATTCGCGCTTGGGAATTATTTGTCGGAACAGTAGGAGGAAAGGGTTAATATGTTACGGATAGGAAAAATTAAGGTTGACCATGTGGAAGATCCTGTGGGAATCACAAGGACACCGGGATTTTCGTGGACACTGGATTCTGACCGTAGGGATACCGTGCAGGTTTCCTTCCGTTTGGAAATAGCGTTGGATGAGGATTTTTCCAGGGTGGTTTATGTGGCGGAGGAGGAAACCCGACGCTCTGTCCATCACCGGTTTGCGGATTTCCGCATGGAGTCGTTGACCAAGTATTACTGGCGGGTGGAGGTTTCGGACAACCATGGGGAAACGAGCGGATTTTGTGCACCCGGAAGTTTTGTCACCGGATTGATAAAGCAGGAGGAGTGGAAGGCTGAGTTTATTTCCGCGGAGTCGGAGGAGGACAGGGAGAATTCCAAGGGAACCTGCCTTAGAAAGCCGTTTGTGAAGCGGGGGAAAGTCAGGGAGGCTTATGTCTGCGCTACCGCACTTGGCCTGTACCAGCTTTATTTGAACGGTGAGCGGGTAGGGCAGGACGAGATGACCCCCGGCTGGACTTCTTATCACAAACATCTCTGTTATCAGGTCTATGACGTTACGGAACAATTGCAGGGATCGGAGAAAGAGTGCTGCCTCGGCGCCCTGGTTGGGGCGGGGTATTACAAGGGAGAGATGGGGTTTCTGCACCTGCGGAATTACTACGGGACCAGGACGGCATTCCTGTGCCAGCTCAGGATCACATATGAGGACGGCAGCATAGAGGAGATTTGTACGGATACAAGCTGGCAGGGGTTGGAATCCCCCATACTGTTTTCCGAGATATATGACGGGGAGATTTATGATGCCCGTTTGGAGACAGAAGGATGGTGCGGGCCGTGGGGGGAGGGCCTGGCGCCTGCCTGCCGGGAAGAATCCGGCCGGGATGTTTGTAAAAGTGCAGCCGGTGGGAGCTGCAGGGATTTGCCGGAGGGCAGGAGGAAACCCGTTTCCGTGGTTCCTTTTGATAAAAGTGTGCTGGTCTCCCAGTTTGGGGGCAAGATTGGCCGTATGGAGGAGTTTCCTGCGAAACGAGTCTTCCTCACACCCAAAGGTGAACTGGTGGTGGATTTCGGCCAGAACATGTCCGGCTGGGTCAGCGGCACCCTTTATCATGCGAAGCCGGGGGACAAGCTGGAGATCCGATGCTTTGAAACTTTGGATAAGGACGGGAATGTATACACGGAAAACCTGCGGAAGGCCAAAGCCTCTTTTGTCTATTACTGCAAGGGCGGTGAAAGGGAGCAATACTGCCCTCATTTCACCTACATGGGATTCCGGTACGCGCAGATAGTGAGCGCTCCCTGTGAGATACAGGCGGAGGACATCAAGGCTTATGCCATGTATTCCCGGATGGAGCAGACCGGATATTTCCATTGCTCCAACCAGGACTTAAATCAGCTCTGGTCCAATATCATATGGGGACTTAAGAGCAATTTCTTCGACATACCCACTGACTGCCCCCAGAGGGACGAGCGTCTGGGGTGGACGGGGGATGCACAGATTTTCTGCCGGACGGCAAGCTATATTATGGACACCTATCTCTTTTTTGGGAAATGGCTCCGGGACGTGGCGGCGGACCAGACCCCGGAGGGAGGAGTGCCCCATGTGGTACCGGACATTATTACCCCCTTTATCGGAAAGGTCCAGGACTGGCTTTTGAGCCAGGGGACACATTCCGCGGCAGCATGGGCGGATGTGGCAGTGCTGAACCCCTGGAACCTTTATTTGACCTTCGGGGATACACAGATTCTGGAAGATCAGTATGAAAGCATGAAGAACTGGATCCGATTTATGGAATCCCATGCGGAAGGCATTGTCTGGAATTACAGGATTCAGTTTGGGGATTGGGTGGCACTGGACGCGGAGGAAGGGAGCTATTACGGAGCCACGCCCAATGAATTGGTCTGTGCCGCCTATTATGCCTATTCTACAGGTATCTTTGCCAAGATTGCAGGGATTTTGGGTGTCGCGGAGGACGCGGCGTACTATGGGGCGCTGGCGGAGAGGATCCGGAAAGGTTTTGGGGAAACCTATTTTGACCCTGAGACAAAGGGGATGCGAGTGCAGACCCAGACAGCTCACATCCTTGCGCTGTATTTCGGCCTGACGCCGGAGGAATACAGGCAGCAGACAGTAAAGGAGCTGCTGGGACTTTTGGAAAAGGAGAACGGCCATCTGGTTACGGGGTTTGTGGGGACGCCCTATTTCACCCACGCACTCAGCGGGAACGGCTGCCTGAAAGAGGCGTATGAGCTGCTTCTGAAGGATGATTATCCTTCCTGGCTGTATCAGGTCAGGCAGGGTGCAACCACGGTCTGGGAACATTGGGACGGGATCCGGCCCGACGGCAGCATGTGGAGTGCCGACATGAATTCCTTTAACCATTATGCTTACGGCTCTATCGGTGAATGGATGGTGAGGGTGATGGCAGGCCTGGAGATCCGGGAAGATGAGCCGGGATACCGCAGGGCACTCCTGTACCCCCGGCCGGGAGGGGGACTGGCTTCTGTGACCGGGCGTTATGAGTCCCAGTACGGCCAGGTGGAGTGCGGATGGGAGCTTACAGGAAACCGCCTGGAGGTCAGCTGCCGGATTCCGGCAAACGCCGGCGCAGATATCCGCCTTGACCATGTGGAGGCCGTTTCGGATGCCGGCGGACTGGAGTATCAGGTGGATGAGGAAGGCGTATTTACTGCAAAGGCAGGCTCCGGCCAATATAAAATATGTGTTTTGCTGAAAGACAGGGTGGGGTAAACTTAAAGCAGCCGGAAATTGTGGCAGGCTGCAGCTGACAGGAGGGAAAAATGGCGGAAACAACAGAGATAAATATAGAAAAAATGCAGCTGGCGGTATTGATCGATGCAGATAATATCAGTTCGAAGTACGCTGCCACCATATTTGAGGAGATGGAAAATTACGGTTTGTCCACTTATCGAAGGATCTACGGCAACTGGTCCAAGGGCAACGGGTGGACGGAGGGTATCCTGCTGGAACATTCCATCATGCCGGTGCAGCAGTTTTCCTATACCACGGGGAAAAATGCCACGGATATGGCTATGGTCATTGATGCCATGGATATTTTGTATAAGAACAAGGTACAGGGGTTTTGCCTTGTGACCAGCGACAGTGACTTTACCAGGCTTGCCATGCGCCTTAGGGAGGAGAACATGTTTGTGCTGGGCATGGGGGAGTCCAAGACACCTCAGGCGCTGACCAGGGCCTGTAATAAGTTCATACACCTGAACCTGGTAGCCGAGCAGAATAAGAGCACCGGGGAGTCGGAGGGCAGCGCGGAGGAACAGAACGTAACTTCTATCGCAGAGGTGAGGCAGGTGATCCTGACATTGATCAATCAGGATGACGAGGGACTTGTGGACCTGGCGCAGATTGGGAATCGGCTGAACGAGAAGTTCTCGGATTTTGACGTACGTAATTATGGCTATTTTAAGCTGAGTACCTTTATCGGTGAAAAGATATCGGATGTCCAGGTGGTGAAAATAGACAACCAGCTGTATGCTAAAAGGCAGTCTTCACTGACAAAGGAGGAACTGGAGAGGGAAATCTGCCGCATGATTGAGAAGAGCGGTGGCGTAATAGACAACCTTTCCACCCTGAACGACGAACTGCATAAGAGATACCGCCAGCTGGATCTGAAAGAATTCGGCTACAGCCGTATTTCCAGCTTCCTTCGCAGCCTAAAGTCTGTGACGGTGCGGGAAAATAAAGTTACCCTGAAGAAATAAGGGGCGGCGGTATAAACCGGATTATGGAAAAGGCAGGCATGGATATGGATCTGTTCGAATATATGAGGACTACTAATATGGAAAAGGAATCTCCGCTGGCGGCAAGGATGCGCCCCCGCACGCTGGAGGAAGTGGTGGGCCAGGAACATATTCTGGGGAAGGATAAGTTGCTGTACCGCGCCATCAAGGCGGATAAGGTCAGTTCCGTCATTTTCTACGGGCCACCCGGCACGGGGAAGACTACCTTGGCAAAGGTGATCGCTAATACCACAAGCGCCGAATTTACCCAGATTAACGCTACTGTGGCGGGGAAGAAGGATATGGAAGAGGTGGTGGCGAAAGCGAAGGACATACAGGGAATGTATGGAAAGCGAACCATCCTGTTCATTGACGAGATCCACAGGTTTAACAAGAGCCAGCAGGATTATCTCCTGCCTTTTGTGGAGGACGGCACATTGATCCTCATCGGCGCCACAACGGAAAACCCTTACTTTGAGGTAAACGGGGCGTTGATCTCACGTTCTATTATTTTCGAATTGAAACCCATCCCCATGGAAGGGGTGAAGAAGCTGATCCAGACGGCGGTGGAAGATTCCGAGCGGGGGATGGGGGCATACAATGCCGTAATTGAGGAGGATGCCCTGGACTTTCTGGCGGATCTGTCAGGAGGAGATGCCAGGCATGCCCTGAATGCCGTGGAATTGGGTGTTATGACGACTAACAGGGGCGAGGACGGGAAGATACATATTACGCTTGAGGTGGCCCAGGAGTGTATCCAGAAGCGGGCGGTGCGCTATGACAAGACAGGGGATAACCATTATGATACCGTTTCCGCTTTTATAAAGAGCATGCGGGGATCGGATCCGGATGCGGCGGTCTATTATCTGGCAAGGATGCTGTATGCGGGGGAGAGTGTGACGTTTATTGCCCGCAGGATCATGATCTGTGCGGCAGAGGATGTGGGCAACGCCGATCCCAATGCCCTGGTGGTTGCCACCAATGCCTCCATGGCGGTGGAGCGGGTCGGTATGCCGGAGGCCCAGATCATCCTGTCACAGGCGGTAAGCTATGTGGCTTGTGCGCCTAAGAGCAACGCGGCCTGCAAAGCCATTGGGGCAGCCATGGAGACGGTGGGCCGCACAGGGAACCTTCCCATTCCCGTCCATCTGCAGGATGCCCATTACAAAGGGGCGGCGAAACTGGGCCACGGGACAGGATATAAATATGCCCATGATTATCCCAACCATTATGTAAAACAGCAATATCTGCCCTACGAATTGGACGGACAGGAATTTTATAAACCTTCGGGAAACGGATATGAGGTGAAGATACGGGAGCATATGCAGAAAATCAGGGAAATGTGTTAGATTTCAAGGCCCATAAACGGGGGGATGTGGCAGCATCCCCCGCTGAAGGCCGGACAGTACGCTGGAAATTCATTCTGCACAATCGTCCGGGTACCGGACAACAGGCCCTTTGGCTTTTTGTCAAGAGGAACTTTTCGAGGGATGGGAAAAAGTCAAGCGTGAAAAGCCCCGTGGACGGTTAGAGGCCGTTTTCGGCGGCGAAATGGCAACGGCAAAAATCCAGACAGTCATGGGTTCAAGAGTGGGTATTTTTTCGCGCCTTTTAATTGGTTTCGTTGCATACATATTAATTTTTTTCCGTATCATACAATTTGCGAATATTACTCTGCATTTGTTCGGCTGTCAGTTTATGGACTGGGAGTGGGAACATCCAGAGAGCATAAAACCGATGTTTAGTAATTTGCTTCAAACAATTGCGGTTTTTACATGCCTTGACATGGTAAACAATTGGAGACTTTGGAGAAATTGAGCTATCTGCTGAGGCCACAATTGAGGTTTATAAATCAATATGGTTGCGGCCCGGTTACTGGAGAACTTACAGCAGTTGATGTGGATGCGATAAAAACAATCTTATTATATAAAATGGGATTGATTTATCCTGACAACAAGTTACCTGTTGATTTGTGTGCGGGGCCGGTCATGTTTCGTTACATGAAACGAAGCAAGTATGTTGTAGAGATTATTCAGATGGGAAAAACTAACATTATGCGCTGTGTCTGCGATTGCCGGAAACAGTGAGGCCGGTGTTGTCCATGCGTACCTCGGCCACGCAGTCCGGGCGACGAGTGGTGACGGTCTGTGTGGTTTATCTGGCCTTGTGTGCAGTACATGATTGATACCTTTCTTACTGTGATTGACTTGCACATAGGTTTTGAGTATAATGAAATCAACAATTTTATGGGGGAGATTCGCCATGGGATTATTTGACCGGTTCAGGAAAAAGGAAGTTGTTCATGTTTCTTCGGAAGATGTGTATATGGGGGAGCCGCATTTCTATGAAAAGAAGGACGGCACACCATTTGGCGCTTTTTCACTAACAGAGGGGACGTTGACAGCCCTGCCGAAAGACCCGAAATCATTGTATGCAGTGGATAATCAAGAAGTCACCGAATGGAAACTGTTGCTTGTCAGCACCACAAATAATGGCGTTTTGGGTGGCGTGGAATATTATGCTGCCATAGACAAACTCAAAAAATTTTCCATGGGAGAAAATGACAAAAACATATTGATTAAAGGATTGTCACTGGAAGAATTAACTGAGATTTTACAATAATGCAAATCGTAATTTATCAAACGATATAAGGGACGGACAAGCCGGACATGAAGCGTTTTGTCAAGTGCTTTTTTGAGTTACTTCAATTAGGCGCCGCAGTAGTGCAGACGGTTTTGCCGTTAGAATGAAGCGGACGTTGAACGGGATTGTTTTTCATAATTGGGTCTGGTATAATTTCTCTCAACATAAACCGATAAATCAATAGTTGCAGGGGGGTAACTTCATGCAAGGGATAAAAAATATGCTTTTAGGTATTACAATAATGGTAGCTTAAATAGCTTTTTACTCGGTCTATGATAATGATGCGGTTACTGTTATTATGGCGCTTATCGGACTTTGTATTTCATTATATGGGTATTTTAAAAAAGAGAAGTAAATAATAATTTGCCAGATAGCATAACAGTGTAAAAAACGGAGGTTAATAAGAAAATCCATGAGAAAAATATCTGTAATATTGTTTGCCACGTTAGTATGTTGTGTCTTGTTGTCGGGTTGTGGCAATGAATCAACAAGGGAATCTCTTGTTGTATACTCTTTCAGCGGAGAAAATGAAATGTTTTCAATCTCAAATGGTGTTATTGTTTTGAATGAAGGGGAAGAAATCTTTTATGGTGGAAATCTGGTTGGAGAATTATCGGATATTGTTGCTTATTCCATGACTTTCTACATTCAATCTGGTAGCGATAACATAGTTTTGCTTTCTAACAGCGTGATCGACATGACAGGTGGAACGATAGGCATTGCGGGTGAAACAGGGAAAATATCTGGGGATGTCCTCAAAAGAGCAGAGGAAGATGATTTGCAGAACAATCTTTACTTTGAGTTAAAAACCACCAATTTAGACGGTGAAGAAAACATATACCAGTTACAATTAACAGTAACGGAAGTCACAAAAACAAAAGACAGTTAATGACGATTTTATCAGGCAGATAAAAAACTAAAATAGGGCGGCGGGGTAGAGATTGATTATCCCGCCGCCCTTGTGGGTGTAGTCGTGGGTTTCCCCGTCAAAGTCGTTGGTGAGTTTCTCCCCCGCCCGGTAAGCGGCGGCGGCAACGGCGGACTTGCCCTTGCCGCGGGATATGATTTTGATACTGCAATGGTAGATTGCCACGGGCTGTCCTCCTTTCTGCGGGTCGTTCCCCCGTCCTTTTGTGCCGAGAGGCACAAAACGCCGTCTGCAAGGGTAGGGGCGCAGGCCTGTTACCCTTGCGCCCCGTCCCCGTTTTGGTTCCCGTCTGCGCCGGTTCGTCATACACTTTCCATGAAAAATGCTCCCGTCGGTTCGATGGGAGTGAAGTTGAAGTTTTGAAATTCCGTGATGGTGGAAAAATGGCGGTCATTGTGGTAAACTGAATATGTCTATACAAAAAGGGGTGAAAAATGCTCATAGCAAAATTTCAAACTTGCAATGTTGCTGACGAAATATCAAAAATTGAAAGTCAATACGCTATCAAATTCCCGGAGCAATATAAGGATTTTCTTTTACGCTATAACGGAGGCTACACGCCTAAAACAAAATTCAAGGCAAAAGGGATTTCGTCAGATGTTAGAGGCTTTTATGGAGTTGGCGCAGTTGGCTTGTCGGTAAGTCAAGAAGTGATTTCATCATGGGTACACCAAAAACTATTCCCGATTGCCTGTGATACTTTTGGAAATTACATTCTTCTTTGCATAGCCGACGCTGAATATGGAAATATCTTTTTCTGCGACCACGAAAAGGGAATGAACCTTTCGTTGATTGCAAAGGATTTTTCATCATTCGTTCGTGCCTGCAAAAGTGATAAAATACCAGAAGCGGCATTACGCTCCATTGAAGAACGAAAAGCCGCTTTGATTGAAAGAGGTCGAGGCCATATTATTACTCCAGCACTTATTGAGATGTGGCAAAAAGAGCTTGATAAATATGGAAATATGCAACAGGAAGAAGTAACTTTTTCACTTCTTGATTGATACCCCCCGCAAGCCCGTTACCCTTGCGCCGCCCTCCTGCGCTGTATGGGCGGTTTTTGCGGTGGGCTGGGGTAAGTCCCTCCCTGCCGTTCCCGCGCCCTATGCGGGGGCTGTGGCGGCGTTCCGGGCGGTCAATCCGTCCAGTATGCGGCGGCTGTGGTCGGTGGTGATGGTCTGCTCCACAAAGGTCTTGAACGGCTCCTTGGTCAGAGGGATGGTGTCGGGCAGCAGCTTCTCGATAAATCCCATGCGCTTGCAGAGGCGGTTTGTCCTGTCCTTGCGCTCCTGCTCTTTCTGCT
>CANRWO010000097.1 GCA_947643615.1 uncultured Lachnospiraceae bacterium
AGCCGCATTTATACAGGAGTTATTTAGAAATATCTGCTGGGAAAGTTGAGTTATTTATGAACTGCATCAGGCCGCCCATGATCCCAAAAAGGATGAAGGTCCCTGCGAAAACAGGCGTTGCCGTAAAAATCATCTTTAAAATATAAAAGTTATTTCTTATGACATTATTTTTATCAGATGCCTGCTTCATTGGTATATCCCCCTCTCTGTTTTGAAAAAAGCCTGTAGAAATAGCTTTTGTTTTCCATCAGTTCCTCAAATGTCCCCTCCTCCGCCAGCCTGCCCTCATCCATATAAAGTATTCTGTCCGCAGACATACAGCTTCCCAGATGATGTGTCACAAATAACACCAGTTTCTCCTTACAAAGTTCCTCAATTTTCTGATAAATCTTATCTTCCGCAATGGGATCCAGCGCACTGGTAGGTTCGTCCAAAATCAGGGCGGGAGTGTTTTTGGCATACGCCCGCGCTATAGACAGCCTTTGGCCCTGCCCTCCCGAAAATACCAGGCCGTCTTCGCTGAATTCCTTTGTCATGATGTGGTCTTTCTTCCCTGCAAATTCCTCAAGGCCGGAAAACCGCAGCGCTTCCTCAATCAGCGTTCCATCCCCTTCACCGCTGCGGCGCATCAGTACATTTTCGGCCAACGACGCGGCAAAGATTTTATAATCCTGGAAACACACCCCGAAAAACCCGCGGTAAGAATCCAGGTCATACTCCCTGATATCTGTCCCGTTCAACAATATCCGCCCTTCCTCCGGGTCATAAAACCGCAAAAGCAGTTTGATCAATGTGGTTTTACCTGCGCCGTTAAATCCCACTATGGCGTTCTTCTGATTACTCTTTATCGTAAAACTCACATTCCGCAGCGCCCTCTTTTGTCCTCCGTATGAGAAGCCTACGTTTTCAAACGTAATCGTAAATTCCCCGCCCACATCCACCTTGCGGTTTCCCGTGGACACTACCTGGGGCTCCTGGGCCATAAACTTTCCGAAATGATCCATATACTGATTGTTTTCCGAAAAGGCTATGATCTGCATGGAAATCCCGATCAGGTTTCTCGCCAAAATGGCTATGCTGTTGACCATAACAACAAAATCTCCTATATCGATTGTCCTGTGTATGACTACCCGCACAAGCAGATAGAAGACAACGCCAAATGTCAGGCACCCGTAATTCAGGTTGTCATTGATGATTGAAAATACGGAAATCCTGGCCCCGTACTTTCTGGTGTTGGCAATTTCGGCGCCCACCGCATTATCATACCTGCGTTTCAGCACATCGAAGATTCCGCTGGTTCTCAGCTCGTTTGCATATTCTTTATAATAGGCAACCCTCTTCACATATTCCATTTTCCTATTTTGAATTACATTCTCCATGTCAGATTTATACCGTAACTTTTTGACAGCATTCCCAATGGTGAATGTGGAAATAATCGGAAAGACCATAAACAAAAGAACCCGCATGTCCAGGACCGCCGTTGTCAGGAAAATAATCAGAGAGGAGCATATCATGGAAATCAATATGGATACCCTGCTAAACGTAGAGACCACATTTTCCCTTGCCCCCTGTAAAGCGCGGGTGTAACCGTCATAAAAATCCGGGGTCTCATAGGCGGCCAGATCCATTGCGGCAGCTTTTTCATATAACATAATGTTTACATTCTGCGCCAATAGCTGATCCGTTTCCGGCACCACCACCTGCTTATAATAGACAAAGAAAATCTGAAGGGAAAGAAAGAATGCTGCGAAGACACCCAGCAGAAGATAGATTTGTCTGTCATTCCCGCCTGTGCTCAGGGCATTTATCAATAAGCGTAAGAACACAACATTGTAAATTGCCCAACGGCAGGAGCCGAGGGTATCCTTTATCAAAGACAGAACCGCTCTTTTGGGGCAGGCCGAATACACCAGTTTCAAGATGTAGATTGTGTTTTTCACCTCGTGCATCAACCCTTTTGCATTTCCCTCTTTTGCATTCCTCTTCTTTGCTTTTCCCTCCTTTGCATTTTCCTTCTTTGCATTTCCCACTTTTGCATTCCCTTCCTTTGCATTTCCCTCTTTTGTCTGATGGGCAATGCCGGATTTTATTCTTTTTTCATGCGCCATATACCAATACCTCCCTTTTAGAATGGGATCTCGCGGATTCCTGCGCCAGTATATATCAGGCTCGCGGATTCCTTTTTATTGAGATCCAAAACAGTTGAGTTATAGAATATAGCATACAAAAAATAAGGAAAATTACTAGACTTTTCTTTCGGAATGTGTTAGAGTGATAAATGACCTGCGGGTTAGAAAAATATGTTTTATTCAAAATTTAATTTATCTTATTTTCGTTTATTTTCTTGATTACGTACCCCCGAATGACGTTGCTTCTTTGCCCTTTATGCCTTTGCCAATATTTTTAGCGCAAGATATTTTCATAATCCTGCAGATCATGGTAAATGCCTTCGATATATGCTGTACCCTGATCTATTGTATAAACCATGAGATATTGATGCTTCTTAAAATGAATCGTCCGGTAACCTTTTGCTCGAAGTATTCTATCATCGCATAACTTCAGGCTGCCAGCCACATGGGAAAGCCGCGAAATCGTATCATCAAAATCATTTACGATATTTGTCGCCGCTTGTTGACTTTCGAGTTCATAAAATAGATAATTAAGAATATTTCTAAACTGTATTTGGGCAGCAGAAGTCAGGACTACTTTATATTCCATATTCTTTCCTGACCCCTGCAATAAACTCATTTGCATCCTGGTATTCACCGGAAGCAATCTGTCGATGAGCAATCTCCAGGTCTTTGTGTATATCTTCACGGCTTTTTAAAGCAAATGGACAATTTGCTTCCCGTTTCTGTATCAGTTTTTTAGCAAAATTTTGGATTTCCGCTAAATCAGCTTCTGGCAGAATCCTTATCATAGAAATGGTGTTTTCTAATGTAGTCATTACATGTCCCTTTCCTAAAACCATCGTTACTCTTAGTATCACTTATATTATAGCATTTTCTCACACACATATAAACCACTTTGAAAAAATACATATTTATTGTAAAAGTCCTGAATCTCGCCTGAGGAAACCACCCTCTATATTTAATATAAATCATGCACTGGCGCCCCTGACCCCCATATTTTCCCTTTTAATCAGAAGTACGGCAACGTCATTGACATTCGTTCCGGTTGGGCCTGTTTTTATCAGTCCGTCCGCTTCTTCCAACGCCATATAGGCATTGTTATCCTGTAATACCTGATATATTTCAATCCCTTTGGACCTAAGGCATTCCTTCGTATATCCGTCACAATACCCTCCTGCGGCATCCGTGGGGCCGTCCGTCCCGTCGCTTCCGATACTGAATACGGCAGTGTCCTTTAAGCCGGAAATGCCTTCTGCAGCGGCAAGCGCCAGTTCCTGGTTCCGCCCGCCCTTTCCGGTTCCGGTCAGATGCACAATGGTCTCACCCCCTGCCAGGAATGCCAGACTCTGTCCGGAACCCTGATGAGTCTTTGCAATGGAAGCCAGGAAGCTTCCCGCCTCCCTGGCTTCACAGCAGAGCCGGTCTGTCAGAATCAAAGCCTGATACCCCAGCTCTTCGCAGGCCTGTGCCGCCGCCAGGCACAGATTTCTTACGCTTCCTGTGACCACGGTTTCCACGTTGTCCAGTTCCCTGGGTGTTTCTGTCTTTAACAGCTCCCATGCCCGGTCACTGAACCGGAGACTGTACTTTTCTGCAACTGCCAGAGCCTGTTCACAAGTACTGCTGTCAGGGTATGCCGGACCGGAAGCAATCATATCCAGCGGGTCACCCAATACATCACTTAACACAATACTGTACACTCCTGCAGGAGCGCACATTTTTGCGAACCGTCCCCCCTTTACGGCAGAGAGACGCTTTCGTATGATATTTATCTCCGTGATGTCCGCTCCGCAGGCCAGAAGCTGTTCCGTAATATCGGAAAGCTCCCCTTCGGGAATCAGCGGTTTTTCAAAAAGAGCTGACCCTCCTCCTGATAATAAGAAAATGACGGTATCTTCTCTTTTTAAATCACTCACCAGATCCAGGGCCGCCCGGGTACCCCTAAAAGAGTTCCCGTCCGGCACGGGATGTCCCGCTTCAAAGCACTGAAGCTTTGGTATATCACCTTTTACATGTCCATACTTCGTCACGCATACCCCTGCCTGCAATCTGTCCCCCAGAATATCGGCTGCCGTTTTGGCCATCTGCCATGCCGCTTTTCCTGCCGCCACCAGATATACCTTACCTTCCCGGAAACATTTTCCTGCCAGAGCCTGTGTTACCGCCTCGTCCGGCATTACCTTACGTAATGCTGCTTTTATGATTATGTCAGCATCTTTTTTCAAATCCATGGTCTGTCTCCTGTTAATGTCTTCATTATATTTAGCAAAACAAATTCTTTACTTAAGTGTTAGTTTTTGTGTATTGTAGATATTAGCAACGCTTAACAAAAACACACAGGCCGTTGTATAAGGCGCAGAGAGCAAAAATTTTCAGATGCGTGTTATCGCCCTGCTTCTATGCGTCTGGCGCTTTGATAACAGTTATTTGTAGATTTTTGCACTAACTAAAGTTTCTTTTTTGCATTTTGGGCAGTAAAGGGGATAGTTTTTCAAAACAGTATCGATGTGTAGTCTGTTGCGGATCCTATTTCCACAAATTGGGCAACGTAAGCACTCAAATTTTGACTTTTTCATTTAAGTGCTTACTCTCGCTTTTTGAATGATAGACCTTGCTTCGTCCTTTCCAAGTACCTTGCCATAGGATACGACTTTCCCATCCACAACCAAGGCCGGAGTAGTCATTACTCCGTAGGATGCAATCTGCGTGAAGTCCGTTACATGGTCAATAGTGGTGTCCATCCCCAGTTCTGCCAGTGCCTCACGGACGGCTGACTCCAAAGCGTTGCACTTAGTGCACCCGGAACCAAGCACTTTAACCCCAGAAGCTCCCTTTGTCGCTTCTGCCTGTCTCATCGCTTCCGGGGTGCAGCTGCCGCCACAGCAGCAGGATTTTGTTTCTTCCTTTTTCTTGCTGAACAGTCCCATAAATCATTCCTCCTAAAATTTATACCAATAAAAATTGGAACACATTGAACAGGTAGCCGACCATGATTATGCCGATGGTGCAAATGCCGATGAACAGGGCGAGCAGTTTGGGTTTGACTGCCTTACGGAGCATGATCATAGAGGGCAGGCTTAATGTAGTGACAGCCATCATAAAAGAAAGGATTGTGCCCAGCTGTGCGCCCTTATAGAGCAGAGCCTCCGCCACAGGAATGGTGCCAAAAATATCAGCATACATGGGAACGCCTACCAGGGTAGCAAGGATCACCCCAAACGGATTGCTACCACCCAACACAGCCTCAATCCAGCTTTCTGGAATCCAGTTGTGAATGACCGCGCCAATGCCAACGCCTATCAGAATATACGGGAACACTTTCTTGAATGTAGAAATGACTTGTTCTTTGGCAAACTGAACCCGTTCCCGTTTCGTCAGCATCGGAGAGTCAATATCCACACCGCCAGCGTTGCGGATAAACTCCTCCACATATGGTTCCATATGCAGTTTCTCAATCAGAATACCGCCTGCTACGGCAATCACCAGTCCCACCACAACATAGACAATCGCTACCTTTGCACCGAAAATGCTCATTAAGAGGAGAAGGCTGCCTAGGTCTACCATTGGGGAAGAAATCAGGAAAGAAAATGTTACCCCCATTGGCAACCCGGCACTGGTAAAGCCGATAAACAGAGGAATAGACGAGCAGGAACAGAAAGGTGTCACTGTACCCAACAGAGCGGATATAATATTTGCGCCGACACCGTGAAAACGGCCTAATATCCGCTTACTTCGTTCTGGTGGGAAGTAACTTTGAATGTAGGAAATAAGGAAAATCAAAAAGCAGAGCAACATCATGATTTTCAACACGTCATAGAGGAAAAACTGAACGCTCCCTCCCACTCGCTCTCCCACATCCAACCCCAGCATGGAAAGGCCATTTCCAATCAGTTCATTCAGCCACTTCATGCCTAAAATCTGGTCTTGGACAAACTGCCATGCACCCATAGAAAAACCTCACTTTAAAATTGTCGGACAACATATCAAAAAATTTTGATGCTTGTGTTTAAAATAAACGCCACCTCACTATGATGGCGTTTATCTATCACATAAAAGGCATCCTCCCTCCTGGTCTGCGTCTGGTGTCGTAATGGCCAGCAACAGCTTCACAGCTTTATCCCTGCCAGCCTCGCTCAAACGGTAATGCGTCCATTTGCCCTCCTGACGACTCACAACAAGTTCAGAATCACATAAGATTTTCATGTGGTAGGACAAGCCGGATTGCGTCAAGTCCATTGGTTCTTGCAGAACACAGGCACATTTTTCACCACTTCGCAGCTGTTCCAGAATAGCAAGACGTTTGGGATCACATAGGGCTTTGAATACTTTTGCGTTTTCCTGATGTGTTCCCATTCGATCACCTCAAATCAATTTTTTTTGATATATGTAGTATATGCGATAATAACTTGTTTGTCAATAGTGCTTTGCGTCAGCCTTGGAAAGAACGCGATTTGAGAGGAAGCGGTGTTTTGCGTTAAGGTTGACAGTCCATTAAATTGTTGTGTTTTTGTATACTCTTGTTAAGGGAAGATATGCACAAAAAAGAAATCTTTTACAATTCAAACTGTAAAAGATTCCTTAAGTGAATGCTCATATACGGTAAAAAAGCACAACAATGATTCATTTTCACTCGACTGTTAATTGCGACTACTGAGATTAAATGCGTTCCAGAAAAGCCTCATATTCCCTGGCAAAATAAGCAAAACTGCCGCCAATCTCCAATGCCGCAATTTCCTTGTTCAATGCCTGAAGGAATGTTGCAATAGCTTCCCGGTATTCTGCAACATTCCGGTTTTTCACCAGATTTGTATCGGCTGTAATGGCAGTCCGGGCAAGTGCACGGAATGTTTCACGATTGATGCGTTCCGATTCGAGCGCGAATTGCGACGATAATATTCTGCTTTGTAAAATGACGTCATCAATATGTTTTTCGGTAAGTGCCTGCTCATATTGCCTGCCGTTTCCTTTTGTTAATTCCATGAGACGCTCATATTCACCGCACAGAGTTTCACATTCGTGGTAAGCCCTTTGTAAAACATCTGCATATTCCACGATCTTTTCGGTGGCAGCTAAGCATTGGGCGGTATTGCCTGTTCTCGCGGTTTCAACGGAAGCGTTGAAACCATTCATGTTCATGCTGTAGACAGTGTTGGCTAATTGAGAGAGGGCAGCCGGTAACTGGCGGAGATTTGTGAAATCCTCTGTCACGTTTTTTAACACATTTATGCTTGCGCTTACCTCTTTGGCAATATAAAAGAATGCTCTGCCCTGCTGGCCCAATGATTTGGCGGCGGCATGTACCGATGCCGCAGTGTTCTCACCTGTCTCAGCGGCTTTATTCACCTCTTTGATACACGTTTCAATGTAATTTGCAGCTTCTTGCCTCATGTCCTCATTCAGCAGTTCAACCGCTTCGTTCATTAAAGTGGTCATATGCTCTTTATTGCCCGCAAATTGCCTGCACAATCCGGCATAGCCTGCATCAATCGCCTCAAATTGGTCTTTTGGCGGAGAAATGCGCCCCGTTTCAATTCCGCAAAATAAGCGCAGCAGATTCATTTGGAAACCCATGTCATCAAGGCGGCGTATCAAGGCATAGATCTTGTCAAACATTTCAAACGCGGACGTACCCCCTGCTGCCAAGTTCCTTACATTCTCATTTCTAAGTCGTTCCATGCGCTTGGCAAGGTTGCTCAGCTCATTTGCGACAATGCTCGTTGTTGTGCCTTTTTCACCTGCTGACTCTGCCGTTTTATTGGCGAGAGCAACCAGTTTTTCCGCTTCCTCAATAAAATTGCTTAACATTGCGGAAGTTTTTTCCCCATTTTTTCCAATCCTGTTTAATAACTCGTTCGATAACATTACGACTGCCTCCGTTTCATTTGGTATGCTACATTTACGGTATTCGGAGGGGGTCACGCCAAAGTATGCCTTAAACGCCCGTGTGAAGCCTTCGTGGGAATCATAGCCGTATTTAAGGGCAATATCTAAAATTCCAGTATTTCCTGCCTGCAAGTCACCACAGGCAAGTTGTAGTCTGCGATTTTTTACATACTCCATCACCGGTTCGCCAACTATGGCACGAAACACCCGCTGATAATGCGTTTTTGAGAAAAATGCCTGCTGTGCCAGCTCATCTACATTTATAGCTTTGGTCAAACAGCTTTCAATAAAGTCGATGGAGCCATCCATTGCATTAGGTTTTTTCAAGCGCGTCCCCCCTTCCTGAATATCATTTTATTACAAAACGGAAGTTTTTTCTTGACCGGAAATACCATAAAATCAACTATCGCAAATGGAGTCCATATTTCAAAACATACGGTGAACTCTGTTTTTACTGTAACCGGTGTGGTTGAAATTGCATAATAATGTTACGGAATGGGTAGTTCTTGATGACCTCGATTTGCACAATGTCACCTGCCCTTTAACCTACACACATTTATAAAAGGCATCAAAGTATATTACTTTCATGCCTTTCCAAAT
>CANRWO010000098.1 GCA_947643615.1 uncultured Lachnospiraceae bacterium
GCGCCCTTCCCGGCCGCGTTGACTGGCTGCACTGTGTGCAATTAAATCCGGACGGGTGGCAAACTTTTTGGAGTGAGCCATTCATCGGAACCCATATACATGAGGGTGTATGTTCTTCAGTTGTCAAAGAACGGACGCCTGATACAGAAGTAAACTGTTGTAACAGGTCAATCTAAAAAGGAAGTACCTGACAGGGCAGCGGATACTTGAAAAAATTTACAAAATTTTTTGTGATCAAAAGAGTATATGGAATACATAGTATGTTTAAGTTGACAGAATACAAGATATTGTGTTAAGATAAACCCGTAATTGATTTTTATGCAAAACCTGTAATCGGGGAACGGGGGACAGGCAGGACATACCCGATATGTCCGCACCCTTCAGGGAAACCGGCAGGTTCCGGCTCTTTTTTGGAGAACCGAGGCATACGCTGTTTAAGATTGTAAGTAGTGTCAGAGGATACCATGTATAAGCATGGCAGTCTTTTGGCACTTTTTTTGTTTCTACGGCATGTGCATAACTGCCGGGAGCAGGAACAGATTTGTGGATCACCACACGCAGTCAGGAATGGAAACCTTTAGAGGACCATTCCTTTTTTGTGCGTAGCAACGAGCCAATCAGGGATGCCTGCATGAGATTGGCGATTTTGGTTACTGGGACGCCGGGCCTGACCTTGCAATTTTCTATGATGATATTTATGATCAGACCATCGTAGAAGTAATCCCTTTAGGCCATGCGGAAACAGGAGCCGAGACAATGGCGAGTGAATCCGGGACAGTACGATTGGAATTTGTAAATGAGTAAGAATGTATTGATTATCTCATCCAGTTTCCGTAAAGATGGAAATTTTGACACACTTTGCAATCTGTTTGATAAAATCCAGCTTGCTCAGGGTAGTTCGGTCATGCAGGAGACATACCGGATGGGGAAAGACATCTGTTGATATAAAAAATAAAAAGCAAAGGAGCGAAACAACATGAAAAAATTAACGGTTTTATTTCTTTTGACGCTGACGGCCCTTTCCATTGCGGCCTGTGGAAACAGTAGTCAGAACAGGGCAGAGGATACACTGGAGGAAAGCAGGATCACAGCCTCAGACGAAGATCCGGAGGATAAGGGTGCAGACAGCATGGAACAGGGCGCAGGGCAAAATCAGGAAGGTGTGCAGGGGCAGGGAAGCTCCGCAGAAGAAAGTACCGATGCAGAGAAAAAAGACGCGGCAGGTACAGGCGGCGGAAATATCCTGGTGGCATATTTCTCTGTTATGGAGACAGACGGTGTGGATACGGTAGCCGGTGCAAGCCGTGTGGCGGTGGACGGAGAAGTTCTTGGGAATAACCAGTATATCGCACAGATCATTCAGCGGGAGGCAGGCGGCGACCTGTTTTCTATCGAAACCGTACAGGAATATCCCACTACACACGAGCCGCTTTTGGATTTTGCATATGAGGAAAAAGCAGATAATGCCAGACCGGAGCTTGCGGCGCAGATTGAGGATATTGACAGCTATGACGTGATTTTCTTAGGGTTCCCCAACTGGAATGCCGACCTCCCCATGCCGCTTTATACGTTCCTTGAGGAATATGATTTCAGCGGCAAGACCATCATCCCGTTTACCACACATGGAGGAAGCGGATTTTCCAGAACCATTCAGACGATTTCTGAACTGCAGCCGGATGCAACGGTTATTTCAGATGGGCTTTCCATATCAAGAAACAATGTGCCGGATGCAGAAAACGAAGTTGTGAATTGGATAAATGGGCTTAACCTGACTACAGACTAACGGACTGAAATATCTAAGGAAACATAGTTTATGAGGAGAGCACAATATGAAAGCACTTCAAACGATAATGGCAGGGATGAACATGGATAATTGCTTGCCGACCGGGAGGATTAGCCAGTGCTGTTAAGCAAAGGATTAGCACGAGAAAGGAGACAGTCTGAATGAAGCCTAAGATGATTTTAAAAATATGTATAGATATAGGAATGACGGTTGCCTTACTGTTTCTTATGACCTATGAACTGGTGGGGCAGGCCGCCCATGAATGGCTGGGAATCGGGATGTTTATCCTGTTTGTGACGCATCATATTCTGAACCTCAAATGGTGTGGGAACTTATTGAGAGGTCATTATACGCCGATGCGGATCTGGCAGACATTGCTGGTAGTTTTGGTATTGCTCTGTATGGCCGGTTCTATGGTCAGCGGCGTTATTCTTTCCCGCCATGTCCTTTCCTTTCTGCCAATCAGCAGTGGGCGTTCCCTTGCCAGAAGTCTGCACATGGTTTCCGCTTACTGGGGATTTGTACTGATGTCTCTCCATTTGGGGATTCATTGGAGCATGATGATGGCAATGGCAAGGAAGGCATTTCCGAATGCATCCTCTGTCCGTACATGGGCGTTTCGGATTTTAGCCGTGGGGATTGCAGCCTACGGAGTTTATGCCTTTGTAGAACGGGATATTGCGGGTTATATGTTTTTGAGAATCCAGTTTGTATTTTTTGATTTTGAAGAACCACTGATCTTTTTTCTGTTGGATTATGTGGCAGCTATGTGGCTGTTTGTGTTTGCCGGTCATTATTTTTCGGAGCTTTTGAAATGCCGCAGCCAAAAGAGGAAAAGTGTATGAAGCGGAAATTTAACCGGATATTTCTGGTTTTATCAGGCATTTTTATAATGATTCTCGCTGTATCCAGCCTAGTTATGGTTCTCTTTTTTCCAGAACTGCTCTCATTCGGAACAAGCGATAATAGCGAAGCAACAAGAGAATTATTTGCTATGGATACCTACATAACGATGACCGCTTATGGGAGGGACGTGGAAACAGCAGTGTCGGAAGCAGCAGACAAATTGACGGAGTTGGAGCAGTTATGGTCAGTAACGGAACCTGAAAGTGAAATTTATGCTGTCAATCACAGCAATGGACAGGCTGTAAGTGTAAGCTCCGAAACGGAGGATTTACTTTCCTTTGCCCTGCAAATGGCAGAGGAAACCAAAGGAGCCCTGGAACCAACCATTTATCCGGTCTTAACGGCCTGGGGGTTCACGACTGAGGAAAACCGTGTGCCGTCCGATTCCGAGATTACCGAACTTTTGAAGAATGTAGGTTATGAACGAGTCCATATGGAGGATGGGAGTGTCTGGCTGGAAAATGGAATAATGCTGGATCTGGGCGCAGTTGGCAAAGGGTATGCCGGTGATCTTGCCGCTCAGATACTGCGGGATAACGGCATTACTTCCGCATTGCTGGATTTGGGAGGTAATATTCAGACCATTGGAAAAAAACCGGATGGAAGTTTTTGGAAACTGGGATTGCAGGACCCATTTTCTGAGGGGACATTGGGTATTTTGGAGATCAGCAATAAAGCGGTTGTGACTTCGGGGGCATATGAGAGATATTTTATCGGCGAAGATGGAAAGCGATATGGTCATATCATTGACCCTGTTACCGGTTATCCGGCGGAGAACGGTCTGGCCTCTGTGACTGTGATTGCAGATGAAGGACGTCTTTGCGATGCACTGTCTACTTCGCTCTTTGTTATGGGTGCGGATCGGGCGATGGAATATTGGCAGCTGCACCAGAACTTTGACATGATTTTGATTACGGAAGATGGGGAAATTTATTTAACAGATGGGATTGCTGATATGTTTACACTGGATAGCTACCACAGTAATATGAAGGTCAATGTGATTGAAGATGAGTAAGCAGAAAATTTTAATGATAATTTGTGTTGTTGTTTTCCTTTTAGGAATTGCAGGAAGTATATTGGTGTTGTTGACACCTCACGGAACACAAGTAAATATCGTACAGGATGGCATCGTATTGTACACGATTGATTTGACCACGGCGCAGGATCAGACATTGGAAATTGAATATAAAGGTCGAACAAATATTGTCCAGATTGAAAATGGGCGAATCTGTATGCTAGAGGCAGAATGTCCGGACCAGACCTGTGTTCATATGGAGTGGCTGGATTCCAGTGCTATGCCGATTGTCTGTTTGCCGAATCATTTGTCTATTGAATATGCCGAAGCAGAAGATGATGTTGACGCAGTGATTCGATAAAGGAGGCAGCCATGAATGTAAGAAAACTGACACAGCTTGCTATGCTGACGGGCGTTGCACTGATTATTTTTGTTATAGAGTTACAAATACCAAACCCGTTTCCGATACCGGGAGTTAAGCTGGGACTGGCTAATATTATTACTGTTTACGCAATATACCGCTATCGGGCAAAAGAAGTTATGATGATTGTTTTCTGCCGGATTTTTCTGGCGGCTATGTTCAGCGGGAATATGATGGCATTGGTTTACAGCTTTGCTGGAAGTATCTTATGCCTTACAGGTATGCTTGGACTGAGAAAAATAATTGATATGAGTCACATTTGGATCAGCAGTATATTTGGAGCGATTTTGCATAATATTGGGCAGATTTCCATAGCTGTTCTGGTTATGGGGAAGGGGATATTGGTTTATTTTCCTTTCCTGCTGGTATCCGGCTGCTTCGCCGGAGCGTTTACCGGTATATGCGCACAGTTGTTCATCAAGAGAAAAACGGATGATATCCGATACGATTAAGTCTATAGTCAATAGATGTTTCAAACGCAGCAGATGATGTGGGCAAGAGGGTATTTAATCACTGCCTAAAAGTATTACTGATAGGAAAGGTACAACGTGAGAATTATAAAAAAGATACTATATTTTATATTAGGCATGCTTACACTGTTAGTCAGCTTCGTGTTGGTATGCGCCTTCAGACCGGATGTTGCAGAAGCATTAGCAAAATTTATTTCCCCTGAGCAGAGACGGACTGTTGTAACAGAAATAAGTAATATGCCGGAGGCTGATACATCCTTTTATATCAAACAAGGTGATGCGGAAGCTGAAGCTTCTGATTTCATTCCGGAATGGACTGAAAATTTTGAAGCAGTAAATGAAGAGGAAGGCAGCGAGGGACTTGGAGAAGATGTAACGGCAGAGTATATCCCACCCAGTCCGGCGGAAATCGTAATACCGGAAAATGTAGCCGGAAGAAATGGTTATCAGCAGATACAGGATGAGCAGGAGCAGATTGATGATTCAACTGCAGAACAGTTACAGCTTAATACCGGATATTCAGGTGACGGTCTTGAATTTGACGCTGTTTATTATCCTTATTATGCCATGCTAGATGAAAGAGGAAAACATGTCTACCGTCAGATCTATGCCAATGCCAGTGAACTGTACCCTACATTTTCGCCAATGGAATCGGTAACGGCAGGTGAAATGAAAAATATTTTTTCTGCGGTTGTTAATGACCACCCTGAGCTTTTCTGGCTGGAAACGGCATATGCTGGTAAGTATGTGAGAAGCGGACAATGCGTGGAGATCGATCTGAGATTCAATCGTACTGCGCAGAACTTGGAGACTGCAAAAGCATATTTTACTGAAAATGCGGATCAGATCATTGCAGGAGCCCAAAATTTTTCGGTAAATTATGAGAAGGAGCGGTTTGTCCATGATGCGCTGCTTGACAGGATTTCCTATAATCTGGGAGCTGAAATGAACCAGAGCGCATACAGTGCATTAGTGAACGGACAGACAGTATGTGCAGGATATGCCAGGGCCTTTCAATATATCTTGCAGCAGCTTGGCATTCCGTGCTATTACTGCACTGGATATGCCGGCGAGAGTCATACATGGAATATTGTTGCATTAGATGATGGCTATTACAATGTAGACACCACATGGGATGATACCGACAGTGGGAACTATGATTATTTCAATAAAACGGATGAGGATTATGCGGGGAATCATATCCGTCAGGGGCTGTCTGTTTACCTTCCGCCCTGCAATGGACAGGCATACCGGGACTTGGAGCAGACGATGGAGGATAACGGTCTGAGAAGCCTTGCAGACGTGGGAATGACAGAGGAACAGGTTATTACGGATATGCAGGAATATTTTAGAGACTGTTACGAACAGATTCTGCAGAATGGGACTGGAAGATATACCTTTTACAATGTGATAGCAGGTGATGAACTTTTGGATGAATGGTATCAGAATTACCAGAATGAGTATTATAGACAGGTATATATGGAAAGTGCGATGACTGAGATCGGAGCATCTTCCTGTGAGATGGCCCTTGGAATGGAGCAGTTGCAGGGAGGACGGTATCTGATCATACATGAGGTGTCTGTCTGGTAGGAGGCTGTCTTATGAAACATGGAAAGAAGTTATTAAAAAAAATAAAAATAATAGATATTGCCATAGTAGCTCTGTTGCTGATTGCCCTTAGCTTATCGGGGTATGTATATATGGTAAAAGCAAGAGAAATGGGTGATATGGATGTCTTTTATACCAAAGAAGAAAATCAGGGAATAAAGCAGGATGGTTTTCAAGTGGCAGATTCTGATTAAACGAGAGGGCTGTTTGGGATAGTGCTTTTCTGTTTGATTATGGTTTTGATATTTTATATGCAAGCAAATCATAAAATTGGATTAGTTGCCTATAGAAACATATTACCTTAATTAGAATTTGCCGAATCGCTATTTTAGTTTTGGAAGGATTTATGATATGGCGGATAAAGAAAAGAGTTTACAGTATGGCAGATTACAAATCAACCTTTTGAGCAGAACGGTATCCATAGACAATCTGGAGATTATTCTTACTAGAATGGAGTTTGATGTGCTTTATTTTCTTGCGTCTAATCCTGATTTAGCATTTACGAAGGAACAGATATACGAAGCGGTAAGTAAAGATGACTATTCTGGAGGAGCCTATATCATAAGAGATATTATTTATCGTCTCAGAAGCAAGCTGAAGATCACCAATATACGCACATTGCATGGGTATGGGTATAAATTCAGTACAGACAACGGAAAGGACAATTCAGTGTCGTAATTATTTTGGTTGTTTCAAAAGAGGGTAGTGTGTGAAGCAACAGCAAAAGAAAAGTTACATAGGTGCTTAAGAAGCACGGGATAATGTACAAGTAATGTATAAAATTGAAAAAGGGGATAAGAATGAGTAAGCTAAAAAGTAAATGGCATGAGGTGTGGGAGCAAAGAACCGAAAACAAAACAATTTTAGAAAGTAAAAATCCTAGAGAAATTTTTATGGAATTGAAACGGATTAACGGATGGGATTCTACTGGTAGTATGCTGGAATATGACCAGTTTTATGACCAATACATACAGACCAAAAATGAATTGGAGTTTAACCCTCGTTCTAGTCTAAAGGTCAGGACGCCGGCCTCTCAAGCCGGAAATGTCGGGTTCAAGTCCCACAGGAGCTACTGTGGCTATAGGACAGTGGTAGTCAAGCGAACGCAGTTCGCTTTGCAGATATGTGACTCTGCGCCGACCGAAGCGGAGCGGAGACCGATTCCCCCTGGTCACATTATGGATGGGTATGCCTAGCGGCGAGGGCAGCGGACTGTAAATCCGTCACACAGAAACACCGCAGGTTCGAGTCCTGCCCCATCCACTTTCCGTTTGCGTGTCCGAGAGGTTTATGGTGCCACCCTTCTAAGGTGGTGTGCGCAACGCACCGAAGGTTCAAATCCTTCCGCAAACGCTTTTAACAAAAGGTGGGATATAATAGAAAAGGACCGGCGGAAACCGATCCTAAGCTATTGTGCATACCTATTATACCGTTACATTTGCATCCTGAAGGCGAAGTAACTCTGCCTCAGTCAGTCCGGTAACTTTCATGATTTTTACGATTTCAGTGTCATCTTCCAGTAAAGCCTTTGCAATTTCTATGGCTTTTTCCTTTACCTTCTGGTTAGCATATTCAATTTTTTCCTTCTCATAAAGCTGTCCTAACTGTGTCATGTTGATGCGCCTCCTTATTTGATCCATGTAATCCCTGTTTATAAATTTGTCACTTGCAACTATCACGCCGGACAGGGTAAAAATCCGCTGCCCTTCGTCCGGTATCTGTTCAGCCAGGTCAACGATCCTCTCCAGCATACGCTGTT
>CANRWO010000099.1 GCA_947643615.1 uncultured Lachnospiraceae bacterium
TTCTCTGTTTTGTCCAAAAATCAATGTGCCCTTAACGGGGTGCTGAACAGTTACATTTATTGTATTAGTGTGCTGACCAGATTACCTTCAGCTAAATAGTGCAGAGTGAATTTTCAGTCTGTAAGGCAGATTTCCGGCGGCGCAGCGGTGGCTACATCTAGGAAATCTAACGCTGCAGATGGAAATTCAGACAAGATATTTTGCGAAATGTAATACGGTCAGTACACTGGCACAGTTCATTTCTGTGCAATGTTGAATTGGCAATGCAATCTGACAATGGAGAAGAGAGTATGACAGCGAGATTTAAGAACAGATTGGCAATAGGGTTATTACAGTTTTTTGTCTTCTTTTTCTGTATCGCTATCTCTGCAGATGCATCGCAAGCAACTCATGACGGGGGACGTGTACTTTTCATCAGCTCTTATTCATATGCCTGGAATACTGTACAAATGCAGATAGAAGGAATTGAGGATGGTTTGGGGGAGAATATTGTCCTTGATTATGAATTTATGAATACAAAACGTTTGGATACGGCGGAATCCAGACAATTGTTTTATGACAGGCTGGAGTATATGTTTTCGGTCCTTGAGCCTTATGATGTTATTATTTTGGGAGATGACGCGGCTTTGCAGTTTGCCCTGGAACATCGGGACACTCTATTTAAGGACATCCCCATGGTGTTTGAGGGCATAAATGACGAGGAATTGGCGGCCAGGGCGATGGAGGACCCGTTAATAACAGGAGTGATTGAAAAATTGTCTCCGGAGCGGAATATAGATTTGGGCCTGATGCTGATTCCGGATGCGAGGAAAGTAGTGGCTGTGCTGGACAACAGTATGACCGGCGAGGCGGAACGGAAGCGCTTTTACAGCTATGAGGATATGTACCCGAACCTCGAATTTACGGAGATCAATGCTTCCATTCTCACTACCGCACAGGTACGCCAGGCCATTTACGCGGTCTCCACGGACAGCATACTTATTTATGTTTCCATGGCGGAGGATGTCAGCGGCAAGCGGTATACGGATGAGGAGGCTGTCCGCCTGCTGTCCAGTGTGGCCAGGGTGCCGGTTCTGCGCATGGTGGAAGGCGGTATAGGAGAAGGATTGCTGGGAGGCAATGTTGTCTCCATGTACAAGTCAGGTGAGATTGCGGCACAGACTGCAATGGAGATCATTGGCGGGAAGAGCGCTAGTGAGTTTGAGATGATGGAAAGTCCCAATATATATCATGTGGATGCGGACGTGATGAAGAGGTTTGAGATTGACTTGGATGTGCTTCCGCCGGAAACGGAGATCTTGAACAAACCTACTACTTTTATAGAGCGGAATAAGGAAGCTTTGGTTCCCGGCCTGATCCTGATCGGCGTCTTGATCCTGATTATGCTGTGGTTCATCTTTGACAACCAGAGGCGCAGAAAGCTGATGAAGGAGCTGGAGGACGCGCGTAAGATTATGGAATCTGCTTCCCAGCATGACTTCCTGACAGGGATTCCCAACCGGAACAAGTTCATGAGTGACCTGAATGGGTTGATCCTGGCCAAGAGGCCCTGCACCGTCATGATGATGGATATCGACGACTTTAAGAAGATCAATGACACACGGGGCCATACGGCAGGCGATGAGGCCCTTAAGCAGGTAGCGGACAGGCTCAAGGAGATGGCGTCCCAGATCCTTACCCCCTACCGTTTTGCAGGGGATGAATTCATAGTCATCCTGCAGAGCAGCCAGGGCAAGATTGTGGAGAAGGCGGCTTATCAGATGCGCCAGATTTTTTCAAAACCCTTTATTCTGGGAGGGGAGAAAACAAAGGTCTGCGGGAGCATAGGGATTGCCACATATCCGAAAGATACAGACGACCTGGAGCAGTTGATTGTATGTGCGGATGACGCAATGTACCAGGTGAAGAAAAGCGGGAAAAATGATTTTGCCTTTTACAAAAGGAAAGAGGATAGCGAGTGATATTGAAACGCGCTGGGAGGCCGGGGAAACGGCCTCCCTTTTATGTGGCTGACTTTTCTGTACTTTAGGTGTAGCAATATGTGGGAAAAATTGATATAATACATCTCAGGGCAGTCAGCTTCTATAACAAACATGGGACAGGGGTATCTATGGCGGCAAAGAAATACTATGCGGTAAAAAAAGGAAAAATAACAGGCGTATTTGAAAAATGGGATGACTGCAGGAACGCTGTGGAAGGATACCCGGGAGCTCTATATAAGGGATTTTCCACCTTAGAAGGGGCGAAAGAGTATTTGGGAGACGATCATTCTGCGGATGGGAAAGAGGGCTTACCTGTAAGCCGGGAACTTTCCCATGGGAATAAGCTGCCGCAGAGGAAAGGCGCGGCACCATTTCCAAAGGCCGGGACGGATGAAATTCCCCGGGAGGGGGAGTTGCTTGCTTATGTGGACGGCAGTTATGACGACCATATCAAAAAGTACGCTTTCGGATGTGTGTTCCTGCTGTCGGACGGACGGATTTTTACGGAATACGGCAATGGTGATAATGCACAATCCCTGCAGCATCGTAACGTAACGGGTGAAATGTTAGGAGCCATGTATGCGGTGAAATTTGCCATGTTAAACGGTTTCCGGCGTGTGGAGATCCGGTATGATTACCAGGGGATTGAAAAGTGGGTCACAGGGGAGTGGCGCTCCAAGACGGAACTTACTGGAAAATACGCGGCTTCCATGAGGGAGTGGGGTAAAAGCATTTCCATTTGCTTTACGAAGGTTGCGGCCCACACAAATGTAACGTATAACGAGCTGGCCGACCGGATGGCAAAAACAGGCCTCACTATGGGGAACGGCGTGCCCAAGATTCGCAGGATTGAGGATATGGAAGAATATCATGGAAGAGATGAGGCTGAATAAATTTCTGGCGCATTGCGGAGTCTGCTCCCGGAGGGATGCCGACCGGTTCATCGGGCAGGGAATCGTGTTGGTTAACGGTTCCCGGGCGTCCATGGGACAGACGGTAGGCAGGGAAGATAAAGTGACCGTGGCAGGCAAAGAGGTATGCTTGCATAAGAAGACTGTAGTTCTGGCATATAATAAGCCAATCGGAGTGATTTGTACGGAGAGGGATCCACATGCCGATAAAAAAATAACTGATATGATAAAGTATCCTGTAAGGGTTGCTTATGCAGGGAGGCTGGATAAGGACTCGGAAGGCTTGCTGCTGCTCACCAATGACGGGGATCTGATCCAGGCCATGATGGGAGGGGCAGGCAGCCATGAAAAAGAATACGTGGTAAGAGTGGACCGGGAAGTTACAAAAGACTTTTTAAATAAAATGGCAAAAGGTGTTTATTTAAAAGACCTGAAGATCACAACAAAACCGTGTAAAGCGGAGAAGATAGGAAAATATGTTTTCAGGCTTGTGCTGACCCAGGGTGTGAACAGGCAGATCCGAAGAATGTGCGCTGCCTGCGGTTACCAGGTAAGGAGCCTGAAAAGAACACGTGTTATGAGCGTGGAATTAGGTGAGCTGAAGACAGGGGAATATGTGGAGCTGTCTGATGCGGAGGTGGACCGCCTGTACCGGGATGCAGGGGTCAAAACAGGAAAAAGGAACGGGTGATTATAGAATGCAGTCAAAGAAAACAGACCGGATCAAATATCTGGTGGAAATTCTGAACCAGGCCGGAAAGGCATATTATTCCGAAAACAGGGAGTTGATGAGTAATTTAGAATATGATGCCCTTTATGACGAATTGGTGGGCCTGGAGGAAGAGACGGGTGTCGTGCTGGCAAACAGCCCTACTGTCAGCGTGGGATATGAAGCTGTGGATGAACTGCCGAAAGAGCGCCATGAGAGTCCGATGCTGTCTCTGGGAAAGACAAAGGACAGGGAAGAACTGAAAAGCTGGCTGCAGGGAAATCCTGCAATTTTAAGCTGGAAATTAGATGGTTTGACGATCGTCCTGACTTACAATGAGGGGAAGCTGGCTAAGGCAGTCACCAGGGGAAACGGTGAGATCGGCGAGGTGATCACCAACAATGCGCGGACATTTGCGAATCTGCCGGTTACTATTCCTTTTAAGGGGGAGCTGGTGCTGAGGGGCGAGGCTGTGATCAGCTATTCCGATTTTGAGAGAATCAACAGCGGCATAGAGGAAGAAGAAGCCAGATATAAAAATCCCAGGAATCTTTGCAGCGGTTCCGTGCGGCAGCTTAACAATGAGATAACGGCAAAGAGAAATGTGCGGTTTTGTGCCTTTGCACTGGTGAGTGCGGAGGGGATCGATTTTCATAATTCCAGGAAGAACCAGTTTGAATTCCTTGAGGGGCAAGGGTTTGAGACGGTGGAATATTATACGGTGACGGAAGAGAATATCCTGCAGACTGTGGAGCTGTTTGAAAAAAAGATCGAGACCTACGACATTCCGTCGGACGGATTGGTGCTCACTTATGAAAATATAGCGTATGGGGAATCACTTGGCAGGACGGC
Source organism: uncultured Lachnospiraceae bacterium (assembly GCA_947643615.1). Taxonomy (GTDB): domain Bacteria; phylum Bacillota; class Clostridia; order Lachnospirales; family Lachnospiraceae; genus Acetatifactor. Next base: position 4,455 of record CANRWO010000099.1, read on the forward strand.
GAAATTTCCCAGGCATTCCATCGCTTTTAAATGGGCGGATGAGCTGAGGGAGACAGTGCTCAAAGAGGTGGAGTGGAGCGCCAGCAGGACCGGCCTGATCAACCCGGTCGCTATTTTTGAGCCTGTGGAGCTGGAAGGGACTACGGTCAGCCGTGCCTCTGTGCATAACGTCAGCATTGTCAAGGGACTGCGCCTCGGCATCGGCGACAGAATCACGGTATATAAGGCAAACATGATCATACCGCAGATCGCGGAAAACCTGACCGGAAGCGATACACTTGTGATACCGGATACCTGCCCGGTATGCGGGGGGAAAACAGAAATAAGGGCGGTCAATGAGGTACAGTCCCTGTATTGCACCAACGGGGATTGTGCTGCAAAACGTGTGAAATCATTTACTCTGTTTGTCAGCCGGGACGCCTTGAATATTGATGGGTTGTCCGAAGCCACCTTGGAGAAACTGATAGACAGAGGATTTGTAAAGGAATTTGCAGATTTGTTCTGCCTGGGGCAATATAAAGAGGAAATGGCGCAGATGGAAGGTTTTGGCGAGAAATCCTGCCAAAATCTCCTGGACAGCATCGACCAGGCGAGAAAGACCACGCTGCCCAGAGTGATTTATGGTTTGGGGATTGCCAATATCGGGGTGGCCAATGCCAAAATGCTGTGCCGGTATTTTGACTATGACCTGGAGCGAATGCAGAACGCGGATGTGGAGACGTTGAGCGCCATTGACGGTGTGGGGGAAGTCATTGCATCAGCCTTTGTGGAGTATATGAGGGAAGAAGAAAACAGAGCCAGGCTGGCACGCCTTATGGAGCAGCTGCAGCCGGAGGCGCCTGCCGTGGCAGAGGGAGGCCAGACCCTGGCAGGGATGAATTTTGTAGTTACCGGAAGCTTGGAGCATTTTGCCAGCAGAAACGAACTGAAAGAAATCATAGAGCAAATGGGTGGGAAAGTGACGGGAAGCGTCACCGGTAAGACTGCCTGCCTGATCAATAATGATGTTGCCTCTGCTTCTTCTAAGAATAAGAAGGCAAAGGAACTGGGAGTGCCCATCCTTTCAGAGGAGGATTTCCTGGAACAATATGGGATCCCTTACTGACTACGGTAAACGGCAAACAGAACTAAAACTATTTTATAGGATGATAAGAAAGAAGATAAGAAGCGTCAGGAGAGAATAACCCCCAATCGGCATTACAGTGTTATTATTTAGGGAACGCTTCGGAATGGAGAAAATATGCCTATCAAGACACAGAGCGATCTGCCTGCAAAGGAGATACTGGAAAATGAGAATATATTTGTGATGGACGAACTGCGGGCAATACATCAGGACATCCGTCCCCTTCAGGTGCTGATCTTAAATAATATGCCTGTGAAGCAGGACACGGAGCTACAGCTTCTGCGCCTGTTGTCCAATACACCGCTGCAGGTGGATGTGACCTTTATGAATACCAAAACCCATGTGTCCCTGAACACTTCGGCAAGCCATTTAAACAAGTTTTACACCACGTTGGATGAAGTGAGGAACCGGAAATTTGATGGCATGATCGTTACCGGCGCCCCCGTGGAGGACATTTCCTTTGAGGAGGTGGACTATTGGCAGGAGACCTGTGAGATCCTGGATTGGGCGGAGGAGCATGTGACATCGACGCTGCACATCTGCTGGGCGGCACAGGCAGGTTTCTACCATTATTACGGTATCAATAAGAATCTTTTGCAGAAGAAGCTATCCGGTGTGTATGAGCATAAAGTATCCAACCGGAAGGTGCCTTTGGTCCGTGGGTTTGACGATATATTCCTGGCTCCCCACAGCCGCCATACGGAGACCCCTGCAGCCGCCATCCATGCCTGCAAAGAGCTGACTGTCCTGGCGGAATCACCGGAAGCGGGAGTCTTCCTGGCGATAGCCGAGGGGGGAAAGAAGATATTTGTGACGGGGCACCCTGAATATGACCGCTATACCCTGAACAATGAATATTACCGTGACCTGAACAAGGGACTGCCCATTCAGATCCCGTACAATTACTATCCGGGGGATAACCCGGAAGAAAGGCCCCTGCTGCAGTGGAGGGGGCACAGCAACAGCTTATACAGCAACTGGCTGAATTATTATGTATATCAGGTGACGCCTTACGACTTATAGTATAACATGCGCCATATACGGGGAAAGCCAGTAAAATCAAGGGGTTCGGGAGCTGACTGGCTGAGGGGAAGTTCTCGTAATTTCCCATAATTTCTCGTAGTTTTTCGGGGAAATGGTGTAAAAATGGTGTACTTTTGATCTTTTAATGGTGTACATGGCGTAAAAATGGCGTACTTTTTGGTGGGATGGCGCATGGCAGGTGAAGTGTGCAGTTCCTTATCCTTAGTATCCCTACGGTTCTGCCATGTAGTAAATGGATTACAATTGACTTGAATCTCAGACGGATACTCTTAATATTGCCATTATAAATTTCATGGTAATGCATATGGTTACATAGATATAGATGAATATGCTATCTGCTTACGGCTAAAAAGAAGGGGTAATGTATTCTGGACTTCCTTTGCCTGCTCTTGGTGCGGGCAGAAATGTTTCCACTTCTATACACTGTGCGTTCACACTCCCTTTTTATCAAATTGTAGATGGAGAGTGGGGCAGTATGACAGGGCGGAAGGATAGCATTGTGTGTGGGGGAATGCTATCTCGTGACTGAACCAGCGGAAAGGCAGGACATGGGAGAGGGCAGCAAAATAAAAGGAGCCGCCCTGTTAAGGCAGCTCTTTTATCTGTTATGTGTTCTGGCAAATTTATTTAGCGGTATGCTCAGCTGCATTATACAACACCTGCCACCCCAGCTGTAAATTGTTGTCGGCAATATACCAACCAATGATGCTGTCTTTGCCATTAACCTGCATATCCAGCAGTCCACCACAGGTTTTAACGGTAAATACCACTTCCGCAGACAATAATGTAACACCACCATCATCCGGATAAACAGGCTCTTTCAATCCCAGCCACTGGCTGGGGAACACTGCCAAAGCCAGATCCTGTCCAAATCAAAATAAAATAATATCTGGCAGAGGATTGTTATACTGTCTGCTTTCCAAACATTGCCAGATATTCCTGGGCCTGTTGGAGGGATATTTCCAGTTTTTTCTGTAGTCTTTCCAGAATATCGTTTTCAGAAAGGCCACAGTCAAGGCCTGTCTCAATAATGCCTTCGGCTTTGCCCCTGGCTTTGCCTCTGGCCTCACCCTCTTTTGCAATTTCATTAAATAAAGTACACATATCAGCATCTCCTTTCGCAG
>CANRWO010000100.1 GCA_947643615.1 uncultured Lachnospiraceae bacterium
GGCATGAGACGAAACCGACGAGCGGTACAGGAAGCGAGTCTGCAGCCGGCATGAGGCGAAACCAGCGAGCGGTGCAGGAAGCGCGTCAGCGCGCGTTTGCGAGTCTGCAGCCGGCATGAGACGAAACCGACGAGCGGTACAGGAAGCGAGTGTGCAGCCGGCATGAGACGAAACCGACGAGCGGTACAGGAAGCGAGTCTGCAGCTGGCGTGAGGCGAAACCGGCATGAAAAAAGGAAAGCCGGGTATTGAAAAGAAAGGAGAGGGTAGCAATGGGTCCTTATTATTTGGGAATCGACATTGGAGCGTCCAGCGGAAGACATATTCTTGCCCATCTGGAAGACGGCAGAATGGTGTTGGAGGAAATCCACCGTTTTCCCAACGGAATGGTGGAGAAGGACGGGGAGAATGTCTGGGATGTAGACGGCCTTTTCGGAGAGATTAAGGCGGGCATGAAGAAATGCGTTGAATTGGGTAAGATACCTGTCAGCGTAGGGATCGACACATGGGGAGTCGATTTTGTCCTGTTGGATGAGAACCGGGAGCGCATCGGCAATGCGGTGGCATACCGCGACGGCCGCACAAAGGGCATGGATGAGGAGGTTTATAAGAAGATCTCCGAGGAGGATCTGTATGCCAGGACCGGTATCCAGAAGCAGATCTTTAATACCATATATCAGCTGATGGCTTTGAAGGTGAAGAAGCCGGAGCAGCTGGAAAAGGCAAAAACCATGTTGATGATGCCGGACTATTTCCATTTCCTTCTGTCCGGTGTGGCGGCTACGGAGTATACCAATGCCACCACGGGCCAGTTGGTAAACCCCGAGACGAAAGACTGGGATATGGAGTTGATCCGAAAGCTGGGATATCCTGAGGAGATTTTCTGTAAGATCGTTACGCCTGGCACGGTGCTGGGTGACCTGACGGAGGAGATTCAAAAGGAGGTAGGCTTTAACTGTAAAGTGATTGCACCTGCGACCCATGATACGGGATCCGCAGTGATTGCAGTACCTACGGATAGCGACAACACCCTGTACATAAGTTCCGGCACATGGTCTTTGATGGGGACGGAACTGTTCCGCGCAAATTGTTCTGCAGAGAGCAAGGCGAATAACCTGACCAATGAGGGCGGATATGATTACCGTTTCCGCTATCTGAAGAATATAATGGGACTTTGGATGATACAATCTGTAAAGAAAGAGATCGGGGGCAGCCTGGGTTTCGGTGAGATTTGTGAGCAGGCATCCAAGTGTGAGATTTCTTCTATTGTGGATTGCAACGACGACCGTTTCCTGGCTCCTGCGAATATGACCCGGGAAGTACAGGCGGCGTGCAGGGAATCTGGCCAGCAGGTGCCGGAGGGGATTGCCCAGGTGGCATGTGTCATTTACAACAGCCTTGCACAATGCTATGCAAAGACCATCCGGGAAATCGCGGCGATCACGGGGCAGGATTACGACAGGATCCATATTGTAGGAGGCGGCGCCAACGCAGACTATTTGAACCGCCTGACGGCGGAAGCTACAAAGATTCCCGTTTTCGCTGGCCCTACCGAGGCCACTGCAATCGGTAACCTGGCGGCTCAGATGATGGCTCTGGGAGACTTAAAGGACTTGAAAGACGCCAGGGCGTGTGTATACAGATCTTTTCCCATTGCTGAATATAAATAACATGACACCGTGTGCTTTTGGATGAAAATACAACCTGTAAGGAAATAAGGCCCAAAATAATATATAAAAGGAGAAAAAGAAATGACAAGATTTGAATCCGCAAAAGAGATTTATGCTTCCTACGGAGTGGATGTGGAGGCAGCAATGAAAGCGTGTATGGAAGCTCCGGTTTCCCTTCACTGCTGGCAGGGGGATGATGTGATCGGTTTCGACCACGACGGCCCTTTAACCGGCGGTATCCAGACCACGGGAAATTATCCCGGCAAGGCAAAGACGCCGGAACAGCTGATGGATGATATGGATAAGGCGCTGAGCCTGATGCCCGGTAAGAAGAAGCTGAACCTGCATGCAAGTTATGCGATTTTTGAACCCGGCGAGTTTGTGGACCGGGATAAGCTGGAACCCAAGCACTTTAAGAAGTGGGTGGAATTTGCAAAGGAAAGAAATATGGGCATTGACTTTAACCCCACTTTCTTCTCCAGCGATAAGGTAAAGGACGGCCTGACCCTGTCCAGCCCCGATGAAGAGACCAGAAAATTCTGGATTGAGCACGGCAAGGCATGTATCCGTATTTCCCAGTACTTTGCGGAGGAGACAGGGGTTCCCTGTGTAATGAATATCTGGACGGGCGACGGGTTTAAGGATGTCCCTGCCGACCGCATGGGACCCAGGATGCGGTATAAAGATTCTATTGAGCAGATCCTTGCAGAGCCTTTTGACAAAAATAAGGTAAAACCCTGTGTGGAATCCAAGGTGTTCGGTATCGGCGTGGAGGCATACACAGCCGGAAGCGCGGAGTTTACCCTGAGCTTTGCGGCAAGCCATGACGGCTGCCTGCCACTGATGGACAACGGACATTACCATCCCCAGGAATATGTGTCAGATAAGATCCCTGCGCTGCTGTGCTTCTATCCGGAGATTGCGCTGCACATTACCAGGGGTGTCCGCTGGGACAGCGACCATGTGCTCCTTTTGGATGACGAGACAAGGGAGATCGCAAAAGAGATCGTGAGATGTGACGGCCTCAACCGTGTATATATGGCGCTGGATTACTTTGATGCGAGCATTAACCGCGTGTCAGCGTGGGCGGTTGGCTTCAGAAGCTGGGAGAAAGCATTGCTTGCAGCGCTTCTGACTCCCCATGACACATTAAAGAAGCTGCAGGACGAGTCCAGGTTTACCGAGCTGATGGCAGTCCATGAAGCGGTTAAGCTTCTTCCTCTGGGGGATATCTGGGAAGAGTACTGTGCGCGCCAGAACGTTGTGTCCGACAGGGATTTCTTTGCCGAGATCCAGAAATATGAGGATGAAGTGCTCTCAAAGCGCAATTAAGGAGACGGATTCAGGCGCGCCTGAAATGAGGATGTTGTGGGTGCGCCTGAAATACGCGCTATGAGCAGCGGACGGACATGAGGCGATGGAGTGATTTGCTTTCCGGGGCGGAATCAACGCGGCAGGAAATGCCGGACAGGAGGATGCCGGACACAGGGAGGATGAGGAGGAGACCATGAATAATATTTTTGGCGTTAAAGTGATGGATGATTATATCCGCATGTGCCATGACGGTGTGAGACAGGGTTGGCATGAGAGAAACGGCGGAAACCTGACCTACCGCATGAAAGAGGAGGAAGTGGCGGAGTGCCGCCCATATTTTAAAGCGGAACCCGGGCCATGGGTGGAGTTGGGTGTACAGGCTGATAACTTGAAGGGTGAGTACTTTATCTCTACCGGCAGCGGAAAGTTCCTGCAAAATGTGGGTTTGGAACCTCAGAACAGTATCTGCATTGTGGAAATCAACGAAAAGGGCGATTCCTACCGTATTGTCTGGGGGTTGGAGAACGGAGGCAGGCCTACCAGCGAATTCCCCACCCACTTTATGAACCATTCCGTGAGAAAGAGGGTAACAAACGGCGTTAACCGTGTTATTTACCACGCACATACGCCCTATGTGATCGCATTGACTTATGTGCTTCCCTTAAAGGCAGAAGTATTTACCCGAATGCTCTGGAAGAGCGCCACCGAGTGCTGTGTGGTATTTCCCGGCGGCGTGGGCGTAGTGCCTTGGATGGTGCCCGGAGGCCCGGAGATCGCGAGGGCCACATGTGTCCTGATGGAAAAATATGATGCGGCAATCTGGTCATTCCACGGGTTATTTGTGTCCGGGCCTGATTTCGACACAGCGTTTGGGTTAATGCATACGATTGAAAAGGCGGCGCAGATCGCATCCATTGCATTGTCTGCAAACGGCGGCCGGGCGCCACGCCAGATGATCACGGATGACAATATCCGGGATATCGGAAGGGACTTTGGCGTGGAACTGAATGAAGAAATTTTAAACTACAAGCCTGATGGAAATGATATGTTCTGATAACAGAATATTTGCCGTATGGAAGGCATAGGGTGATTGGAGAATCATCCTATGCTTTTGCAATATCCTTATCATCCCATTGCCATGGGGATAACCGTTATGGCGTGGTGATTGGAGCCGGAACAGGCAGAACAGACATAAGAAAGGGAAAACTACGTATGGGTTTGGAAATGATAGATGCGGGATGGCTTTCAATACTGCCTCCTTTGATAGCCATAACATTGGCCCTGATCACGAAGGAAGTATATTCCTCCCTCTTTCTGGGGGTTTTAACGGGTATGTGCGTATATTGTTTTTCAACAGGGGGAGATGTCCTGCAGGCGGTTACCCTGGTATTTGACATGATGGCATTGAAGATCGGGGAGAACGGGTATATGATTATTTTCCTGGTGCTCCTGGGTTCCCTGGTGGTAGTCGTGACCAGGTCCGGGGGTTCCAATGCTTATGGGCAATGGGCGGGCAAGAGGATCAAGAAAAGGGTCAGCGCCAAGCTGGCTACCGCCCTGTTGGGACTTATGATCTTTGTGGATGACGGTTTTAATTGCCTTACGGTGGGAACGGTTATGCGCCCGATCACCGATAAATGTAAAATATCCAGGGAAAAACTGGCTTATCTGCTGGATGCCACGGCAGCTCCGGTATGCATTATCGCACCTATATCCAGCTGGGCGGTAGCCGTGGCCTCTGAGGTGGAGGAAGCCGGGGGGTTGGATGCGTTCGTGCGGACCATCCCTTATAATCTGTATGCTATCCTCACGATTGTTATGGTTTTCTTCCTGAGCATTACGGATTTTGATTTCGGGCCAATGAAGAAAGCGGAGCAGGGCAGGCTGGCAGCCGGGAAGACGGCACAGAAGGAAAAAACGGAAAAGGAAGACCCGGAAAAGGCAGATTTGGAAAAGGAAGGCCTTATTGATTCGAAAAGACCGGGATCCGTGAAGGGTACGGTGCCGGATTTGCTTCTTCCCGTTTTTACACTGATTGTCTGTGCGATTATGGGAATGGCTTATGTGGGCGGATATTTTGAAGGAAGGCCTTTTTCGGAAGCCATAGGGGAAAATCCTACGGCGGGCCTTACCCTTGGCACTTTTGCGGCGCTGTCTGTGGCATTGCTTTTATACGTCCCGAGAAAGCTCATGAGCCTGCGGGAATTCATGGCGGGGGTTATTGACGGGATCAAGACTATGATACCGGCTTTGACGATTTTGATTCTTGCATGGGCACTGGGCGGTGTGTGCCGTGAAATGGTGGGGACGGGGATCTTTGTCAGCCATTTTGTGTCCGGCGCGAAGCTGCCCTTCAGCTTTCTGCCTGCCATTGTGTTTCTTGTGGCGGCCTTTTTGTCCTTTTCCATGGGGACGGCCTGGGGAACCTTTGGGATACTTCTTCCTATCGTATCCATGCTCTGTGGGGGAAGTGAAGGCGCAATGGTCCTGATACCGGCGTTAGGGGCGACCTTGGCGGGATCCGTGTACGGGGATCACTGTTCGCCTATTTCCGACACCACCATCCTGGCGTCCACAGGGGCGCAATGCGACCATCTGCGCCATGTGGAGACGCAGCTGCCCTATGCCACGCTGGTAGCGGCGGTATGTGGAGTGGGTTACCTGGTGGCAGGATTCGTCCGGAACCCGTGGATCACATTGTCTGTGTCTGTGGCAATGCTTTTGCTTGTGTTCGGTGGCATGGCGGTGTGGCAGAAACGTAGAGCAGAACAGAAAGGCACGAGGAGAACCAAAGCCGGAGACGTTTGAGTTTCCAGGATTTATGTATTACTACTCAAAATCAAGGGGCGGATGGTTCAGAGTGAAACGCATTACAGACAATGGAAAAAGTTTGCAGAGGATGAAGCAAAAGGTTGAATCAGTAGAAATTTATCGAAAATAGGTGAATAGAGATAAGAATGAAAACCCGTGTAAGTGGCGTGAGAATGCCATTTGCAGGGGTTTTTAATATGTGGTATTATGTAAAAAAGTTGTTATGGATATTGTTCATAAAACATGATAAAATAAATAAAAAAGTAGAATAGAGGAGTTAATTTTATGCTAGTCAGTACAGATAAAAAATGGGATTATGCATTAGGTATGATTAAAGTAGATGGATTAGAGCCATCTCCGGAATTTAAAAAATTAATTGAAAAAGAAAGTCGTGGAGAAATGACCACGGAGGATATGCGTAAAGTGTTAGATAAAAAATATAAGATGAAAGAATAAGGACAATATTATGAATGATCCATATTTATATCCACATACAGATATTCTGAAGAATCTTGCTGATATACGGGACAGGGAAATGTTATCGTGCATGGAAGCAGAATATACGAGTATACGGCTTGCGGAACTTGTGACAGGAGAATCCGTCAGCCGTTTTGATTTTGCAGCGCTTTGTGATATGCATCATTATATTTTTCAGGATATTTATGAATGGGCAGGAAAAATCAGAATTATAAATATTGAAAAATCAGAGCCAGCGTTAGGAGGTATTTCAATCGAGTATTCTGATTGTTTTGACATTATAAAGGATGCTACATATGTCTTAGATAAAATGAACCACTACACTTGGGAAAAGGCATCACTTGATGAAGTGGCAGAAATATTTTCAAAATATTTAGCTGAGCTTTGGAAAGTTCATCCATATCGAGAGGGCAACACGCGCACAGTAATTACATTTTGCAGCCAATTTATAGAGAGCAAAGGGTTTTATATAGATAGTAATTTGTTTAAAGATCATGCACAATATATGAGGACTGCTTTGGTTGCGGCAAGCGCATTGTTTTCAGATTTAGGAGATAAACGAAAACAGGAGTACTTAGAGAAGATAGTTTTGGATGCTTTGGAAAGAGGCCAGGAAATGAAACAAAGGGTTTCAGATATTATTAAAGAAGCAGGATTTAGAGTGACAGAAAGAAGAATTCGTAAGATTGTATATTGGAATCGTTTAGAGCGGTATGAGCACGGAGAGTGGGATGTTAGATCATATTTATTACAAAACGAGGAAAGTAATTAAACATTTATATAAAAAATCAGATATTACAGAATAATGTGATTGAGACATCATTATTATTGTCAGGTTATAATATAATTAAAACAATTACACATATAAGTGTAAACAGGGTTGTCTCATAAAGAATAAAAGAAAACAATAAAAAGAGCCACTTGCAAAACAAGCGGCTCTAGTGTACAATCTAATCAGAAAGGTTTATCGGACACGAAGTTCCGATTGCCCTCAGTTAAATTGATATTACAAAAGAAATAGCATCTAACTTTGGACGGTTGGGATGCTATTTCTTTTTATGATTGTCTATGTAAGACAGAGCCGCAAAAATAACAAGCAATAATGTCAAAACTTCCATCACGCTCATGGGCACCACCCTCTTTCGTAAGACTAGAGGGCATCTAAAAGAACTGAAGTTCTTAGAAAATCGCATCCTGCTTTCTGTTTAATTATACTATTTCATGATAACATGAATACAGGTATTTCACAAACAAAAAATGAAGCAGTATCAATCAGATATGGTCTGGCATCGCCAGTGGTGCCAAAGGCGTAGGCGTTCGCCAATGCAGGGGGCAGAGTGGAGCGGAGCGGGAACGGAGC
>CANRWO010000101.1 GCA_947643615.1 uncultured Lachnospiraceae bacterium
CCATCATCGTAAATTCAGGATTGTGTCTGGTATCCATTCCCTCGTTGCGGAAAACGCGGCCAATCTCGAACACACGCTCCATTCCGCCTACAATAAGCCTCTTTAAATATAATTCCAGAGAAATACGAAGCTTCACATCCTCGTCCAGCGCATTGTAATGTGTGGCAAAGGGCCTTGCCGCCGCTCCCCCCGCATTTGAGACCAGCATGGGAGTCTCCACCTCCAGGAATCCCTGCCCATCCAGGTAGCGGCGGATAGCACTGATAATTTTAGAACGCTTTACGAAAGTCTCCTTGACATCCTGGTTCATAATCAGATCCGTATATCTCTGACGGTAACGGATATCTGTGTTGGTCAATCCGTGAAATTTCTCGGGAAGGATCTGCAGGCTCTTGGACAACAGCGTTACAGCAGAAGCATGGACAGAGATTTCCCCGGTCTTCGTAGTAAATACCTCTCCCTCGATTCCCGCAATATCGCCCACATCATATTTCTTAAAATCGGCATAGGACTCCTCCCCGATACTGTCTCTTGCCACATAGCACTGAATGTTTCCGGGCAGATCCTGAATGTTGCAGAAAGAAGCCTTACCCATAATACGTTTGGACATAATTCGCCCGGCAATGCGGACGGTTTTTCCCTCCAGCTCTGCATAGTTCTCCTTGATCTCCACACTGTGATGAGTCACGTCAAATTTCGTGATCTGAAAGGGATCCTTGCCGGCATCCTGAAGATTTGCAAGCTTCTCACGCCTGACCTTCAAAAGCTGGCTGATATCCTGCTCCTGTATGTTAGTGTTCTGTCCTTCTGCCACTTCTGTCACTCCTTTATCCTTATTCTACGCTAGTGTACTGACCGCATTACATTTCGCTAAATATCTTGCCTGAATTTCCATCTGCTGTATAAAACATATAAAAAAGCACTAATTGCTTCTCTGGATCTCTAATATTTTATAGGAAAAGGTTCCCGCCGAGGTTTCCACCTCTACAGTGTCGCCAATCTTGCCGCCGATCAGCGCCCTGCCCACCGGACTTTCGTTGGAAATCTTGCCTTTCAGGCTGTCCGCCTCCGTAGAACCTACTATTTTATACTCGAACTCTTCGCTGAATTCAATATCCAGGATTTTCACGCTGCAGCCGATATTGACCTTATCCAGGTCTACCTCATCCTCCACAACGACCTCGGCATTTTTCAAGATTTTCTCCAGTTCTTCGATCCTGGACTCAATGTCCCGCTGCTCGTCCTTTGCAGCGTCATACTCTGCATTTTCGGACAGGTCGCCTTGTTCCCTTGCCTCTTTGATTTTCTGGGCAACCTCCTGGCGTCTCACCACCTTTAATTCATGCAGCTCATCCTCATATTTCCTGAGGCCCTCATAAGTTAAGATATTTTTCTTCTCCTGCATTTTGCACACCCTTCCTGTTTCTTTATATCCCATAAGATAAGCCTGTTTAGACTTAGGTATTATACTCATTTTTATTGGTAAAGTCAAGGCAGTAGCCTTTTTTCTTTTGCGTCCGGCTCCACTTTTCCCTCAGGGAAAAATATTGTATTTCCGTGCCGCGCCGGATAATCCTGCGGCACTTTTCCTCGGAAGACCACATATCCAGCCAAACGCTGCCTTTTGCCGCCCATCCCGCGGAAACTTTATCCTCGCCGGTAAAATCCAGAATATTGGACGGCTCCTTGCAGGCCAGCTGCAGTCTCTCATAACCGCATTTTCCCTGAACCAGCTTTATTGTCACCGCCAGGCCCTGTTCCTGATAGAAGCTCTCTGCAAAATCCTCCAGCTCTTCACAGTGGGATTCCCCGTAGGCTGTATCCATAATCCACCACAAGCTCTTCATGGAACCGGCATACTGTTGTACAAGTTCCGGAATGCAAGAAGATGTCCCCAATATGATAAAATGGCAGTGGACGGCATAGGGCATCAGCTGCAGTACCCATTGCAGCTCCGTATAGGAGGTAAACTCTTTCGCCTCCCACATTTTCCTCCACATCCCTGCCACGGGATTTTCATCATATAATACATCTCGCACCGCTTTTTCATAGACGCACCAACAGGCAGACCTGTCATGCACATAGCAGGATAACTCCCTCATTAATCCGGCAAGCATACTTTCCACATTTGCACCGCATTTTTCCGCCAACGTGTCTATCTGTGCCTCATATCTTTTCCATTCATTCCTGCGAAACCTGATTTCACGCCGTTCCTTCAAATATTTAGGGTTGATCCAGTCCCACCCTTTCAGTTTCTTTCCGTTAAACGGGATAATTTCCGGCTGAGGGCATTTGCGGGGAAGTCGCTGTATGAACCAGCGGTATGGCTCCACATCCATCCCGATTTTGACCAGCAGGTATGTGTTTTGGCTGATCGCCTCCACATAAGGAGCTTCTATCTCTTTCTTTTTATATAAATATAGAATCGTGTCCATACCTCTATTCTATTCGTCATTGTCCGAAAATAGTCTCGACGCTTTCCAACAGCTGATCCATACTTTCCATAGCATTGATCATTTGCCTGAATTTCGCTGAGTGAGGCATTCCCACGGTATACCATGACAAGTGTTTGCGCATCTCCCTCACTGCAGTGTATTCACCCTTACATTCCAGTTGTAATTGCGCGTGGCGGAGGACCATTTCCCGCTTCTCCTGGCGTCCGGGCGGATCCGGTATGGATCCCTCTTCCAGAAATTGCACTGTTTCCCTGAAAATCCAGGGATTTCCCTGGGCGGCTCTGCCAATCATCACTCCGTCACAGCCGGTCTGCCGTATCATATCCGATGCCGAATGCGGTCCGTCAATATCCCCGTTGCCAATCACCGGGATCTTTACCGCATCCTTTACCTGTGCAATGATTTCCCAGTCTGCCCGGCCGCTGTAATATTGCTCCCTGGTTCTGCCGTGGACCGCAATCGCCGCCACACCGCAGTCCTCCGCGATCCTGGCAATTTCTACCGCATTGCAGCATTCCCCGTCAAACCCTTTCCTGATTTTCACCGTAACCGGCTTTTTCACTGCTTTCACCATAGCGGATAAAATCTGCCTGACCAGCGCCGGCTCCCTCATCAACGCCGACCCTTCCCCATTATTGACCACCTTTGGTACTGGGCACCCCATATTAAAATCCAATATGGAGAACGGCCTGTCCTCGATCCGCTTTGCCATTTCCGCCAGGATCACGGGATCCGAGCCGAAAAGCTGCAGGGAGGCCGGCATTTCCTTCGGATGAACCGCCAGAAGTCCTTCCGTATTTTTGTTTCGATAGTAAATTGCTTTGGCGCTGACCATTTCCATGCACACCAATCCCGCCCCCTGTTCCCTGCACAGGAGACGGAACGGCAGATCCGTCACGCCTGCCATAGGCGCAAGAATCACATTATTGTCTAAAACCACGCTCCCGATCTGTAATTTTCCCATCCTCAGTCTCCGACTTTATGCCTGATACTTCCCCAAGCGGCACCGACTCTTTGGCCTGATCGTCTTAATATTTCTTCCTTTTCAGAAAAGTGTTCCCACATGAAAAGATATTTTTTTGTTCATCAGTCAAATAATTTCATCTCTCACAAATTGTGGCGCACATCTGTCAGAAAGAAATGTTACCTAATTTCCCTTATTTCAACGGCGGTTTTTATCATAAATCATCCGCAGTCCATCCAACGTCAGGGAACTGTCATACACGTCAATGCTCTCTGTCTCGTCTGCAATCAGCCTGCCCAGTCCTCCTGTAGCCACAACCTTAATATTCGGGATTTTACTCTCTTCCTTTACCTTTCTGATAATATACTCTGTCTGTCCGATCTGTCCGTACACCAATCCTGCCTGCATACTGCTGATGGTCTCCTGGGCCAAAATAGACTTGGGTTTCCTGATCTCAAAATTAGGCAGTTTCGCCGCCTGGGTCCAGAGAGCCTCCGAGCTGATACGGATACCGGGGGCCGTGATGCCCGCCGCAAATTCACCTTTTTCCGTAATCAGGTCATACGTTGTAGCCGTACCGAAATCCAGCACAAGCACCGGGCCTCCGTACTTCTCATAGGCTGCCACCGCATCTACGATTCTGTCCGCCCCGATAGCCCTGGGATCTTCCGTCACAATGCGGATCCCAGTCTTGACACCGGGGCCCACGCTCATAGGTTTTGTCTCAGTATACCGAACCAGTCCTCCCATCAGGGAATGCATCACATCAGGAACCACACTTGCCACAATGGAACCCTCCAGCTCCGAAGCCTCAATTCCCTTAGTTTTCAAAAGCTGAGTGATCATTACGCCGTATTCGTCAGAAGTCCTGGGAGTCTTCGTCGTCATACGGAAAGTAGCTTTCAGATCCTGCCCGTCATAGACACCCAAAGTCATATTCGTATTTCCCACATCAATAACCAGAATCATGTTAATCCCCATACCCTTCCAAGTACTCTGTAACATCCTCTTTCAATATAAATACTTTGTAATACAGGCTCAGTGACTCGAAAAGCTCCTGCCGCATTCTGCGCACTTCGGAAACCATCAAGCCGCTGCTGATTTCATCATAATATATGTCATCATCATCGGCATTCGTCTCAAGGACCACATTGCCGTCCTCCTCAAAAGCAATGACAAAGATGCCGCCCACCTCCTCGGTGAACAGCACACACAGAATATGCAGCTCCTCTTTGATGGATTCCGGGATACCGTTGAACTGCTCGTTAAAGTAATATTTCATCTCATAGGAGTTTGCCCCGCAGAGCACTGTCTTTTTTTCATCCATACCCTGAACACGCCTCTTGCCTTCTTGTTTCGGTGGTAAATCACCACACCAAACAGCTAATGTATTTATCAAACATACCCGTAAATTCCCCTGACAGACACCTCTCCTGCATAGACCGCCGTTTCCGAACCGTCAGGCCGCTCTACCAAAAGTTCCCCGGTACTGTTGATTCCCTTGGATATTCCTGTATACTCTCCCTTAGGATCCATCACACGAACCTCTCTGCCACAATTCACCAACCGCTCATCATATGGCCTTTTCAGTTCTGAAAAATCCAGAGTTTCCAGAAATTTCTCATAATATGTCTCGAATGCTTTCATAATGTTAGCTATCAGCTGTGCCCTGGGAACCTTTCTACCGCATTCCCGCTCCAGGCAGGTAGCCGTATCCGCTATCTCCGGTACAAATTCCTGCAAACCCACATTGACCCCCGCGCCGATTACTACATGCTGGATATACTCCTGCTGTACACTCAGCTCCGTCAGCATACCGCAGACCTTCTTCCCTCCAATGACAATATCATTAGGCCACTTAATGCACGCCTCCACGCCGCAGGTCTCCGTGATGCCCTCCGCCACGGCCAATGCCATGACCAGCGTCAGCATGGATGTCTTGCCCGGCTCAAAATCCGGCTTCAGGATCAGGGTAAAATAGGCGTTGACGCCTGCCGGACTGCTCCAGCCACGCCCTCTTCTTCCCCGCCCTGCAGTCTGCATATCCGCTACCACCAGGGTGCCCTCCGGAGCGCCTCGTTCCGCCTCCAGCTTTGCCCGGATATTTGTGGAATCCAGCGCCTCAAAAAAGGCAACAGGATGCCCTGCCCATTTGGTTCCCATGCGGCTCTCCAGCTCATGCTGCCCGAACACTTCCTCCATCTGTGCCAGCCGATAACCCCGGTTCTGCACCGCCTCTATGGAAAAACCTTCTTTTTTCAATTGGCCGATTGCCTTCCACACTGCCGTCCGGGAGACGCCGAAGCGTTCGCAAAGCTCCTGCCCCGACACATAATCTCCCCGTTCCCGCAAAAGCGACAATATTTTTGATTTCACTATTACCTCCATGTCAGAGCAGTTCACTGCGATGACACGCGTCGGAAATCTCAAATTTCCGACTGCGATCAGAGCACATTTGAGACTCTGACTCAAATTGCTGGCTGAAAATAAGGTGACTGGCAATTTGGTTTATAAAAAAGCCTAAAGAGTAGCTGCCATAACCGCCTTGATGGTGTGCATACGGTTCTCCGCTTCCTCAAATACCAGCGACTGTTCCGATTCAAAGACTTCATCCGTCACTTCCATTTCAGTGATGCCAAATCTCTGACCCATCTCGGAACCAATCTTAGTCTTTAAATCATGGAAAGCTGGCAGGCAATGCATAAAAATGGCATCCTTCCCGGCATTGTCCATCACTTTTCTGTTTACCTGATAAGGGGAAAGCTCTTTGATCCGCTCCGCCCACACCTCGTCGGGTTCTCCCATGGACACCCATACATCCGTGTAAATCACATCCGCGCCCTTCGTCCCTGCATCCACATCCTCTGTGAGGGTGACACTCCCACCGGCCTGGGCGGCAATTTCCCGGCACTGATCCACCAAAGCTTCCTCAGGAAAATACTTTGCGGTAGTACATGCCGTAAAATGCATACCCATTTTGGCACATGCCACCATCAAAGAATTCCCCATATTATAACGGGCATCCCCCATATAGGTCAGTTTAATGC
This sequence comes from uncultured Lachnospiraceae bacterium, assembly GCA_947643615.1. Taxonomy (GTDB): domain Bacteria; phylum Bacillota; class Clostridia; order Lachnospirales; family Lachnospiraceae; genus Acetatifactor. The sequence continues at coordinate 6,468 of CANRWO010000101.1, forward strand.
CCTGCACGTGGCCAAAATGCTCACGGATGGTCAATAGATCGGCCAGCATCTGCGTCGGATGGAACTCGTTTGTCAGTCCGTTCCACACAGGCACCCTGGAGTGCTTTGCCAGCTCTTCCACGATATCCTGCCCGAAACCGCGGTATTCAATTCCCTCAAACATGCCCGAGAGCACCCTTGCGGTGTCCGCGATACTCTCCTTCTTACCGATTTGGGAACTGCCGGGATCCAGGTAGGTAGTACCCATCCCCAGATCATGAGCTGCCACTTCAAAAGCACACCTGGTCCGGGTGCTTGTCTTCTCAAAGATCAAAGCCACATTTTTTCCCCGCAGCGTATCCGTGGGAATCCCTTTTTTCTTCTTATCTTTCAGTTCCGCCGCCAAATCCACCAGATAAGTGATCTCCTCCGGCGTAAAATCCAACAGTTTAAGAAAATCGCGCCCTTTTAAATCCATTATTTTGTCCTGCCTTTCTCTAAAGCCGGAATGCTGTCATATTCCGGTTTTTATGCCACAATATTTTAATACCTATAAATATACTTCATAATCCACGTTTTTTCAACCCTTGCCCGATCATTACGCGCACTTTTGCGAATGGCGCATGTGAACTGTAACGTTTTGTTGCTACAGTTCACACGTCAGTCGTACCCAGATAAATTTATGCTTGCATAAGAAGTTATCTGGGTACGAACGGACGAAGGGAGCGCCATTTTATGAGCAAAAACAGCTGCGCAGCAGCGGTGAGCACTGAAAGTGCGGGTTTGCGAATGGCGCATGTGAACTGTAACTTTTTATTGTGCAGCTCCACACGGAGCAGCGGCTGTTGCCGCATGAAAAAGCGAGCAATTCCGCTTATGCAGGCGTCTGACGGTAGCATTACCTGCAAAGTGAAAATCGAGTAGGAGGCGGTGATTAACCGCCGTCCTCTCACACCACCGTGCGTA
>CANRWO010000102.1 GCA_947643615.1 uncultured Lachnospiraceae bacterium
GTAAGAGAGAGCATTACGAGAAGCCGAGCGTAAGACGCAAGAAGAAGTCTGAAGCTGCCAGAAAGCGTAAATATAACTAATCAAAGCACAAGTCCCCGGTCTGTTTATTTAGAGCGGGGATTCTGTTTTATTCCCGCGAGCAACGAGCCAAGTGGCTGCTTGCAGACATTTAGCGACTGCCGCGAGGGTCAAATACCCCGCTGCTCTGCAGCGCTGCAAGTTTGATACCGTTGCTTGCAGCGGGGTCTTTGATTTACGTGGCAATGGGCCAGGTCGATCTGTTGATTTTGTGCCGGCCCCGAGCTGTTGTGACGAGAGTGTAACAGGGGGAGAGTTTTTCTCCGGTAATTTGCCATGAGCAGGAAACCGCCGGGCATTTGTCCGGCTTAAGGGTGAAAACTATGTGGACAAAAGAATTATTCGGGACAGACGTTTATCATTTGATCGCAGCATTTGTGGTATACAGTATGATCGGCTGGCTTTTGGAGTCGGTGTATATGTCTTTCTGTAACAGGAAACTGACCAACAGAGGCTTTGGCAAAGGGCCTTTTTGCCCGATCTACGGGTTTGGCGCGGTGATCTGCTATCTGATCATGGGGCCCATGAGAGGGCATTACATAAAGATATACCTGTTGGGGGCGGTGTTGGCTACGGCTTTTGAATTTATAGTGGGGAAAGCTATGATCCGTTTCCTGGGCGAGCTTTGGTGGGATTATAACAGCAAGCCTTTTAATTACCAGGGCATTATTTGCCTTGAGAGCACTATAGCGTGGGGATTTTACGCTCTAGGCGTCGTCCATTTCGTCCACGGGTGGGTGTATCGGATCATAGACAGTTTCGATTACGACCTGGGCCTGAAGATTGTCTGGGTGATCCTGGGGATGGTATTGGTGGATTATATCATACAACTCCTGAAAGTGTTCCATGTTGATGTGAGAGAAAAGTTCCATCAGCTCCAAAGGATCGTCATGAAGTAAATACCTTACAGCCAGTCATAAATCCTGCTGCATCTCCATATCCTTAAAAAAAGAAATATTTCATGGAAATGTCCCATGAAATAGAAATTTCTGAAACAGGAATCTCTGAAACAGAAATTTTCTTTAGGAAAGAATGTGGGGTGTAGCTTTTTTATGTTAAGGATAAGAAGAAAGATTGCCCTGGTTATAGCGGCAGTTATCTGGATGTTTCCGCCTGCAGTGGCAAGGGCGGATGTGGCGGTATCTTCTCCCTCGGTGATCCTTATGGAAAGCTCTACGGGGCAGGTGATCTATGAGTCAAATTCTGCGGAGAGGAGAAGTCCGGCAAGCATCACAAAGATCATGACGCTTCTGCTTACCTTTGAGGCGTTGGATTCCGGGAAGGTAAGCCTGTCAGACCAGGTGATGACCAGCGAATATGCCAGCTCAATGGGCGGTTCCCAGGTATATCTGGCGGCAGGGGAGATACAGACCCTGGAAACCATGATCAAATGTATTGTGGTGGCTTCGGGAAATGATGCCAGCGTGGCAGTGGCGGAGCATATAGCAGGGAGCGAGCAGGCCTTTGTGGACCTGATGAATGAGAAAGCGGCGGAGCTTGGGATGATAGACACCCATTTTGAGGATTGCTGCGGCCTTTCCGACTCCGACGGGCATTATTCCTGCGCAAGGGACGTGGCCATCATGTCCAGGGAGCTGACCACAAAGTACCCGGATATTTTTCATTACACTACAATCTGGATGGAAGATATCACCCATGAGACCAGGCAGGGTACCACTACCTTCACCCTGAGCAGCACCAACAAGCTGTTGAAACAGTACCAGTGGGCAACGGGTCTGAAAACAGGCTCTACCAGCAAGGCGTTGTTCTGCCTGTCCGCAACGGCCAGCAAGGACGGGATTGATTTAATAGCGGTCGTCATGGGGGCGCCCAATAAAGACATCAGGTCCCAGGACGCCCAGGCGCTCCTGACCTATGGGTTTGGCGTATGCAACCTGTACATAGACGAGAATAAAGATGTTTTGCTGCCCGTAGCCATTGAAGGCGGAGTGGAGGACGAAGTCCCCGTAAGGTACCAGGGGGAGTTCCGGTATCTTGACGTGAAGGGCAGTGACCTTGGGAGTGTGGAAAAGGTGATGGACTTTCCCGAGACCATCCAGGCCCCGGTAGAAGAAGGGGCAGAGGCAGGGAAAGTGAGATACCTTTTAAACGGAGCGGAGATAGGGAACGTACCGGTTCTTTTTGCCGAGAGCGTGGAGAAAGCGGGATTTGGGGATTATTTTAAAAAGGTCGTTGGATTTTTCCTGATATAGCACCGGAAGGCCAGAAGTTTCCTTTTTCCAAGGCGCCTGCCGGTAAAGACAGACAGCCGGGAGGCCGTGGGGACACGGTCTCCCGCAGTGTGTCAGTGTGCCGATACCCAAATACAATAAAGCAGGAGTTATAATGGTAGATGCGATAGCTGCGATAATATGTGTTATTATAATAGTGTGTGTGTGGTTTATGCTGTATGACAGCAACCGTTTCATTGTGAAAACCCATGAAGTGACAGATGAAAGGATCCGCAGGCCTATGCGGGCGGCAGTGCTTGCGGATTTGCATAACAAACGTTATGGAAAGAAGAACGAGATACTTCTGGAGGCAGTCAGGGCACATAAGCCGGACTGCATATTAATAGCGGGCGATATGCTTACCGCCAAGCCTGGAGAAAGCTTTGATACGGCCATACACATATTGGCGGAGCTGGCTAAGGAATATCCTGTTTATTATGGGAACGGCAACCATGAGCACCGTTTGAAACTGTATCCCCACAGTTACGGCGATATGGCTGAGCGGTACAAGGCTGCCCTTGGGGAGATTGGGATAGAACCCATAGTGAATTCCCATGCAGCGCTCCAGCCTTATGGGATTGTGGTCTACGGCTCGGAGATAGACAAGTTTTATTACAAAAGGTTTAAGGTGCCGCCCATGGAGGCGGATTACCTGAAAAAAATCCTGGGTACGCCTGACCCCAATATGTATAATGTGTTGATCGCGCATAATCCCGATTATTTCCCAAACTATGCGGAGTGGGGCGCAGACCTGACCCTGTCGGGGCATGTACACGGCGGGATCGTCCGTGTCCCTTTCTGGGGAAAGGGTATCGCATCTCCCGGCATCAGGCTCTTCCCCAAATATGACGGAGGATTGTTCCGGGAAAAGGGAAAGACTATGCTTCTGAGCAGAGGATTGGGGATGCATACGATCCCTTTTCGGCTGTTCAACCCTGGAGAACTCTGGATCGTGGACTTCAAACCGGGGGAGCATTAGAGCGTGTTTGAAAGAGCGGCATTTGGCAAAAACATGCCGAATATACGTTCTTTCTTGCATTATATGGGAAAAATCGGTACAATAATGGGCGGTAGACAAAGAAAGGCATTTGTGAGATATGGCAATACCTGTAAAGCTGGAAGTGTTTGAAGGGCCGTTGGACCTGCTGCTTCATCTGATAGATAAGAATAAAGTAGATATATATGATATCCCCATTGTAGAGATTACGGAGCAATACCTGGATTACATCCGGCAGATGGAAGACCGCGACATGAATGTGATGAGTGAGTTTCTTGTCATGGCGGCTACACTGATTGACATCAAATGCCGTATGCTCCTTCCTAAGGAAGTCAACGAGGAGGGGGAGGAGGAAGATCCCAGGGCGGAACTTGTCCAGAAGCTGCTGGAGTACAAAATGTACAAGTTTATGTCCTTAGAGCTCAGGGACCGCCAGGTGGATGCCGCCAGGAACATGTACCGGGAGCAGAGCCTTCCGGAGGAAGTGGCGGCGTACAGGCAGCCGGTGAATTACGAAGAGCTGGTGGGGGACCTGACTTTGAACAGGCTGCATGAGATTTTTAAATCCGTGGTGCGCAAGCAGGAGGACAAGATCGACCCTATCCGCAGCCAATACGGCAATATTGAGAAGGATGAGATCGACATGGATGTGAAGATGCTGTATGTGGAGGCGTATGCCAGGGAGCACCGGAGCTTCAGCTTCCGGAAGCTTCTGGAGAAGCAGTCCAGCAGGATGGAGATTATCGTCACCTTTTTGATCATTTTGGAACTGATGAAGACGGGGAAGATCATGATCAGCCAGGAAAAGATTTTTGATGATATTATCATTACCGCGGCAAGTGTGTAAGGAACGCCCCGGAGCATGTTTGTAATCGGCTGAGCCATGTTTACACATCATGTATTTGCGGCTGGTATGCCGCAATTGCCGGCATGGCGGGAGGTATGGGCCATTCCCATTTTATAGTCAGAAAGGTACGGATATTTAAGATGGACAAGACCAAGGCGCAGGCAGTGATAGAAGCGGTGCTTTTCACCATGGGGGAATCTGTGGAGATCAGCAGGCTTGCCGATGTGATCGAAGAAGACGTAAAGACCACGAAAAGTATACTGGAAGATATGGAGAAATATTATGCGGAGGAGGACAAGGGGATCTTTCTGACGTATTTTGACAATTCGGTGCAGCTCTGCACCAAGGCGGAAATGTATGAGTATCTGATCAAGATTGCCAAGGCGCCCCGGAAAATGACGCTGACGGATACGGTGCTGGAGACCCTTTCTATCATTGCATATAAACAGCCTATTACCAGGGTGGAAATCGAGCGTGTCAGGGGAGTCAGCTGCGACCATGCTATCAATAAGCTTCTGGAGTACGACCTGATCACGGAGCTTGGGCGGTTGGATGCGCCCGGGAGGCCCCTGCTGTTCGGGACTACGGAACAGTTCCTGCGCTGCTTTGGCGTGGGCAGCCTGGAGGAGCTGCCGGAATTAAATCCCGTGCAAATTGAAGAATTCAAGCAGCAGGCGGAGGCGGAGGTCCAGCTTCAGCTGGATGTATAAGCCATTTCTGAGGGAATCGCCTGTGCGGTTTTCCCCGGAGTTTGCATGAAAATTGCTTTCTGACAGATGTGCGTCACAAATCTCACGCAAAGTGGGGCGTGCAGATGGCAGGAATAAATTTGAAACTAGTACAGCATTGCGTTAATCTTGAAGTAAATCAGTGCTTGATGTTTGCGTCAGCGCATCGCCTCGTTCAGCCGCCTTGCAGGCTGAAAATGAACGGTGCGGTACACTGGGTTTTATGCATGGCATGTGCCGGCTGCGGCGGCACGACGGGAATCGATAGGAAAATCGGTAACATAGGACAAGGAAACAGCCTCATATATTATAAAAAATCCCGAAGAAGTGAGCGAGGATGAAAAAAAATATAGGGGGCCTTTTTTGTGCCCTGCTTTTGGCAGTTATCGGTCCGATGACGGCGTATGGGGCGGAGCAGGAAATGAATGACCCGGCGGAAAACATTTCGCTGTATGCCACGGCGGCGGTTCTCATGGATGCGGAATCCGGCAGGGTGCTGTATGGGAAAAATGCGGATACGCCGATGCCCATGGCAAGCACTACCAAGATCATGACCTGCATCCAGATCCTGGAACATGCGGACCCGGAGGAAACCCTGACGGTCTCCGCCTATGCGGCAAGCATGCCCAAGGTAAAATTGTACATAAAGCAGGGGGAGGAGTACAGAGTGGAAGATCTGCTCTATTCCCTGATGCTGGAATCCCACAATGACGCCGCGGTGGCTCTTGCGGAACATGTGGGAAGGAAGTATCTGCCGGAGGAGCTGAGGGAAAAGCCGGTGTCCGAGTACACGGTGGAGGAGAGCAGGATGGCGGTGGCCGCATTTGCGGCGCTGATGAATGCGAAGGCGGCGGAGCTGGGTTGTGAAAATACATGGTTTATCACGCCCAACGGCCTGGATGCAACGGAGACCATTACCTTACAGGACGGAAGCACCCTGCAGAAGGAACATTGCACCACTGCGGCAGAGCTTGCCCGGATCATGGCATACTGCATCAGGGAATCGCCTCAGAAAGATGCGTTTCTCAGAGTTACACGGGCCCAGGGCCACAGTTTTTCCGCCAACGGAAGAGGGTATTCCTGTAATAACCATAATGCGTTCCTGTCCATGATGGACGGGGCCCTCAGCGGGAAGACAGGTTTTACCAACAAGGCCGGATACTGCTATGTGGGAGCACTGGAAAGGGACGGGAAGACCTTTGTGGTATCCCTGCTTGCCTGCGGCTGGCCAAACAACAAGAGTTATAAGTGGAGCGATACCAGGGAGCTGATGCAATATGGATTGGACCATTATTCGTACAAAAGCTTCCTGGATGAGGGCACCCGGTTCGACGAGAAGCTGCTGCAGCCTATTCCCGTGCAAAACGGCAGGACAGACATTCTGGGAACCACGGCTTATACCGATATTATGGTTTCGGGCAGGGATGCGGCCGACAGGGACGGCACTGATGCCGGGGCCGAAACGGCGGAGGGGGAACGGATGGGACTGCTGCTCAGGGAAGACGAACAGATCCGTGTGGAATACGATTGGAGCAAAAGCCTGGAAGCGCCGGTAAGGCAGGGTACCACAGTGGGGAGCATACGTTATATCGTAGACGACAGGGTTTACCTTACGGAAGACATTGTGACCGCGCAAAATGTGGGGGAGATAGAGCTTGACTGGTGCCTGGAGCAAATTCTCCGGCGCTTTTTGATCGGAGGCTGAACCCTGCGGAACACATGGCTGCAACGTTCCGTAATACGCAGTGCAATAAATTTGTCAAAATAACTGTTAAAAAAATGCAATTCGTTCTATGCGAGTTGCTTTTTTTGTGGTATACTTTTCTGGACAATACCATCATGGGGATTTTGCGTTCCTGCTGACCATGATGTTGAGTTGTTTGTATTTATATAATATAAATGGAGGACTGAAAGCATGAGTACTACTTCAAAAGCGAGTCAAAGAATTGCAGCTTTACTCGATGACAACAGTTTCGTTGAAATCGGCGGACTTGTGACGGCAAGGGCAACCGATTTCAATATGAAACCAGACGAAACTCCTTCTGACGGCTGTATCACCGGCTATGGAGTAATCAATGGTAATCTTGTGTATGTCTACAGTCAGGATGCTTCCGTAATGAACGGCAGCGTCGGCGAGATGCA
>CANRWO010000103.1 GCA_947643615.1 uncultured Lachnospiraceae bacterium
CCTTACTGGCTGTAAGGGATACTAACCATAAATCTATTGTAGTAGGAGGATTTTTATGCCAGCAACAAAACAACAAATACGACAGATTATTGCAGATAACAACCTTAACAGCGTGGCTGATGTTTACAGCCTGCTAAGGGACAGCTTCAAAGATATCCTTCAGGAGCTTATGGAGGCGGAACTGGATGCATCCCTTGGCTACGAAAAAAACCAGAAAGGTGATGCTCCCACATCCAACAAACGTAACGGGCATTCTCCCAAAACCCTCAAGAGCAGTATGGGGAATTCCAGATCGATGTCCAAAGAGACCGTGAAGGCGAATTCGAGCCAAAGCTTATCCCCAAATACCAGAGGGACATCTCCGGCATTGAAGAAAAAGTGGTCTCCCTTTATGCAAGGGGTATGGGCACAAGGGATATCCATGAACAGATACAGGAGCTTTATGTGAAAGACCTGTCCGATGGTGTTCCCGCACCGTTTGAGGATGGGTCTTTTGTATTACTAAAATAATTATATGCCAAACGTTTGTTCTTGTCAATGCTATTTTCGAACAAACGTTCTAATTTTCTTATGCATTGCAGATTACATTTATCTTTGCCAATTTGGAGGCATTCGTACATAGCATTATATAATGAGAAATGGACCATAAATCGTACTTTGGATAAGAGATATTAAAATAAGTTTATCAGTGATATCAATAGATGAGCCGCTTGATATATGCAATCATACATTGTTAATAATGAAGTAAAAGATATCAAAAAATATAAATTTAAAGGGTTTGACACATATCGTCAAACCCTAAAATATGGAAGTTAATCTTCTGTATGGAATTTTACTTTACATTCGGAATTTACCTTTTCATTAAACCCAACCCTACTGTGCCATGGCATTCCCTGTATACAGCTGGTAATATTTCCCTTTCTGCTCAATCAGCTGATCATGGGTCCCCTTTTCAATGATACGGCCCTGTTCCAGTACAATGATGCAGTCGCTGTTTTTGACGGTGGAAAGCCTGTGGGCAATAACAAAATTTGTCCTGCCTTTCATCAGGGCGTCCATGCCACGCTGCACCAGTTTTTCCGTCCTGGTATCGATGGAACTGGTAGCCTCGTCCAGGATCAGCACCGGCGGATCGGCGATGGCTGCCCTGGCAATGGCCAGAAGCTGCCTCTGTCCCTGGCTCAGGTTTGCGCCGTCCCCCCGAAGCATTGTATGGTAGCCGTCGGGAAGGCGTCGAATAAAACCGTCCGCATTAGCCAATTTTGCCGCGCTTACCACCTCGTCATCAGTGGCATCTAATTTTCCATAACGTATATTTTCCATAACGGTCCCTGTAAACAGATGGGTATCTTGCAACACGATACCCAAAGAACGCCGCAAATCGTCTTTCTTGATCTTGTTTACATTAATTCCGTCATAACGTATCTTTCCGTCCTGAATATCATAAAAACGGTTGATCAGATTGGTGATGGTCGTTTTTCCCGCACCGGTAGCTCCTACAAAGGCAATTTTCTGCCCCGGCTTTGCGTAAAGCTCAATATCATGGAGGATCATCTTTTCGTCATTATATCCAAAGTCTACGTGGTCAAAGACCACATCCCCCTGTAACTCCTGATAGGTAGTGGTATTATCCGCCTTGTGATAATGCTTCCACGCCCAGAGTCCGGTCCGCTCTTTGCTCTCTACCAGCTTTCCCTGATTATTCCGCCTGGCATTGACCAGCTCCACATATCCATCGTCCACCTCAGGTTCCTCATCCATCAGCTTGAAAATACGGTCCGCACCGGCCAGGGCCATGATGATGCTGTTAAACTGCATACTGATCTGGTTGATGGGCATGCTGAATGATTTATTAAGGGTCAGGAAGCTTGCCAGGTTCCCCAAAGTCAGGCCCGACACACCTGTAATCGCCAAAATACCGCCGGATACCGCACAGACCACATAGCTCAAATTGCCCAGCTGGGCATTCACAGGCCCCATGATATTGGCAAACTTATTCGCCCTATATGCACTGTCACAGAGCTGGTCGTTCAATTCGTTAAACTGGGCCAGGCTTTCCTCCTCATGGCAAAATACTTTTACCACCTTCTGCCCCGTCATGGTCTCTTCGATGCAGCCGTTCAGCTTGCCCAAGTCCCTCTGCTGTGCCAGGAAGAAGCGGCTGCTCTGGGAGCCTATCTTCTTAGCCGCCAGGATCATGACTGCCACCATGAACAGCGTAATCAGCGTCAGAGGAATATCCAGGACGAACATGGATACCAGCGTGCTTACCACTGTAATCCCACTGTTCAGAAACTGCGGGATACTCTGGCTGATCATCTGACGCATGGTGTCAATGTCATTGGTATACATAGACATGATATCGCCGTGGGCATGGGTATCAAAATATTTAATGGGGAGCGTCTCCATCTTCTCAAACAAATCATCCCGGAGATTTTTCATCGTTCCCTGGGTAATATAAATCATAAGCCTGGACTGGGTAAAAGAAGCCAGCACCCCCAACCCGTAAAAACAGGCCACCCTTCCTATTGCCCCTGCCAGAGGGCCAAAATCAGGGTTTTTGTTTCCCAGCATGGGTATAATGTAATCGTCGATCAGCGTCCCGATAAAGAGGGTTCCCTGGAGGGTACAAAGCACCGTGGTAAAAATACAGATTACCACCACTACCCACTGGACCGCGTAATCTTTAAATGTATAAGCCAGCATCCTTTTGAGAAGCTTGCCCGGATTCTCAATCTTTGGCCTGGGCCCCCGCATACCCCGTGCGCCGGGGCCATGGTTCACTTTCGGATTTCTCTCTTCCGCCATATCTACATGCCTCCTATTCCATTACCGCCTTATTTTTCATCAAAGTCACCGCTTCCGCTTGTCTGGGATTCATAGACATCACGGTAGATTTCATTGCTCTCCAGCAGTTCTTCGTGAGTGCCGAAACCGTCCACCTCTCCCTCATTCATAACAATAATCTTGTCGGCATGTTCCACACTGGATACACGCTGGGCAATAATCAGTTTGGTCGTCCCGGGGATTTCCTCCGCAAATGCTTTCCTGATCTTAGCGTCGGTAGCGGTATCCACTGCGCTGGTAGAGTCATCCAGAATCAGGATACGAGGTTTTTTCAACAGTGCCCTTGCGATACAAAGCCTTTGCTTTTGTCCCCCGGAAACATTAGTGCCGCCTTGTTCAATGTAAGTATTATAGCCTTCCGGCATTTTCTGTATAAATTCATCGGCACAAGCAAGCTCACAGGCACGTCTGCATTCCTCCTCTGTAGCTTCCCTGTCACCCCAGCGCAGATTCTCCAGAATAGTCCCGGAAAACAGCACATTGTTCTGGAGCACTACCGCCACCTGGTTTCTGAGCGCTTCCATATTGTAATCGCGGACATCCACACCGCCTACCAGCAATTTCCCGTCCGTCACATCATAAAGCCTGCTGATCAGGTTTACCAAGCTGGACTTGGCGCTTCCGGTCCCTCCGATAATCCCAATGGTCTCACCGGACCTGATGTCCAGGTTAATGTTTTTGAGCACAGGACTTCCCGCACCTTTTTTATAGCTGAAAGTTACGTTCTCGAACCGAATGCTTCCGTCCTTCACATCATAAACAGGATCTGCCGGATCCGCCAGGTCAGGTTCCTCATTTAACACCTCGCAGATACGCCTTGCGCTGGCGGCAGACATTGTCAGCATAACGAAAATCATGGACAACATCATCAGATTCATCAAAATGTTCATACAATATGTCAGCAGGCTCATCAGCTGTCCTGTGGTAAGCTCCTCCTGCACCACCATGTGGGCTCCCAGCCAGCTGATCAATATGATGCAGGTGTATACGGTAAGGTTCATAACCGGACTATTCCAGGCCACAATTCCTTCCGCTTTACAGAATATTTTGTAAATATTTTCACTGGCCTTTTTGAACTTTTTATTTTCATGTTCCTCCCGGACATAGGCCTTTACCACCCGGATTGCTGACACGTTTTCCTGTACGCTCTCGTTCAGGTCATCGTATTTCGGAAATGCCTGTGTAAAATACTTCATGGCTGTAGACACGATCAACGCCAAAATGCATCCCAAGATCAATACTGCCACCAAATAGACGCTTGCCAGCCTGGGACTGATATAGAAGGACATGCACATGGCAATGACCAGGCTAAAGGGGGCACGCATGGCCATTCTCAGGATCATCTGATATGCGTTCTGCATATTTGTCACATCCGTAGTCAATCTGGTCACAAGGCCTGAAGTACTGAATTTATCAATATTCGCAAAACTAAAGGTCTGTATATTGTCATACATGGCCTTTCTCAAGTTTCTGGCAAACCCAGTGGATGCCTTAGCGCCAAACACGCCTCCTCCGATGCCAAAGGAAAGGCTCAGCAGCGCCGTCAGGATCATCAGCGCACCCACGATGTAAATATGCCTCATGTCCCCTTTGTTTACGCCGTCATCAATGATCGATGCCATCAGCAAAGGGATGATCATTTCCATTATTACTTCTGCTATCATAAAAATGGGCGTCACCGCAGAAGCTTTCTTGAATTCCTTAATTTGTGCTCCAAGTGTTTTCAGCATAAACACACTTCCTTTCTTACTCTTATTATCTATGTTGCTGCATTTTCCCGAGGTTTAGTGCCATGGAAATTTGTCCCTCCCGGATTTTCCGCGCAGCATTCCTCTTCCATCCGTTCTAAATTACCCCTAAGCTTTCCCAGCAGCCGATAAAGCTCCGAAACCTCTGCCTCCGTCAATCCCTCCAGCATCTGCCTGTCTACAAGCTTCATATGCTCCTCCACCTTTGCATGGCGTTCATAGGCGGGTTCCGTCATCACAATGCGTTTCAGCCGCCCGTCCTTATCCTGGCACTTTCTCACCACCAGACCGTTCTTCTCCATGACCTGGAGGGTATTGGTAGCAGTGGCCCGGGAAATGCGGAATTCTTTCTCTATATCTCTCTGAAACACCGGATCCTCCAAATGATGGTACAGGTATCCCAAAATGCCTCCCTGGAGCTGGGACTGGGGTGCATTATCGCATCGCGGTAGACTTTTATGGATTACCGCTTTAATCTGGTTATGGATCATACGCAGCATAAATGCTATAGACCTCTGCTTTCCCTCTTCCATATGTATCCCTCCCCTGCCAATCGCCTTTCAAAGCAGCCTGCCATACAGTTCCCATAATTTTGTTCTACGGAATTTCATAGTCCCAGAACCAATGCTTTCCTGCATGTTTCCATAAAAAGCACAATAATGTTAGCGAGCTAACCTTTTTGTTAGCACACTAACATTATCGCAAATGGAATGATTTGTCAAGTAATTCAAAAATTTTAATACTTCATTTATAAATTATTTAGAACTTAATATTCATGCATAAAACCACTCAGTTTTTCAAGTTTTGCCTCTATCTCCTGTTTCATAATTTCCAGTTCACGTCTCTGAACCATAATCTTTTGGCGGTCATTTTCTATTTTACGGCGCTCTCCTTCCAATTCCTGCCGCTCTCCTTCCAATTCCTGCCGTTCTCCTTCCAGTTCCTGCCGCTCCCCTTCCAGTTCCTGCCGCTCCCCTTCCAGTTCCTGCCGCTCCCCTTCCAGTTCCTGCCGCTCCCCTTCCAGTTCCTGCCGCTCCCCTTCCAGTTCCTGCCGCTCCCCTTCCAGTTCCTGCCGCTCCCCTTCCAGTTCCTGCCGCTCCCCTTCCAGTTCCTGCCGTTGCGCCCGGATTTTTGCCTGTTCCGCCTGAATATCTATCGGTTCCATGTCTGCAAACAGTTCGCCCATTTTTTTCTCCTTTACTTTTCCCACTACCTTTTCTGCCTCATTGGCAGAGACATTTGATTTCAACAGAAAAGCAAGCAGCATATTCGCTATAATATCCACAATGTGATCCGGAGCGTCATGCAGGATTTCCTCCAGCTGTTCCTTTGGCAGAGCGCGGAATGATGATATGTCGTTCATGTCCTGCAGCTTGTTGATCAACATAACCAACGAAATTTCATCCTTCCGGTCCAGAAGTTCCCTGTCACTGTATTTACGCAGAGGAACCAGGTAATAGCAAAAATCGGGAATGTATCTGGCAAAAATATCACCTTTAACAATGCGGCTCTTAAAATCCAGCGGCACAGTCCATTCTTTCCTGCCTTCATAATACACGACAGGGAGTACGGGCGGATATTGAAATCCCTTCTGCCTGGAAATACCCTTTTTCCGTTTTTCCTCTTCCCGCTCATAAGACTCCCAGATATAGACCATATAGCGGAATATCTGCATGGTTACATTATACTCCACTTTCGTCTTATGTTCAATAAGTGAGATAAGGAAAAACGGTGTATCATTTTTTATGTTAATTTTCTTTACGCGGTCAGAATTGCGCTCCTCCGCAAAAAAATGAACGTACTGCTCAGACACATCCTCAATATCTTCCGGCTGAACATCCCTCAGACACGGAATGTCCTCAATATAATCCCGAAGAAACTGGGCGCAGAGAATGGGTTCGTCAAAAATAAGCTTACTGCTGCTGTCATGCAGCCTGGAATTTAATATGCCCTTGCTTTCATTTGTGCTCATAGGCTTCTCCTCTCAACCTGGAAAATGCAGATTTAGAGCGTGTTTTAAAAATGCTTTCCCCGGGACGGGCATCACACTTTTGGGGAGATGAAATCATCTTACAGATGATTAGTCAAATGAAGGAACACCGTCGCAAATCCAAAAATCCGGGACAAAACCTGCACTGGTCTATATGCTATTGTAATCGGTACTGTGGTAAAGTCTGGTGAATTACCATAGAAACACTCCCAACGGAGTGGTAGGACGATTTATAAATACAATCATAATATAATTGCCGCAAAAAAGCAATCCCCATTTACAATTTTTCAAATTTTAGATATAATCCCATCTTTGACAGTTAGTAAAAGAGAAAATCGCTGTATCCCTTGCATTTACT
>CANRWO010000104.1 GCA_947643615.1 uncultured Lachnospiraceae bacterium
TTTCCCTGAAAATCTTTTTAAAATAACTCTTGACTATTTACCAAATTGCTTTCCAATGACTACTATACTACCTTAGGTTGCTTATTACCTCTCTTTTCATGCACAAAAAAGAGCGCTGTTAATTAACATTCGTTGTAATGGATGCAAGAACCGGAAAAGGAACTCTCCCATAAACAGAAGCAACCGTCCAGCCATAAACTGAACGGTTGCTTAGAGCGTGTTTGAATATTCATTCCCGCCAAATGGAGAGTCTCATGTGCGTCCACCGGGCATTCTTACACTGTAAAATCAAATGTCAAAATTTTTCCGTCATACAATACAACAGTCAGGGTATGGCTGCCCTTGGGTATGGAAACTGACGGATCCATCACAGTAAGCGTCACCACATTGTCCTCCAGGCCCCCTTGAGAGCTATATTTCGCTATAAATCCCAGCTTACCTGAGATGCCGCTGATCTGGGTCTCGCCATTGTTATACAACTCATTTATGGTTTGGTTGAATACCACCTCAAGCTTTGCTCCGTCCGATGCCTTGATAACCGTTACACCAGTAATCTTTGGCTCGGACGTATCATCCGGCTCCGGGGCGGTATATTCGGGAATCGGCTCATAACTGTAGAAGTCCTCCCTGTTGCCCTTCGCATCCTCTGTCGCAAAACAGAACCGTTGTCCCGCCTTAACGCCCTTCACCGTTACATAATTTAGGCCGTATCCTATTTCTATCTGCGTACCGTTGGCATAGATCTGCGCAGGATCCTTGGCAGTGATCGTACCTTCGCCTTCTACCTCGTCCTGTATCGCATAGTAAAGGGTTCCTGCCTCATCTGAGTTGACGGTAACCTTTATGGTATCCTCCGCTGTCCACTCGATGCTCCTTACATCAGCCCTAGGTGCCTGCAGGTCAAGGTAGCAGGTCCCCTTTAATTGCGTGCCGTTTTTCAGGTTAATCAAAATAGTATAGGTATTATTTCCTTTAGGGATGCTGCCTTCTTGCATGTACACACGGTAAATCCTGTTATCTGAAGTCCTGACTCCTCCAAGCTTGGTCTCGTTCAGCGGACAGCTTATGTCAAACTGCTCCAGCGTCAGGCTTTCTGAAGTGGCAGCCTCCAGCTCTATCTCAAAACCGTACAGGTATTGGCCGTTCTGTTGCTTCTCAGCGAATGCCTCGGCGCCTTTGATTGCACCCGCACTCTCCTCATAAACTCCTCCGTCAATGGAAAGGCTGTTTACCAATGTTGACTTTCCTTCCGTATTGACAGCCACATAATACATGGTATATGGCATACCTGCAGACAGGCCGGTAACGGTAAAGGCATTCTCATGCTGTTTCATCTCTGTCTTAACGCCATTGTTTATGATTTCGGATTCCGTTATTTCATCTGATCCTCCCGGGGAAGCCACCCGTGCCAAAGCATTCCCGTTTTCCCTTAAAATATAGTAGAAATAGCCGGGTTCGCTTGAATTATAGGTAATATTGGCCTCGCCGGCGCTGGTGCGGACAGCGTTAATGCCTGCAATCTGTGCACAATCTGTCCTGTACTCAAAGACCTTTGAAATCGCTGTACCGTCGGCAAGGGTGATCTGAATATCGTATTCCTGGTCCCTGTAATAGGTAGTAACCAGATCATAAACCTTATTATCGTTCGTAGACACAGACAGGATCGTCATATCGGATCCGCCGCTGTTACAAATGATGCTAAACGCTCCCAGTGCCAGGGGATGTTCCGTCTTTTGGTTCAGAGTGACCCTGATGCGTCCGGTGCCCATAACCTCCACGCTCTGAATCTCAAAGCTTTCTTTTTGCGGCTCCTCAGGCTCTGTGGAATCGTTATCCGCTGCCGCTTCTTCGGCCTTTACCACGCTCTCACTTCTGCCTTCCCTGCCTTCCTGTTTCCCGGATTCTTCATAATGCTTATAAACAGCCAGTATATCCGTGCCAAAAGCAGCCTGCAAATCGCTGTACCTGTTCAGATAATCCACAGGGTCAAAGTCGGTGCCGTTATCTCTGTGCTCAAAGGCCCCATAGGTAAGATAATGGGCGATATAAGCATCCCAGTTATCCCCAAACGCAGCCTGAAGGTCCGGATACTTTTCCCTGTACCTGACTATATCTATCATGGCATTCATTTCTCTGCCCTCTGAGAGTCCAAACCTCAAGAAATGTTCCAGCAGGACTGCCCTGTCATAACCATATGCTTCCTTAAGATCCGGATACTTATCTGCATAGTACTGTTCGTCAAATACATCTTCTATGCCTGCCGCCTGGACATACCCGATACTTCCCAGCGCTACCGCGCCTGCAACTGCCGCAATGGCAATCCTCCTGCTTCCTTTTGCCGCCCTTGTCAATTTTTTTCTGGCCTCTTCCCTCATTGTCTTTCTTTTCCTTTCTATATTAAAAATTATTATATGCATTTACCTCTTTCCATATAATCCCTCTTTAAAAATTCGAGAATACCTCCATCTGTTTTTTCAGTTCCTCCACAATCTCCCGGTTTGTGTCCATGCGTCCAGTAATATCTGTCATATCCTCCACCAGGCTCCTGGAGCTGCCTGCAACTCCGGTGATACCGGCGGCCCCGCCATCAATCTCCTTTGTAATGCTTTCGATAGATGATGCTATCTCTGTCATGGAGCTTCTAAGGCGGTCGGTCCGGCTGTTGAATGCATCGATCATTTCCTTTACATAGTCGGCATCTTCCTTGTATTGTCTCCCGGATCGGACAAATTCCTGGAACTCCGTCAGAATAGTCTCGCTCAGATAGTCTGCCAGCTCCTGGGAATTCTTTGACAGATTATATACTGCATTGGTAACGATCTGATTGACCTCCTGGATACGGCCGGCGGTCTCACTACAGGAGCCTGCCAGGGATTTGATTTCCGCCGCAACGACAGCAAACCCCTCTCCGGCTTCACCGGCACGGGTGGCTTCTATGGAAGCGTTAAGAGCAATAAGGTCGGTGGTTGATGAGATTGTGACAATGTCTTTTGTCAGCCGGGTTACCCGGTCCACACTCTTACTGTTTTCAATCGCCTCCTCCAATACCTTCAGGATATCGGCGGCCTTTTTTTGGATCGCTTCCGTGTTCGTCAGTGCCGATGACTCCATTTCAGCTGCCCGGATTTTCATGGCAGAGGAATACTCCGTAATGGCGCTGCATTCTTCTGCCATATCACGCACTTCTTCTTTGATGCCTGCAACGCTGCCGTTAATATCCGACGCATTCTTAGCCACATTTCGGATTGCCGTGGAAAGGGCTGCCGCAAGGGCGGAAAGCTTTCCGGCGCTTTTCCCCGATGTGCGTGTGTGCTTCAGCACCTCTCCTGTGACCTCGTCCAGTTTCTTTGAACTATCCTGAAGAGTGTCCACCGCTCCCTTGATCGGTGTTATCACGTATTTTTTGATGATCCGGATAGCTGCAAGCACCAGGATCAGGCATGTTGCGGCAGATGCCACCGCAATAATCAATGATACGATATAAACCAGCAAAAGCTTCTGTCTCGCATTGGCTGTCCTTTGGCTTACACCCCCGTACAGCTCATCAATATTGTCTTCCATGGCAGAGCCGAAACTGGCAACGTCGCCATTGGCATAAGCATAGGCATCCTGGGTCTTGCTGTCCGCACTGGCACAAACGAGATAGACCAGCGCATGCCTGAAGGAAGCATAGTTTTCCAAAAGCTGCGCATAGGTCTCCTCTTCCTCCTCCGTGACGTAGTTTTCATATTCTTTCAAATAACTTTCCAGTATCTTTTCTTCCGCTTTGATCTGCGCCACAACGGTAATCATGGTATTATAATCCGTTGCAACGATATGGGAAAGCGCCATTTTGTGAATGTTTGTAGTGGTATAACGGATATTCTGCAGCGTTTCGGAACCTACCATATAATTATCCACGATATTAGAGGCGTTGGAATTTACATTGTTGATCCCGAATACCGACAGGGCGTTTGAAATCAATGCCACAATTCCCAGAAGGATGATGGGAAGTATCAAACGTTGTTGTATGGTGAATCTTCTTTTCATCTTTCAATATTAAATCCTTTCCACATATCTCTATCTGGCAGAAATGCCTTCTGCCATCTCATCCAGCTGTTTTTGTATGTCCTGGCCGGAAGGATTCCCTGCCGCCATGTTCCCCGCAAATTCTGTAACAGGGTCCCAGAACTTGCCGCCTATCCGCTGAAGCTGAGAGAACTCGGACTGTTCCAGAAGGGCTGCGATGGCCGGCGACTGCCGGATCGCTGCAGAATCTGCCACCGCCGTATTGGACGGGCCCTGTCCCCGCATTTCAAAGCGAAGGCGCTGATTCTCTTCATTTGTGATCCATTCGGCAAGCCTGGCTGCCCACTCCGGATATTCGGAATAGGCATTTACGCCGATCAGTTTACAGCCGGAAAAAGAAGCCATCTGCACCTGGCCGCCACGGCAGCTGTAAGTGGGCAGTTTGGCAGCGCCCGCATTCTCGCCCCAAGCCTCCTGTATTGCAACGGAATTCCATACACCGCTGACGCCTGCCACCACAGAGCCGTCCTTTACTCCTTGCAGAAATTCTTCATCCGTACAACTGGTAAACCCGGGACTCTCCGCGATCCGGAGCATTGCCCTGGCTACGTCGATCCCCCGGATGTCACCCTCTGTCTGATTCCATGTACAATAATTCGTGATCCCGTCATCGTTCAGTCCTACCTGCAACCCGGTATTCCCAAAGAAAGAATACACATACCATGCGGAGGACCAGTCCATGACAAATCTTTTGCCCCTTGCCGCCGCAGCGTCCAGTATGCCGTCCAGCGTTTTCGCCTGTTCATCTGAGATGTATTTCCTGTTATAATATAAAAAATATCCATTGTCCGCAGTCAGCGGATATGCGTAGAGCTGATCATTTACCGTAGCTGCCTCCACTGTGCTTTTCAGGTTTCTGTCCCTGATCTCATCCGCATTCTCAATGGGATCCAGTGCACCGGCCGCCGCCAGGGCATTCAGCTGGTCGTCCGCAAAAGTAAATACATCCGCACCCTCTTCCAATCCGCTGAGCAAAGCATCCTTGCATTGTGCTTCTCCCTGTGCCTCAAATGAAATCCGGAAATCTGCCTGTCCCTGATAGTGTGTCTCAAAGCTCCGGATAATCAGGTTCATCAGCTCCTTGTCCTCTTCGGCTCCCCAGACTACCAGCTCAACTCTGGGTGTTTCGGCAATCTCCGGGGCTGTTTTCTCTGTCTGTCCGCACCCTGTAAGCGCTGCGGTACACAGAAACCCCAGCAGCAATCCGCATATTCTCTTTCCCATATGTATCCCGTCCTTAATTTCCCCGTTTTTTCGCGATTATTATACCACTGAGAAGAACCCCTTTGCAATATGAAACAGCAACGCCTTGGGTAAATTTACAAATTCCGGTTTGTCTTAGTTATCCTCCGAAAACCCTGTATTTTTAAGGCGCTTTGCCTGTTAAATGCGCAAATTTTATATATGTTCCCTTATTCTTGCCCTTACAACCCGAAACAAGGGAATTTATTCATCCGAATGTTAAACTATTTTTCGGAAGATAATAGGCTCTCGGCATATGAGAGCGAAATACACCCTTCGCACAAACTTGGAGTATGTACTCAATGTATTTCGTTCATTGGACAACCTGTTAAACCTCCAGTGTTCGCATTAATTTACTTATTTCTTGATCAAAAAACACATCCAAGGTTTCGGGAACATTACCACTGACAATCACACCTGTAAGTACACGCACCATATATTCTTCAAAAGCATTCAATAATCCCACTTCATCATTATTGAGATAATACGAAGTATCCATATCGAGATTGGTAAAATTGCAACACAGAATTTCATCTTTCCGGTTCTCAACAATAGGGTGTATGATATGATGTATAAATTCGTGTATTACAGATTCTTCTCTTAATGAACCTGAGCAAAAAATAAAATTATTATCTTTTAAGTGATAGTCTGCGGAATATACGCACTTTATTGGATTAAGAACAACTTGTATATTCTGAATAGGCGACTTAAACTTTTCCTTGCAAAGTGCGAGCATATCCCCAATTCTTCCCAATTCTTTCTTGTACTTTTGATTCTGTTCTAGTATCCAATCGTTTTCCCATTCTAAATAGCGACGAAAGCTATTACTCTGCAAAACAAGTTTTAAGGCTTTTGGAAATTGAATAATCCAATCCCAAAACAGTTGATTTCTTTCTATATCTGATATGTTTTTTGCTGACATAATACTGTTTTTATACGCATTAAAATCGGCAAATTGTTCATGAGGTAAATCAATATACAAGGTCGCTGTTTCCAACATAGCGGCTCTTGGCCAATATGGGTAAACTTCACATGTGTTTTGTCTCACATCAAGAAAGAAGTCACATTCCACACAATTAGATATGATAAAACTATGCAATTTATCTATCAGTAAAGTATCTCGTTCAATAGAATAAAAATCATATTTACATTGTAGCAGAGAAAAATAAACAGCTGAAATAGCCGGAATATTTGTAATAGAGAGTTCTTTATACTCCATTTGATAATCCCCCTTTTGAATTTTACTTCCCTTGTTTTTGCCCTTATAAGGTGAGAGAGCAAGAGTAAACTTGTGTGAAACCGTATAAAAGGATAAGGTGAGTAAACTGCGATAAACCCTTTGTTTTCAAAGCTTTTAGAGGATTTTAATATCACACTATAACGGGTGGTAACAGTCTAAAATTTTGACGGGTTCAAATTC
>CANRWO010000105.1 GCA_947643615.1 uncultured Lachnospiraceae bacterium
TTGTGCCGGAGCGTCACAAATTTGTTTGATGGCAGACGCAAATTTGATATTTGCGCCGCCCCGTCGCGTAAACGCTCCGGAATGGAGGTAAACCATGATACAAAGTCTTAAAAGGAATCTTTATGTTTTGCTGATCAGTTCCCTCATGTTCATCTTTTCTATCGTATTTTTTCTGATGATCCATGAAAATATAAAGGCAAAGAAGAATTCGGAACTGGCTTACTTTAACAGAATGGCGACCACCCTTATCCTCCAATTAGAACATGAATCTGACTACCGGACATGCCTGGAGCTTTATGAAGCAAAACGGGATATGTACTTTCAGCTTTTATCTGATACCGGGCATTCTCTTTACCAGAGTGAATATATAAAAAACAATGATATCATTGATACTTTTTTGACCATATTGCTGGACACAGAAGGAGATTTTACCTATAACCCTTCCAGTCTGGAAGACAATTATTACAGCAGGCAAAGCGGCACTTATACAATCCAGGCCATAAATGGGAAAAAACATTATTGTGCAAGTTCCCTGATCGTAACAGACCATGATGCCATATATACAGTTGTAGCAGTGAAAGAATGTTCCAGCTTTGCCGCATTGTTAAAACCGGAATTGGGTTATTATATTTGCATATGGTGCGGTGTTCTCGCTTCCATTGTCTTCCTTTCCAAAATACTGGTCAAAAAAGCTGTAAGCCCCACCGAAAAAGCCATGCAGAGCCAGAAAGACTTTATTGCCGCTGTTTCGCACGAATGCAAAGCTCCATTGGCATCAATCCTTTCCTCTGCTGAAATGATTGAATCTGTACCGGGTGTCCCGGATACCATTAAAAATCATGTACAGATGATTGATTCAGAGGTATCACGGATGTCAAGGCTTATTCAGGATCTGCTCCTGCTCTCATCCCTTGATGCCGGAAACTGGTCTCTTCACATGGATGAGATCAATATTGATACGTTACTGATAAACCTTTATACAAAATTTGAACAGATTTGCAGGGAAAAAAATATACTGCTGGAGCTTAATATACCAGATGAATGCTGTCCGCCGCTTTATTCTGATGTAGACCGATTAAACCAGATTATCAGTATTTTTCTTGATAATGCCATTTCATACTCTCCACCTGATTCCGAAATTTCATTAAACGCATCAGCAGGAAAAAATGAATTGATAATTACAATTATTGATCATGGAATTGGAATCAGTGACAAGGATAAACCTTTTATATTTAACCGCTTCTATCAATGTGATAAATCCCGTACCAAAAGAGAACATTTTGGACTCGGACTTAGTATTGCAAATGAATTAGTCAGTAAACTGGACGGACGAATCCGGCTATTTGATACCACTGGCGGCGGATGCACTTTCAAAATATTTCTTCCCTTAAAATGAGGAATGCCTCCGCCTTGTCCTGACACAAAATTCAAGTACCTATTACTTCGAAATTAATGCAATACCGTACTAAATGAATTTTTTTTCAAACTTCCTCATCATGGTTTCAAACGGACTCTTGTTGAATCTCATAAAAATACAACCCAACAAAATCACAAATAATGCAACCATGACATCCCCGCACGGAATTGCCCCAATGTCCATGCCAGACCTGTCGATACCGGCTATCTGTATTCCCCATCCGGCTACAATCTGAATTACATACAATGTCAGTGACAGCTTCCCCACGTTGCAAAACGGCTTCAGGAACATTCCACATGACTTTCCAGCCAGACAGAAAATTCCCAGCAGAATGAGCGAACCGCCTGTACCGGCTAACAGTTCGCAGGCAGATCCTCCCTGCGGCATGGAAATGAAAAGCATATGCCACATAACAGGCTGTGTATTATGCGGCCACATTGCGAACACATCAATCTGTGCATTCACAATCGCCGGATTCTGTGAAGCCCATTCCATATAGGACTGATAAATTCCCGGCAGAATAAAAGTTTCCACCAGTTTCACCGGTATCAAAATAACAACTCCAGCAGCAATAAATTTAATTGCGGTTCCCATTTTATGCAAATCCAGGCGTCCAATTGCCATCCCTGCAAGAAAAACGGGCGCCCAGGCCAAAGCCGATCCGGGCCCGCCGGCAATGTCGTTTAAAAGCGCAGCGCCTTCAAACAGGCTCATGCCAACCAACATCAGCGGCGGGCATATCATAAATGCAGTCCCGGATAAAATAAACAGCTTTGTCGTTGAGAGACGTACCAAAGGAAGCATCAGCAGATACAGCATGGCATAGGCTGTTAAAACTACTGCAAACGGCCCATTCAGCAAAATCAGCAGATAACCTGCAAAATCAATAAACACAGAGCGCACTAAGATACGTGTATTCAAATATTTTCTTTCGGCATTTCCTTCCAGCATCCTCTGCGTCATAATCGTATAGGAAATGCCGGAACACAGCATGAACAGAATCATCGTATTTCCGGAAACAAAGCTATTCCTCTGGTTTAATGCAAAATGCTGAATATACATTCCCATGACTGCCAGTCCGCGGACTGCATCCAATGCCGGAAGCCTTTTGGATTCCTTTACTGCCGGCGATTCCTTTCCCGTTATTGTTCTTTCATTCATCTAAAATATCCTCCTTTTTGATTTTTGAAGCTGTCAGGTAATTTTTTTGTTATTTTACCTTAGAGCGTGTTTGAAAAATCATTCCCGCCATCTATACGCCCCACTTTGCGTGATATTTGCACCGAATTCAGTCAACATAGCCCGCTATGCCTCCTTCATTCGGCACAAATCTCCCACAAACTGTGACGCACATCTGACGGAAAGCAATTTTCAAACACACTCTAGCACAAAAAAATCGTTTTATGTTCATTACGTCCGCTTTCCATTGGTTTTGTCCCGAATCTTCTGCACGAATTTCATTTCAGGACAGTTTCCTTTTATTCAGGACATCTCCTTCTCAGAAAACACTTTTTTTGCTATACTACTACTGATACATATTTGCCAAAACATTCGTATGGCTATTAAGTCTCATAACAGTTTCCATATTGGGAAATCAAAAACCCCGCTGCAAGCAACGGGGTATCAAACTTGCAGCGCTGCAGAGCAGCGGGGTATTTGACCCTCGCGGCAGTCGCCAAATGTCTGCAAGCAGCCACTTGGCTCGTTGCTCGCGGGAATAAAGAAAGGGTTCATTATGTTGAAGATCATAATTTGCGATGATGACGATTTTACAGTCAGATTGATTCATGGACTGTTGGAAAAAGCAATCGAAATCAGCAAAACAGAAGCACGGATTGTATGTAAAGCTACTTCCGGCGCAGACGTCCTGAATTATATCCACAAAAATGCCGGCCCGTATCTTTATTTTCTTGATTTTGATTTTGGCAGGAAGGAGTTGAACGGAATCGACCTTGCCAAAAAAATTTATCAGTATGACACCAATGGCAAAATCATCTTTGTAACAAGCCATGGGGAAAAGGGAATGGCTATCCTGCAAAGCGGGGTACAGGCATTCGGATTTATTGAAAAAGATCCGAGCCAGCAATCCATGGTTGCCTCCCTCGTCAGGTATCTGAAAATGACGGTTCCTGCCCAGTGCCGGATTCCTGAAGCTCCTGCGCTGGAACTGCCGATCGGAATTGATGAAACAGTCTGCCTGGCTTTATCTGACATTATTTATGTGGATTCCGTCAAAACTGTTGCCCACTCCATCTGCTATCATACTTTCAACGGTTCCGAAATTACCGTAAGGGATACCATCGAACACGCCCTCAGTCTTTTAGGCACAGGGTTTATCCGATGCCACCGCTCCATTATTGTAAACAAAGAACAGATAGTTTCCGTAAAAAACGGTCTGGTTAAACTCTCCAACGGTGTCATGGTATGCTGTGCCATCGGAAAACGGAAAGAACTTATGGAGCTTTGCTTAGAAAAATAAAAAGCTGATTTTAAGGAGATAGGTTGAAGGAAAAGCGCTTTCAACTATTGATTTTGAGTCCGCCGGAGCGGACATGGGGTATAAAAATGATTAATGTTTACGATTACGGTCCATATATAAGCATCACCTCATTACTGTCGGGAAGTATTTTGGAGATTGTCCAATACTCGGTTTCCTTCCTTATCTGCGCTCTCTACTTTTGGGCTGTAAAACGGTTCCTGTCCGGCTCTTTGAAAAAGGCGGCTATCGTTATGCTTCCGGCCCTTCATATTTTTTATGTTTATTCTGCCGGCATCAAAAGAGAATTTATTTTTTCATTGTCGCTTGCCATACTGATTACTTTGCAGCTCAGAATCCTTCAGCTTTTACCTTTTCAGGCGGAAGATTATGTGCTGCTGTTCTGCCTTACGCTTTTCCCGAACCGTTTATTTAACAATACCTCTGCGCTAATCGGGTACCTGTGGCTTTTTGTGATTTTGTTCTTTTCGCTTTATGCCACTGCCAAAATAAATTTGAAATGTTTAAAAGGTAACCATTTTTCCTGTTACTTCCTTTTTGTCGTGCTGTCGCTTTCTTCCTATGTTTTTCATTTAGCGTGTATTTTTATGCCATACGCCTTTCAAAACAGCAATGATGCAGCTCCGCTTATGGTTACCATCGTGACTGCCTTGGCAGTTCTGTCATTGGCAGCACTTTTTACCAGACATAAATTTTATGGCCAACTCCTGCGGTTAAATCATCTTGGAAAAAAATACCAAAACATTGAAAAGTATTTTCCCTGTTTTTCTGCCTTGATTTTGTTTCTGTTCATACTGATATTGGTTCCCTTTACGGTTTTGCAGCTTCATAACTTCCTGATTATGCTGCTTCTTCCCTGCCTGTGCCTTGCCATTTTATACGCACAGCTTCCTTTTGTTGTATTACTTTTCAAGACGGCATTTTATAAAGATGCGGCAACCTACCAGCAATGGGAAAAGGAAGAAATTTCCTCTTACTGTCAGAACCTTTCTTCCAGCCTTTCCGACATGCAGGGAATGCGCCACGATATTAAGAACATTTTCTTTACAATGGGTAATTTTGTCAACGGGAGCGATAATCAGGATATGAAGGATTTCTTTTGGGAAAAGATATATCCTTATTCCCAAAAAACAATCTTACAAAGTGAGCTGTTATCCAGACTTTATCAGATTCCTTCCGAACCGTTGCGTGCATTTTTAAACCTGAAACTTTCACAGGCTATGGAACATGGAATTACGGTCCGTTTAGATGTCTGCATTTCGCCGGAAAACTTCAGAACTGTGATTGACATTATTGACCTCACCCGGATTCTTGGCATTCTTCTCGACAATACCATTGAAGAAACAGCCAAAATCCCAAATGGCATGATTGAAATAGGAATCCGGAACAATAACACTTCATGTTCCTATATCATTAAAAACCCCCTCACTGCGCAGACACAACAGACAGGGATTCATGCAGGGCAGACCACAAAAGGTGACGGCCGCGGAAAAGGGCTCCTTATTGTGCAGCAGCTCATATCCCAGTATCCCAATGCCGTTTTAAACACATCCATTTACCAGTCCACGTACATCCAGTGCCTGAATATTTCCTGAGCCCCCTGCCCCGACCGGATTTGCTGTTTACCGTGAACCAGACTGCCTGTCAGGAGGGACAGATTTTTGGACACCTGAATCTTTGGCATACATTACGATACAGATAATCGCTAAAATGGTTTCCACGATTGGCTGGGCGGCAATGACGCCATTTAACTGCCATAAACGATTTAGAAGTATCACTGCCGGAATAAATAATACT
The DNA here is from genome assembly GCA_947643615.1 of uncultured Lachnospiraceae bacterium. Taxonomy (GTDB): domain Bacteria; phylum Bacillota; class Clostridia; order Lachnospirales; family Lachnospiraceae; genus Acetatifactor. The sequence continues at coordinate 5,712 of CANRWO010000105.1, forward strand.
ACATTCCTCATAACCGTAATGAGCAAGGATTTTACAGCTACGCCTAATGCCTGAAAATAACTTGTTACCATGTTGATGATACCAAGCATTGGCGCCGACAGACCTAAAATACTGATAAAATATCCTGCCTGATGTATCAGTGATTCATCATGAAGAAATACGCCCGCCAAATTTGTTCCCAATAAGCAAAATACCGCTAAAAAAATTGCTCCCAAAAAGATTCCATAAATTGTTGATGTTTTCATTGCCTGTGACATTTTCTCTCTTTTCCCTGCACCGTAATAATATCCTATCAGCGGGGCAACACCCTGCGAAAGACCAACTGACAGCATAATCGGAACCATATCGACCTTATAGGCAATTCCATATGACGCAACCGCGTCGGAGCCATAGATCCCGATAAAATTATTGAGAACGATATTGGAAACACTGAGCAGAACGGTAATCAGCGCACCGGGGATTCCGATGGCTATCACGCTGCCTACCATTTTTTTGTGCGGTGCAAACTGCTTTACCGAAAGCGTTACCAGCTGGTTTCCTTTTCTCTCCGCCCCAATCATACAGACCAGATAATAAACCGTGGAGCAGAAAAAGCCAAAGGATGTGGCAAGTGCGGCCCCGGCCGTTCCCCAGTCCAATAGTACAATA
>CANRWO010000106.1 GCA_947643615.1 uncultured Lachnospiraceae bacterium
GTACGCACGGTGGTGTGAGAGGACGGCGGTTAATCACCGCCTCCTACTCGATTTCGTTAAGTATCCGGCTGCTTACGTCCCGCCGGTCATTTACTTTTACTGCTTGTCGGCAGAGAAGTAAACAAAGAAAACATCGCCTGTGGTATCATCATCAAACATTTCCAGGTAGGAGATGGAGAAATCCTTGTTGCCTGCCGGAACCTCGTACACCAGAAGTCCGTTAATGCTCTTGCCGATAGCCAGCTCGTATTCGCCGGGCAGCATCTGGTCGTTCAACACATCTTCAAGCTCCAGAGTGACAGGGAAGCCATAGGCATCATCCGCCTCGTCATTCCACTGGATCTGGAAATCTGTGTCATACATGGGAAGAGTGGAAGTAACGGTATTCTTGATCGTAACATCAGCCACCAGGATCTCATAACCCTCCGAAGGTGTATAACCCTCGTATTCATCGCAGAGATAAGCGCTGTTCACGGTGTAATCAAAGAAATAGGTGTGCATGGTGTCACCGAGACGTCCCTCTGCATTTCCGTTCTCGTCGGGATAACCTGGGCGGCTGTCTGCTACAATAGAGGAGGCAACGCTGGATCCTGAAGAGGCGGAAGAACTGGGAGTGCTGGAAGAACCGGATGTACCGGAAGTGCCCGGGATTGTACCCCGGCTGCCGCAGCCTGTCAGAACTGCTGCCGTAACTACAGTTGCTAAAAAGATTGAAGCAAATTTTTTCATTTCGATCCTCCGTATAAAAATAAAATATAAACATCACAAAAATTATGTTATCATATTTTTTTGGTATTTACAATTCTTTTTACAATAAAACTCGCCGCGGAATGTATAAAAAGTTTCGCAAAACCGCACTTTCAGTGCTCGCCGCTGCTGCGCAGCTGTTTTGCTCATAAAATGGCGCTCCCTTCGTCCGTTCGTACCCAGATAACTTCTTATGCAGGCATAAATTTATCTGGGTACGGCTGACGTGTGAACTGTGACTATAAAAGCCGCTTTTTCACACGGTTTATAATTTCTTAAGACTCAATTAGGATATCATTAGGAGACAATTAGGATATCCTGCCTGATAATCCTGTATGATAAATTTAGAGTTTCAATGATTACTTTTATTTTGAGGAGGCTTAATGATATGGCAGGATATTTGATAACAAAATGGAAGAGGAGGCTGGCCCTGTTTACGGGAACCCTGGTTTTGGCAGGCAGCATAGCGGGGTGCGGGAAGCAGGGGACTTCAGGAAACGCCGGTGACGGCGTGACCGGAAGTCCGGACAGGGGAGCCTGGGTGGAAAAGGAGGTGCCCCTGAAGGGTATCCCGGAGGGTGTGACACTGAAGCAATTGTATACGGCGGATGACAAGGTACATCTGCTGACCGCTGCAGAGGGGGACGGAGGATTCAGCCTTCAGGAATGGGAGCTTCGGGAGGATACTTTTACGGAGGTCACGGCGGACTGGCTGGCAGATTTCGTTATTCCCGGCGAGTCCTGGGCGGATATTTCCCTGATGCGGGACGGAAACGGTGTGCAATATCTCTTTTATGACCTGGTGGACAGTGAGGTCGGCTCCTACAGGGGACACCTCTGGAGAGGCAGCGGTGCGGAGGCCAGGGAGATTACGCCCGAAAAGTGGACAGTGGTCAATGAGGAGTATGGGGTTTACGAGAATATCAATGGCATTGCGGCATTGAATAACGGCAGCCTGGTGGCATCCTCCTGGATTTCTGCCGACCGTATAAACGGCGAGGACGGCAGTGTGCTGGACAGTGTGCCTGTCACAAGCTATTATGACGGGAAGATGGTCACGGACGGCGAGAATGTTTATCTCTGTTCCGCCGGTATGAACGGAAATATGGAAGGTGTGGAAAAGTGGGCCGGCGGCAAAATGAATGATGCGACAATGATCCCCTTCGGCAAGAGCTCCACTTTCAGTCCGCTGTTCTGCGCCCTGCCTGACGGGACACTGATCTCGGCGGATGATGACGGCATTTTCCGCTGTGAAGCCGGGACCGAGGACTGGAAGAAGCTTCTGTCGGGGATGGATACCAGCTTTTCGCTGTCCAGTACCTGGTGTACGAACCTGACGGCGCTGCAGGACGGCAGGATTTATGCGCTGTTCCGGGAGGAAGGCGGTATCTCAAAGCTGCTGATGTATGAGTATGACCCCGAGGCAGTGCCTGTGGTAAGCACAGTCCTGAAGCTGTATACCGTGGAAGAAAACACCCTGATACAGAATGCGGCGGCAATGTACCATAAAGAGAACCCCGAGATTTTGATCGAGGTGGAGTATGCGTACTCCAGAGAAGACAAATACAGCGGTGATACCCTGGACTATAATACGGTCCAGCAGCAGATCAATACCATGCTCATGGGCAGCGAAGCGCCGGATATCCTTGTTCTGGATCATCTGAACAAAGATTCTTACCTGGAGAAGGGCCTGCTGGCAGACCTGCAGGAAATCATTGCTCCTATGGAACAGAACGGGGAGCTGCTTTCCAATATTATGGGAGCCTACCATACAGAGGATGGGAAGCAGTATATCGTTCCCATGCAGTTTGGATTTACACTGGCAATGGGAAGGGACATTTCGGTACAGGATATGGCTTCCATGGAGGCCCTGGGGACATTCTTAAGCGGCAAGAGCGAAAATTATATGGGTGAAAGGACAATATCGGAACTGGTGGATCTGTTCTATCCCTATTTCTGCGGCAGCATGGTGGCAAATAAGGAACTGGACAGGGAAGCGCTGTCAGGGTATCTGGAATCCCTGAAGCAGATCGCAGGCAACAGCGGCCTGATCGAACAGCGGGATAAGAACGAGCGTGATTATAATCTGTGGGACCTGGCATATAAGGCAAAGTTTGAGATGGAGATGAATGCCGGCTTTTATGACAGTATGTTCCCCCTGGCAATAGCGGATTATATTAAGAGTGATTTTACAGCGTTTGAGAACACGTTTGTGCCCTATGTGGAGATGGCAGTATCTTCTAAGAGCGAGAATCAGGAGATTGCAAAGGACTTCCTGGCCTTCTGCCTGTCCGAGAAGGTACAGGGCAAGGATTTGTATACCGGATTCCCGGTGAATGCGGCATGCCTGGAAAACCAGGCGGAGATTGACCGCTCCGACTATGCAGCGGAAAGTGCGATCGAGATCGGGGAGGGGGCCCAGGAAATATTCCAGATCGGCGCTTATCCCGCCGAGACGGCGCAGAAACTGGTGGCGCTGTGTAAGAGCCTGGACCGTCCCATAAAGGAGGACATGAAGATACGTGAAGTGCTGATTGAAGTGCTGCCGCCCTACCTGCAGGGCCAACAGTCCCTGGAGGAAACCCTTGATATGATAGAAGGCGGACTTAAGATGTACCTGGCGGAATAAACTGGAAAAATTTGTTTTGATAAAAAGCACCATATAAGCGAAACCGGAAATGCCATGCAGAAGCTTTGTTGCCTGCATGGCATTTCTGTTTATGGAATAGCGTTACATGTACCCTGCTACATTTATCACTTTTACCAGGCCGCCTTTAAATATTATTACACACCACCTTTGAATACTATCATGCAATAATTGTTGCGCAATATCCCGACATATGTTATCATGGGGATACTACTTGGATGATGTTCTCTGTTGTAAGCTATGCGGTTAAATGATCCAGACTGCTCCAACGGATGTTATCTTACTTTATCTTAATATTTGGGCTGCCATTCTGTAATCAGTGTGGCTGCCATGCTTAATATCAATGATGCATTGCGGCTGTAGCTTTGTTTAAAAAGAGAAAGTGGCCGGAAACGGTATACACATATGATAAAGGCGGAGGTAAAGAAAACATGAAGGGAAAGCAAAGAAGAGCAAAGATTTCATTAGGGAAGAAGATTATTGCCAGTATGTTGGCTATGCAGATTGCCGTTATGACAATCCTGTCGGTCCTGGTGGTCTACATTATTACGACAGACACCAGGAACAGTACGATCAACAGCATGAAGACAATCGTGCAGGAGCGCAGCCAGATTATTCTAAATTATGTGCAGGAAGCAGAGGGGACTCTTACGGCCTACAGCCGGGCGGGAGAGATCCTGGGGATCTTACAGAATCCGAAGGACTCCGGAGCCGTGGCTGACGCGCAGGCATATACGGAGAAGTTTTCCGGTGATATTGCAAACCTGGAAGGCTTGTATGTCAGCGAATGGGATACACATGTCCTGGCGCACACAAATCCGAATGTGGTAGGGATCACCACAAGGGAAGGCGATTCGTTAAAGGCCCTGCAAGACTCCATGCTTGCCGCAGACGGGGTGTATAATACGGGTATTATCATTTCACCTGCCAGCGGACAGCAGATTGTTTCCATGTATATGGCAGTATATGACCAGCAGGGGCAACCGGCCGGACTTGTAGGGGGCGGTATTTTCAGTAAGGGATTGATACAGATCTTAGATCACCTGACAATGGATGGGATGGAAAATGCCACCTATTGTATGGTCAACGTCAATAATGGCCAATATATTTTCCATGCAGAGGAAGAAAAGGTAGCCACACCTGCCGAAGAGGCTTATATCGTTGAGCTGTGCGGGCAGCTGGCAGGGACCGGGGAAGATGCCAGCGGGCATAAAGAATACACCCAAAACGGTGAGAAATATATTTCCACGTATTATTATATGTCGGATTACGGCTGGCTGTTTATGGTTTCCGACAACCAGGGCGAGCTTTTTGCATCTGCCAATAAGATGACGGTTACCTTGGCCGTCTTCTGCCTTGCCGCTCTGCTTGTATTGATCATTGTCTCATTCCTGATTGTGGGTCAGATGCTGAAGCCTATGAAGTCCATTGAGGGCGGACTTGTTTCTTTACAGCATTTTGATATTTCTGATAATAAGGAGATCAAAAAGTATTGCAACAGACGGGATGAACTGGGCAATATTGCAACGGCCACAGAAGTGCTGATACATTCCTTGCAGGAAATTACCGGGGTATTAAAGGACTGCTGTAATACTCTGGAAGAAAAAGCGGGTGATTTGCACAAGTCGTCTTCGGAAATGGTGGATGACGTTACGGACAATGTGGCTACTACAGAGGAGCTTTCCTCCGCGTTGGAGAGCACCAATACAGTGGTGACTAATGTCAACACTGAAATTAAAAACATTAACTCGGCAGTCAATACCATATTGGATCATATTTCCGATTCCATCCACACCAGCGATTTTGTGATTGGAAGTGCGCAGGAAATGCAGGTGAAAGCAGACTATGCATACAGGAACGGACAGGATACCCTGGTCCAGACGAAGACTTCTGTGGAAAAAGCGATTGGCAGCCTCAGCAGCCTTACGAAGATCAATGAATTGGCATCAGAGATCCTTAATATTGCAGGCCAGACAAATTTGCTGTCTTTGAATGCTTCAATTGAGGCTGCAAGAGCCGGCGAAGCAGGCCGTGGCTTTGCAGTGGTGGCAGGAGAGATCGGGACATTGGCAGGCACGTCCCGGAATACGGCATCCAATATCCAGGCTATCTGCAATGAAACTAATGACAGTATCAAGGTTGTCAATAACTGCTTTAACACTATCATAACATTTATCGAGAAGGAAGTGGTAGACCAGTTTAAGGATTTTGCGGAGAAATCCAATGGCTACAGTATTTCCGTGAACGAGATCAAAGCGCAGCTTGACAAGGTGGATGGGGCCGTGAAACAGTTAGAGGCTTCTGTCAGACAGATTTCCGAAAATGTGATGAATGTGAACAGCATTACGAATGAGAATCGCTGTGCTATCAATGTGATTGTTGAAAAGAATGAAAGCACCGCATTGATCGCTGATCAGATCCAGCAGCAGGCAGAGCAAAATAAGGAACTGGCCAAGGAATTGGACGGTTTGATTGGCAAATTCGTGTCAGGCAAATAATGTTTGGCCCCAATAGCTTCCGGCTGTATGCTGATGCAGCGCTCATAAATGAAGATACACGAATACCAGGCCTCAATTTTCTCGAATACTGCTTCTGCCATATTTATTAAGAGCATATATAAGAAATAAAAAGTTACAGTTCACACGCGCCATTCGCAAAACCGCACTTTCAGTGCCCGCCGCT
>CANRWO010000107.1 GCA_947643615.1 uncultured Lachnospiraceae bacterium
TCTTACCAAAAAAGAGGTATTTTTTTCCAAAGACACAAACTATTTTACACTACCTCCGGGAGTAGTTTCAACCCCTTTCTCTGCTTCCCAACAGTCAATTCGCAAGAGATATCCTGCGGTAGTTGCTATGTCTATGCTGTTGTGACGTGTGTTGCATTCTGCATATATGATATTCATCCTATTTGTCCTTTCCCTAAAATATTGTGAAAGCATTTCAATCAATTCTTCTTGCCCAATTTATTCTGTGTTATATTTTATTATAGGTTTTTTTTCCCTTATTTTTGCCCTTATGAGGGTTTGTAACAAAAACAATCCGTTGGATTGTTTGGGAAAAGGATATAACACAAGGGAAGGCATAAGGGCAAACTCAGCCAGAAGCTGAGTTTAGAATTAGCGTATGTAGAGGTAATCGGCTATAACAAAAAGAACCTTGAAAGGGAACTTTAGAATGAGAGCCTACAGCACAATAAACTAAAAAGCAAAATTAGACGGAGGGAGGAAGAAATTTAATGAAAATTTGATAGAAATATTAGTGAGATTATGGTATCTTGATTTAGAAGTAAAAAATATCATTTGTGGAGGAATAGATTGAAAAATAAGTCTGATGACTTTATTTTTCAATCGGCAATTTGAGTCAGAGCCTCAAATATGCCCTGATCGCAGTAAACTGCTCTGACATGGAGGATTAGTGTGAAAAATCACACTGATGTGCTGATTTTCACACGCAGATTTGTGCCGGAGCGTCACAAATTTGTTTGATGGCAGACGCAAATTTGATATTTGCGTCGCCCCGTCGCGTAAACGCTCCGGAATGGGGATTAAAATGGAAATTATATATAAAGATACAAAGATTTTTAGTGAAGAAGAATTACAACGGCTATTCCTGTCTGTAAAATGGGAATCAGGTAATTACCCATCGAGTTAAAAAGTAAGCAGGATTTGCCCTTGTGGTAAGTTCTGCTTATTCAGACGGAATTTCCCGGTATTTGGAACAGTGGCAGGATGTACTGGAGTGAGCTTGAAAAATTAATTCAGAGAAAGTATTTCGGACACGATTTGGGAACGACAGGAGAAATTGATGAATAAAAACAATATTTTGACTATAGGGGAGCATGAGGAGCTGATAGACAAAGCGGCGCATTGGTTTCACCGGAAATGGAATATTCCTGAAAGCGCCTACAGGGAAAGCATGGAGGAATGCCTGAAGAATAGTTCCGCCGTCCCGCAGTGGTATGTGGTTATGGACGGGGAGGAGATCATTGCAGGGTGCGGAGTGATTGAAAATGATTTCCATGAACGAAGGGACCTGGCACCCAATGTGTGTGCGGTATATGTGGAGGAGCCATACCGCAGGCGGGGGATCGCAGGAGATATGCTCCGGTTTGTCTGTGATGAATTTGCTGCTAAAGGGATCCATTCCCTTTATCTGGTCACAGACCATACTGCTTTCTACGAAAGGTATGGATGGGAGTTTTTGTGTATGGTAAAAGACTGTTCGGAAGGATTGACGAGAATGTATATTCACAGGCAATCCCCAATTTCCTCCTGAAGGCCTTTGTGAAAATAGCAGGTTCGGTTTCTATATTGAAAAATAACAGTATTCACGTTAGGATGAGTGGTGCGGGAAAGGTGCGGATGCAAGAATGAAAATCGGGTTGGCTTCATATGAGTTTATAAATAAGGACATAGAGTTTAACATTTCTCAGATAGAAAAAGCGTCAAAGGCGGCGCAGGGTTCGGTTGACTTACTATGTTTCGGGGAATCTTTTCTGCAGGGATTTGATGCACTTACCTGGAAATATGAGGAGGACAGGCATGTTGCTGTCTCTCTGGAGTCCGATATTATAAGACGGATTTGTGAGATTTCCAAACACTGTAAAATAGATTTGATGTTTGGATACATTGAAAAGATGGGAGAGGCAATTTATTCTTCCTGTGCAGTGATTGGGGAGGGTGAGCTGATACATAATTACAGGCGTATTTCCCAGGGGTGGAAAGAGCGCAGCATCACAGACGGGCACTACAGGGAGGGAACGGATACCGACGGCTTCTGGTATCGGGGACAGCAGGTGCAGGTAGCTCTGTGCGGTGACTTGTGGGATTTCCCGGAAAGGTTTCAGGGTGGGCAGCTTCTGGTCTGGCCGGTCTACGTTGATTTTTCGCCGGAAGAGTGGAGCCGGTATGAAGCGGAGTATGCGGAACAGGCGTATCTGGCCTCGGACAGGACGGTGATGGTCAATTCGATTTCCAGCAGGCCCAGATCCTATGGAGGAGCATTTTACTTCCAGGGTGGGAAGACAGAGAAGAAATCGGCCTATGGAACAGAAGAGATCATGGTTTTGGAATTATAGCGCCCGCCAATAGGAGGCAGGCATATTTTGGCATCAGCACGGTAATGATTTCTGCGGGTAAAGTGCCTAACTGAAAGCAATCTGGTCAGTACACTAGGTATTATCGGGAAGGGGAAAGAAGATATGGGATACGGATTTTACGGATGGGAGCAGGCAACGGTTCCATCGGTCACAGATGAATACGGGAATATAAAGACACCCACGGATTTGTATGATGCATTGTCCGGCTTATGGTGTGCGGAAACATGCGCTCCCAGAATGCGTCCGGCCTGGACACCGGAAAACAAAACACTAGGGCAGTGTTCCATCACGGCGTTTCTCGCCCAGGACATTTTTGGAGGTAAAGTCTACGGGATCCATAGGCCCGACGGAAACTATCACTGCTATAATGTGGTAGGGAAATGCGTCTTTGACCTGACCAGTGAACAGTTTGGAGAGGAAGCTTTGTCATATGAGAATAATCCGGAGCAATTTCGGGAAGTCCATTTTGCAAAAGAAGAGAAGCGGCTGCGGTATGAATACCTGAAGGAAGCTTTGAGAAAGAGAGGCTGAAGTTTTTGTCAATTATTCTCCAGGGCCTGACAGGGGATGATATTGAAAACAGGAAGCGTTGTTTCGGCCATATGCTGAAGGTGAAATGGTTTGTATCAATCCAGTGTGAAAGAGAATCGCCAGTTGAGCGTAAATTCAGTAATCATATGCAAGAATATGTATGATAATTCAAATTATTATGTAGTGTGTAGACTTTTCCGAAAAGGGAGTTACTAAAAGGAGAAGGCGGAGCAATGTTCAAATTATTGATTTGCTTTATTGCAGGGATAGGGGCGGGACTTGGTACCGGATTTGCGGGTATGAGCGCTGCGGCTGTGATCAGTCCCATGCTGATTACTTTTTTAGGTTTGCCGGCATATGAAGCGGTAGGGATAGCGTTGGCAAGCGATGTGCTGGCCAGCGCCGTTAGCGCCTATACCTACGGAAAGAATAAGAACCTGGATATTAAAAACGGTTTGGTGATGATGGCTGCCGTGCTGCTGTTCACCCTGGTGGGAAGCTGGACGGCGAGCAGGGTTCCGAATGCAACAATGGGAAACTTTTCCGTGTTTATGACGCTGCTGTTGGGGATCAAATTCATATTAAAGCCGGTGATGACTACCAGGGAAGCCATGGATCAGGCCAGCGGACGCAAAAGGATCATACAGTCGGTAATCAGCGGAATGATCGTAGGTTTTATCTGTGGGTTTATTGGCGCAGGCGGCGGCATGATGATGCTGTTAATACTGACCAGTATCCTGGGGTACGAGCTGAAGACGGCAGTAGGAACCAGTGTATTCATTATGAGCTTTACCGCCTTTACAGGGGCGGTGAGCCATTTTGCCATCGACGGCATGCCAGACCTGTGGTGTCTGGTCTTCTGTGTGGCATCCACATTATTGTGGGCAAGGATTGCGGCCAGATTTGCCAACAAAGCCAGCGCCATCACCCTGAACCGTGCCACGGGCGTAGTCCTGGTGGTGCTGGGGACAGCCATTCTAGTGTGCTGACCGGATTACTTTCAGCCAAATAGCGCAGAAAGAATTTTCAGCCTGCAAGGTAGAATTCCGACGGCGTAGTGGTGGCTACGTCTAGGAAATCTAACGCTGCAGATGGAAATTCATTCTGCGCCAATGTATCAGAAAAGCATGATTCGTTTAGTGGTGAATTATGTGCAAGGTTTACAGGAAACCAGCAAACAGGGAAGCCCCGGATACAGTCAGCAGTCCTGCCACAGCGATGGCAAGGCTGCCCATAGCGCCTTCTACCTCGCCCATTTCCATGGCCTTTGCAGTTCCGATGGCGTGGGAGGCGGTTCCAAGGGCCAGGCCCTTTGCCACAGGCTCCTGGATCCGGAAGGCTTTACAGACGAATTCCGCAATCATATTTCCGAATATCCCGGTGACAATAATGGCAGCCACCGTGATTGTCTCAACACCGCCCAACTCCCTGGAAATTCCCATACCGATGGCAGTAGTGATGGATTTGGGCAGCAGGGTGACATATTGTTCATGGCTCAGGCCGAACAGTTTTGAAAGAAGAAAAACGCTCAGGAGGCTTGCCAGCACACCGGATAGAATGCCCCCTGCCACAGCTTTCTTGTTTTTCTTCAGCAGATGCAGCTGCTGATAGAGAGGGACCGCCAGACATACCGTGGCGGGAGTCAGCAGGTAGCTGATATATCTTGTGCTCTCGTTGTATTGCGGATAATCCACCTTCAAAAGAAGAAGTACAGCCATGACGCATAGCGTACCTATAAGGAGGGGATTTAAAACAGCCAACTTATATTTTTTCTTTAACAATAGTCCGATTTCGTATGCTGCAAGAGTGATAAAGGCCCCAAAAAATGCGGAACCGGTTAAAAAGTCTTTCATGGTTCTCCTTTCATAAAAATTCTATTTTCACTTTTTCCCTTGGCCTTTGCGAAGCAGGAATTGGGACACAAGTCCCGTAACTGCCATTACAATGACGGTGGTAAGCAGGGTGATGGCTGCTACGGGCATCCAAATGGATCGTAGGAGAGGCCACGAATCCAAAAGTCCTGCGGCTGCGGGAATAAACATCACAGGCATGATCTCTATGAGGAAATTTGCGGTTTCCTTTACCTGGTCTGTTTTTAAGATTCCGGTGCACAGAGCTGACAGCATCAAGACCAACCCATATACGCTGGCGGGGACGGGAATGGGAAGGAGTGCGTGCAGCAGTTCCCCAAGAAATGTAACAAATAAAATGATTCCAAACTGACGCAGATATTTCATGGATATTCTTAAACCTTTCCGCATGGTGCACATGCATAAAACCAAACAATCTCTTGAAGAAACACTGAGTAAGGCGTTTCCGGCGCCGGATTTGCGAGAGGCAAGCACATTTCTGCTGCAAGTCCGTGAGCATCTGCCGTAGACTCAGATCATGCGGCGGATGCATCAGTGCTTCCTTAGAAGTATATTCTTTCTTGGGGCAAAGTCAAGGATTTATTAAAAATATTACTCCCTTTTCAGAATTGTGTACCCAGGGAAGGTGAACTTATAAATATGCATTGTATGCATCAGGCATATACTTTATAATCGAGCATATAAACTGAGATTTGAAAGGGGGGATATGGTATGGAAATCAGGGAAATGCGTAAAACAGATATTGCATCCGTTATTCCTATTTATTTAGATTACTATAACAACTGCGAAGATGGATGTTGGACGATCGAAAAGGCCCAAAGACGGATAAAACAGGTAGTCTGCATGGAAGATGCCTATTCTTTGATTTTAGAAAATGAGGGAAATGTCATCGGCTTTGCAATGGGTTATTTTAAACAGTATGATGATATTATCGGGTATACACTAGAAGAAATCCTGATTGCTTCACCATATCAGCATCAAGGAATTGGTAGTTGGTTACTGAATGAATTGGAACATAAGGTGAGCGAAAAAGGCGCATCTATACTGGAACTATTGGCTGTTAACGATGATTTGCATGAACATTACTATGGAAAAGCTAATTATTATAAGGCGGCAAATCTTATTCCAAGAGCAAAGTGGCTGCAATAAATTCC
>CANRWO010000108.1 GCA_947643615.1 uncultured Lachnospiraceae bacterium
CGGCATTGGATCCCATTTCCGAATGTGATGTGTATGAGAGCTTTGACCGGCTGGTGGGGCATAAAGCGGCAATCTATATTTCTCACAGGCTGGCTTCCTGCAGGTTCTGCGATAAGATATTGGTGTTTTCCCAGGGAGGAGTGGTACAGAACGGCAGCCATGAGACACTGGTGGAGCAGGAAGGGCTGTACCGGGAGATGTGGAATGCCCAGGCCCAATGGTACGCGGATGCCGGCTGATAGGAAAGGATAGATAAAGGGGAGAGGGTTCAACATAACAATGGCCCGTTTGTCTTTTATACATTGTACAAAAAGCACTGCGAAAGTCTCTCACGGCTTGCCGTTTACCGGATGATCATAATATACTCTGCTTTCTTCCAGCACCTTAATTTGTCCGTCTTCCAACGAAAGGATGGACACGGCGCAGTTGGGCAACAGAATCCGCCAGAAGTCCGTTAACGGCGTTCCCACAATGGAGTTCAGAAGGCATCGGTTAAAGGCGCCGTGGGCGACGATCAATACAGTTTTGCATTTTCCCTCCAAGGGCATTATCTTTTCCTGCAAAAAGCTTTGCCCTCTCTCCGCCACTTGTGCAAAAGATTCCGCTCCCTCCGGCGGAAGGTAGTGTTCCGGCCTGCAGAAGAAATCGTGCAATGGATCTTCGGGATTCTCCTTTGCCGCGTCAAAACAGATTCCCTCATTTGCCCCAAAATTAATTTCCTTTAACCTATCGTCGGCATAAAGCGGAACCTCCCTGGTCCCGAGTATGATCTTTGCCGTTTCTTTGGCCCTTCCCAAAGGGGAGCAAAATGCCGCGCCGAAAGGTTCCTCCGCCAGTGCCCTGGCCGTTACGGACGCCAGTTCTATCCCGTTTTCATTCAAAGGGATATCGCTCTGCCCCTGCAGGCGCCTCGCCTTATTCCAGTCTGTCTCCCCATGTCTCATCAGAAAAATCCGCATTTTATACCCATACCTTTCCTTTAGAAACCTTTCCCATACCATTTGGCATTCTTTAAGATATTAGCACAGAAACATTGCTTTGAAAATACGTAAACGTCAATTTGGCAGTAAATGCTTTCAGGGAGTGTGTCCTCCATATTTACCGGGTTGAAAAAGCTTGGGATGACGTGATAAACTTGAAATGTTTTGTCGGGTACTAATTCTAAAAGAATATACTTGTCTTTCAACGGGCAATTATGGTATGGTGTATATCATAACAAATCTAAAAGGAAAGAGAAAAACAAAATGGGATTTTTCAACATATTTTCTAAAACAACACAAACCAATTATAAGGCAGGGGACACCCGCAAAAACAGGATGGAAGAAATTGTTCTTGCACCATCCTTTCACATGGCGGAAGATGAATTTTTTGGAGACAAAAAGGAAGACGGCGGTTATATTACGTACCGTATGTCTTTTCAGGTGAATGATGCTTTCAAAGAAGCAAAGTCACATGCCGCGGAAGTGGAAATGCTGCACACCTATGCCCCTGATTCCGAATATGGGCAAGAGGGGGCAGTTCCTTATCTGGCGATACAGATAGATGAAATTGTATATACGGCTGTGGAAGAATATAAAGAAAAGGGTACGTTTACAGGCGCTATGGAGCTTACACCGCTTTCCGGGAAATTCTTTTTCAGGGCGAAAGTAGATTATTACAAGGATATTATGTACTTTTACGGGATTGACTGCTGCGACGGGATTATGGAAAACAGCGGTCTCTGCATGGTTTACCCTAAGGCATACGTAGGCACGGAGAACGAGGCAAAACTAATGCAGGTGCTTGATGAAGCAGCTGAAAGCTATTGTGAGGAAAAGACAGCATGAGTATAGCCGTCCGGGTTACTGACATGTAATTGGCAGTGTCATTCCGGCTGTTCTGGCAGGCTGTGATTCATTTGACAGGTTTGTTAAAAATATGATTTGCGGAGGTTTAGATTATGAAGATTGTGACACAAAGGCTGCTGATCCGGGATGTGAAAGCGGAAGACGGAACGGATTTCATTCAAATGGCAGCTGACAGCAGTTTGAATGATTGTGGGTTTGATAAATCCTGCGGCAGATGGATTAACGGATGGATAGCCGAGGCAAAAAGTTTTGCGGACAGAGATCAGCCTGACAAGGATTATCTGGCGTATACAATAGCTTTGAAAGACGAAGCTGCGGTAGTTGGGTCCATTGGCTGCTCTTATTATGATGACCTGCAAGAAGTAGGCATTACTTATTTTATCGGGGCGCAGTATAGGGGCAATGGCTATGCGGCTGAAGCGGTTAAGGCATATGCGGATTACTTTCTCCATCATTATGATGTACCGAAAATGATAGCCACAGTCAGGGCGGAAAATACAGCTTCCTGGAAAGTGGTCGAAAAAGCAGGATTTGTATTAACAGAAAAAAAGTGGTATAAAGATATAAATGATGAGAAAGAGGAATTGTATCATTTTTATGAAATCACGCGGCAGGAGTAAAGGAAATAACTATTTGGAAGGCTTTTTTTATGACAGGTATATTTGATACACATGCCCATTATGATGATGAGGCATTTGGCCAGGACAGGGAGGAGCTGCTGGGAGAACTGCCTATACACGGTATTGCCAAAGTAGTGAATGTTGCTTCCAGCCTTTCCTCCTGTAAGCCGGTAAGATCACTGGCGGAACAGCATCACTTTATTTACTGTGCCCTGGGGGTACATCCCAGTGAAACGGCGGAGCTTACAGAGGAGTCTTTTGAGTGGCTGCGGCAGCAGTGCCGGTTCGCAAAATGTATCGCTGTGGGTGAGATTGGATTAGACTATTACTGGGATGAACCTGACCGGGATATACAGAAGAAGTGGTTCCTGCGGCAGCTGGATTTGGCAAGGGAATGCAAGAAACCTGTGATCATTCACTCCAGGGATGCGGCGAAGGACACGGTGGATATCATGACGTCTGAAAAGTGCCGGGAAATTGGCGGTGTGGTCCATTGCTTTTCATACACAAAGGAGACGGCCAAGACCTTCCTTGATATGGGATTCTACATTGGCATCGGCGGTGTGCTGACTTTTAAAAATGCCAGAAAGCTGGTGGAGGTAGCAGAATATGTCCCCATAGAGCGTATTGTGCTTGAGACGGACTGCCCCTATTTGGCACCGGTGCCTTATCGGGGGAAGAGGAACAGTTCACTGTATATCCCTTATGTTATTACTGCGCTGGCGCAGATAAAAGGCATCACGGAGGAGGAGGTACGGCAGGCCACGTGGGAAAACGCCCATAGGTTATACCGGATCAGCGATAAGCAGGAATGAAATTGACAGATTGCGGAAATGCAGCGGCTGTCCAGGCTGGATAGCTGGGCAGCCGGCAGTCTGAGGGAATGAACTTTCTCGGGACATTATTCCGGACGGATTGTGTATGTATCCAAAATATCCATTATTTTTTCAGTGTTCACATTGCCGTTCAGCACATCCCCGTTGGGTGAAAAGCAGATTGTCCTCACATCTTCAGGGTCTTCCTCATAGGGGTCAGTATATTCTTCCTGGTCGTTAAAATATTCGGCCAGGTATTTTTTTGCATTTCCGCTGGGGAAAATAATATTTCCTGAAGACACCGTAATTCCCATTTGGGTAAATTCGCTGAGAATCTCCCTTGTTTTTTCGTTATATGGATTCGTGTCGTCAACGCTTACAAGCCAGGCAGGGTGCGCTTGTATTCTGATGCCGGTTGATTGTACACATTCTGCAAAGTATTTGACAGGCTCAAGGGGGATGGATTCCTGATGAAATGCGTCAACTGACAGGAGGATGTTACACACGCCGTTTTCGGCCAGCATGAGTGCCACTTCTTTTATACGGTCCTTATCCTTACTGAAAAAACCGTTTGTAATCAAATCCCTTTTTGGAATAGCCATTTCTTTTGCAGCTTTGTGTATTTTACAAACTGTTTCGGGATAAAGCAATGGTTCTCCGCCAAAAGTCATCAAAGATTCAATTTTATAATTTTTGCATATTTCGTAGACTGCATTTGCAGCGATATCACCATCCATGTGTTCTCCGGATGCAATATGCTCACCTTCGGAACAGTGCTTACATCTCCCCGTACATGCCATAGTTACAACAAATTCTATACGGTTTACATTTTTTAAATATGGATTCCTCATGAATACTCTCCCTCTGCTGTGTTTAATAAATCAATCAATTTGCTGCCCATAATGTTTCTTTCTGCTCATTTTGGCTAATGATTTTGAGGTTTCGGTTCAGGCAGTCCTTCCTAGTACATCGTTGCATTAATTCTTGAGTAATCAGCACTCGCTGTTCACGCCATCGCCGCGTTGTCGTCAGTCAACGATGCCACCGCATCGCCTCCTTCCTCCGCCTTACGCTGACGCAAACATCTAGCACCGATTTACTTCAAGATTAACGCAATGCTGTACTAGAAAATGAAATGGTGTTTTTTGCAATTTTACGGGGATCCTAAAGCATCTCTTAATATACTGATTGTACCAGAACCGTTTATGGCAATCAAGGCGGAATCGGTTCCTGCCTTCAGTTGTTACAAAGTCGGTTCCTGCATGTAAGCTCCTTGACAAAGATTTTAGGGTCTGCTATAGTAAAAAACAGAAAATATTAAGGTTTTTAGACGTGAGACAGGAGGTTCCCCATGTAATGCTATATTCCGGCAAATAAATACGAATTATGACCGCAGGCACTGGCTGGTATGAGTATATGGCAGTGGCTGGCATTTTGTGTTTAGATAAATTGGAATATCAGAGCAGCAGGGAGTTTCTTGGAAGAGAAAAATATTATGATGATATCGTTGGATGGCTGATTGATGCCATCAGAAGCGGTGTCATTGTTTGTGTATGCTGTGGAAGATATTTCTTCACAGCTTTTTTTGTGCCAGTGTACTGACCAGGAAGTGTGAAAGCGTATGGAAAGGGATGATATTACATGGAGCAGATTTATAAGTATCCGAGGACCAGACATCTGGAGGGTTCCAGGGAACAGTTGGGTGATGAGGATTTAAAATGTGTAAAGTATGATGAAATAAGAGGGAAATATTTAGTTCTCGAGGAGAAAGTGGACGGCGCGAACTGCGGCGTCAGCTTCAGCGGAGATGGGAAAATGTTCCTGCAGAGCCGCGGGCATTTCCTCAACGGCGGGTACGGGGAGCGTCAGTTTGACTTGTTTAAACTCTGGGCGGGTTGCATTGAAGACAGGCTTCGCCGGGTATTGGGAGACAGATATGTTATGTATGGCGAATGGCTGTATGCAAAACACACTGTATTTTATGACAGGCTGCCCCATTATTTTATGGAGTTTGATATTTTTGATAAAAAGGAAGAACGTTTTTTTTCTACCGAAAAGCGCAGGGAGTTTTTGAGCGAAGTGCCTTTTATACGGTCTGTCCGTGTGCTGACGGAAGGGTACTGCGAGGAATTGGGGCCCATTGAAAAGTGGATAGGGCCCAGCCTCTTTATTTCCGGCGACGCGGAGCGGAGCTTCCGTGCACAGTGCCAAAAGGGCAGGGCGGATGTGGGGTTGGCCGTCCGCCAGACAGACCTGACGGGGATTATGGAAGGAATTTATATTAAGGTAGAAGAGGGCGATTATGTGACAGACCGCCTGAAGTTTGTCCGGGGGTCTTTTCTGAACACGATCCTGGACTCGGAAAGCCATTGGGTGAACCGACCCATTGTGGCTAATTGCCTGGCTGACGGGGTTGACTTGTTTGATATCTTTTGAAGGAAGAAGCAAAAAGTGATAACAGCCGGGAACCCTTTGGAAGAATGCAGCAGCCAGGTATGGACAACATACTCTGGCATAAAGGGTAGTGTCAAGTAGGCTATGAAAAAACAGGGCCGAAAAAATAGGCTCAAACGA
>CANRWO010000109.1 GCA_947643615.1 uncultured Lachnospiraceae bacterium
GCACAAGGCGTTGCTCACGGCTGTGCTCCCATCCCTGAGGAAGCAAAATGGGTAAAAGCTAAAGAAGTGAAGGATATTTCCGGTTTTACACATGGTGTAGGCTGGTGCGCACCTCAGCAGGGCGCCTGCAAGCTTTCCCTGAATGTGAAGGAGGGTATTATCCAGGAGGCTCTGGTGGAGACCATCGGATGTTCCGGTATGACCCATTCTGCAGCTATGGCTGCTGAGATTCTTCCCGGCAGGACTGTTTTAGAGGCACTGAACACCGACCTTGTGTGTGATGCCATCAATACCGCTATGAGAGAGTTGTTCCTGCAGATCGTTTACGGCCGCAGCCAAAGCGCTTTCTCCGAGGACGGACTTCCTGTAGGAGCCGGCCTGGAGGATCTTGGAAAGGGCCTGAGAAGCCAGGTTGGTACTATGTACGGTACTCTGGCAAAGGGTCCCCGCTATTTGGAAATGGCGGAAGGCTACGTAACCGGTATCGCTCTGGATGCCGAGGATCAGATCATCGGTTATCAGTTTGTAAGCCTTGGCAAGATGACCGACTTCATCAAGAAGGGAGACGATCCTAACACCGCTTGGGAGAAGGCTAAGGGCCAGTATGGACGTGTGGATGACGCTGTTAAGATCATCGATCCCAGAAAAGAGTAAAATAGAAGGAACTTCATTTAAGTAAACTTCATTTAGGAGGAAAGGTAAGATGGCATTATTTGAATCATATGAGAGAAGAATTGAGAAAATCAATTCTGTATTGAGCAGCTATGGCATCGCTTCCATTGAAGAAGCTGAGAAGATCACCAAGGATGCCGGGCTTGATGTTTATAATCAGATCAAGGGCATTCAGCCTATCTGTTTTGAGAATGCCTGCTGGGCTTACATAGTTGGTGCGGCTATCGCAATCAAGAAAGGCTGCAGAAGAGCGGCTGACGCTGCAGCTGCAATCGGTGAGGGACTTCAGGCTTTCTGTATTCCCGGTTCCGTTGCAGATACCCGTAAGGTTGGCCTGGGACACGGTAATCTGGGCAAGATGCTCTTGGAAGAAGAGACAGAGTGCTTCTGCTTCCTGGCAGGCCATGAGTCCTTTGCGGCGGCAGAGGGTGCTATCGGTATCGCGGAGAAGGCAAACAAGGTTCGCCAGAAACCCCTTCGTGTTATCCTGAACGGCCTTGGCAAGGACGCAGCACAGGTAATTTCCCGTATCAACGGCTTTACTTTTGTGGAGACAGAGTATGACCCTTATACGAATACCGTAAAAGAAGTATACCGCAAGTCCTATTCCGAGGGACTCCGTGCAAAGGTAAACTGCTACGGCGCAAACGATGTTTGTGAGGGCGTTGCTATCATGCATAAAGAAGGCGTGGATGTATCCATTACCGGTAACTCCACCAACCCTACCAGATTCCAGCATCCCGTTGCAGGTACCTACAAGAAAGAGTGTATCGAGCAGGGTAAGAAATACTTCTCCGTTGCTTCCGGCGGCGGTACCGGACGTACCCTTCATCCCGATAACATGGCGGCAGGCCCTGCTTCCTACGGTATGACCGATACTTTGGGACGTATGCATTCCGACGCACAGTTTGCAGGTTCTTCTTCCGTTCCTGCGCATGTGGAGATGATGGGCCTTATCGGCGCCGGCAACAACCCTATGGTTGGTATGACGGTGGCTGTGGCTGTGTCCATCGAGGAGGCTGCTAAGGAAGGAAAATTTTGATTGAGTTGAATTAAAAACCTCAAAACAATATATAAATACAGACAAAACGCCATAATTCTTGTGAATTATGGCGTTTTTACACATAATATTGGCGTATTTTTGCTGAAAAATAGTGGTTGGTGCAACAGAGGCATTTTTTGCACTCCCATCATAATAGGGAGCATGGAGGATAATATTTATAAAGAACAAACTTGACAGAACAAAAGCAGTAATATTGGTTAATGATTTTATTATTATCCAAAGGAATTATCGTAGACATTTTGCTTAAAAAACATCAATTGTACACTGGAGATAGCACATGATATAATAAAATATACGGACAGCGTACTGGATTTATAAATAACAAAAGCCATGTATTCAAATAATGATTTGGAAATTGATATCAACACCAATGAGGTTATTATTGGGGAAAGGTTTCTCCAATAATAATTGCCGCCAAAAGGAGAGTGGTCGGAATGCCGATTTTACGTGCCTGTAACATAACTAAGCGCTTTAAAGGAATCACTGCACTGGATGATGTGAGCATTGAAATTGAATCTGGCAGGATTTATGGATTTGTAGGCAACAACGGGGCAGGTAAGACTACGTTTATGCGGATTGTGTGTGGTCTGACCATGCCGGATGAGGGCACGCTGGAGTTATT
This sequence comes from uncultured Lachnospiraceae bacterium, assembly GCA_947643615.1. Lineage (GTDB taxonomy): Bacteria > Bacillota > Clostridia > Lachnospirales > Lachnospiraceae > Acetatifactor. The sequence continues at coordinate 2,358 of CANRWO010000109.1, forward strand.
TGGCAGGACAGGGAATGGCTTGTCAGGAGCCAGGGAAAAGGTGGGCGCACTGATCGAAAACCCCATAGGCTATCCGGAGATGTCCGCACGGCAAAATCTTAGGGCATTGTCTTTGCTTTGCAGGAATTCCAGCTTCGGCCAAGTGGATGAGCTGATTGAAATGGTGGGATTAGGAAAAGCGGCTAAAAAGGCGATCAAGGACTATTCCACCGGAATGCGGCAGCGGTACGGCTTGGCAGCTGCCATGCTCGGTACGCCAAAACTGCTGGTATTGGATGAACCTTTGAGTGGCATTGATGTAGAAGGAATGGACGAGATTACAGATCTGCTTAAAAGGGTGGTGGCCCAGCGGGAGGTAACTGTGCTGCTCAGCAGCCACCAGTTGGCTCGGCTGGAGCAGATCGCTACCGATTACATATTTATTGATGAGGGCAAAGTAATCAAAAAGGCAGATGCAGAAACCATAAAAGCAGAGGCCGCAGACAGAGGAGGAATGGAGGACTATTTCCGTAGGTTGACGGGAGGTGCGCGCATTGATTAAAGTGTTCCTATCAGAGTTGTATACTATGGTGCATAGCCGCGTGGTTTGGGTATTTGTGATACTTATGACGCTGTTTTCGATGTTTGCCGTTTCCCTTGGTGTTGGAGGACATCATCCGGCGGAGAGAGTCTATTTTACAACAGGAGCAAGGGACGCGGAACTGGAGCGCGGCCTGGAACAGGCTATGGGGCCGGACTGGAATAAACGCGCGTGGTATGATGAAACAAACGGGGAGTATAGATTGGCCCTGGATGATTATGAGATGCTGAAAGCTTCGGGGCAGTGCAGTTATCTGTTTGAACGCAGTGATTTCCTGCACTGTTATGAGATCTATCCGGAGCGTTATCCTCTGGATGCACAGGATATCTTTGAAGGATGGGCAGTTACAGGCATATTTTCGGATATAGGAGGTTCGCTCTATGTCTGGATTTTCTTTGCTGTTTTCTTCTTTGGGCGAGCCTATACACGGCGCGGTTATGCGGCAGGCATTCTTTGTGGGGTGAAACGGAGGGATATTATTCTGGGGCGGATTCTGGTCTATGTGCTGACCGGCGCGTTGCTGAGCGTCATTCATACACTTATGTCATTTGCCCTGTTTGCGCCCCGCGTACCTGGGTTGTACGGTGTTGTAGTTATGATCCGGGGATTCGCTGCACGACTCGCCATAGATATGTTCTTTTGCGGTTTAGTGTCGGTATTCTCGGTGTTTATCCGAAAACCGGTTCTGTCATTTCTGGCCAGCTTTGGCTTTGTAACATTTTTCTTTTCAAATCGTGCGGTCATTTTGCTGCCAATATTTAATTTATATAAAAAAGTTCTGGACTGCATTGTAACGGGGGAAGGTTTTGGAGCGGCTTATTTTCCGCTTGCGGTATGGACCGTGGTGGTCTTTATTATCACGAGCATCGTTTCGGTGCTGTATATTGGTCGGGCAGAATTGAAATGAGGCTTATATGAGAGTGATTAAAAACGCACTTTATTGTGTCACACATAGTTATGTTATTTTGGGCAGTATGGCCGGGGCGTTTTTTTCCGCTGTATTTTTCCTTGGTTTTGGACATCGCGGAGCACAGGCACAGAGTCTTTTGTATGACCCCCGCGGCGCTGCGTGGTGTGCACTTGTTATAGCAGCGGCTGTGATTGTATATGATGAGGAAAACAGAATCCCGACGGCGGCAGTCTCACGGGGCAATGGGCGGGCGGCATATTATTTGTCGAGGGTTTTGGTATGTCATTTACTCACTGCCTGCGTATATGCTTTATCTGTCTGTGGGGCGGCAATTTGGCTGAAAAGTCCGCTGACGAAAGCCTTTTGGGCCGGACTGGTGCAGGTCCTGCCATTTTGCTTTGCAACCACAGCATTGGTATTGCTGTTTGCCACAGTTTTACACTCCATGATGACGTATATTACAATGGCAGTGCTTTTTGTGTTTGCATTATGGAATGGACTGGGAGAAAATGTGGAATGGTTCTGTTCCGTGTTCCCTCCATATATACAGATGGATGACAGCCCCACAGCGTTGAGCTATGTTGTGTGCATAACATGGGTGTTAGGGACGCTGCCGATATTTTTGGTCACTGCGCGCCATCGGGAGCTGAAGTAGAATTTGGCAGCGATTTCGAATGTATTGCTTGAAGCAGTAGATATGCCGGAGGCAGGATTCTTTTACAGAATCCTGCCTCTTATATGGTTCTGGTAATTTATGCAACATGCCATGTTACATAGAGACCGAAAAAAGCATATGATGGTTGGTGGATTCATCCCCTTTGTTATGATATAGTCATAGGTGACCAATGGCCATTGGATAACAATTTGGGTAAAGACAAAAGATTGAAAATGCAGGAAAGGCATGGGTAGAAAGATGAGTTTAGGAAATAACATAAATTTTTTGCGGAAACAGAAAAAACTAACGCAGGAACAATTTGCCGATAGGATGGGCGTCACCAGGCAGACCGTATCCAGATGGGAATCCGGCGAAGCCGTTCCAGAGCTGGATAGGCTTGTAGAAATGTGTGAGATATTTGCGTGCAAACTTGATGCCCTTGTGAGAGAGGACTTACCTGATCCCAGTGGTATTTATTCGGAGATAATGATTAAGAGAATTGCACCGTTTAAGATGGCCAGCTATGTGATCATTTCTCCGGATCCGGAAAGCGATGCCCTAGGCTATATGGACAGGTGGGCGGAAAGCTGTGGCCTAAAAAAGGTATGCCCTGACGTTAAGCTTATCGGATGGGATTTCCCTTTTGTGTCGCAGGAACTGAAGAATCGCTTTGGGCTTCACGGATATGTTGCAGCATGTGTGATCCCGGATGATTTCAGGACAGATTGTCCTGGGGTAATGTTTTCTGAGAATAAAGAAGCCGATTATGCAGTAATTACCATTAAGGAGCCATTTATTCAGCCGTTTGAAAGAATTCCAAATGCTTATAAGCTGATTATGGAATATCTTCAGACTAACAATTTCAAAGAAAAAAATCAGGAGAATATCATCAGCTGCTTTGAATATGAGTATAAGAGAAATGATATTACATATATGGATGTGTTCATTCATGTGGATGGTGTGACAAAAGCGGATGCGTTTTCAATGTTCAGTTAAGCAAGGGTTTGCAGGAGTGGGGGCCACTGCAAATCAAACAGAGCTCATGTCCCACAGTCGGCTTTCTTGAAGTATTCAAACAGGGTTATCTGTTGCCACCGGACTTTGGACTGCAGGAAACTACTGATGTTGGAACGGCTCACGGATAGCACATGTTCCATTGTATACCTGGTGGCATAAAAAAATGTGGAATTTCATAAATCTTTCGGAACATTCTTTTAGTAGTTGCAATGGTTTAAAACGGGGAAAAGTTAAAAGATAGGTTGTTATTATTAAATATTTTATATATAACTCAACTTTCCCAGCAGATATTTCTAAATAACTCCTGTATAAATGCGGCTT
>CANRWO010000110.1 GCA_947643615.1 uncultured Lachnospiraceae bacterium
TTATCAATCAGGTTTTTCTTTACAATGACCATTTTCTGGTGTATTATAATATCCAGAAAGATGGGGCTATGGATTTTAACAGCACAGAGATCGACGAGAGCCCGGGGTTCGACGAGCTCTCGTTAAGCTCCATTTTTCTTAATTTGTGAGTATAATTAAAAAGAATGCTTGAAAATTTGATATTTTCGGCATTTTTTTTAATAGGCTACCGGATATGAGCGGGAACGTTTTACGGATAGGAGGCGGTATTTTGGCAAATTCGGAAGAAAAGCGCCTGATGGGCGGATTCCTCTTCCAGACGGAGAAAGAGGCAAAGCTGGCGGAGGTGGAGCGGAAAAAAATCGCATATCTGGAATCCAAGGTGGATTATTCCAAGCCGGAGGACATTCTATATATTTATGACAAGACCATCCAGGAACATGTATTCAGTACGCCTGTGGGGATGATGTATTTAAAGCAGATGCAGGAATATCTCTTGGGCCAGGACGGGATCGACCCTGCGTCCGTGGCGGCGATCCCGTTAGAGAGCACCTATCAGGAGTATGGTAAGGCACAGTCTGCAAAAGAGAGGATACGGTCTAAACATGAGCAGGAGATGGGGGCGAAGAAATCCCAGCTGACTGTTTCGGTTGTTTTGAACATTCTTCTGGCGCTTGCCATGATTGCCATGTTCATTATTTCCTTAAACAGTGATTATCCCAATATTATAAATTATAAGCGCGCTATCACGGATCAGTACGCGACCTGGGAACAGGAACTGACAGAGCGTGAAAGTGCGATCCGTGAAAAAGAGCTGGAGCTGATGGCCGAGTAGTTATATTTTTTCACAGAATCGACATAATTATCAATTATACTGTGCTTATGGGCTGCCGAAGGGATCCGAGTAATATATGAGAACCCGGAGGGCTGTAAACATGCGACGGAGGTACAAGCCATAATGGATAAATTGAAGGTTCTGGTGGTGGACGACGAGAGCAGGATGCGGAAATTGGTGCGGGATTTCCTGACTAAGAGCAATTATGACGTGATAGAAGCCGGAGACGGTGAGGCCGCCCTGGATCAGTTTTATGCCAACAAGGATATTGCGTTAATTGTTTTGGATGTGATGATGCCGAAGATGGATGGCTGGCAGGTGTGCAGGGAGGTACGTTCCTATTCCAGGGTTCCTATCATCATGCTGACGGCAAGGGCGGACGAACAGGATGAACTGCAGGGATTCCAGCTGGGCGTGGACGAGTATATTTCCAAACCTTTCAGCCCTAAGATATTGGTGGCCCGTATAGAAGCAATCCTCCGGCGAACCAACCAGCTGAATGAGGAAGAAACGTTGGATTGTGGGGGCATACAGATCGATAAGGCTGCCCACCAGGTGATGATCGATGGCAGGCCTATCGAGCTGAGTTACAAGGAATTTGAATTGCTGGCATATTTTGTAGAGAACAGGGGCATCGCCCTTTCCAGGGAAAAGATACTTAATAATGTCTGGAACTACGACTATTTTGGGGATGCCAGGACCATAGACACCCATGTGAAAAAACTGCGGAGCAAGATGGGAGAGAAAGGCGACCTTATAAAGACGATCTGGGGTATGGGGTATAAATTGGAAGTGGGGAATTCGCTTTGAAACATTCGATAAAGCGTCAATTTGCACTGATATTTATGGCGGTGATGGCGGGGACGATTCTATTGTGTATTCTGCTCAACACTCTTTTTCTGGAGCAATATTATATCCGTATCAAAACAGATGTCATATTTGATGCCTACCATACCATAAGGCAGGGGGCCAACAGCGATGCATACGGCACAGTGGAATTTACCGAGCAGCTGAATGATGTGTGCAGCATTTACAATATTACGATCTGCATCATGGATTCCAACTCCCAGACAAAGTATGAGTCCATCAATGGCGGTAAAGAGCTTGAGGCCCAGCTTATAGGCTATATTTTTGGCTTTTACCGTGACGATTCCATGAAGATTCTGTGGGAGGGCGATGGTTACGTGGTCCAGAGAGTCCGTGCCGGGGAAAATGAGTACCTGGAAATGTATGGCCGGCTCAACAGCGGGATTTCTTTTATTATGCGTACCCCTATTGAAAGCATTAAGGAAAATGCCAAAATTGCCAATCACTTTTTTGCTTATGTGGGAATTGTGGGAGTCCTTTTGGGCGGCGTCATTATATGGTTTGTGTCCCGGAAGATAACCCGGCCGATCCTGACGCTGAACAGAATCTCCGAGCAGATGGTGCATCTGGATTTCGAAGCGAAATATCGGGGCAATGCCCGTAATGAAATAGGCTTGTTGGGGGAAAATATCAATAAATTGTCCGCATCCCTGGAAAAGTCAATCTCGGAGCTGAAAACTGCCAATAATGAATTACAGAAGGATATTGAGAGGAAAGAGCAGATTGACGAAATGCGGAAGGAATTCCTTGCCAACGTGTCGCATGAGCTGAAAACACCCATTGCTTTGATACAGGGATATGCGGAGGGGTTGTCCGAAGGGATTAACGAGGATCCGGAAAGCACGGCTTTTTATTGCGAAGTCATTATGGACGAAGCGTCTAAAATGAACAACATGGTTAAGAAGCTTTTGACATTGAACCAGTTGGAGTTCGGAAATGATGTAGTCAGCATGGAGCGGTTTGACATTACGGCGCTTGTGAAAAATTATATCCAGTCGGCGGCTATTTTGACGAAACAGAACGGGATTACCGTGGAGCTCGGGGACTATCCCCCCATTTATGTGTGGGCGGATGAGTATAAGGCAGAGGAAGTTTTTATGAACTATTTTTCCAACGCCGTAAATCACTGCAGTGGGGAAAAAAGGATTGCTGTGTCATTGGATGAGGTTGACGGCGGGGTCAGGGTTTCCGTATTCAACACCGGGGAGAGGATCCCCCAGGAGTCTATCTGCCATCTCTGGGAAAAATTCTACAAAGTGGATAAGGCCAGGACCAGGGAGTACGGAGGCAGTGGCGTGGGATTGTCCATTGTGAAAGCCATTATGGATTCCATGAACAGGAGTTATGGCGTTGAAAACCGGGAAGACGGCGTGTGCTTCTGGTTTGAGCTGGAAAAGTAGCGTTATGTGGGGGATGGGAATGTCAGAAAAGGAAGAATTGTTTACTAAAGTTCTCCTGGTAGGTGTGGATACCGGGGAGGAACAGGATTTTGAGCACTCTATGGAAGAACTTTCCAGCCTGGCGGAGGCTGCTTATAAGCAGGTGGCCGGCGTCATCGTCCAGAGGATGGACAGGGTGAACAAAGCGCTCTATATCGGTACCGGCAAAGTAGTGGAAGTAAAGGAATACGCGTCACAATGCGGGGCGGAGGAGATCGTGTTTGACAATGCGCTGGCACCCTCCCAAGTCAGAAACCTTGGCAAGGAGCTGGAGCTTCCCATTTTGGACCGTACTAATTTGATCCTGGATATTTTTGCCCGGAGGGCAAAGACAAAGGAAGCCAAACTTCAAGTGGAGGCGGCCAGGCTGCAATATATGCTGCCCAGGCTGGTGGGCATGAGGGAAAACTTAAGCCGCCAGGGTGGTACGGGCGGCAGCATGAGCAATAAGGGGGCCGGTGAGACTAAGCTGGAACTGGACAGGCGTAAGATCGAGCACCGGATCAGCGAGTTAAAGAAGGAGCTGGAACAGGTTTCCCGCACAAGGGGGATCATGCGGAAGCGCAGGGAGCAGTCAAGGATCCCGCAGGTGGCCCTGGTGGGCTATACCAATGCGGGAAAGTCTACGATCCTGAACCGTCTGGTAGAACGGTACGGGGAAGGCCGGGAGAAAACGGTGCTTGAAAAAGATATGCTTTTTGCTACGCTGGATACCAGTGTCAGGAGCATTCACACCGGGGACAATAAGCCTTTCTTTTTGGCAGATACGGTGGGTTTTATCCATAAGCTGCCCCATGGGTTGGTGGAGGCCTTCCATTCCACTTTGGAGGAAGTGAAGTATGCCGACCTGATAGTGCATGTGGCGGATTTCTCCGACGGGCATCACAGGCAGCAAATTGAGGTCACTGAGAATACGCTGCGGGAGTTGGAGGCGGCGGATATCCCCAGGATCATGGTGTATAATAAAGCGGACAAAAGCGAAATACAGGAGCTGCCCAGAAGAAGGGGCGATTGCCTGTATATGGCGGCAAAAGCCGGATGTGGCCTGGAAGAATTGTTGGATTTGATCAAGGAAAAGGTATATGCGGATTTTGTGGACAGATGCTTTCTGATACCTTATGACAAAGGGAACATAAGCGCCTATTTGATGGAAAACGCAGTGGTATTGGAGCAGGAGTACCGGGAGAACGGGCAGTATATCAGGGCAAAATGCCATCTGCAGGATGCAGAAAAATATAAAATATATGAAAGCTAGTGATTTTTCCGGTGATTTGTGTTACAATGCTTTTGGCTGCCGTTTAGTAATAAAACGGGAAATGTAGTGTCATAAAAGTGAGGATTGAGATGAAAAAGAGGATATGTATCGTTTCAGTGATGTTGGCCATGACGTTGGGCATGACTGCCTGCGGTAACGTGATACCGGATTTGTCGGCGGCGGAGATGCAGGCGGTGGGCGAGTATGCTGCTATTACCTTGATGAAATATGACGAAGACCATCAAAGCCGGCTGGTAGACTTGGAATTGGTTGCGCAGGTAGAGGAACAGAGAAGGGAACAGGCGGAGATCCAGCGGCAGGAAGAGGAGGAAGCGGCGAACCAGGAAAGTACGGGCATGCGCCCTACGGAGGACACTCCCGTGATTGGTGTGGACGGCGTGCCGGAAGGGCAGCCTCTCAGCATGGAAGAGGCGCTTAACCTGCCGGAGGGAGTGACCATAACATACCGTGAGGTGGCTGTGTGTGACAGTTATCCCGAGGGAGAAGAAAACTTTTTTTCCATGTTGGCTACCGATGGGAACCGGTTTCTTGTCCTTAAGTTCGACCTGTATAACGGAAGCGGCCAGGACCAGTCCATTGATATTCTTTCCCAGGGTGCCGCGTTTAAAGTGACGGCAAACGGAAACGTTACCAGAAGGGCGCTGACTACCATGCTTTTGGATGACCTTACAATTTATAAGGGTTCCGTTGCAGCCGGAAGCAGCACAGAAACTGTGGTTGTGGTGGAGGTGCAGAGCAGTGTTGCGGATAATCTGTCTTCCTTGAGCCTTAATTTAAATAATGATTCGAAAACATATACGGCCCAGTTCTTCTGACGGCAACAAAAAGCGCCCTTACCCGGGGCGCTTTTTTGCTGTAAATAAACAAGATATGAGGCAGTATAGCTTCACTTCTGTAACTATTTCTGTAATGATAAGTTACAGTTCACACGCGCCATTCGCAAAACCGCACTTTCAGTGCTCGCCGCTGCTGCGCAGCTGTTTTGCTCATAAAAAGGCGCTCCTTCGTCCGTTGGTACCCAGATAACTTCTTATGCAAGCACAAATTTATCTGGGTACGACTGACGTGCGAACTGTAACAATTATAATATAAGCCCGAAAAAAATGATTTTTTGGTGTTGACAAATGTCATATGTGATGTTATACTCAATTTCGTTGTCGAGCAATGCAGTAAAAATTGTTTAAGGCGACAAAAAAAATTAAAAAAGTTGTTGACAGAGCGGACAGGATATGATATTCTAAGTAAGCTGTCGCT
>CANRWO010000111.1 GCA_947643615.1 uncultured Lachnospiraceae bacterium
TCCCATAAATCAAGGTTTGAGTAACAAAAAAATAAGGTAGTATTTGACACTACCGCATAAAGAGAGGAGGAGATGGCTATGGAAGTGTTAAAGGAAATCCGGGAAAGTGGATTTTCACTGGACTGGCTTACAGAACACTATCCCGGATTATCTGATTTAAAAAGTGTCCCCCAGAACCCGGAATACCATGGGGAAGGGGATGTATACAGCCATACCGCAATGGTATGTGAGAAGCTTACCGGATCTTCCCGGTGGGCGGAGCTGGGGAGCGAAGAGCAGGAGATTTTGTTTCTGGCAGCGGCGTTCCATGATATCGGGAAAGCGGTCTGCACGAAACAGGAGGATGGGCGGTGGGTGTCGCCCAGGCATACCATTGTCGGTGAAAAGGTGTTTCGAAGGCTGGCATATCGGGAGGCAACCCGGTTTGGCCTGACTTTTCGGCAGAGGGAAACGGTGGCAAAGCTGATCCGCTTTCATGGACTGCCTGTGTGGTTTTGGAAGAAGGCCAGGCCGGAGTATGATCTGCTGAAAGCCGCCGAAAGCATTCCCTTGCGGCTCTTATATCTGCTCTCAAAGGCAGATGTGCAGGGGAGGATCGTAAGAGAGTCGGGGCAATTGGAGGACAATGTGGAACTTTTTGCAGATTATGTGAAAGAGCTGAAAATTTGGGACAACCCATATACGTTTGCGAATTCCTACACAAGATGCGAATACTTCCACAGAGAGGGATTATGGCAGGAGGCAAAATTGTATGACGATACGGAATTTGATGTTTATTTGATGTCCGGACTGCCTCTGTCCGGAAAAGACACCTGGATCGGGGAAAACGGAAAAGGCATCCCCGTAATATCTCTTGACAGCATCCGTGAAGAGATGGGGGTGTCTCCGGCCAAGGACTCCGGCAGGGTAGTTCAGGCTGCCATGGAACGGGCAAAGGAGCATTTGCGGAGAAAGGAACCTTTTATCTGGAATGCCACCAATATCATCCGGGAAACCAGACAGAAGCTGGTGAGGCTCTTTGCCGGCTATGGCGCAAGAGTGCATATCCTTTATTTGGAAGTGCCTTACCTGGAATTGTTGGAAAGAAACAGGAAGCGGGATCGGTATATCCCGGTGAATGTTCTGGAAGAGATGATCCGTAAGCTGGAGATCCCGGAACCCTGGGAAGCGTATGAAGTGAAGAATAAGCTGGCAGAAACCTGAGGAATGCTGATGTGATCCCATATATATGTAAAAATGGTCTGTAATGGGATCACATAAAGCAGAAAATCAGGAGAACGGGATACAAAAAGTATTTGCGTGCGCACGCATATGGTGATATAATATCTCCCGTTGGTGGAAAGCAGGCCGAAAAATCATGCTGATGCCATGCTGATGCATTTTTTTCAATCTGCAATTTGAGCCGGATCCGGGGATTGCCTTGATTGCAGTGGGAAATTTGAGATTTCCGACCCGGTGCCGCAGTAAGCAGCTTTGGCATGGGGGATTTTATGAAAATATTGAAATGGCTTTCGGTGGCAGACCGTTTCCAGAAAATGTACTTGGACAAGCAGCTTGCGCCGTTTGGGATTAACAGCAGTCAGCATATGTTTTTGATTAAAATATGTGAGTTTCCCGGTATTTTGCAGGATTCATTGATGAATATGTTTTATATTCATCCCAGCAATATTGTACGGACCATTGCAGCGCTGGAAAAGCAGGGGATGATCACCCGGGTTCCCAATGACCGGGACAGGAGGACGTGCAAACTGTATCCCACAGACCGGGCCCTGTCTGTATACGAAGAGATACGGGCAGTCTGCCGGAAAACGGAGGATGTTTTGCTGCAGGGTATGAGTGAAACGGATAAAAGCCGTTTTCTGGAGCTGCTGATGCAGGCCGGAGGAAACATTACGGCAGAATTACACATAGAGAGGAAGGAGGAGGAATTTAATGAATGAAAATCCTCTGGGATATGAGAAAATATCAAAATTGTTGAAAAACTTCGCCATACCTAGTATTATGGCGATGCTGATCAGTTCCCTTTACAATATTGTGGATCAGATCTTTATCGGGCAGGGCGTGGGATATCTGGGAAATGCGGCAACCAATGTCTCTTATCCGTTTTCTACCATTTGCCTGGCGATTGCGCTGCTGATTGGAATCGGCAGCGCTTCCCGTTTTTCCCTTTATCTGGGAAACAAGGAGCCGGAAGCGGCGGCCAGGGCAGCCGGAAGCGGATTAAGCCTGATGGTGATTTCAGGGATTGTCTATCTGGTCATCGGTGAAAGCCTGCTGCCGCAGTTTTTGAAATTGTTCGGAGCTACTACCGATGTGTTTCCCTATGCCAGGCAGTATGCCGGTGTCACCCTGGTGGGAATGCCTTTTCTGATCATAACAAATGGCATGAGCAATCTGATCCGGGCAGACGGCAGTCCCAGATATTCCATGGCTTGTATGGTGATAGGCGCCGTGGCCAATACCATTCTTGACCCCATATTTATTTTTGTCTTTCACTGGGGGATGTTCGGGGCGGCTCTGGCAACCGTCTTGGGTCAGATTTTGTCCTTTGCTTTTGCAGTGCGCTATTTATGGCATTTCAAAACCATTCGTCTGGAAAAGAGTTGCTTCCGGCTGAAGGTCAGTGAGTGCCTGAAAACCTGCAGCATGGGGGCCAGCAGCAGTGTAAACCAGATTGCCATTACCCTTGTGCAGATCATACTGTTTAATTCCCTTACCTTTTATGGGGCGAAAACAGCTTACGGCTCCGATATCCCATTGGCTGCCTGCGGGATTGTAATGAAAACCAATGCCATTATCCTGGCCATTGTGATCGGGATATCACAGGGGGTTCAGCCTATTATAGGGTTTAACTATGGGGCCAGACAGTATTCCCGCGTGAGGGAAGCGTATTTGCTTGCCATAAAGTGGAACATGGTAGTTTCAGCCGTGGGTTTCTGTTTACTGCAGTGTTTCCCGCAGCAGATTATTTCCCTGTTTGGGGACGGGGATAAGCTGTACCTTGAGTTTGCAGTCCTGTTTATGCGCATTTACCTCTTTATGGTGCTGGTAAACGGAGTGCAGCTGCTTTCCTCCAGCTTCTTTACCGCCATAGGGAAAGCCATGAAAGGAGCTCTGTTAGCGCTGACGAGACAGGTGTTTTTCCTGATTCCGCTGATTCTGGTGCTTCCGCTGGGGTTTGGGATCATGGGAGTACTGTACGCGGGGCCCATTGCCGATTTTGCGGCCTTTGTTCTCTCTGTCCTGTTGGTGAGCAGGGAATTGAGAAGACAGAAAATGCTTTCACAGAATGCTCAGGGGGCAGTGCTTGCCGAAACGGATTAACATAAAGGAAACAGGTCAATATCTATTAAGACATGCTGACGCTTTGCGTGATATTATAAATACAGATCCGAAATCCGCAGAAGCAAGGAGAGTATGCCGATGGATGAAAGTAATATCATTAAAAAGGTCACAGACTATATTGAAGCGCATTTGGGCGAAGATTTACCCTTAGATAAAATTGCAGAGCATCTGAACTATTCAAAATACCATATTGCAAGGACATTTGCCCGGGAGACGGGAAGTACTGTCTACAAATATATTCAGGGACGGAGGCTGACCCTGGCGGCCCGGAAACTTGTGGAGACGGAAGTTCCCATAATCGATATCGCGGGGGAAGCACACTATGGTTCCCAGCAGGCATTCACCCTGGCTTTTCAGCGCCTTTATCTCGATACACCCCAGGCCTATAGGAAAAAGGGGATTTTTGAACCTTTGCAGCCGGTGATTCCTACGGAGGAAAAAGCATATCCTTTGGCAGGCATATGTGGAATACGCGCAGGAAGCGGCTTTGGGGATTTTTCATTTATTATGGATGCCCAGGTAAAACCGAAAACTGCGGGAGCAGTGGGCAGGTCCGGGATGTACGTTCAAAACGTCTTTTCAGGGCAGATCAGGGGAGGTGCGGCGGCATGAACACGATTCCTTATGTCATCGAGCAGACAAGCCGCGGAGAGAGGAGCTACGATATCTTTTCCAGGCTCTTATCCGACCGCATCGTGTTTCTGGGGGAGGAAGTAAGCAATACTTCCGCGGGCCTGATCACTGCCCAGCTGCTCTTTCTGGAAGCTCAGGATCCGGAGAAGGATATACAGCTGTACATCAACAGTCCGGGAGGTTCCGTCACGGCAGGGTTTGCCATTTATGATACCATGCAATATATCAAATGCGATGTATCCACCATCTGCATCGGACTTGCCGCCAGCTTCGGCGCGTTTCTGCTGGCGGGCGGGGCAAAGGGAAAACGGATGGCCCTTCCCAACGCGGAGATCATGATACATCAGCCTGCCATCCATGGCAATGGGGTTCAGGGACAGGCTACGGATATTAAAATCGTGTCGGACCATATGCTGAAGAACAGGCAGCGTCTGAACCGGATCCTTGCGGAGAACACGGGAAAGCCTGTGGATGCCATTGAGTTCGAATAGTAAACAGAGAGCCGGGAAGCCGCATAAACAGCGGACTTTCCGGCTTTTGAAGTGGGGCGTGATACCTTTTTGATACCTATTTAGTAATTTCGATAATACGCTTTGCAAAGTCACTAAACGTATCATTAAAATCATCACGGCTTTTTTTCATATTTGCCCATACCTTTCCGGACTGTTCGATTTGCTCTTGAGTTAATAAAAATACTGGAGTGGTATGTGTTTGAGATTGGGCAATCAAACTGTTGAAGTCTGCAATATTAATAAGGTTATAATCTTCACTACAATATTGCCTTAAATTTGGTGCAATCATATTATTTTTTTGCAAAACAGGCACAAGTTTTTGAGAAACTAAATTATTTATATCTGTTATCCATTCTGAAAATGCTTTTACAGGTGACCCATTTCTTGGTCTATAACGTTGTTGTATAGTGCCAATAAATTTTGGAGAATCTTGTTTCATTTTGTATGTAGCATTTTTAAATATATCATTATTTTTTAAATTTTGATATGTGCCATTCCATTTAGGAAATACTTTTGTGAGTGATTCGATAGCCATATAGCAGAAATAATCAGGAGCACATGGAATAATAAAGTAATCACTTTCCATTAAAATATTAGCATTTGTTGCAGATATGCTTGGACTCATGTCCAATAATATATAGTCTAAAGCATATTCTTCAGCAGTTAATAAAAGTAGATTTCGCAATGCACCAGGCACGTTCCCGAACATAACCATAGAACCTGCTAAGTTTTCAGCAATGTTATAAGTGGCATCATATTCAGAAAAATCAATGTGACCGGGTAGTAGTAAAAGATTTTCGTTATCATCAAATTTATAGCAAACAGACGGTCTTAATGGTTCTGGCTTATTATCAAAGACTGGTGACAGGGCTTCTTTTAGATTATGACCATTCTTTCTGTAAAAATTTGATAACTTATTTTCTTTATCGGAATTAAGGCATAAACCAGTTAAATTACATTGCGGGTCAGTGTCAACGATTAAAGTTTTATATCCCAATTCTGCTAATTTCCACCCTAAATGAAAAGTAGTAGTAGTTTTACTAACACCGCCTTTGTTGGTAGTGTAAAATAGTTTGTGTCTTTGGAAAAAAATACCTCTTTTTTGGTAAG
>CANRWO010000112.1 GCA_947643615.1 uncultured Lachnospiraceae bacterium
AAAGAATAAGTCTGTAAGCTGTTTTTCTTGCTTACAAACTTATTATACGAGGAGTAAAAGAAATGGAATGGATAGAAAAACTGAATAAAGCAATTTCTTATATAGAGGAGCATCTTGCGGAAGAAATAAGTTATGATGAGCTTGCTCAAACAGCATGTTGCTCAACATACCACTTTCAAAGAATGTTTGCATATATGGCGGGCATTCCGCTTTCGGAATATATCCGTCGCAGGCGAATGTCCATGGCTGCCGTTGATTTGCAAAATGAGCTGGCGGAGTTATAAAATGTAAAAGACTTCTTGGTCGAAATGGATACAAAAGAGCCGCCGGCACAGCATTTATGTGTGAATTACCTCGTAACGCAACCGTAAATAGGAGTTTTCCAAAACCACACATTCCTGCAGCTTCAGGACACCTAATTTGCACAATTCTCTTTGTGAAAGCAAGGACTTACCGTCAATTAGAGTAGAGGTATCTTTACCGCCAATCAAAATTGGGGCCACAACAATATCAACATAATCAAATAGTTTTTCACGGAGAAATAAACCATTTAATGTCCCGCCGGTTTGTACCGTTATTCTCTCACAGCCGTATTCTGACTTGAGCTTTATAAGTGCACTTTTTAGCGATAATTCTTCCTGATATATGATATGAAAATCGGCTTCCTTGATATGAAAGGCCGGATGCTCCGGATTTGACGTAATCAGCACAAATGTTTTTGATAAAGCACAAAAATACCGTATGCCCTTTTCGGTCAAATGCTTGTTATCTATTATCACAAAAGATACAGGCGTCTTGTTTGGCATTTCCTTTGAATTCACACCCATTTTGGCTTGTACACGGCCGGAATTGAGACTCCATAAATCGGTCGTTTGCTCTATTTCATAATATTGGTGCAAGCCTTCGCTGACCCCTGCGATTTGGGGAAAATCTTTGTCTACATCCAGTTCGTCAGCTGCGCCAGTGCTTATTTTTCCGTCAACCGACATGAGCATAAACAATGTTGTAATTGGTCTGTCCATTTTTCACTCTCCAGTATTTTGATTGTACAACCACATAACACATTATAACACAATATGAATGGGTTGTGTGAACTGATTGAAAGGGTTTCCGAATATTTCCTGAACGGGAAATTGCATCTTCATCTTGAATAAGTTCTATGATATAATGATTCAGGCAGGTGATCGGAACAGGGGATATGTATGGGCGGTCTGGCATTAAGCTATCGAATATGTGGACATCAGTCCGATATCTTACGAAAATTTGGAAACAGTGCGTGCGGTATTATTCCAGGCCTACGCAGATGCGTTTGAGGAAGGAGAGATTTTAACATGATCAGTGGAATCGTTTTTATATTATTTCTTGTGGGTGGTGCAGCACTTATTGTCTGGTATCTGAAATCATTTTACGCTGAGCGTGCAAACCGAGCTAAAAAAGCGGAGGAGCATCGCAGCAAACATGGCGGAGAATGCATTTTGGAGTGGAGCGGCAGTTTGGCAGGCGGCGCACCGGACGCAGAGTTTGGGAAATTGATTGTAGAGATTCCCAGGAAACGCGGGGATGGTGCCGCACGCTTTTATGAAAAAGGGTTGGTGCTGGAAAAAAAGCGGCTGCCCTATTCGGAAATTAAAGATGTTTTGTTTGTAGAAGCCACATCAGATAAAAAATATACTTTGAAGCAAGCTGTAAGCGATATGGGGGTTTTATGGATATACCCCAAAAAAGGAGCTACCATAGGACTGCGTGAAATGAGCTATGAATTCGATAACGCAATTATGGAGAAAATCAAACAAGGACTTGGCTTCTAAGTAAATTTATCAAGGCCCGACAGCCGTCTGTTTCCCTGTATGGCATGGGATTCATACCGCTGTCTGCCAAGATGAAAAATTTTCCAGGAAATTCATAAGCGCCTTCAAACTAAGATTTCTTGGAGATATTTTGTCTTGATTATCCCATCGACATCCATATCAATTTGTGCCTTGTCTTTTGTTTCTTTATATTTCCTGTCATTGATGTGGATGTGGATGTTATGTTTTAAGGGTGCAGGTAAGGAAGCTTTAATAATTTGCATTACTATGCTGTCTGTTAATTTTCCGCCGTATTTTAAGAAAGCAGACAGTATGCTTTTGGCAATGCCGGAATTTCCGCAGATCCGTTTTAACTCCTTCGGGTCTGCTTGCGCATTCCCGATGAAATGAATGCGAGTATTTCCGTCTGAGTTGATAAGGGTCAATTTAGAGACATGGATATCAACCTGATATCCTTTCTGTGCCTCCAAAACTTTTTCTATCTGCCTGGAAATTATTTTTCCGGCTAATTCAGATTGCAACTTTAATGTATCCTGTTCTGGCATCTTTTGATCCTCTTAATCGAAATAATTCACCTGGCCGCTGCACAAATAGATTAAATGACGTCCAAATCTTTCAGAAGGCTTTCCAACTCACTCCTGCCAATCTCGGCATCAACGCTTAAATGAACACGCAATTTCTCATCAATATCAGTGACGGCTAACTCGTTTAACTGAACATTTATATCGCGCTCAAGCTTTTTTTTCAAAGCCTTGGTGATTGCTTTTGAAACAATGCCCTTCATATATTCCGTTTGTATTGTGATCTCATCCCGTTCTTCCATTTCTGTTCTCCCTTCTAAACGATACATCCACCAGAGCGTGTCTGTCCGTTATTCCGTGCCTTTGGTATGCTGTTTTATGGTCTGCAAAAAGTGATATAATTATACCAGATTATCCAACCCCTGTATAGCAATTTCGGGAAATTACCGATGTGAAATAAGTGAAATAAGTGGCTTGGCGTCCTGCTGGGGCGCGGTTTATCCAGAGTAACCCCACTGTGCCCTTTTTTCGGCGCAAATCTCCCACAAATGGCGTTGCACATCCGGCAGAAAGCATTTTCCAGACACTTAGGCTGAACTGCTATAATTTGCTATGGAAAAAGCTATGGAAAAGCGGGGAAATGATTGACAAACTTTCCATTATACTTTATAGTTATTTCATTGCGTTTGCATCTGAAAAAGGCTGTGTTTTCGCGTAAAGTATCTTTGCCGGTAAAGGAGTCGGATTTCGCCATCCTGCCGGTATTTTCGCGGGTGCGGCCATAAAAGCGGCTCGGTTTCTTTGCCAAAGTTTTCAAGCGGGTTACGAAAAGCGCGAAATAATATACCGTCCTTTGCGGGAGGCAATCGGATAAAAACCGGGTCGGGTTATGTGTGAATAATACAGACACGCAGCTCATTTTCGCGAATGGGCAGAGCCAAATGTGCCGGAATCGGCTGTTGTGCATGTACAAGCAGCCGGAAGCAAAAAATCCCGGGTCTGCGCATTGGCGCCTGAAACGCTACCGCAAAGGAGAAGCATCAATTGAAAAATACTATTATTTCCTTAAAAGATATCACCGTTTCTTATGATGGGGAGCAGGTTCTGGGAGGCTTTAACCTGGAGATACACGACGGGGAATTCGTTACCCTGTTAGGTCCCTCCGGCTGCGGCAAGACCACTGCCCTGCGCACCATTGCCGGTTTCATCAAGCCGGATGGGGGAGATGTCTTTTTTTACGAGAAAAACATCACCGGCCTGCCTCCACATAAGAGGGAGGTCAATACCATTTTCCAGAAGTATGCCCTGTTCCCCCATCTGAATGTCTATAATAATATTGCTTTCGGTATGCGGTTGAAGGGATGCAGCGAGAAGAAAATTAAAGAAACCGTGCACAGGATGCTGGCTATGGTGGATATGTCCGGCTACGCCCACCGCGGCGTAAGCCAGCTTTCCGGAGGGCAGCAGCAAAGGGTGGCCATTGCCCGGGCGCTGGCCAATGAACCGAAAGTCCTGTTGCTGGACGAACCCCTGGGGGCCCTGGACCTGAAGCTGCGCAAGGATATGCAGGCAGAACTGAAAAAAATACAGCAGCAGACAGGCATCACCTTTGTGTTTGTCACCCACGACCAGGAAGAAGCTCTGTCCATGTCCGATACCGTTGTGGTGATGGACAAGGGTATGATACAGCAGATCGGCACACCCACGGATATTTACAATGAGCCGGAGAACGCTTTTGTGGCGGATTTCATCGGGGAATCCAATATCCTGGACGGCATCATGCTGGAGGACTACTCCGTGAAGTTTGCCGGACATATTTTCCACTGTCTGGACGGAGGCTTCGGAAGCAACACTCCCGTTGACGTGGTGATACGTCCGGAGGATATCAAGGTAGTGGAGCCGGATTCCACTCTGATCACCGGGGAGGTCACGGCGGTGACTTTTAAAGGGGTACATTACGAGATCATTGTGGATGTGGCCGGGTTTAAATGGATGATACAGTCTACGGAATGCCGAGAGACAGGCCAACGCATAGGGTTGTCCCTTACCCCCAACGATATCCATGTTATGGCAAAGTCGGAATACTCCGGTATGTTCGGCGATTACAGTACCTTCAGTGATGAGATGGGGGAAGATAGGAATGCCTCCAACGAAGCGCTGGCGGAAGAGGAGGGAAGCGCCGATGAAGTCTGATTCCAAATTCCTCTCCGCACCGTACACGGTATGGATGACGGTCTTTATCGTGCTGCCCATGCTGCTGGTAGGTTATTTTGCTTTTACGGACAAGTCAGGCAGCTTTACAATGGAGAATATTTTGAGTGTGGGCCAATATTCCAACGTGTTCCTGCGCTCCATCTGGCTGGGGGCGGTGGCCACTGTGGTTTCTCTGGGACTGGGTTATCCCCTGGCATACATCATAGCCAAAATGAATGCCAGACGCCAGAATGTCATGGTGATGCTGGTGATGTTGCCCATGTGGATGAATTTTCTGCTGCGCACTTACGCGTGGATGACGCTGTTAGAGGATAACGGGTTGATCAATTCGGCTCTGGCAGCCTTAGGCCTGCCACGGGTACATATGATCAATACTGCCGGGGCGGTGGTGCTGGGCATGGTTTATAATTATATTCCGTATATGGTTCTGCCTCTGTACTCGGTGCTTACTAAGATTGATAAGAATGTGATAGAAGCGGCCCAGGACCTGGGGGCCAACAGCAGGGAAGTTTTCCTGAAAGTGGTGATGCCCATGAGCATGCCCGGGGTCATTTCCGGTGTGACTATGGTATTCGTCCCTGCAGTGAGTACCTTTATCATTTCGAAAATGCTGGGGGGAGGCGGGAACCTTCTCATTGGAGACCTGATTGACATGCAGTTTTTGGGCAGCGCCTACAATCCCAACCTGGGTTCCGCCGTTTCCCTGGTACTGATGGTGATCATCCTGATCTGTATGGGGATCATGAACCAGTTCGACGACGGCGAAGGGGCAGAGGGAGGAGGTATGCTGTTATGAAAAAGGCAGGTGCGCGGATTTACACTTTCCTCATTTTCCTGTTTTTGTATGCTCCCATCCTGGTGCTGATCGTGTTCTCGTTTAACGATTCGGAGACCGCCAGCCGCACGGTGTGGGGCGGGTTTTCCCTGCGCTGGTACCGGAAGCTTTTCGAGGACAGGCTGATTTTGGAAGCTCTATGCAACACACTGCTCATTGCGGTAGTATCCGCGGCGGC
>CANRWO010000113.1 GCA_947643615.1 uncultured Lachnospiraceae bacterium
TCTGAGCGCCTGCACGGCTTCTTCTCTTGTCGCCCTTTCTCTGAGGTCCGTCAAGGATCATCTGGTCACCGGTGTAAGCGTGAACAGTGGTCATGATACCGGACTGGATAGGAGCCAGGTCATTCAGTGCCTTAGCCATGGGTGCAAGGCAGTTAGTGGTACAGGAAGCTGCAGAAATAACGGTATCTTCAGGCTTCAGTGTCTCATGGTTTACATTGTATACGATGGTAGGAAGATCGTTTCCTGCGGGAGCAGAGATAACAACCTTGCGGGCGCCTGCAGTGATATGTGCGGAAGCCTTCTCCTTGGAAGTATAGAAGCCTGTACACTCCAGGACAACGTCTACCTTCAGCTCACCCCAGGGAAGCTTGGAAGCATCTGCCTCTTTGTAGATAGTAATCTTCTTGCCGTTAACGGTGATAGAATCCTCTCCGGCCTCTACCTTGTCCGCATATTTGTATCTGCCCTGGGCGGTATCATACTTCAACAGATGTGCCAGCATATCAGGACTGGTCAGGTCGTTGATAGCTACTACCTCATACCCTTCCGCGTCAAACATCTGTCTGAATGCCAGACGACCGATACGGCCAAAACCATTGATTGCTACTCTTACTGCCATTTTAGTCTCCTCCTAAAATATATTTTTTATATTTTCTGACAATCCCAGGGAACAAACGGATAGCCTGTCAGATTGTCAAAATTTTATCAGCAACCATATTTTACCTAATTTCCACCTATAATTCAAGATGTAAATCAAAATTATTGTCAATTCTTTTAAAATATGCCCAAACCTGTTATACTCATACCTGATATATTTTACCTTAACTGTACAGAGCAGGCTCGGCAAACAAATGCTCCGCCTACGCCCGGGGACGGATTACCTGCCCCTGGACAGTTACAGTTTAACCGGAAAGGAGGCAAATTATGCCTGTTACCTCAGACTGCCATTTACACTCATCCCACTCAGGAGATTCCGACACACCCATGGAGGATATGATCCTCCGGGGAATTGACCAGGGACTTACCACTATGTGCTTCACGGAGCACAATGATTTCGGCTTTCCCGAATCCCC
Source organism: uncultured Lachnospiraceae bacterium (assembly GCA_947643615.1). Lineage (GTDB taxonomy): Bacteria > Bacillota > Clostridia > Lachnospirales > Lachnospiraceae > Acetatifactor. The sequence continues at coordinate 1,074 of CANRWO010000113.1, forward strand.
TGACACACCGGCCGGCATGTTCCTGTTGAACACGGATTCCTACTTATATGACCTGGCCCGGCTGAAAGAGAAATATCAGGACCGGATCCGCCTGCTCTTTGGCGTGGAGCTTGGCCTGCAGCCGGAGGTTCTGCGGGAAAATGCCGTCTATGCGAAATCCTATGATTTTGATTTTATCATAGCTTCCTCCCATGTCTGCCACGGCCGGGATCCCTACTACCCTGATTTCTATGAGGGACGTCCCGAAAAGGAAGCTTACCGGGAGTACTTTGAATCCGTATTGGAAAACATCAAAAAATTTTCCAATTACGATGTCTACGGACACTTGGATTATGTTGTCCGATACGGCCCTGGCAGAGACCGGGATTATTCTTATGAAGCCTATCAGGATATACTGGACGAAATCCTGCAGGCTCTGCTGGACAGGGGGAAAGGGATTGAGCTGAACACGGGAGGGGCCCAAAGCGGATTGAAGGATTTCAATCCCTGCAGGGAGGTATTAAAGCGCTACCGGCAGCTGGGCGGTGAGATCATAACCGTAGGCTCCGATGCCCATGACCCCCGCCATATCGGCGATTCCTTTGGCAGAGCCGCCGACATGCTTGCCGAATGCGGCTTTAAATATTATACCATATTTGAAAAAAGAAGTCCCGAATTTAAAAAAATATAGGCTGTCCCTGCCTCTGAAGGCGTTCCGCCGAAAGCCGCCATACAGAAATTTGTAGAAAAATGCAAAAACAAGGGACATTTTTTGCCTGCGCCGAATAATATATAAGAAAGAAGAAATCAAGTGCTATTTCAATGGCGGAGGAAAACACCTATGGGAAATCAGCTGGCATGGGACAAACGATACAACATCGGTGTGGAGATGATTGACAGGGAACATGAAAAACTGTTCCACATTCTCAACAAACTGTATGAGTTCGGAAGACAGAAGGAAAAGAGCCACTGGGCCTGCCAGGAGGCTGTGAAATATTTTAAGGACCATACGCTCCAGCACTTTGCGGATGAGGAAGGCTATATGGAATCCATTGGTTACGCGGGACTCGAGACCCACAGGCGCATCCATCGGAACTTTCGGGAAAGGACCCTTCCCGCGTTAGAGCTTGAGCTGAAAAAGACAAACTACTCGGAAAACTCCATCAGCCATTTTTTTGGCGTTTGCGCAGGATGGCTGGTGGGGCATACCCTGATAGAGGATCACCTGATTGTAAGCGGCGATGCTGTAAAACAATGGGAAAATTTGCTGCCTGAAGAGGAACAGACGGTGATGGCACATACCATTGCCAGCCTGCTGCACAATGTATTTCAATTGGATCCAAGGCTGATCAGCAATTGTTACGGCGGAGAAAAATTCGGGGAAGGGATTTATTACCGTTTGATAAGCCGCTCCAAGGAGCATAAAAGGCAGGAATTCTTCCTGATTTTTGAGGAACAGCTAATCGTAAATACGATTGGCAGTGTCATGGATAACAAGTCAAAAGCCATAAACGTAATGATAATGAATGTTGCCAGATATGTGGCCAGGCAGCTGGTGGAACGTATCAAGGAATATTTCCCTTCCCCTGAGCATTATGAAATACAGGAAGAGCAGTTGCTGACCTACGAACAGTTCCACCGGATATTTGAGAGACAAAGCCCACAGTTCAGCTTGCTATTTGGCACAGGGAAGGGGTACTTCGCCTACTGTTCCACTGCCGCCGATGTACTTCCCAGCGAAGACGGCATCTCCATCCTCACAGAAAACGCCATGGCCGAAGTAGAGAAATACCTGTATCAAAATAAAGAGGAAAAAGTCTCCTCCTGCGGGAAAAAGAAGCTGCTCGTGGTTGATGACTCCGACTTTGCGCTGAAAATGATGCAAAACCTTCTCGGCGCAGACTACGAAGTGATCACAGCTAAGTCAGGCCTGTCAGCCATCCGGAATATCACCCTTGCACAGCCGGACCTAATCCTCCTGGACTATGAAATGCCTGTTTGCAACGGGGGCCAGGTATTGGAAATGCTCCGCTCCGAGAAAGACTTCACCGACATCCCGGTGATTTTCCTGACCAGCCGGGTAGATAAAGAAAGCATCCGAAAGGTAATCGCGCTCAAACCGGAGCGGTATCTGTCCAAAGCGCTCCCGCCTGAAACCATCAAAATGGAAATCGAACGTTTCTTTGAAACAAGGCGCTAAGCCGTCATTTTTCCAAAGGATACAGCTTGGGGACAAAACCAGGCAGCTTGATCCTACCTATCAGCTGCCGAAATTCCTGCTCCCGGAATTGCCCCCGGCTGCACATGATTTCCAGGTCCATCTTAAAATATTGAAACCCTACCTTTGCCCTACGGTATCCGTTTCTCTCGTAAAAGGCAAGCCTGCGCAGCCTTTGTCCATAATTATCCGCCTCTTCGTCCATGCGCTCCATATCCAGGACAATCTGGTATCCCTCATAGACTTCCGCAAGCTTGGCCAGCGCCGCCGCGCCGTACCCCCTGGAACGGCACGCCCCGTCAATAGTGAAATAGCTTAAATATGCCATATGTAGGGCGTCATCCGACAGCAGAATGGCAAAACCCACGAAGCCTCCTTCGTAAAACGCCCATGCGTCACAACCCAGCTCCTGCAGCAGAGCCAGAAGCTTCCGGGAAGGAATTCTCTCTTCTTTTGGGAACGCCTCTTCATTCAAAGCGTATAACTTTTCCTTATCCTCAAAATCCTGTGTTATTTTTACAAACTCCATAATACAAAATCCTCTTATCTCATTCTTTATTTTACCCTAAAAAAGCAATTTTTCTTTTCCCCGTTTAGCACACCTTAATAAGCCGGCAATTCCATTTCATTCTCGTCAAGGCCCCGTTATCGCTGCATCATGGAAATTGAAAATTATGTATCACCTCATACAGCTTTACTCCTTGGAAAGCAGGTATTTGAAAAGCGCTTCGCAGCCTTCCAGCACATCCCCATAAGTCACATCAAACGCCCCTGTATACCACGGATCGGCAATGGCCCGGCTGCTGCCTGCATATTCCAAAAGTTTGTGTATCTTGCCTTCCGGGTCTCCACCGGCTATTCTAACCATATTGCGGATATTGGCATCGTCCATGCCAATCAGGTAATCGTACAAACCGTAGTCGCGCTTCGTCATCTGGCGCGCTCTGTGCCCTGTGCATGGAATGTTGTATTGTTTGAAAATAGACATAGTACCGTGGTGAATGCCGTTGCCTATTTCTTCCGTGCTGGTGGCGGCGGAATCAATATGGAAACGGCCGGTGAGTCCGTTGGTATCAACCATTTGCTGCAGCACGAACTGAGCCATTGGGGAACGGCAGATGTTGCCGTGGCATATAAAAAGTATTTTAATCATGTTTCTATAACTCCTTATATCTCGGTATATCCTCGTTTTTTCCCTTGTTTTCAAGGTTTTCTCTCTGACCTCAAAAACTCGGTTCCTCGTATAGTTTACCATATCTCGGTATATTTTGTCTCCCAAAAAGAGTAAAAAAGAAGTAAAATGACCTCTTTTCTACTCTTTCCAAAGGTAAATCCCTACACGCTTACACTTCCTTTCAAAAATTTTATTAGTTACACTTCTTTATCAATCCCATGTATCTGTACATGACCAATGTCAGTAAGTTAAGGAAGAGATTAAGCAGCCTTAAGGTACCTGGTTCGT
>CANRWO010000114.1 GCA_947643615.1 uncultured Lachnospiraceae bacterium
TTTCAACCTCCCTGATTTGAGTGCGAGCTGAAGCGCGCAGACGGGAGCAAAAATGGATAGACTGGAAAAATTTGTAATAAGATTTGTGCAGGAATTTGTTGTGTTAAGACTGATACTTTGCTATACTTTAGTTGGTCAATAAAAAATATACCGCATACGCGGATCACGCAGACACCATATTGGATTTCCTGTGACAAAAACAGGAGGTTTAAGTATGGTTTCAGAAAAATCTATATGGTATGCCCTCACTTATTATCGGTTATCAAAGGATGACTGCATGGATAAGGAGAGTGGGAATACTTCAGATCGACAGGAAAATCAACGATATTCCGGCAAAGAAAGCAATAGTATAATGAATCAACGCAAACTGATCCAGGAGTTTATTTCGGACTCAGAGGATATTATATTTGTTGAAGAATTTTTTAATGACGGTTTTACAGGAACAAATTTTGAACGGCCAGGCTTTCAGAAAATGCTGCTGATGGTGAAAAACGGAAATGTAAAAACGATCGTGATAAAAGACTTGTCCCGATTGGGGCGTAATTATCTGGACGTAGGGTATTATCTGGAATATATATTTCCGGCGTATGACGTCAGAGTGATCGCAATCAACGATCAGTTTGATTCCAATGCTCTGAATGATGGATCGGCGGGAATGGAGGTTGCCATCCGTAATCTGATAAATGAGCATTATAGTCGTGATATTTCAAAAAAATATCATCTGCCGTCCGGGTAAAGAAAATGAGCGGAGAATATGTATATGGTGCCGTGCCGTTTGGCTATCAGAAGGGCAGGGTAAAGAATACGATTGTGATCGACCCGGTGGCGGCCAAGACCGTAAAATATGTAAGGATTTTGTAGAGGGAAAACTGAGCCGGGAACAATATCTGCAGGAGAAGGCCGGCATAGCAGAGCATTTAGAGGAATTGTCGGCACAGATAGCTGTTACAAAGAAGACAATAGAGGAATTGTCTGTAAAGGGGCAGGAGGATAATACAGAAATCACCGAGAATCGGCGCTTTGAGGAATACAGAGGGCAGGAGTTGTCTGAAACAATGCTGTCCGCCCTGATCCGTAAAGTGATCATTGCGCCAGACGGGGGAGTGGAGATTTGCTGGAGATATAGGGACGAACTGCTGGGAGAGAACCAGACTGCCGCAAGGTAAATCACCTGCGGCAGTCACAAAAATACATAGAGAACGGAGCAATGAGAGAATGAGTGAAGAAAAACAGCTTAGGCAGGCAAAAAAGCGGGATAAGAAAGTATATATTACAGATATTGCCATTGAGAAAGTGCCCTATGTAAAATATAAGGGGATGGATGAAGAACAAAATGAAATCATGCAGAAATTGGCGCGGTTGGTACTAAAAATTTCAAAGACACAGAATGATAGTAATGAGGTTGCAATTATATGGGATATGGCTTCTCGAAGTATGGAAGGCTATGGCATTGATCGGGGAGACGAGCATAGTGTTTGTCTTGGGGGTGATCCTGTTTCATATCATTTACTGCACTCTGGAGAAAAAGTGGTATTAGTACTATTGCATAATCATCCGTCAACCAGAACATTTTCCTTAGAAGACATTTATCTTTTGCTTGAACGGGATAATGTGAAATTTATGGTAATGGTTTCAAATCAGGGACAGATCCATTACATAAAAAAGGAAGAAGATTTTAATACACAAAATGCGGGAATGATGTATAATAAAATTAGAAGTGAAGGAAAGAGACAGGGGATCAGTGCCTATCAAATGTCTCTGACATTCTTAAAAAGATGCAACGAAGTAGGACTTTTTTACAGATAAGGAGGTATTGATATGGCTGCGGCAGAGAAAATTTGGATTTTGGATGAAGAGGGTATGCCGCCGGAATTTAACGGTGTGGTTGATACAAGTGATTATGTTCCGGATGAGGAAGCGATTAAAGCTGCAATGGAAAAGAATAGAGCCTTGATTGCTTCGTATGGGGAGGAATTTGCGATTCTTCTGAAATAAGCAAAACAGCAGATAACACAAAAGAAGGCTTCCGGTGGGGAATATCACCGGAAGCTTCCGTTATTTCCGCGAGCAAGCATTGCTCGCGGAGCAACGAGCCAAGTCAGCGTAGCTGACTTTATGCCGTTGCCTGCACGAGCATAAAGCCATGTTCCATGGCTTGGCGAATGCCGTGGGGGTCAAGTTAAAAGTAGTCGAAAACGTACTGTTTTCGACAAATACTAATTATTTTCTCCAAAAATCTGGAAAAATCTTTTACACCAGTATGTGCTGGTATAAAGAAATCTCTGATGAATTTTTGTAGGATAGAAAATCCGACCGTGTTGGGAAGGAGTATTTCTGCCTGTAGTTAAGCAAGAGCCGGGTTTAAGAAAACCCGGCTCTTGTGGTTGTGGTAAGCATGTTGAACAATGTTTTTTGAATTTATTTTCTCATCGCTGCCCGTTTCCGCAAAGTAGGATCCAGAATCTTCTTGCGGATACGCAGGTTTCCCGGAGTTACTTCCAGCAGTTCGTCGGTGTCGATAAAGTCCAGTGCCTGCTCCAGGGAAAGGATCCTGGGAGGGGTCAGGCGCAGCGCTTCGTCAGCGCTGGAGGAACGTGTGTTAGTGAGTTGCTTTTTCTTGCAGACATTTACTTCGATATCCTCATTGCGGCCCGTCTGCCCGATGACCATGCCGGCGTATACCCGTTCACCTGCGCCGATAAAGAGCGTGCCCCGTTCCTGGGCGTTATACAGGCCGTAGGTAATGGCTTCCCCTGCTTCAAAAGCAATCAGGGAACCTTGCTTTCTATACTGGATATCACCTTTATAGGGGGCATATCCGTCGAAGACTGTGTTCATAATGCCGTTTCCCTTGGTATCGGTGAGGAATTCCCCACGGTAACCGATCAACCCCCTGGCGGGAATGGAGAATTCCAGGCGGGTATAAGTTCCGCCGGAGATGGTTCCCATGTTCCGCAGTTCGCCTTTTCTCTGCCCCAGTTTCTCGATGACGGCGCCGGAGAATTCGTTAGGCACATCAATGTAAGCCAGTTCCATGGGTTCCGTCTTCTTGCCGTTTTCGTCTGTATGGTACAGGACTTCCGCTTTGCTGACGGCAAATTCGTAACCCTCTCTGCGCATATTTTCAATTAAGACGGACAAATGCAGCTCGCCCCGGCCGGAAACCTTAAAGCATTCCGTGGTGTCTGTTTCCTCCACCCGCAGGGAGACATCTGTATTCAGTTCCCTGAAAAGCCTGTCGCGGATATGGCGGCTGGTGACATATTTTCCTTCCTGGCCTGCCAGGGGAGAGTCATTTACCATAAACTGCATGGCGATAGTTGGTTCGCTGATTTTCTGGAAAGGGATGGGGACTACATTGTCCACGGAGCAGAGAGTATCTCCGATATGGATATCGCTGATGCCGGAAATGGCAACGATAGAGCCGATGCCCGCCTCCTTTACCTCCACTTTGTTTAAGCCGTCGAACTCATAGAGCTTGCTGACTTTTACTTTAACCTGTTTGTCCGGTTCATGGTGATTACAGATAACCACTTCCTGGTTTACCTTGATGATACCGTTATCTACCTTGCCAACGCCGATGCGCCCTACATATTCGTTGTAATCGATGGTGCTGACAAGAACCTGCGTGCCGACATCGGGATCTCCTTCGGGAGCAGGGATATAGTTCACAATGGTCTCGAACAGGGGTTCCATGTTGCTTCCCAGCTCTGAGGCCTCCAGGGAAGCAACTCCGGTCTTGGCGGAAGCGTAAACGAAGGGACAATCTAACTGCGCGTCGTCTGCGTCCAGTTCCAGGAACAGCTCCAGGACTTCCTCCACCACTTCGTCAGGCCTGGCCTCGGGCCGGTCGATCTTGTTGATGCACACGATAACGGGAAGTTTTAATTCCAGCGCTTTGCGGAGCACAAACTTTGTCTGGGGCATGGCGCCCTCGAAAGCGTCTACCACAAGGATCACGCCGTTTACCATTTTAAGCACGCGCTCTACCTCGCCGCCGAAGTCGGCATGGCCGGGGGTATCAATGATATTGATTTTTGTATTTTTGTACATTACGGCTGTATTTTTCGACAGGATCGTGATGCCACGTTCCCGTTCGATATCGTTGGAATCCATAACACGCTCGGCTACTTCCTGGCCTTCGCGGAATACGCCGCTCTGTTTTAACAGCTCATCCACCAGGGTTGTCTTGCCGTGGTCAACATGGGCGATGATCGCGATATTTCTTACGTCTTCTCTTTTCTGTCTCATTCAATTCAGCATCCTTTCCTGCTTGATACCATAAGCATTACGGTTTTTACCCCCCAATATGCCAACGCAGCGGGCCTGCCCGACCATTTTCAGCAACTTGCGCACCCATCCCCTTTACCAGTGAAAAGATAATTTTACAAAATCTGCCGGACATGTAGGGGAAATCTGCCAAGACAGTGCCCTGGCAATTTATTTTTGGGAAAAGGAACCGTAACGCAAAATTTGTCAAATCCCAAACTGCTACAGTATATCACTAATCCATAGCGGGTGCAAGTCAAAAAGGTCACTTTTTGGCGATTAACGCGATGAGTTATGGTTCTAAAATGCGGCCGGATAATGTATAAATATTAATAGCCATGTGCGTTCATTTTATGTGGTTTTACCGGAAAAATTCTTAAGGTGTAAGAAGGGAGAACAGAAATGACAGATAAGGTA
>CANRWO010000115.1 GCA_947643615.1 uncultured Lachnospiraceae bacterium
GGTTCAAGGATTTGTAGTATCGAGCATTTTTATATGCTCATGAATAATTCAGGATTAATTATCTGCATAATGGTTTCGGTATCTACTATCGGTCTGGCATGTCTGGGCATTTATGAAATGATCCAGTCCATGGAGGAATCAGTGGAACTATATGAAACTTCCATGTTGGACGGCTATCAGATGGAAATTAAATCTCAGGTGCAGGGGGCGCTGGCAGTCATACAAAGCTATTATGACCGCAGCCAAAGCGGCGAACTGACGGAAGAAGAAGCCCAGGAAATGGCCAGGGACGCAGTTCGGGCCATGCGCTACCGGGACGATGCATCCGGATATTTATGGATAGACGGGGCCGATTATACCTTGGTGGTGCATCCGATCCTGACGGAGCAGGAAGGGGACAACCGCTATGACATGACGGATCAAAACGGTGTCAAGGTTACCCAGAACATCGTAGCATCCGCGCAGGCCGGTGGGGGATTTAATGAATTTTACTTTACCAAAGCGGACGGCGTGACTGTTGCGCCCAAGCTTGCATATTCACAGATGTTCACCCCCTGGGGATGGGCGGTTGCCACCGGAAATTACATAGACGATATGAACGGGCAAATTGACGGCATGAAGCGGAATATTGAAAATAACTTCTCTAGGATGCTTATCGTTTATGGGGTTTCGGCTACTTTTATATTGGTGGTGGCATTGCTTGTGGCAACCCTGGCCGGAATTCGGATCACCAAAGGCATCAAGCAGGTAAACGGCAATCTCAGCCAGGTATCCATGGGGGATTTAAGGATCACTGTCAATCCGGCGTTGATGGGGCGGGCAGACGAGATTGGAACAATGGCCCGTTCCCTGGACAATGTGCTATCATCATTGACAGACATGCTGGGAAATGTAATCCATACAGGGCAAAGCCTGGACCGGAGCAGCGAAAGCTTTAGCCAGAAGTTCGAACACATTACGGACGGTATCAGGGATACCAACCAGGCCATTGATGATTTGGCACAGGGGGCGACCAACCAGGCCAATGATACCGAGACAGTGAACAGTAAGATTGTGGAGCTGGACAGTGTTATTGAAACGGAAAAGAATGATATCCAGAAATTAGGGGAAGCCGTATCCGCCATGACGGAACATTCGGTGGGAGCTTCCCAAAGCATCGGGGAATTGGATGTGATCACAAATACAACCATCGAGGCCATTCATGTCGTATCCGAACAGATAAGCCAGAATAATGATGCTGCCGCAAATATTAACACGGCTATAGAGCTCATAAAAGCACTTGCAAAGCAGACCAACCTGCTTTCCCTGAATGCCAGCATAGAAGCCGCTAGGGCGGGGGAATCGGGAAGAGGATTTTCCGTTGTGGCGGAAGAGATCAGGAAACTCTCCGAGGAATCCTCCAGCAATGCATTGGAGATCGAGCGGATCGTAAAAGAGCTTATCAATAATGTTGAAAGCTCCGTCAATAAAATGGGTGAAGTGATGCAAAACGTCCAGAAACAGCAAAAATGCCTGGAAGAGACAAGGACTGCATTCGGCCTTCTGACGGATGAAGTTTCTCTTGTGAAAGGCGTCACGGATGAAATTGGTGAACAGACAAAGATTCTGGGTTCCCTGAAAGAGATCGTTACGGATTCCGTCAACAGCCTGGCCAGTGTAGTCGAAGAAAACGCAGCGTCTACCGAAGAGACAAGCGCCAGCATGGCACTCTTGTCCGAAACAATTGGCGAATGTACGGTAGATACGGAGAATCTGGTGACTTTGAGCCACTTGCTGAATGAGCAGGCAAGCAAGTTCCAAATAAAATGAAAAACTGTCCTTAGGGTTGCAGATATGACACAAAAAAGACTGGCGCCGGTTGATCTCCGACACCAGTCTTTTGGTTTTATTTTGCACCCAGATCCAATCTCAGATGCCTGGGAAGGCCGTCTACCATCACGGGAGACAGTTCTGCCTGGATCAGCGGGCGGATATAATGGATCAACTCCTCGCTGACAAAGGTATTGTCATCGGTGATCCATTCCAGGGGAACCTTCTTTTCTACATTTGCAATCTTATGTACGTCCTGTGTGCTGGTGGTGCAGATATAGGGATCTTCGGAAACTCTTTCCAGGACAACCACTTTTCCGGTATCGCCCTCGAAAGCGGCTTTCACCGCGGCGCCGCCTACCTGGAATGCCTCTGTGATATCCACACGGGAGGTCATATGGGAAGCGCATCTCTGGAGAGTGCTGAGTTCGATGGCACGTGACTTGACGCCCAGCTCGTTCCCTATCTTATCGGAGAGGAATTTGGCGGAACCCTGGAGCTGCTTATGGCCGAAAGCGTCCACAAATTCCACATGGTCCGTAAGCTCGAACACATATCTGCCGTCAGCTACCTTGATTCCTTCGGAAACAGCGATTACAATAGACTTCTGTCCCTGGCAGAGCTCTTTCACCTTAGCCATGAATTTGTCAATATCGAACGGAACCTCGGGGAGGAAAATCATATCCACACCTTCGCAATCCTCACCCTTGGACAGTGCAGTGGCAGCGGTAAGCCAGCCTGCGTTGCGCCCCATGATCTCAAGGATGGTGATAACGGGATAATCGTAGACAAGGCCGTCACGGATAATCTCCTTTGTGGCAGAGGCTATATACTTTGCCGCGCTGCCGAAGCCGGGAGTATGGTCGGTGCAGGCCAGGTCATTGTCAATGGTCTTGGGCACGCCCATGAATTTTATATCGCTGCTGATAAGGATTGCGTAATCGGAAAGCTTTTTGATGGTGTCCATGGAGTCGTTTCCGCCGATATAAAAGAAGGCTTCGATCTCCAATTCCGTCAGAATATCAAAAATTTTGTCATAGACTTCCTTTCCGTCTTTGATCTCCGGCAGCTTGAAACGGCAGGAACCCAGAAAGGAAGAGGGAGTCCGCTTTAAGAGGTCGATATCCAGGTCTGACTTGATATGCTCCGACAGATCCACATACTGTCTGTCCAGTAACCCCTTGATGCCGTGGAGCATACCGTATACTTTCTTCGCACCGCGGTCTTTTGCCGTCTTGTATACCCCCACAAGACTGGAATTGATCACCGCGGTAGGTCCGCCCGACTGTCCTACAATAACGTTTCCGTGCATAAGAATAACCTCCTCGATATTTAATTAGTAACTTCATCATATCATAAAGGAGGTCCATTCTCAATAGCCAAATGCCCCTGCCATGTCCCGGCGTTACCTGCAATGAAGCAGTAATTCCTTCACATCCCGGAACTGATAGGTGGCTGGATATTCCGTATCTTTCATGTCTTCCGGTCTGGCCTCTCCGGTAAACAGCACACAGGTGTCTACTCCGCCGTTGATCCCGCAGGCGATATCGGTGTAGAGCCTGTCGCCTACAACCAATGTGTCTTCCGGGGCAAAACCGGATAATTCCAGACAAAGCTCTACAACTTCCCTGCTGGGTTTGCCCAGATAGACCGGCGTCTTGTCCGTGGTGGCGGAAATCATATTGCAGATGGCGCCGCAGTCGGGAATGAAACCAAAATCAATGGGACAGCGCAGGTCCGGGTTGGTGCCGTAGAAGGGCACGGATGTGGTCAGCAGGGCCTTGGATGCCTGTACCAGCTTCCCATAGTTCAATTCACTGTCGTAAGCCACGACCACGCAGGCAATATCTTTTTCCGCTGTCTCCGTTACCGTGAGGTCGTTCTTGCGAAGCTCGGCCACAAAGGAAGCGGTCCCCAGGACAAAAATCTTCCTGCCCTGGTAACGGGATTTTAAGAAGCGCAGAGTCATATAACCGGAAGTAATGAACTGGTCTTCCGTGGTTTCAAGGCCAAAGGCGTTTTTGAACTTTTCCACATAGTCAGTCCCGCTTTTCGTGGAATTGTTGGTAATGAAATAAGATTTTCCGCCGATGGAATCAATGTATTCCAACAGGGCGGCGCTGCCTTCATATAATGTGTCGCCTACGGCAAGGGTCCCGTCGATATCAAACAGAAAGAGCTTTTTTTCTTTTAATTTTTCAAATGGTTTCATAATTCTCCACATTCCGCCAATCCCGCATACAGATAGGCCAGCAGCCGGACAGTATCGGATCCGACATAAATTTGTAATTCAGTATATCATTGTACCGGGTTCATTTCAAGTTTTCTGCATATCACGTCTGAATTTTCAGAGCCGTTTTGTAAAGGGCTTTTAAATCAGGATGTTCTGGCAAACATTCCAAAGTAACGAACTGGAGAAATATTCAAGGTTCATAAAACGAATGCTTTGTGTTACACTTACTTATAAGAAGAATCATTTACACGCAAAAGGGCGGCTGCCCCCCATTTAACAGGAAATGTCTGGGGCGGGTTACGGAAGGGCATGGAGATTAGATTGAAAAATAAGTCTGATGACTTTATTTTTCAATCGGCAATTT
>CANRWO010000116.1 GCA_947643615.1 uncultured Lachnospiraceae bacterium
ATTTCTCATCGCGTGTCATCGCAGTAAACTGCTCTGACATGGAGGATTAGTATGAAAGCTTTGTTGATGAAAATAAAGACAGACAAAATTTTAAAAAGCAATTTAATCACCCTGGGCATGGTTATTGGCGTATATATTGTCATGCAAATATTACTGTCGGCGGGGGTTGTTTCCAGCTTACTTAAGGGACTTCTGGTACCTCTTTGCACATATGCGATCCTGGCAGTGTCTTTGAACCTCACCGTGGGGATTTTGGGGGAGCTCAGCCTGGGGCATGCGGGATTTATGTGTATCGGTGCATTCAGCAGCGCGTTTTTCTCAAAATGTATGCAGGATGTGATTCCCATTGCCGGTGTCCGTTTTACCATTGCAATTCTGATCGGGGCGCTAACGGCAGGAATGTTTGGCCTGCTGATCGGTATTCCTGTCCTCAGGTTAAAGGGGGATTACCTTGCTATTGTTACGCTTGCTTTCGGTGAGATTGCTAAAAATGTGATCAATATGTTATACATCGGGATTGACGAATCCGGTATACATTTTTCTACTAAAAGTTCTTTGGAGCTGAATCTGTCGGAGAACGGCATCGTGATCATCCAAGGGGCACAGGGAATTACAGGGACTCCTAACGACTCCAGTTTTACGGTGGGGATATTGCTTCTTTTGGTCACGTTATTGGTGATCCTGAACCTGATTCATTCCAGGGACGGCCGCGCCATCATGGCAATACGTGACAATGTCATTGCAGCTGAATCCATTGGAATCAACATTACCAAGTATAAGCTGATGGCGTTTTCCGTTTCCGCCGCCTTTGCCGGTATGGCAGGAGTCCTTTATGCCCATAACCTTTCCACCCTGAGCGCAACGCCTAAAAACTTTGGCTACAATATGTCTATCATGATCCTGGTATTTGTAGTGCTAGGCGGTATCGGTAATATCAGAGGTTCTATTATCGCAGCGGTAGTGCTTACTTTATTGCCTGAATTGCTGAGAGGCCTGAACGATTACCGTATGCTCATTTATGCGGTTGTATTGATCGCCATGATGCTGTTAAACTGGGCGCCTGCATGTATCCAGTGGCGAGAGAAAATGATATTTAAGCTGAGAGCAAAGAAAAACCGGACAGAGGAGGCTGAGTAGGGATGGCAATATTAGAGATAAGCAATTTAGGCATTTCTTTTGGCGGCCTCCGGGCGGTAGACGATTTTAATATTAAAGTAAAAAAAGGTTGCCTGTATGGCCTGATTGGGCCTAACGGAGCCGGGAAAACAACGGTATTCAACTTACTCACCGGCGTATATAAGCCCAATGAGGGAATCATTAAATTGGATGGCCAGGACATTACAGGCAAAAGGACCATTGATATCAACCATGCCGGCATTGCGCGGACGTTCCAAAATATCCGTCTTTTTAAAGACTTGTCCGTGGCGGATAATGTCAAGGCAGGGTTGCATAACCAAATGCACTACCATACTTTGGAAGGCATTCTGCGGCTGCCCAGATACCGTTCTGTGGAGAAACAGCTGCAGGAGCAGGCTTTGGAGCTGCTGAAGGTATTTGACCTGGACGGGGAGGCGGAAACCCTTGCGGCGAATCTTCCCTATGGCAAGCAGCGTAAGTTGGAGATTGCGAGAGCTCTGGCGACAAAACCCAAACTCCTTTTGCTGGATGAGCCTGCCGCGGGCATGAATCCCAACGAGACTCTGGAGCTGATGGATACCATAAAGTTTGTGCGTGACCATTTTGATATGACAATCATACTGATCGAGCATGATATGAAGCTTGTCAGCGGTATTTGTGAAGAGCTTACGGTACTCAATTTCGGGCGCGTACTCTGCCAGGGGCCAACAGGCAGCGTATTAAATAATCCTGAAGTGATCAAGGCATATCTGGGTGAGTAAACAGTGAATTGATGTAATCAGGTATTATGCGGAAGGTCACTGTATGGAAAGTTTTTAATGCCTTTTCCGAAATGGTGTACCTGTTAAAGTAAGATAATAGATGAGCGTTGCAGGCAGCGGGCAAATATTTTATAATTATATGTATCAATCGGAATCAGAGAGGAGAGCCGGCGATGTATATTATCATAGCGATTCTTTTTATAGTTTGTGGTATTTTGCTTCTGCTGAAAGCAAGGAAAATATCGAAAAAACAAGGACTTCATATTGTTACTGGTGGCGCCATTGTACTAATCGTTTTGGGAGTGATATCAGCATACGGTTTGCTTTCCGGAAAAATAGTTTTACCGTTGCATTGATAATTTTTAGCTTACAGAGCTGTTCAGCGAGGGCAGGCTTAGATGCTGTGGGAACATTTTCCTGAAAAGAGAGAGATATAATGATACACAGGCAGTGGAAAGGCATGGTTGAGAAATGTTAGAGGTAAAAGACTTACAAGTATATTATGGTATGATCCAGGCAATCAAGGGGGTTTCCTTCCATGTGGACGAGGGGGAAGTTATCGCCCTGATTGGAGCCAACGGCGCCGGAAAAACAACAATTCTTCATACAGTATCCGGCCTGCTCGCTCCCAAAGAAGGCAATGTCATATTTGAAGGGACGGATATCACAAAGGTTCCCGGCCATAAGATCGTTTCTATGGGCATGGCCCACGTCCCTGAGGGAAGGCGTGTCTTTGCACAGCTTTCCGTATTGCAGAATCTGAAGATGGGGGCATACACACGGAAAGATAAAAACGAGATACAGTCAACTCTCAGGACTGTTTTTGACCGCTTTCCCAGACTGGAGGAACGCCAGAACCAGATGGCAGGAACACTTAGCGGCGGAGAGCAGCAGATGCTTGCCATGGGAAGGGCATTGATGTCCCACCCCAAAATCATACTTATGGATGAACCTTCCATGGGCCTTTCCCCTATTTTTGTCAATGAGATTTTTGACATTATCCAGAAGGTAAGCGAAAGCGGGACCACAGTCCTTTTAGTAGAACAAAATGCAAAGAAAGCGTTATCTATTGCAGATAGGGCATATGTGCTGGAGACAGGGAGAATTGTGCTGGAAGGCAGGGCGGAGGATCTGTTAAATGATGATTCTGTAAGAAAAGCTTATCTCGGTGAATAATGATTTGATAAGAAATGTGTTTCTCGGTGAATAACGATTTGGTAAGAAATGTGTTTCTTGGTGAATAATGATTTGATAAGAAATGTGTTTCTTGGTGAATAATGATTTGGTAAGAAATGTATATTTTGGTGAATAACGATTCTGTAAGAAAGTGTATCTCATTTGAATAGCAGATGAGGTGTTTGTATCGTGTAGGGTAGCAGATAATGCTTTTCAAGCAGTATTTTGCAATTAACTCGAAAGCTAAGAGTCAAATCGGGCCGGTTTGAGATTCCAATTATCATAAGTTATACAGAAAGCCTGAAAGGAGAATGACTGATATGGAAAAGGTTGTCATTACCATTGCAAGACAATATGGAAGCGGTGGCAGGACAGTAGGTGAAATGCTGTCCGAGAGGCTCAATATCCACTATTATGACAAAGAACTGATGAAACTGGCAAGCGAGGACAGCGGAATCAATGAGGCGCTTTTTGCCAATGCGGACGAAAAGGTAAAGAGTACACGGCTTTTTCATATTGCCAAGAGTGTATATGGGGGAGAACTGATCCCTCCGGAGAGCGATAATTTTACCTCCACAGATAATCTCTTTAATTATCAGGCCAAAATAATCCGTCAGCTGGCGGAAGAGGAGTCATGCGTCATCATAGGCCGCTGTGCGGACTATGTATTAAAAGACTATGACAATGTTCTCAGTGTCTTTGTCCATGCCCCAAAGGACTTCTGCCTGGAACAGGCGGCAAAAAAGCATAGTATGAGCCGCAAAGAACTGGAGAAATTTATCCAGAAAACAGATAAATATCGGTCAGAGTACTATACCTACCATACAGGCAGAAGTTGGTTTGATGCCAGAAACTATGATCTTTGCCTGGACAGCTCTAAACTGGGTTTTGACAGATGCGTAGACGAAATCATCGCATATATGAAAGTCCGGTTCCAGTAGGAAGATCCTGTTTCAGTAGGAAAATTCGGCTCCAATAGAAAGACCTAGCTCCAATAGAAAGATCCGGCTCCAATAAGAATATTCGGTTTCAATGGAAAGAATAACGACCGGAAATATTTCAGGTTTCGTATCATGTATTTAGGCCAATTATCCAGAGCGTATAGATTTGTTTCGATCTATACGCTCTGAACCTTTTCAGAAATCCTTTTCTAATTCAGAAATCCTCTTCCAATGAACAAATTTACGGTGGTTCTTGCCAAATATGGTAAGCGTCAAATAAGATAGTGGATAGAAAAATAACCACCAACCCTCTATACTA
>CANRWO010000117.1 GCA_947643615.1 uncultured Lachnospiraceae bacterium
TTTGAATCCTGGCTTGAAAAGAGGGAGAGCGACAAAAATGCCTGTTGAAAATTTTGCCGAAATATGGTATCATGACCGTATCGTGTCCCTGTTCATTAAGGAGATCACCAATGAACAGGAAGAATAAACTTACCCCCTCTGTCACCGCTCTGTACTGCCGCCTCTCCATTGAGGACGGGCGGGAAAACGAGAGTATGAGCATCAGCAATCAAGAGTTACTATGTAAAGGGTGGAGTCACCACCTAATACATATGACTGCGGTTCATTTGTGGCAAAATGGTACATTGCAGTTATAAGAAAGGCGGTGAGAACGTCAAAAGTAAGCGTTTTCCGCAACTGCAATTCACATTTTGCTACAAATGAAAGGAAATGATTATGGAGCTGACTTATACGAAAGTAGGGGACTACTATATCCCTGACCTCGCCCTTGACGATGACACCGAGTACGAAATAGGCGTATATGGCCGGATGAGGGAGACGTTCCTAAAAGAGCATCACCCTGGTGTCTACAACCGGATGCTGCTCTATGGGGAATTGTGGAAGCATCTAGCTGAAATTGATGCTGCTTGTCATGAGCGCATGGATTTCCTAATTCCGGCCATGGTAAAACAGGAGGGCGTGACCGAAGCCCTGAAAGCATCCAGTCAGATGGAATGGGTTCAGAAAATCCAAAAGTTTTGATTTGGCCTAAAATCCAAACTTCAAAGAAATCCAAACTTTTACTCATAACCTCAATGAATACAGTGTTTTGAGGGGAAAAAGTTTGGATTTCTTTTTGGACGTATACTTACAGGCCGCAGAAGCCAGACAATGTTCCATCGTTGTTTTTCCACTTTTTATTCGGAGATTTTTCTCTCTCCATCTCCAAAGTGGCAAGGGCGCTTGCTTTTTCTTCCGTTGTTATATCAAGATATTTCATTGTTGTTTCTAACTGCTCATGGCCAAGCAGAAAGCTGATCTGAACAATACTAATGCCATCCTCAAGCCAGTGGGATGCTTTCGCATGCCTGAATTGGTGGGCATGTGCGCCAAGTGGCACCTCTGGACATTTCTCATGGGCGATTTTCGCACACAGCTTAATCCGCTTATCAAGTGCGGGTTCAGAAAGCTTTGTTTTCCGTCCTCCCACACGGGAATAAAAAAGATATGCTTCCGGTTCTGGCTTCTCGCCATGGAATTCTTTCAGATATATACGGATATTTGCAACGGCACGCGGAAGAAGATACGCTGTCCTCATTTTTCCGCCTTTTCCCAAAAGTATAATGTAGGGCTTTGGCTCATCCAAATGGATATGGGATATCTTTATGGACCGTATCTCGTCAAGACGTCCTGCAGTGGCATAAAGCACAGTCAGAAATACAACGTCCCGTTTCCCTGTCCTTGTTGAGAGATCCGGCGCGGAGAGCATTGCCGCAACAGCATTCCGTGTAAGCCCACATACTTTCTTTTTGGTGCATTTTTGCCGTTTGATTTTTTTCGCTTCCTGATAAAGATATAAGTATTCGATATCTTTCTCTCCCAGATATTCAAGGAATACCCGCAGTGACCCCAACCGTACATTGCAGGTGTCCGCGCTGCACTGGCGGGTTTCTTTCAGCCAGAGTATCCATTTTTCAAGCCATGCCCTTTCAAAGCATTCCCGGCTGAAACAGTCGGGTTTTATATTCTCCGTTTCCAGAAATGAGAGGTATAAAACCAGGCTGTCCTTGTATGATTTCAAAGTGTGTCTGCTGTTTGTGAGGAAAGTTGGGGCATATGTATTTAAAAAGTCAGAAATAAAGTATGCGATTTTGGCAGATTCATCATTCTTTTTCATCGGGTACCTCCGGTATGATCTCATTGAAGCCGGTTTCCGTTTTTTCCCGAAGGATATCAGACATTCCCGGCACAATGGAATAATAGTATAACGTCGCGTTTATTTCGCTATGCCCCATGGATTTTGAAAGATAAAGGAGCTTTTCGCTGAACCCGAAGGCATCTTCCTCCCACCGGTTGATGTTTTCTACCGCATAATGATGCCTAAGTTCATACGCCACGGGCCTGTTGTTTTTGCCGTTTGCTTTTTCCCACAGCTTTCGGAATATATAGACCACCCATTGCCTGGAATAACCGTTGCCCATCGCATTCTCAAAAAAATATGTCCTCCCGGGATAAATTTTCTCCACTTCCCGGTCGTACTGTTTCAGCAGGTCTGTCATGCTGTCGTGGAGGGCCACATAATGCTGGGCGTATCCTTTTGTTTCATGAATGTTAAGAACCCCATGTACCAGGTCGACTTCGCTTCGTTTCAGTTTCCGGGCTTCTGTTGTCCGTATGCCGCTGCTGTATAGAAGCCTGAAAAATACAGGGCACGTCATTTTGGGGAGGAGAAATTTGGGAGAGGGCTTATAGGGGACTATGCTGTCGCATTCATGGAAAAAATTTTGCAGTTCTTCTCTTGTGAATGCATGTGGAACTCGGGTCCTTTTTTCTGCTTTCGGAACCGGCATAGGCAGGACGTCTGTCATCCTGCGCTTTTGAAGATAACTGATAAAGCTGCGGATTACCCCTGTCCGTGTAATACAGGAGGATTTTGTTTCTGTATCACGTTTCTGACACCACGCATCAACCATTTCCTGGCATAAGGCCCTGCCTGGGAAACGTTCCGCACAAAAACGGTCAAAGTACCTTAGATTTCGCGCCCTTACTTCACTCCAGGAACCAGACGATTCCTGGTAAAACACATACTTTTCTATAAGGTCAGCAAACCCGGATTGATAACTCACCATTGGAACACCTCCTCACTGACAGGAAACTCTCTGATGCCGATTGCGCATTCCCGTAAATGGCTGATATCCGCCGAAAGATAGTGGTTCAGCGAGTCTGGATCGCTGTGTCCAAGAGTGGAACTGATGACAGGGGCTGGGATGCCGGAGCCTGCAAATGAAGCCGCCAGGTTATGACGGAACAGATGCGCCCCTTTCCTGTCACCTTTGTTTTGGCGTATGGAGGCAGCTTCATATACTTTTTGGGCTATATTTCCCACTGTGCCCGGGCTGATCGGTCTACAGGGTGTTGTTCTACAGAGAAAAATGTGTTCATCGTTGCTGTCGGGGCGTTCTTGTGTGGCATAGTCAAAAATAGCATTGCCGACTGCTGCCGTGAGGGGGAGGAGCAGTTCTTCACCAGTTTTTTTCTGGGCGATCCGGATCTCCTCTTTCTTCCAGTCTATGTCGGAAAATTTCAGGGCGGCCACATCGCTGGATCTCATCCCTGTAAAATAAAGGATAGTGCCAATGGCACGGTTGCGCAGGCAAAGCCCACCCTCACTGTCGGAAAGTACGCTGCGAACAGCCTGGGTTTCCTCTTCCGTAAGATACTGGATATTTTTTCGCCGGCGATGCAGATTGGGAAGGTATGTGAGGATGCGCCTGGCAGAATCGAAATAACTGCCCGTCTGTGCTTCAAATACAGATGCGATATTAACCTTTGTGCTGCTGCTGAGCTTTTTGCGGGAGAAATAATCCAGGACATCCCGCTCTGTCACATCCTCCAGTGACCGGAAGCCGGAGGACTGCAAAGCTAATAAAAGGCCGCTGCAGGCAGAGATACTGGCCCTTACTGTCCCCGTTTTAAGGCCGCGCCTGTAGCTTTCTTTTTCATAAATATCAAGCAGGCTTTTAAACTCCTCGATCAACTGTGTGTATGCCCCGAACCTGAAAAGCGGATTACGTTTCCCTTCTGATAAGCTACCATATTTGCTGTAACGGTGAAAAAGATTATAAATCGTTTTTCGGTTTGCCTGTGTTTCCGGGGACGAAGTCTGCGCCACCCTTATCTGACAGGCAGCTTCAAAAGAAGCAAAATGATAAATGTTCTGATGGTTTTCCAACCAGCGGATTTCGCGTCTAACACATTTCATATAATTCTGGCTGTATCCATCCTTCTGCATGTCCTGAAGAAGATCTTCATAAGTTTTGTCTGAATGAAATAAATTCATCTATATCACCTCCATCATTATGATAGCTGGAGATGAAGAAAAAAAGAAATCCAAACTTTTTTCCTTCAAAACACTGCATTCATTGAGGTTATGAGTAAAAGTTTGGATTT
>CANRWO010000118.1 GCA_947643615.1 uncultured Lachnospiraceae bacterium
GTATCCCTTTCTTCCGAGGCTTCCTTCGCCTTCTCTGCAAAATTACTTGTACTCATCGTTTTCCTTCTGCTGCATGCGTAGTCATACGGGTTCATCCCCATACTGCTTACATTGTTGATACTCATACCTGTCTCCTTTCCTTTAACACCATCGTTACACTGAACTCATTCTTCTTTTCAATATCTACGTTCCCCTGCCACCCATCTGTGACCATATATTTTACTGGATTTTAGATAGATTATGCTCCCCATCAATCCGCATTACCTCATCGCAAAAATCAAGCGCCAGCTCCAGGTTATGAACAGAAAACAAAATCATAGCTCCATCTTCACGCCGCTCTGCCAATATTTCCTCCAATGTCAAGACACTTTCCGGGTCAAGCCCGTTGAACGGTTCATCCAGGATTAGATTTTCTGCCCCGGACAACAGCGCCGCAGCCATGTAGATTTTTTGCTTCATTCCCAGGGAATAATTCGCGATATATGTGTCTATCGCTTCTTCCAGCCTGAAGGACTCCAACAGCCCTTTTTGCATTATTTCCGCTTTTTCGGGTTCCTGCCGGTACAGACGGGTTATAAATCGTAAATACTCCCTCCCGGTAAGATTCAGAAACATTTCCTTACTGTCCGGAACATAAAAGAAATGGTATTTGGACTGAAAACTGCGGCTTTCGATATGGTCTATGATAACTGTCCCCGAATCCATACATTCCGGCTGTGTAATTACTTGAAGCAACGTTGTTTTTCCAATCCCGTTCATCCCCACAAGGGCATAAATCCGACCATTTTCCATCTGGCAGGATACCCTGTCAAAAATCTTCCGGCCGCCATAGCTTTTTGACAGTTCATGAATCTGTATCATAAAAAACTCCTTTGCAAAATCGCCAGAAGCAAATCTCTCCTGCAGCCACCCCCGCACCCGCAAGACAAGCAAATGGAAGGAGCGGCACAGGAAGCCATTTCCTACTGGACAGAAATATTTCCCCGACAGTTAAAATTGTTGCTGTAATCAACACAAGCACTTTACTTATGTTTCCATGGAGCAGTTCGTTCGTACTGTTTACAGTCCGGGGCATTTTTAAATCAATGAGGACGCCTAACCACGAACAGACATAATTCATGGAAGTACCATAAAGCAGGAGCAGGAAAGCGCTCAGAACCGGCAGCCTCTCCAAACATATCAGGATGGACCAAAATAGAAATACTGTAATCTCTCCCCATAAAAATCCCTGTATTGTTTTCCATAAAAACAGCCTCTGCCCTGAAATGGGGAGAAATGCATAACAGGATTTATTGTCATCACTGGAATAGGCTGTACTGGAGATGGTATTAACCGAACAACAGGACATCAGCAGGAACAGTTCTTCCACATAGGTTCCTGTCAGGCCAATCTGGCTGAAATTGTAGAACAGAAGCCTAGATAAAATCATCACTGTTATCATATTCTTGATGTTGGAAAAGAAGATCAGTTCCTTATTTCTGGTAACACGTTTCCACTCCAGCAGGAAATACGGGTGTGTAATATGGGACGTTGTCGGCCGTTTCCCGGCTTCTCTATGGCGGAAGTCCTGTACATTCAGATAGCCCCTCACATACCAATGCTCCGCGGCAAACCTCAGAGCCATTATCAAAACAGTCAACCCCAGCAATGCCGCGGCCCATACCCAAAGAGCAACATGTAATTCCTGTTCCTTCGGGACGGCCTGACTTTTTCCGGCAATATATCCCCAAAGGGCAAAAACTACATTCCCCGCAAGCCAGGCAAGCACTAAAAAAGAACCATATTGAAATACAACAAAGGCATATCCCACTATATCACAGGCACAAAATCTGCTAAGCAAGATCGAGAACAAGATAACCCCGATATCCATAACACCTGTAAGGATGCAGCAAAACAACATTGCCAAAACTGCCTCTCTTCGACGATGTGCTTCAAAAAGAAAAAACGGATAAAGGAATGCAGCACAAATTCCTGACTGCAAAATAAAAATCCTCATAGCCACAACACTTACAATCGTCTGCGCCTCCACCGGATAGCAAAGGATCATTTTAATCCGACGGTTCATACACAACTGGTCAGGAAGCTGATAGATTCCCCAAAACGCACAGAGCCAAACCGATATCAGTGATACAAACACATAGCCGTTATCTGCTGCCGCAGCCGGAAGATACGAATCCAATATATACCAGATTAAATATCCTATATAGGCGCCTATTATCATAAAGGAAGCGGCAACCACCGGATGCGTCTTATTATGAAGTAAAATTTTACATAAGATATGTTTCATAAGGCAGCCTTTCCAAGCACAGTCTTCACATCATATTCACATAGGAAAACATCATAACTGCCAGAAGAATCACAAAAACACCACTGTTCATTTTAGTCAGGCGGTTCTGACGGATAAACAGCAGGTTCACGATCAATGCAATAATCGGAAACAGCCACACTCCCAGAACACTGGGTATCGGATAATAAGTTTCGCCCATATGCAGAATAGAAATCTGTTCCGGAAGGAACAGCAGCATAATTCCGGATAGTACAAACATCAGCAATATGACACCAAAGTTTACAGTCGCCAGTTTTGCATTATTTTCCGTAAAATTTTCCCCAAGAACGTTTTTTAATAGTCTTCGAATCATAATATGCCCCTTTCTGTCATTTCCTTTCAGAAAGACTGTCTTTCAGCTTCTTCATCGCCTCGCAAAATGCAGGACTGTTTTTATAATCATCACTTTTACAGGCTTTCTGCATTGTCATATAGATAATCTGCTGCAGTTTTTTCAATTCCTCGCTGCTTTCCGGCTTAATTTCTATCGCAGAAAACAGTGTTCTGTTCAGAGACTGCATGGGGACTTCCAGCGTTTCAAGATACCGGCAGAGGTTTTCAATCATTTCCTCCGGCTTTCCGATACGGCGGTATAAATCAATTTTTAGGGCATCACTCAGCTGAGTCCGGTTAAAGAACAAGGATTCAAACTGACGGCTCAGTTCTCCGATTTCTAAAGCCCTTTCTGCATCTGGTTCCAGTTTTTCGTCCAAAAGACACGTCATACAGGTCTGTATCTGGCGTGCAAGCTGCAGCAGCCGGTTTTGGATCAATTCCACAGCCCGTCTACGTTCTCCCCGGCGCAGGTACAGCTCCATCCGGATAATCGTCGGATCACTTGTCAGCTCTGGAAGCTCTCCCAGAAGCCTTTCCGCTTCCTCTAAATCATTTTCCAGAACTGCCATTGCCGCTAACGCAGTAGCTGCCGGCTGCCAATACTCGGTCACTCCGCTTTTATATACCGCATAGAGCAGCTCTTTTTTCTGCATTTTCCAATTCTTCTTCTCTTCCCTCGTCGCGTCCGGGCAGACTGTTTCAAATACTGTAAGAATACCGGCCGCCTCATACTTTAATTCCACACTGGCCGGATACTGGTGAAGCAGGTTCGCAAGTGTATTCCCAGCCTCCTGATATCTTCCGGCACGGGCAACAGACAAAATCTCATTCAGCTTTTGTTCAATCACATCACTGGACAGTATTTTTTCATAGTTCAGCAGCATGTCCACATTGGTATCCAACACTCTTGCTAATGGACAGAGCAATGTAATATCAGGATACGAGCTGTTGGTCTCCCACTTGCTGACCGCAGGCGAAGAAATCCCAAGCGCCGCCGCCAACTGTTCCTGGGTCATCCCCTTTGCCTTGCGCAGCGCCGCTATATTAGCGCCAAGCTTTAATTCCACCGCACATTCCCCCTTTGATTATCCTGCGCTTCATAATTTCAGTATAGGCAAAAAAGAAAATTTACACAATGGAGGCACAGTTAAATATATTTCAATTTTTTCTAACCAATGGTTAGAAAAAATATCTACAAGGTTTTTCTTAAACTCTGCCTGTTTATGTACTCCGTTATCTATAAT
>CANRWO010000119.1 GCA_947643615.1 uncultured Lachnospiraceae bacterium
ATCACTTCTCCCAGATATTCAATATCCGGGTATTCTTTCAACTTGTTCAGAAAACTGTCAAAGTCCTGTTCCTCAAAGACAATTTCCGCATTGTTGGATTTTTTTAATACCTTTTCTTTTGGCAGATCTACAAGCCAGTCAAAATCCTGCTGCAATGCCAGGCCGCAGGTAAAAGCAATGTTTCTGCCATAATCCTGGAACACCTCTAATCCAAACAAATCCTCATAAAATTTTCTCGCGGCGTTAATGTCGGCCACCGATATAAGCATACATACATGTTTCATGCAAATACTCCTTTCAAACTGTGGTTTCCCATTTCCACAAAAGGTTATCTATAATTATCTGTAAATCCAACCGAATTTGTCACAGGCCTTCTCGGTTGAACATTTATTATACCATGGAGCAGTCTGTATCTCCACTTTTTCATATCCGGTTTTGTCCAAGATTTGTCCTGTTTTTGTCCAAGATTAACCCTATGGGTATTTCCCGCAGTTCCTTCCGAAATTGGTGCGCATAACGGATGGTCTTAACTGTACCGCCTTTTTCCCGTCCGTCATATACCGCGATTACACGGTCTGCATGTTCCACCATGTAGCGGTTGCGTTTGGAATAGACGTTGGGCCTGTATTCTTCCTGAATTATGATAACCTCCGCACAGGCATCCAGCAGGGCGTTTGTGTGTTCCCTCTGGCACAGGCTGTCCTTCCGTTTCCGGTATGGAAGTACCGCGATCAGCTTCAAATCTGGATTTTTATTCTGCAGCTCCAGAATAGTCTCCGCAAAGTATTGATCCACGCCATCCGCAAAGCCGGAGAGAAAGATAGTGAAACCATCGTTCACTGCTTTTTCAATTTCTCGGCGAAGAGCCTCTTTTACTTGGGCTGTTTCCTCAGCAGGTATATCTCTGTGTCCTGTGACACAGCAAGTCTTTCCTTCCATCAGGTTCCTCCGAATAATAGATTTGTTTTTGTATCTCCTATTATTATAATAGATTTATTTTTTCAAGTCAACGCAAACACCCTTTTTTAATTTGTGAATAATGCGTCTGTGTGAGGTACAATCTATTATAGAATGGGAGGTGAGGGTGATGTATGAAGAATTCGTCCCGGAACGGCTGGCAAAGCTGAGATTACAAAAGGGTGTATCTGCACGCGACATGTCATTGTCGTTGGGGCAAGCGAACAACTACATCAATAACATCGAAAACAAAAAATCACTTCCTGCCATGCAGTCCTTCTTTTATATCTGCGAATATCTCGGCGTAACGCCGAAGGAATTCTTTGACGAAGAAAACCTTTATCCAGAAACCTTGCAGGAATTTATTGCAGAGGCAAAGAAACTGGATTCCAAATCAATGACATATATCCTCGGCATTATGAAAGAATTGAACAGCAAGAAGTAAAGCGGTCACGGAAAATGACCGCTTTCTTCTTATTATTTCCCATACTGTCCTAAATTAAGTCTGGAAACGCTCTATATTTATCCTGATTTATACCCCGGTACTCCCAAAGCCTCCGGTTCCGCGCTTCGCGCCCAAATCTGTTACAAAATCTGCAATCACAACAGGAGTAATTACAAGCTGGCCTATCCGCGTTCCTTTGGAAAGTTCCTGCGGTTTGTTGCTTACATTACTGATAATGGCATGGATTTCCCCACGGTAGCCGGAATCCACAGGAGGCAGCTCACAGACCAGCCCCTTTATTGCCATGCTGGTGCGGGGAAATACGAAGCCAGCGTACCCGTCCGGCACTTCAATCCCGAACCCAAGTGGAACCTTTGCGATTTCTCCCGGCTGCAAGGTGCAGTCATAGGGCATATACACATCCGCACCGGCGTCATTCCCGTGTGGACGGAAAGGGCGGCGGCTCTCCGGCACTCCAAAGTCAATCAATTTGATTTTCATGCACCGCCTCCTTCCAAAAGTACCGGATAGTCGTTTCTCAAAATGTCCTCCGGTGTCATAGTTGCCGCCAGTTTCTGCCCACAGGTCATTTTTCCCTCCAGACATTTGTCCATCTGGCAGAACGGTCCGGTCTGGGAAGGGGAGAACAAAGCCGGGCTGAGTGCGTAAAGTTCCTCCCAGATTTTCAAGAGTACGATCCGGGTTTCGTCCGTATTGCGCCGGCATACCCGCTGGCCGATGATGTGTTTCCACTGATAGGGCGTGGCGCTGATAATCAGCACATTCCGAAGGCCCTGGGGTGTGGCATAGCCCGCCGCGTCATGGCCGATTCCCGCGCTGCACAGCTTTTCGTAACAGTCCATGCCCTCGTGACAGCTTTTTAAGTACAGTTCCCGGACTGCGGCCGGGGCGGTTAAAATCTCATAGGGTACCGCAAAATCCGCCTGTCCAGTATAATTGCTGTATTGCAAAGACGCACTCATAAATTTTACTTCATTCTGGTGCCTGGTGATCTGTGCCAGAAAACGCCTGCTTGCCCCCACAACGGCCACAGTGATTACCGCAAATTTTTGGACCGTGGTGTGAGGGAGACTGCTGATGGCCGCCACGGTATTCTCGCTGAATGACTTTTCATAGAGTGCCAGCAGATCATCCATCGTGGCGATCTTATGCCCCCGCTGGGTCAGACGCGCTGCAAAGACCATGTTTTTTTCGGCCTCGGCAACCGCCTGGCAGTTCAATATTTTTACTTCAATTCGGTTGATTGGTATGTCCCTCCTTTACAATGGCTTTCAGTAAAAACAGATAGTTTAAGCTGTCTGTAATCTTTTCGTCCCATGTGCCTATGTCATAACCCGCACCATCGTCAAAGCACATGTCATACAGGGAAACGATATGCTTCGCCAGCATCCCGGCAAGGGCACGCTCCGGCGTGGTGTGCTGCAAAGCTGCCGCCGCCTTAAAAGCTCCCAGCCGGTCCGTATCGTCCCCGGTGTATTCTTTGGTTTTCCGTTGCAGTGTGTCGGCGCAGAGCCGCACCTGCTCGTCAAAAACAGCATTGACTTCCTTTTGCGTAATGTGACATTCCTCCTTTTTGAAAACAGAAAGCCGGCTACCCTAAAGCATCTTAGAATAGCCGGCAAATAAATGGTTATGTAGTTGTTACAAGGTATTGATCTCTTTTTCCAGTTCCCGAACCGCCGCTATGACAGTATCGAATGTAGGCACATCACCATACAGCATATCCTTCATGGAATCGTAATCCGCCTCTAACGCTGCGAACCGGTATTCCGGCGGGATCAGCTTTAAGGTGCCTGGCACAGCCTCCGGGTACTTCGCCCATGCCCTGGGATAGAATTTCATTTTGAAATCCACAACCTTTTTAAGCAGGTCGAACTGGGAGAAAGCGGCTTCTTTTACCGGGGTCATTGCCATGCGATACAAATCGTAATAATGCCTGGAATACCGCTGCGGCATTTCCAGATGTTCCGGCCTGTTGGCCTCATGGTGCAGGATCGTAGCTTTTTCCCAGAAAGTCCGCTCCGGGGCAACCGTCAGAATATTCGTTCCTTTCTGCTCGAACACATCAGGGTAATACTCCGCGGCATACGGCGTAATCTCCGCAGACTTTGCCGGCGTCCATGCGGCCAGTGCGCCGATTTCCAGCCGGATCACCTGCAAGGTTCCCGCATTGGTAAACAGTTTTGGGTAGGCAAAAATAACTGTCTGCTTTTCTTCCTCGTCCATGTGAATGTCAGCTTCACAGCCAAGCTCCTGAGATAACCCTTCTTTGATTGCGGGGCAGAAGGTTTCTGCCAGAAAGACCTCCGCCCGTGCATTCGCCTCTTTGTTAAAAGCGTCCTGCTTCGTGTTGGAACGTTTCTCCCAGGGCTCGTCTCTGCCATATCCTA
>CANRWO010000120.1 GCA_947643615.1 uncultured Lachnospiraceae bacterium
TGATTCCTATCAACAAAGATTTTTACCCATAGACACAGAATTTTTTACAGCCTCCACAAATTTGCAATTGAAAAATATGCCGCCAGGCGATTCTTCAGTCTATCCCACCATTTCTCCGCATAACCTTTAGAACCTCCTGGCAAAACTCCTCATATCTTCTCTTTGCGATCACGATAGCTTCTCCATTTTCCAAAATTACTTCCTGACGGTTATACCCGTCAACATATTTCAGATTTATCAGATAGCTCTTATGGCACCTGAAAAACCCTTTATCCTGCAATTTATTCTCCAGCTCCCCCATTTGTCCATAATAAGTAACAATCCCTTCCGGCCCATGAACATCAACCATTCTTCCTCTTATCTCAAAATAGTATATTTCATCAAGAAATAACTTCTTTTTCTGCCTTTCCCTGCTTACAATGATAAATTCGTGAGAATGTTTCTCTGTTTTCCGGGCTGCTTTTTGCAGTACGTTTTTCAGTTTCCTATCCCCCACAGGTTTCAGCAGATATTGGAAAGCCTCCACATCATACGCTTCAAACACATACTCCCTGCTGGAAGATACAAATATGAGTATCTTATCAAGCGCTTTCTCGCGAAATATCTGTGCTGTTTTCATCCCATCCAGATCCTGCATAATGATATCAAGGAAAACAATGTCAAAACTTTCCAATGCCTGCAGCAGTTCCTCGCCGCTTTGGAACTGACGGATGATGCATGGTATTTTCATCTCTTCCATAATTTCTTTTATTCTTTTTGCCATGTTGCAGCATTCTATGACTTCATCATCACAAACTGCTATTGACAGCATTTTCATCACCTCTCTTATAGATATATTGTATATATCGACACAAATATGGACAAAGTTTCGTCAATGCCATGAACGGGCATTTCGGTGTAATGACCGTACTGACCTGCTGTATTACTGTATCCTCAATCCAAAACTAATATAAGTGCGTTATTTCCTTGCCATTCTGTAAAAGGCCCTGCACACGCTTCTTTGGCTCGGGGCACTACAATAAGCTCTAAATGTTCCTTCTCATATCTCGCTAATCCTTTGAGATACTGTCTTTTCTTGGAGCCCATAATCTTGATCAGTTTTTTCGCTATGGTAAAATTTCCAGCATAGGCAGAATTGCATCAAATCTTGCAGGACTGCTCCTTAACATAAAAACAGAGCGCATAGAATTTTCTATACGCCCCGGCACCGTGCAATCTCCGTCTTTTATAAATTTCTGTTATAAATAAAAAACAATAAGCAGTTCCTTAATTCATCAACAACTCTTATCCATCTGCATGTGTTCACATTATAGCTTGCTGTTTCAATCTGTTGATTTCCGACGAAATCAACAGAAACATGATTGCTGAATGTAAACTTTTGAGTGCTTTTCAATTAACCTGTCAACCTATCCCAATGCAGATAAGTTACCACAACCGCCCTGCATCAGCCTGATACCCTGTTTTACTTACGCAATATTTTACCCATATCCTTCCCTCTGGCAAGTTCATCAACCAGTTTATCCAGATAACGTATCTCCTGCATCAGCGGTTCTTCGACATCCTCTACTCTGACGCCGCAGACTACGCCTTTTATCAGTTTCCGATTTTCATTCAATTCCGGGGCATCCCGAAAAAAGTCCCCATAAGAAACCGGCTGTTCCAGCATTCCTTCCAGTTCCGGCTGGCTGTATCCCGTAAGCCACCGGATTATCTCATCAACCTCCTGCCTTGTCCTTCCCTTTCTCTCTGCTTTTTTGACAAGGAGTCCATACACTTTGGAAAAGTCCATTTGATATACTTTCTCATTCTCCATACAATGCACCTTTCTTCTCTCTATTCCTGACAACACTCCACCGCCCTAGTACATCGTTGCATTAATTCTTGAGTAATCAGCACTCGCTGTTCACGCCATCGCCGCGTTGTCGTCAGTCAACGATGCCACCGCATCGCCTCCTTCCTCCGCCTTACGCTGACGCAAACATCTAGCACTGATTTACTTCAAGATTAACGCAATGCTGTACTAGCTGCATCAGCGCTCGCCGTCCGTAAAAGCGGCTGCTCCCTTTACCCACCCCATCATAGGCCTCCCCTGTCTCGGAGATCAGTACACAGTGTGCCTACGGGTGATTCCCCGTCTCATAACACCACTTTGCAATATCGGAGATCAGTTCCACCGGAACCGGCCTGCTATATGGAAGCTGTATAGTTCCCTTACTGGTCTTGTACTCTTTCAGACGCTGGGAAAACTCCTGGACAGCCTCCGGCCCCGGATACAGGCCGGCATGTTTCTTAAACCCGGCAAAATGGATAATGTTATGCCCCTTCCAATAAGTCGGCATACTCCATGAAATCCTCTCTTCCGCTTCCGGCAGCGCCCCGCAGATCGCTTCCCTTATTTTCTTCAGATACTCCTGTACCTCTTCCGGCTGTGCAGCAATATATTCACCCACTGTTTCCGGCGCTTTCCCGCAGTAATGGTCCTGTTCCTGCCTTTTAAAAGTACGCCCACACTTTGGACACGTCCACATCCTATATCCCTCCTGCCTCATTCCCGTTCCCTGGCCGTCACCGGAACCCTGTCCCCGGCTGCTTCCCTACCCACCCAAGCTCTCTCCTGATATCATAGGGTAAGATAACATAAGCGCTGCCTGTCTCCCCTGCTTCATAGTCCGGAGATTGGTATTCATAGTTTTTTCGTTCACTACCTGCACCGTCCTATCTGCTTTATACAGTATAACACGGATTTCATGAAGCTAAAAGCCTTTTCCTTTACACACAGGCCGGTAACCGGGCAAAACGAGAAATGATACTACAAATCACGCCTTGCCAATCTTCCATGATCCATTTCATATACCTCATCACATAAAATTTCTATATCTTCTTTATTATGACTTGCCAGTATTATTGTTTTTCCCTCATCCCGCAAACCCGTCAAAATTCCCCGTACCTCGTCTACGCCCTGGTTGTCCAGGCTATTCATCGGCTCATCCAGAATCAGTATCTCCGGATTTTCCATGATGGCCTGCGCTATGCCAAGACGCTGTTTCATTCCCAGCGAATATTTCCCAACCTTTTTACGGCTGTCCGGGTCAAGTCCTACTTTCACCATGCTCTCCCTGATTTCCTCTTTACCGATTACATTGCGTATACCTGCCAGATATGCGAGGTTCTTAAATCCTGTATATCCCTTTAAGAATCCGGGATTTTCTATGATAATCCCTATATTTTCCGCAAAGTCCGTATCCTTTCCGATTTCTTTTCCGCTTACGATGACTCTCCCGGCAGTGGGTTTTAAATAACCCGTTATAAGTTTGAACAAAACAGTCTTTCCGGAACCGTTTCTCCCAACAATTCCATAAATTTTCCCTCTCCCAATGCTCAGATTCACATTTTCAAGAGCGGTAACATCTCCGAATTTTTTTGTTAAATTTTCTATTTCGATTATCTCTGCCATACGGAAAACCATTCCTTTCCTAAAGCATATTGAAAAATCATTCCCCCAGCCTGCACGCCCCAGGGAAAGCATTTTCAAACACGCTCTGATTATAGTTTCAAAAATACGCCGTTTCAGGTTGTCAACCGTCTTTCCGCTTTAAAAGCATACAATTGATTTTTGTGCGGCTTTCTTTAACAAAATACCCCCTGCCAGATAGGCAAGCATAATCAATACCCCCTCTGTTATCAGGGAAGGCA
>CANRWO010000121.1 GCA_947643615.1 uncultured Lachnospiraceae bacterium
CAGACGCAAATTTGATATTTGCGTCGCCCCGTCGCGTAAACGCTCCGGAATGGAGGATTAGTATGAACGGATTATTTGAAAGTGTAACTGAAAACCTTGCCTATGTGATTAGTTTCCTGGCAATCATTATTGCCCTTTTTGTGTCGGCAGTCCTGTTGGAGAAAAAGGCCCAGAAGAAGAATGGTATCAGCGGCCCTGTTTTCCACACCAGGAAGGTTGCCATGATCGGCATGTTCTCAGCCATTGCCATGATCTTGCACCTGTTTGATTTCCCGTTGCCTTTTGCACCGGGATTTTACAAACTGGATTTCAGCGAACTGCCTATCTTGGTCGGCACATTTGCATTCGGGCCTGCCGCCGGCGTTATGATGGAATTTATAAAGATTTTGCTGAAACTGCTGATTAAGGGTACCAGCACGGCTTTTGTAGGGGATTTGGCGAACTTCGTCATAGGATGCAGTTTTATTCTCCCGGCTTCCGTTATGTACGCTTTTCGCAAAAATAAAAAGAGCGCTATTTTTGCTTGCATGACAGGAACTCTGATTATGACAGTGTTTGGAACGGCTTTTAACGCAATATATCTGCTCCCTGCTTTCTCAAAATTGTACGAACTTCCTATGGAACAGCTCCTTGCCATGGGATCGGCGGTGAACCCTCTGGCAGGAGAAGGCAGTATAGTCAGCTTTGTGGTGGCATGTGTGGCGCCCCTTAACCTCATTAAGGGAGCCAGCGTATCCTTAGTAACACTGTTGATCTATAAACCTCTGAGTCCGATCATCAAATCAGGATATTCAAAATAAGCGGTTTAAACGCTTTCGGCATGTAGCTGCCGGAGGCGTTTTTTCTATCCTTTCTTTAGAAATTTTTAAGGAAATTATACGGAATCTTTTTAGCAATGCCTGATATAGTATCAAATACGGTAAAAATTTTAATCTAAATGTTGCCATTTGGATTAAAATGTTGTATTATATATGCGGTACAGCAATACAGTAATACAAAAGAAATCTTCAGGGGAAAGGGGACAGCAATGGGTGCACTGGTAGAAATCAAGGATGTATGTAAGGTCTATAATCCCGGTGAAAATGAGGTCCGGGCGCTGGACCATGTCAGTGTAAATATTGACGAAGGGGAATATGTGGCTATTATAGGGCAATCCGGAAGTGGGAAATCCACATTGATGAATATGCTGGGTTGCCTGGATGTGCCTACCAGCGGTTTATACCGGCTGCATGGGCAGAATGTCTCGGAATTGGATGACGACGAACTCTCGGATATAAGGAACAGGGAGATCGGGTTTATATTCCAGGGTTTTAACCTGATTCCGAACTTAACTGCGGTTGAAAATGTGGAGCTGCCTTTGATCTACAGGGGAGTGGGAAAATCGCAGCGTATGGAACTGGCAAGAAAAGCGTTGGAAAAGGTAGGGTTGGAACACCGTATGGACCATAAGCCTTCGGAGATGTCCGGAGGGCAGCAGCAGAGGGTGGCCATTGCCAGGGCAATTGCACAGGCGCCGCCCATTATTCTCGCTGACGAACCCACCGGCAATCTGGATTCCCACTCCACACAGGAGATCATGGGGATCCTGCGGGAATTGTATGAAGAGGGAAGGACCGTGATACTGATCACCCACGACAACGAGATTGCCGCGAAGGCAAAGCGGGTGATCAAGATTAAGGACGGCCATATTGAAGCGGATCTGGCAGGACAGGAAATATAGAACAGTAAGGGCGTTATAAACGGCTCGTATGGAGGGTAAGAGGAGTATGAAAAAGAAAATGAAGAATGAGGAAGCGGCCATATCGGAACCGGGCACTGAGATAAAAGCGGTAAAACCCAGGAAAAAGAGAAAAAAAGCACCTGTTATTATTGCTGTGCTTGTTGTTGCCTTTTTTATTATCAGGGCGGTGGCGTGTTCCTCCGGTGACAATGTTGGCGCTGTGGTGACCACTGCCAATGCGGTTCGGGGGGATATCCAGGAGAGCATCAGTACCAGCGGAACGGTCAGAAGCGAGGAGGTAAGCGTAATATTCGCCCCTGTAAGCGGTATACTGGATTCGGTGAATGTGGCGGCAGGGGATGCCGTACAGGCCGGTGACCTTTTGGCTACCTATAATATGGAACGCTTGGAGAGCAGCATGCGTCAGTCCGAGCTGCAGTATGAAAAGAGCAATGCCAATTATAACAGCGTTATGTCTGACAATGCCCAGAACCAGGCGAGGCTGAATGAGGCAAGAGTCAACCTGGATGTTCTGAACCAACAGATCGCGGACACAAAGGCCTACATCAAGACCCTGCAGAATGAATTGAACGAGAGCCAGAGAAACACAAGCAACGCGCTGGCGGAGGAGGGCATGAACCTGTCCAACTCCCTGCGGGAGAGGTCGGGGGAACTGGAGGCCTTACAGGCGGATTTGATGACACAGCAGGCTGGCCTGAAGGCGTTACAGGAAGAAATCGGATCTGCGCAGCAGAACGGTGCAGATACCACCCAGCTTGAGGCCCAGGCCGCGGAACTCCAAAATCAAATAGCGGAGTCCCAAGGCAAAATAGCAGATAAGGAAAATGAAATATTAGAGATCAATAATGCCATTGCCCGCAACGGATATGCCTCTTCCACGGTTAACAGCTCGGATTATGTGGCGGACCTGCAGCAGAAGATAGCCGACGCCCAGGAGCAGCTCCAGCATTATGAGACTTACAAATCCGAGATGCAGGGGCAGAAGAGTTCCACGGAGAACTCGGTACTGGATTCCTATGACAAGACTTCCTACAGTGCGGATAAGGAGATCGCAAGTATTACATATCAGGAGTCCGAGGAGGACTACAATCAGGCTAAAGAGGGAATTTGTGCGGAATATGCCGGCATTATTACGGAGTGTACCGCTGTCTCCGGTTCCGGTGTGACCAGCGGGGCTCATTTGATGACGCTGGAGAGCAGTGAGAATGTAAAGGTAGCTTTTTCCGCTTCCAAGTATGACCTGGAGAAGCTGGAGATCGGGCAAAAGGTGGATGTGACTATTTCTGGGAATACATACCAGGGGGAGATCAGCAAGATCAACCGGATGGCTGAGGCTAACGCTTCGAATACGCCGATGGTTGGAGTGGAGGTACATCTCCTGGCTCCCGATGAGAAAATCATTCTGGGCATGGATGCAAAGCTCATTGTATATACCAGGAAGGAAGAAAACACCCTTATGGTCCCCGTGGAGTCCATAAACGCGGATAAGGACGGAGATTTCCTGTATGTAGTGGAAAATGGCGTTGTGGTGAAAAAGTCTATCGTCTGCGGAATTTCTACAGATGTATATACGGAAGTAGTGGAAGGCATCACGGAGGAGGACGTAATTATAGTGACTTCCTATACAAGCCTGGAGGAAGGCATGCCAGTGACCGTCTTGCCTGCACAATAGGGTAAACCCGCCAAAGCGGGCAAATGGGAGTTATTGCAGCAGACTGCTCTGACATGGGGGATTCGTGTGAGAGGTACTTCCAGCCACTCACAGCAAAGGCTGTTTCGTGGAGAAGTACTAAGTCTCACACGTGAAAAACGCAAAGAGCAGCGTTTTTCGTTTTTATTTGAGCCGCCCAAAGGCGGCATGGATGATTAGATTGAAAAATAAGTCTGATGACTTTATTTTTCAATCGGCAATTTGAGTC
>CANRWO010000122.1 GCA_947643615.1 uncultured Lachnospiraceae bacterium
TCTTCTAATTTCTTTAAAAGCCTTGCTGCTGCCTCCTTTCCTCCAATTCCAAAGGATATTGCCAAGGCTGTGGCCATGGCTGCGATGATAAGCAAAAATGCTGAATTCACAATCTCCTCTGCAATTCCCAGTTCATTCAGCACCATAAACCCGCCTACTGTATAAATTGCGCATTTACATAATAATGCATATCCCGTATGCCCATTTTTCTTCATAGCTTTCTCAGCAGCCATGCTTCCTATATAACAGAGCATTAAAACCAAAACGGCGGCAAGCACATAAGGCATATAGCTTATAACATTTCTGCCGATGTCGTTCAGCACCTGCAGCCGAAGAACTCCAAAACTTTCTACTACGAAAAATATCACCATTACCGTATGTACTGTTCTTCCGGCTGCTTTTGAAAGCATGAAATTTTTCTTTTCATCACTGAAAAGCTTCATAAGTTTCGCATCCAGCCCGGATGCTGCAATCAGGCTCTCCACGATCTTCCCGGACATTTTCGCCACCATGCATCCTACAACAATAATTATTAATGCAACGAGAATGTAAGGAATAAAGCCAAATATGATATTAAGCATCTGGATTGCGGGTTCTGATACAGCTTTCATGTCAAGTGCCTGCAATGCGGAAATAATGACAGGAATCAGAATCAGCACATATACGATGTAAGCGAGTGTATAAGACAGTTTTGCAGTCCCTTCCACTTCGATGCCGGCCATTTCCTGTAACCGGTTTACCTTTATCCGGGCAAATACAGGTGTCAGTATTTCACGTACCAGCCTCGCAATGAAAAGCCCCACCCATAAAACAACGACTGCAGCAAGCATATTGGGCAGATATCCCCACATAGTATCCAAAAGATTCAGGATCGGCATGGAAATTTCATCCATACCTAAACTTCCGAAAATTCCCGGCACAAAAAGCAGAAATACAACCAGATGTACCAGTTTGCCGATGTGTTCCAGCATTCGCTTTCCCCCATCCGTTGATGCATCGGTCTTTCCTAACAAAACGCTCAGCTTCGTCTTTGTAAGCAGTTTCACCACGAGCGACTTCACAATCCCCGCGACAAGAAACGCAAGCAATAGAATCAGCACTGCTTTTATGACCGCCCACAGCCCTGTGCCAAAAAAAGTGACAAACATATCATTCATATTCAAATCCTCCTGTTGATTTTTGTGAATCCACTTTAAAATTTTTTATGCGGATTCTCAATAGGCATCCGAATGCCCCGTGCCTAAATTTTAGGCATCTGATATACGTTTGCCCAAGTCAAGAATCCCTGCTGCTCCTTCCCTACCAGTGATGTCACATTAGAGATTCCTCTGCTGTAAACCTGGAAATTTCAGTATTCTGACAATCCACAGGCTGCCATGCGAAAAATATTCGTATGGCAGCCTGTTATCGAACATTTTACCGTTTTTAAGATATGTGAAGTCCCGAATTCTAATTGAAGCGTTCCGTGGTATGTGGTATAATATTGACACCGAAAAGCACTGTGTCAATTGTTGATTCCATGCGCGCTGATGCGCACAAAATTACGGTATACTATATCCTCAGGCTGGAACGCAATATATTCCCCACGAAAGGAGCCTTGAAATGGAATTTAAAGAACTGGTTTCTCCTTCACTGACTGATTTATTTATACAGGAGCTGCAGCGGATGATCCTCTCAGGAGAATTAAAAGTCGGAGAACGGCTGCCCACAGAACGGGAACTCAGCGAAAATATGAAAGTAAGCAGAGCCGTAGTAAACGGAGGGCTGAACCAGCTTGCAAATATGGGATTTATACGAATCGCGCCGAGAAAAGGTGCCTTTGTCAATGATTATGTGGCGGGAGGGGATATCCATGTCCTGACAGCAATCATGGAATATAACGGGTGGAAATTCACTCCGGAATATCTGGAACCCATGCTGCAGATACGAAAAAGCATAGAACCGTATTTTATGGAACTTGCAGCACAACATACGGATTCACCCTACCTTTCAAAAATGCCGGAAATCATTGCGGCATTAAAAGAATCGCCGACCCTTCTGTCTGCCGGAGAACTGATTTTTAATTTCTATCATACAGCCGCCCTGGCCAGCAACAATATCATACTTCCTTTACTGCTCCGAACATTTATGCCCGTCTACCAGTCCATGGGAAGCGTGATCGCACAGCTCGGTTACCTGGACGACCAGATCAAAGAATTTGAATCTATCTATCAGGCGATCATCCACGGGCAGTCACAGGCTGCAAGAGACTGCGACATACAGTCTATTGAAAACTGCAGGAAATGGATCGGTTCACACTACAAGCCGGGTGAACGTTTTCATGCCCCAGAATCGGCATCTGCCAGCACACTTTCAGGGAAGTAACCGCAAATGGCTGCTTCCCCAAGTGTTTCATCAGACACAGTCCAAATACTCCAGCGCTTCCGTAAGCCGGTGTATCACTTTGTGATCCGCACACTGTACTTTTGCCTTTCTATCTATAAGGACAGGCGTTATGCCAGCCGCAGATGCGCCATTTACATCAGATACAACAGAGTCCCCAATATGAATCACCTCCCTGGCAGCGCATCCGCTTATTTTCAAAGCATAATCGAACACTTCTTTATGGGGTTTATATGCCCGGACCATTTCCCCGGAAATAATCCCGGCTACTTCAAGACCGTTCTGTTCCATACATTCCTGCACATAACAGACCCCATTATTTGTAATTACATAAATCGGAAGATGGCATTTTTCAAAAAATTCCTTTACATCATCAAAAACTGGCGCATACATCCAAAACCTCTGAAACAGCTTATGCAGTTCCGAAAAATCATCATCCAGCCCCTTCTCCCTGCCAAGCCTTTCCAGCAGACAGTCAACAATCTCATCTTCTGTCAAAAAAGCATCGCCATAACTTTTTTCTTCCATCATTTTTATCAGGCTCCACCAATATCTCACTGTCTCTTCCGCTGTTTCAAGCCGGCTGTTTTTCCATATCCGGGAAACAATTTTTTCCAAATCCGCTCCCTTTTCCTGAATGATTGTTCCTGTATAATCCATAAATACTGCTTTTACCATTTTTTTACCTCCGTTTTTTCTATTAGTATACCACATACCACAGACATATCAATATCTACTATCCCTTATTTTTTGATGTATATCTATATATTTGTGGTATGACAACAACACTCTCTTTCCTCTGTAAAGATTCTCCAAAACCGCGGATAGGCATGAATCAATCGTTAAAAGGAGGTGCAAATTTTGAGGACGAAACAGCCTCCGCAACAGAAAAAAGGCTCAAAAGGCGAAAAAATAAAACCGCAGAATCCGTGGAAAGGCTTATTTCCACGCATTTCTGCGGTTTTCCATTGTATCAATTTCGGTGTTGCGATGTTCATCGGTACAACGAAAT
>CANRWO010000123.1 GCA_947643615.1 uncultured Lachnospiraceae bacterium
AGGCGATTTCTCATCTGCGATCAGGGCATATTTGAGGCTCTGACTCAAATTGCCGTTTGAAAGATCAGCGCGACATGATTTATCAATCCAACTCCCATTTGCCCGCTTGGGCGGGCACTTAAATCAGGAGCACAAATATTTCATTCCGCCGTCATTACTGATGCTTGAGAATACCCATATCGTCCAAAGGCCAGATCCGCAGCCATGCCCTGCCTATAATGTCATCTCTATGGATATTTCCCACCACTTCCGTCCTACTGTCGCTGCTGTTATTGCGGTTATCGCCCATCACAAAGTATTCGTCATCTCCCAGCACCACAGGTTCGACGGCAATCCCCACATTCTCAGGCTTTATAATCTCCCTGCCGTAATTTTCTTCCAATACTTCGCCGTCGATATAGATTGTACCGTCCAGGCCAATCTGCACTGTTTCCCCCGGCAGGCCAATTATTCTCTTTATATAAAATGTGTCCTCCTCATACTGAAAAGGAAACACAATGATATCAAACCGCTGAGGGTCCTTGAAGCGATACGTGATCTTATCCACGATCAGGTTATCACCGTGATTCAAGGTAGATTCCATGGAAGCTCCCCATACTTCCGTCCTCTGTCCCACATAATGAATCACAAAATATGTGACGCTCAGGACAATCAGAAGATACAGCAGGGTGCTGATCATTTCCCGCATCACTTTATTCAGGCCTCTGCCTTTCCTTTTGGTTCCGGTCATCTGTTTGCTCATACTGTTATCCATGTTTTGACCCATATCCTTCCTAATTCACCTCTGCTTAGTAAGACAGGCAATACCTTGTCCCCTGTTCCAATCTGCCTCTGCAGCTTATTCAGGTACTCTCCTGTAGCGGATGTTCCACTGTGATTCTCCCAAGCCTCCCGCTCCTGAAATCCTCCAGAAGAATAATCGCAGCTTTTTTCAAGTCAAGATTCTCGCCTTTCAGGATGCACCCCCGTGCCCTGGCAATGCCTTCCAGCAATTCTGCCGAAGAGGCTTTCCCTTTTACGCCGTAACGCCCGGCCACCGCTTCAGGATACCCTTCGCCCAGGCAGTCCAGCAAGTCACAGGCAAGCTCCTCCAGAACAATGATCTCATCATTCATGGATCCGATAAATGCAAGGTGCATTCCCACTGTCTGATCTTCAAATTTAGGCCACAAGATCCCCGGCGTATCCAGCAGCTCGAGATTTTTGTTTAAACGTATCCATTGTTTTCCCTTTGTGACCCCCGGTTTATTCCCTGTCTTAGTGCAGGCTTTCCCGGCAAAGGAATTAATAAAGGTTGATTTGCCCACATTTGGAATTCCCACCACCATAGCACGCACAGGCCGGTTCAGTATCCCTCTCTTCCTGTCCCGCTCCAGCTTTTCCCTGCAGGCTTCCTGAACCATACCCTGGATCCCCTTGATTCCTGCGCCTGTTTTCGAATTGACCTCAAGCACATATGCTCCCTGCCCCTTAAAGTAATCCATCCACTGCTTATTATATACCGGGTCGGCAAGGTCCGATTTGTTCAGAAGAACCATCCTTGCCTTGTTCTGCCCCAGCTCGTCAATGTCGGGGTTTCGGCTGCTCAAGGGAATCCTTGCATCCACCAGTTCTATGATCAGATCAATAAGCTTTATATTTTCCTGCATCATACGCTTTGCCTTCGTCATATGACCGGGATACCATTGATAATTCATACCTTGCTCCATTTCACGGGTTATACAGTCTTTCCCGCCTGTCTATATATTCGTTTCCGTCCGCCAAATCAAACCCGGGGCCTTCCCCCAAGGACAGGCCTGTGTTTCTCTATTTTATCAGAACCTCATTTTACAAACCCCATTCCCAGTTCATCGCACTTTCCTCTGAACCAAGCTTTTCCCACGATATCCGCCTCTTTCACCGGGCCGATATTGGCAGAACGGCTGTCCTCACTGTTGCCCGGATTGTCTCCGATGCAGAAATACTCTCCGTTCTCCAAGGTAAATTCATTGTCCGCTATGCCGGCATCTACCAGCTTCTCGGTGACCCATGGACTCTCCAACCCGTTGACAAACAACACACTGTCCTTCACCACCAGTTGGTCCCCCGGAACCGCCACCACCCTTTTGACATAGTAATGGGCATTTTCATTACCGTTTGGCAAAAATACAACCACATCCCCCGCTTTTGGGGAGGACAGGATGTAGAGAAAACGGTTGATATAAATCTTCTGTCCGTTGTAGAGCGTGGGTTCCATAGATACACCCACAACATTGGTAGTCATACCCATGAAATAATTTAACACCGCAGCAATAAATACAGCGGCGACAATCCCGAATATCCAACTGAATATTTCCCTGATGGTTGCGGAACTGATTTTTTTCTTCTTTTTATAAAAACTAAGACCTTTATTCCTCGCCATTTTTTGATTCCCATGTGCCGAATATACCGTTGAGGTATACGCCACCCAAACCCGCAGACATCATTTTGCGCTCCCTTTCACAATTTCAGGAGATACCCCGCCAAAAGGAAGAAGAGGCGGGACTGCGCCTCATAAAATGCGGCAAAAGTACAGTAAGCAGTTTCCCGAAAATAATTGTATCACATTTTTCAAAAATAGAAAAGGACAACTACACAAGTAATTGTCCTGTCTCTTCGCGCATGTCAAAGTGATTATCTCACCAGCTCTTTCACCTTTGCCCTCTTACCAACACGGCTTCTCAGATAATTCAGCTTCGCACGTCTTACTTTACCTCTTCTGACTATCTCGATCTTCTCTACATTAGGGGAATGCAGGGGCCATGTCTTCTCAACGCCGATACCGTTAGATGTCTTTCTCACGGTGAAAGTCTCTCTGTTGCTGCCGCCCTGTCTCTTCAGAACAACGCCTTCAAAAACCTGGATCCTCTCACGGTTACCTTCCTTAATCTTACCGTATACCTTAACGGTATCACCCACATTAAAATCATCTACGGTCTCTTTTAACTGTTCTGCCTCGATTTCTCTGATAATATCACTCATACTGAGCCTCCTTCATAAAATGGATGTTCTTAATACCTTCCGTAACAGAGGACCATCTCGTTTTCACAACATTCAAATTTTAACATATATTTACAACCAATGCAAGCATTTTTTCCGGCTTGTAAGAAATTTGAAGGCATTTTGAAAACAATTACCTCATCAAATATCCCTTCCATCCCCCATGGCAGAGCTGTTTACTCGGGAGTTTGACACCTGAGCATTTAGAAATAACTCACAAAGCCAGTAATGGCTTAATTTAGTACCATAAAAGTGTAGCTGTTAGAGAGTAATTAACTCTGACATCTGCACTTATTTTACTCAAACTTCGCACTTGAATAAGTGCCTATGCACCTTGAAAATTCAATAAT
>CANRWO010000124.1 GCA_947643615.1 uncultured Lachnospiraceae bacterium
ATCCACTGCTCAAAACAGGGCGTGAAAGCGCATGGCCCTGTGGTAATCCACTGCTGAAAACGGCGCATCCAACGGATACGCCGCTTCTGTATTACAGCCGAAACAAATCTCCCTGAAAATCTGTGCCGGCACATTGCGCTTTCGCCCAAATGGCTCAAGGTCAAATGTATCAGTACACTTAATTTTTCAACGGACTCTCTCTGTAAATAATATCTTCCCTGCTGGGCCCGTTGCTGACCATGGTAATGGGGTAGCCGATCTGCCCCTCAATGAACTCAATGTAGCTACGGCAGTTTTCAGGCAGCTCCTCATACTTTTTGATGCCACGGATCTCACATTTCCAGCCGGGCAGTGTCTTGAACACAGGCTTTGCCTTCTCCAGCTTTGCAGTGACGGGGAAATCAGTTGTGATCTCACCGTCAATCTCATAACCCGTGCAGACAGGGATCTCATCCAGGTAACCCAATACATCCAACACGGTAAACGCCACGTCCGTGGTGCCCTGGAGGCGGCAGCCATACTTGGAAGCCACACAGTCAAACCAGCCTACACGCCTGGGACGGCCTGTGGTAGCGCCGTACTCGCCGCCATCCCCTCCCCTGCGCCTCAGTTCTTCCGCCTCGTCCCCGAACAGTTCGGAGACAAAGGCTCCTGCGCCTACTGCAGAAGAATAAGCCTTGCAGACCGTAACGATCTGTTTGATCTCATAGGGAGGCAGTCCTGCGCCAATGGCGCCGTAAGCAGCCAAGGTAGATGAGGAAGTAACCATGGGATAGATCCCGTGGTCGGGATCCTTCAAAGTGCCCAGCTGGCCTTCCAGCAGAACAGTCTTCCCTTCTTTTAACGCTTTATCCAGGAAAGCGGAAACGTCACACACGTAAGGCGCCACCATGTCCCTGTATTCATGGAGCGTTGCCAGCAGTTCCTTGGGGTCAATAGCCGGTTTGTGGTACAAATGCTCCAAAAGCACATTCTTCGTCTCGCAGACCCTTTCCACCTTTTCCTGCAAAAGCTCCTCGTCAAAAAGCTCGCTTACCTGGAAGCCGATCTTTGCGTACTTATCGGAGTAAAACGGAGCAATGCCGGACTTTGTGGAACCGAAAGACTTACCGCCCAGCCTCTCCTCCTCATACTGGTCGAACAATATATGGTATGGCATGACAATCTGTGCCCGATCCGACACCAGAATCTTAGGCTGTGGCACATCCCTCTCCACAATGGACTGGATCTCCTTGAACAGCAGCGGTACATTCAGCGCCACACCGTTGCCGATAACGCTGGTGATATGTCCATAAAATACGCCGGAAGGCAGCGTGTGCAAGGCAAATTTTCCGTAGTTGTTCACAATAGTGTGCCCGGCGTTTGCCCCGCCCTGGAAGCGGACCACAATATCCGCCTCCTGGGCCATCATATCCGTAATCTTCCCTTTACCCTCGTCCCCCCAGTTAGCTCCTACGATCGCCTTAACCATGATTTTCCTCCATTCCGCTTATATAGCTTCCCGGAATCTTACATGCCCAGCATTTGCGGCAGGATTTCGGAAAACTATCCGTAAGCTTACAATTCTCTTCTGCAGGCCTGCAAAAGCATTTCGCCTGTATCGGGCAGTGCGGCCTTAGACCGCACTCTCTTTGTTACGCTCTTATTACGGAATAAGTATACTATACTTTTATTTATAAGTAAAATCAATAGTTTTTATACATATTATAATTTATATTTATATCTTTTTATCATACTTCCGCAATATA
Source organism: uncultured Lachnospiraceae bacterium (assembly GCA_947643615.1). Taxonomy (GTDB): domain Bacteria; phylum Bacillota; class Clostridia; order Lachnospirales; family Lachnospiraceae; genus Acetatifactor. The sequence continues at coordinate 1,749 of CANRWO010000124.1, forward strand.
AAGCAGGCGATAATGCCTGCTGCCGCCAACACGGCCTGGGAGAGTTCCAGCTCCGACAGAAAACGCAGGGTCGTTTCCTTCGAATCCATGTGGTACAGCCAGTCATTGGCATACACAATATACCCTATTGACGTAATATTTATCGTGGTGGCGTATGCGTTTTTCCCCTTTCCAAAGGTATTTTTTATGAATATAAGGACGGCAGCCGATGCAGCCGCCTTGAGGACCGTTGCATAAATCGGGCCCAGCAGCCTTGCTTCCATATCGCCGAACGGAAAAGGCATTCCCTCATTTGCAAGGCTCCGTACCAGGTATCCGTTATATACCAGCACAAACAGGAACACTGCGGCGGATAAGACCGTTTCCATCACCGCCGCCGTCTTCTTCCTTTCAGAGCTGCGGTAGTTCCCTGCAAGTATCGCGGCACTGAAGATCAGGGCGCTGAAAATAAAAGACGGTATCCCCTCATAATTCAGCAGTCCCCCGCTCCCTGCAAACAGTCCCACATATGCAATGCCCGTCAAGATCACCAGGATAAATTTTCCCAGCCATTCTTTATGCAGGATCGTACTGCGCACTTTCTTCAGGTAATCTATCTGTTTTCCGGCAGCCTTTCCCCCAATGATTTCCGTATTTTTCATCTTCTCCAGCTTATCCCTGCACTGGCCGCACTCTGCCACATGCTCCTCTACCAGTTCCCTTGTATCCTTCGAACAGATATTGTCCGCATAAGACGGCAGTAAATCCTGTATCACGCTGCAACTCATCTTCATACGCTTCTCCTCCTTTACGCTATTCTGTTTCCGGTTTCCTTTCCTTCAAAAGCCTTTCCTTCCCCCGGTAGAAGGTGACCCTCGCCCAGTTTTCGCTTTTCCCCAGTATTTCCCCGATCTCCCTAAAAGAAAGCTCTGCCATGGATCTTAGATAAATGACTTCCCGCATCTGGTCCGGCAGGTTCTGCATGTCTTTTAATACGTCAAGAAGCTCGTAACGCCGAACTACCCGTTCCTCTGTTCCGTTTCCCCCGGCATCTGTCCCGGCCATCCCATCCAGCACCATCTCTTCGGAAGGGATTTCCCTTCCCCGCTTGGCCAGATACTGCAGATAGATATGCTTGGCTATCTGGCAGAGCCAGACACTGATTTTACAGCTGTAATCGTAACGGCCGATGGAATCCATGGCACGCAGGAAAGTCTCCTGTGTCAATTCTTCCGCAAGCTGCGGGTCATGGCAGTATTTTAAGAGAAATCGATATACCAGTTTCGCATTTTCCTGATATATTTCCTCCATCCCTCTCCTCCTTTCTGCCTATATATCCGTTTCACGGGCCATTCGTTACAGTATTCCACCAAATTATAGCAGAAAAAACGGAAAATCGAGTAGGAGGCGGTGATTAACCGCCGTCCTCTCACACCACCGTGCGTA
>CANRWO010000125.1 GCA_947643615.1 uncultured Lachnospiraceae bacterium
ACGTTTTCCCATCCAATCAATCCTTCCATTGAAAAAAATCTGTTTTCATGGTATAATTGTCCAATTCTTTTAAAAGCGAGTTGATCCTATGAACCATACGAAAAGCATAATTATAGATGCCTTCTGGCAGTTGCTGGAACAGAAACCATTCAGCAAAATTACAGTTAAGGACATTGTAGATCTATGTCAATTAAACCGGAATACATTTTATTATCATTTTCACGACATTCCTGAACTTTTGGAGTTTATCGTGAAAAGGGATGCTGATTCCATCATCCAAACTTACCATAATTTTGGTTCGCCAATGGACTGTCTTACCCCGCTTCTTGAAAGCTGTGCCGGCCGCCGGAAAGCGATCCTCCATATTTACCGTTCCGTACACCGTGAATCTTTTTTAAACGAACTGGACCGGATTATTTATTATGTTGTAACACAATATATTAATACGGTTACTGCTGATCTGACGCTTCCCCCGGAGGATCGTGAACTGTTTATACGTTTCTATAAATGTACCCTTACCGGCATTTTCCTTGACTGGTTAAATGCCGGAATGGAGTATGACCTTTCTGCCCCTTTTATGCGTATTTGCTGCTTATTTGACGATGCAGGCAAACAGGCTTTCCTCAAATCCGCAGAATTGATGCAAAAACAGTGATTCGTATCAATACATTTTCCGGCTGATCCCCATGCCAAAAGCCCCTGCCCCTACATGGCATCCAATGCTGATGGTCAACGGATCATAGCATATTTCTTCCCCTGCAAACATTTCCTGCACCATCTCAAACCATTCTTTATGCTCTTTCGGTTCCACAAAACTTCCTGCCGCGCCAATGTATATCTGGGCGCCTCCTTCCCGAAGCCTGTCCGCACTTTCTTTCATTTGAACCAAAAGCCGTTCTTTACACTTCTTTGTTCCCCTGACCTTTGCAAATGCGTCCAGGCGTTCCCCTTCAATCACAAGCAGTGGTTTTATATTCAAAACTGTCCCTATGGCAGCTCCTGCAGGAGTTACCCGCCCGCTCCTCTTCAAATGCTCCAGTGTCTCTACTCCCACATAAATAAGAGATTCGTATGCCGCTTTTTCCAGAGCTTCTTTTATCTCTTTTGCACTATATCCTTTCTCTGCCATAGCCTTTGCTTCCAGAACAGAAAACCTTTGTGTAACAGAAATTCTGTGATTATCCGCCACATATACTCTTCCGCCATAGTCCTGTGCCAACGCCGCTGCCGTCTGGCAGGAGCCGCTGATCCCGCTTGACATCGGAATATACACCACCGTTTCATAACCATCCATGAACGCCTTATCCCAGACTTCCGTAACCTCATATGGTGACGGCTGCGAACTGGATATTTTTTTCCGCTCTGACATCATCTGATAAAATTCTTCATGGGTTAAATCTATGCCTTCATAATAAGTTTTTCCTTCTATGATTACCGGCATAGGTACTATATAAATCCCTCTCTTCCTGCCTTCTTCCTCAAAAATCCCACTATTACTGTCTGTAACAATTGCAGTCCGCATAAACATTCTCCCTTTTCCCCGTTTACCTTTCTTTTTCTTTCCACAGCCTGTCTGCGGTGGACTTCCATTCCTGTGCATATTTGTCACATTTGGCGCAAAGATGCTCTACTGTTTCCGGAGACTGCAGGTCCGTGGAATGAACGTCTGTTTCTGAAACCATCCTGCGCAGTTTTTGCGGGTTTTCCAGCATCGGGCAAGGTTTCAGCATATTTTCATTAAAAGGCTGATTGTCATGGTACGCCATCATGATCGGAGATTGAAGCGCCTCCAGTATGGACTTTTCACGGATATTGGAATCCGAGTAATGCACAAATACACACGGATCAATATCCCCGTTCGCGTTAATATGGAAATAACGGCGTCCTCCCGCAATACATCCGCCTACATACTCTGCATCATTTTGAAAATCCATTGCAAACAGTGGTTTTTCCGCTCTATATTTTCTGATACGCCAATAAGTTTCCTCCCTCTGGACAGGGGTTGGCATCAGTTCAGGCTGCGCATCATTTCCAACAGGCATATAGTGGAAATACCAGATAAAATAAGCTCCCATATCAATTACACTGTTCAGAAACTCTTCTGAAGTAATAGAGCTGAAATTTACACTTGTATAGCAGGCTGATATCCCATAAAACAGCTTTTTACGACGTAACAGTTCCATCGCTTTTGTTACTTTATGGTACACCCCGTCCCCACGCCGTCCGTCCGTGGCCTCTTCAAAACCTTCCAGCGAAATAGCCGGAATAAAATTCCCTACTCTCAGCATTTCATCTGTAAATGCTTCATCAATAAGAGTTGCGTTGGTAAAGCACAGGAATACACAATCCGAATGCCTTTCACATAACCGTATCAAATCCGTTTTCCGTACCAAAGGCTCCCCGCCCGTATAAAGGTACAGATAAACACCCAGCTCTTTGCCCTGCCGTATAATATCGTCCATCTCGTCATAAGACAGGTTTAGCTTATTTCCATATTCTGCCGCCCAGCATCCGGTACAGTGGAGGTTACAGGCGCTGGTTGGGTCCAACAGAATCGCCCATGGAATATTGCATCCGTACTTTTTACGGCACTCCTCCTGCTTAGGCCAGCCTATAAGCCCGGCATTGATAAAAAAATTTACTGCCGTTGTCTGCATAACATGGGGATCAATGTCCTCCAGAATATGCCGTATATACCCATAGTACGGATGTTTAGGATTTGTCATTGCCTCCCTGATCATCCTGCGCTGTGGTACAAATTCGTTTCCGGCAAATTTATCTGCCCAATCCATGATTTTAACAAGATTTTTTTCAGGATCTTTATGCAGATACTTAAACGCCTGTTCCAAGCCGAATTTTTTTATTGTTGTTGATACATCCATGCCGATTATCCTCTCTTTTCTCGTCTGGTTCCAT
>CANRWO010000126.1 GCA_947643615.1 uncultured Lachnospiraceae bacterium
AATACTCCGCTTCTATTGTATTAATCTCAGCCATCCGTATATTTTTAGGAATTATATTTCAGGCAGAACACGGATATGCTCTGCCCGTTATACTTACAAATACATTTTAGCTGTTTCTTCTGCCAAATGAAACTTTTCCTGGATTTTATTCAGAATAATGCTGTCTGCAATTTGTAAATCCTTTAATGCTGATACCATAGCTATTATTCCTTCCTGTCTTCCCTTTTCAATTCCCTTCTCCTCCACACCCTTACTCAAATTGCACATAAGCGACACCTTACTTTCCAAGGCTTGAGGTATTCTGGTATGAAAATCTTCCTCCGGTATCTGGCACTTATCCTGTGAACCTGTCTCCGTGGGCAGAAGCGCCTTCAACAGTTTCAATAAATCCGTACCCGAATCTCCCTCTCTACCACTCCTGCTCCTGCCTATATATTATCATATATCAAACTAACGAACCACTATATTTTTCAGTCTTCTAAAAATAACTACATGATTCCGGTAACACTCCACTGGTTGTACCAAAGGATTCTGTCTGCCTATATGCGCAAAAAAGCAGGCCGGCGAACCGTAAGTCCGTCACCTGCCCCAAACACAAACGCCTGCTTTTGTTATTTTTATACCCTGTATATCACAAGCTTTTCTTATGATTCTGCCCCATATGCAGATTGAAAGGAACTTTACACAATCCCCGCCATCTTCCCGATCCAGTACGCCAATCCCAGCAGCCAGCTGGCAAAGATACCATACAGGATCACCGGTCCGGCGATGGTGAATATCTTACACCCAATGCCGAAGACCTGGCCTTCCGTCTTATATTCAATGGCAGGCGCCGCCACTCCGTTGGCAAATCCCGTGATAGGGACCAGCGCCCCCGCACCGCCCCACTTTACGATCTTGGGGTAAATGTTAAACCCTGTCAGGATCACGGACGCCAATACCAGGAGCAGGGAACACCAGCTTCCCGCCGTCTGCTTATCCAGTCCCAAATTTCCCGCATAATTTAAAATAAACTGACCGATGCAGCAGATGATGCCGCCGGTAACAAAGGCCTTGGCCATCTGAAGTCCCAGATTATGGGTGGGAGTGACCTCTTTGACGTATTTCTCATATTCTTTTTGCTGCTGTTCTTTTTCCTGTTTTGTCTCTGCCATAACTGGCCTCCTTTTTCAAATCACCTTACAAACGGCACAGGTTGATGGTGCATGTTCCGAAGGACTGCCCCCTACGCTCATGACGCCAATGCCGTGAACCTTGCATTTTCCTCAGTATGTGCCAAAAGCCGCCTTTTTATTCCCGCAAGGTTCCCGATTCCATTCTCCTCAGGCCTCCTCTTCCTTCCCTTCCCTGCCTGCAGTGGCTATGAGTGCCTTGTCTACGTCTTCCTCATAGTTGCGCATGGCCACTTCAATAGGAGTAGGGTCCTTGGTAAGCCTTCTGCCGCCGATGTGGTTAAAGAACACAATAATGCCTGCTGCCAATCCCAGGGAATAGGATACCTCCAGAGTATTCAAGCCTTGCGGCTCCCTGTTCATGACCATTTTGTATACTTCCGTAAACACGTCATTAATGCCTACATCATTGTGGTACGCCATAATGGTAAAAGCAGTGCCAAAAAAGCTGACCAGACATACCAGCGCTGCCTTCAGCCATTGCTGCCATCCCTTATGCTTGTCCACACTGACCCATTCCACAAGGACATCCGGTTCCCCCACAATCTGCACTGTAATATTGGGACAGGTATCCTCCATCAGTTTTACCAGCTTTAAGGTGCTGATCACACAGCGTTTGGTTTCCTGTTTACCGAAATGATGTACCTTCAAAGCTTTCAGCTTTGCGGCAACTACAGTATCGGAACACCGAAGTTCCCCCAAATCGGAGAGGAACACGTCCTCCGACTGTACCTCTACATTTCTGTCACACTTTATATAGACTGTCACATTCGCCATCAAATGCCCTCGCTTCCTGTTGCTCTTCTCACACGAATTCCCATCTGCCCGCTTAGAGTGTGTTTGAAAAAAGATTTTTCAACACGCTTGGGCGGACATATAATTCAGGATCGTGAAACGATTTTTCACGTCTTATGCCTTATGCCGTCCGGTGCAGTTCCGTGAAGAAATACAATAATGATCCACATAATTTCCCCACCGACATACTGAGGATAGCCAGGCCGATCCCATGTCGGAAAGATACCCTCCTCGTCAAGATTGGGATACTATCCAGCATCTCCGCAATGGCAAGGGCAAGGCATCCGATGAACATCCCGGCAAAAATGCCATATACCGCCTGCCAGAACACACCGATCCCAAGCCACATCCCCATTCTTTCCGGGAACCTTCCCTGCCACCATGCACCGAACTGGCAGTACCGTGAGAAAATACTTAAGACACATCCTGTTATCGTCCCAAATATGACCATCTCTTCATAAATCAGTACCTTCTTAGAGGTATGGGTCTTTCCCGCAAAGCGGGGCACCAACCCCACCGCCACCAGTACGGTAAACACTCCCGCGGAAGACAGCATGCCGTAACTGGCCCCTATGATAACCAAAAACAAGGTTCTCATGTACTGCACCTCTCCCCTTTCTTTTTCCTGTCCCAACATTCTATTGCATCGTTTGACGTTACATCAAAGCCTGTGCTTTACCCATTCTGTCACGTATTATCTGCAAACCGGAAACTTTTATGCGTATATCATTTTTTTACGGCCATTACGCCATATGATTTGCAGGAGGACTGTGCCAAATGAAAGGCGATTTCCTTTGGCCCCATGTGCATTAAAACAGGCAGCCTATGCATATAGCATAAGCTGCCCGTACTCTCAAAACCCGGAATACCATATGTTTCAATTCATAGCCAATGTCAGTAAGTTAAGGAAGAGATTAAGCAGCCTTAAGGTACCTGGTTCGTT